>CAYLLB010000046.1:0-34678 GCA_964384215.1 uncultured Solibacteraceae bacterium | reverse complement strand
TTTCATTTGACCCAACAGGTGACCTTTCGGTGATATTTTAGGTGACCCAATTCGCAAACCGACCCACTACCTCGCCTCCGTGGTATAATTATTCACGAAAGTGAATAATTAGTCAGATGGCTATTCGTGTCGGTATTGTCGGCTTCCGCGGCTACAGCGGCGCGGAGCTCATTCGCATCCTTTCGCGGCACCCTCAGGCCGAGCCGGTGCTGCTCGAACATCGCTCGGATTCCGAACCCGCCGTGCATCCGCGCGGATGGAAGGGGCCGAAGGTGGCTCCCGCCACTCCCCAGGCCGTTCGGGACGAAGGGATCGCCGTGGTGTTTCTCGCCACGCCGGCGAACGTTTCCATGGAGCTAGCGCCGTCCATGATCGACGCAGGCGCCAAGGTCGTCGACCTGAGCGGCGCGTTCCGCCTGCGCACCGCCGACAACCACCGCAAGTGGTACAAAGAAGAACACACCGCCGCCGATTGGCTCGCCAAGGCGGTCTATGGTTTGCCGGAGTTCTACCGGGACAAGATTCCCGCCGCCACGCTGGTTTCGAACCCCGGCTGCTATCCGACGGCGGCGAATCTCGCCATTCGTCCGCTGATCGCGAACGGAATCGCCGACCGTAAAGCCGGCATCGTTTGCGACGCCAAGAGCGGCGTGAGCGGCTCGGGCCGTAAGCCAAGCCTCAAATCCAGCTTTTGCGAAGTGACCGGCAATTTCTCAGCCTACTCGATTCTGGACCACCGGCACGTCCCGGAAGTGCTCATGAACAGCGGCCTGGAGGAGGCCGAGTTCTCGTTTACGGCGCACCTGATCCCCGCGGACCGCGGCATCCTGGAAACCATCTACTTCCGCGCCGCCAAGCCGGTGGACGCGGCTGGCGTGGTGGCGGCTTACGAGAAGGCATACGCGGGCGAGCCGTTCGTGCGCATCTACGATCCCGGCAAGGTTCCGGACCTGCACGCGGTGGCGCACACGAACTTCTGCGACATCGGCGTGAAGATGGACACCGCGACCGGACGCGGCGTGGTGGTGAGCGTGATCGACAACCTTATAAAGGGCGCCGCGGGACAGGCCGTCCAGAACATGAACCTCATCATGGGATTCTCCGAGACGGAGGGCCTGCTGTGAAGTTCCTTGTCAAACTTGGCGGCACTCTGCTCGACGCGCCGGAATCGCGCGACCGGCTGGCGCGGGAGATCCATGCGCTGGCAACGCAGGGCCACGCGGTAACCGTAGTGCACGGCGGCGGCAAGCAGATGACCCGGTACCTTGCAGAACGCAAGGTCGAGAGCCGATTCGTGAACGGGTTGCGCGTCACCACGCCCGAGGTCCTGGACGCCATCCTGAAAGTGTTCGCCGGAAGCGTGAACCACGAACTCGTGGGAAGTTTCATCCGCGCCGGGGCGAAACCGGTTGGGTTGAGCGGCATCGATGCCTGCCTGGTGGAAGCCGTACAGATGGACCCGGCGCTGGGCGCTGTGGGCAAACCCGTACGCGCCAATACCGGAATCCTCGATGTGCTTACGTCGGCCGGGTATATGCCTGTGGTAGCCTGCGTAGCGGGCGACGCCGAAGGCCGCGTCTACAATGTGAATGCGGACCAGATGGCGGTGGCCTGCGCTTCGGGCTGGCACGCGTCCACGCTGCTGTTTCTCACGGACGTGGACGGCGTGCGCGGCGCGGAAGGCTCGGTTCTCCCTTCGATCACCCCGGCGCAGGCTGCCGGGCTCATCGAAGCGGGTGTTGCTACCGGCGGCATGCAGGCAAAACTGAACGCCGCCACAGCGGCTCTGGACAACGGCGTGGAGCAGGTTCTCATCGTTCCGGGCGCCTTGCCGGACGTGATCCAGCGTATTTGCGCGGGAGAGCAAATCGGCACGCGCATGAGGCAGGCGGAGAAGACCGGTGCCTGAGACTGGCGCAAATCCGGCGCTCATGGTGCGCAAGGCGCGCATGCAGGACGTGCCGAGTCTGCTCGCGCTGATCAACGCGTACGCCGCCGAGGGCGCCATGCTGTCGCGCACCGCGTTCGAGATGTCGGAGAATATCCGCGATTTCACGGTGATTTGCTCCGGTGAGCGTACGCTGGGGTGCGCCGCGTTGCACTTCTATGGATCCGCGGCCGCCGAGGTCCGCTCGCTGGCCGTCGATCCTGCATTCAAATCCCAGGGCCTGGGCAGAATCCTGGTGGAAGCTCTGGAAAAAGAAGCTCGTGATTTCGGCCTGGAATTGCTCTTTGCATTCACCTATGTTCCGAAGTTCTTTGAGAAACTCGGGTTCATAGTGGTTGATCGCGGCGAACTACCCCTGAAGGCATGGAAAGATTGCCTGCGGTGCCCGAAATTCCAACGCTGCGACGAAATCGCCATGCGCAAGATCCTGCGCCCGGGCGACGCCTCCACGCTCACGCAAACAAAAGGCGAAGAACCTGTAATACTCCCCATCCTGGCTTGTCGGTAGTCCGCGTTTCGCGGTTCGTCAAATCTTGATTATTAATTCCTGAAAGTAATGTGAGAAAAACTTGTAAGGTTTCACACAAAGTCTGTGTATAATCGTAGGGCATCAGGGCTAAACGACCTAAGGAAACGGTTATGAAGGCGCAGACTGTCGAAGTAAAAGAATCCGCCGGACGCGTGCTTTGCTGCACGATTTTCAAACCTGGCGGCAGGAAGCTCCTGGCCAAAGGGCATATCATCCGTGAAGAGGACGTGCAACTGCTTGAAACCGAGGGTCTCAGGCACGTCTGGGTCACGGAGTTGGAGGCTGGCGAGGTCGGCGAAGATGAGGCGGTGGTTGTGGTGGGTCAGGAGATGGGGTGCGGTTGCCTGGAGATCCGGCCCGCCGCGGGCGGCCGCGCGAACCTTGTCGCCACGGAAGATTGTTGCGTGCTGGTGGACGACGAATTGCTCAAGCAGATCAACTGCACTTCGAGCGTAGTGATTGCCACCTCGCTGAACTTCTCGCACGCAAAGGCCGGCCAACGGATCGCCACGATCAAGAGCGCGCCCTTCGCGGTGGCGCGGGCGCAGGTCGACGCCATGGTGTCCATCCTGAAGGAACGGGGCCCGATCCTGCAGGCACGGCCCATCAGGGACGCTACGGTGGGCGTCTTGTATTCGGATCCCGCGGACGGCGAGCGGGCACGCCAGTTGTTCCAGAGCATCATGCAGCAACGGTTGGTGCGTTACGGAACTGCACCGCAGTACGCGCTCGCGGCAGTGGAGGACGAAGCTTCGGTCGCCAGGAGCCTGGAACATCTTATACGGGCTCGGCCCACGGTGATTCTCATCGCGTCTACCACGGCCCCGGCGGGGCCGGAAGACGTCATTGGACGCGCCATGGTGCGCATAGGCTGCCAGGTCGAGCGGTTTCTCGCGCCCGTCGAGCCGGGCAACCTGATGATGCTGGCGTACAAGGACGATCTGCCGTTGATTTCAGCGCCGGGGTGCTCGCGCTCAGCCAAACCGAACGTCGTGGACCTGCTGCTGCCTCCGCTGCTGGCCCGTTACCGTGTGTCCGGCTGGGAACTCGCCAGCCTGGGGCACGGCGGACTCCTGGCCTAGCATAAGAGTCTCCTCCACAAGCTACCGGGCCGATCCTCCGAGCGGCAAGGTGGCGAACCTTCGCCGGGCGTCCGACGGGCGCCCGGCTTTTTTCATACCCGGCAAGTAAATCCCCATCGTTGCTATGCTGTATTATCAAACCCGTTCTTAAGAAGGAGATTCGTGATCATGAGTGAGAACCTTTCCCGCCGCAGTTTCGTGACACGTTCCACCGGCGTCGCCCTGGCGACGGGCCCCGCCGTCGTGCGCTCGCTGGGCGCAAACAACAAGGTGAACGTCGGATTCATCGGCACCGGAAGCCGTGGCTACTACCTTATGGAGATGCTTTACAAAGGCTCTCCGGACGAATTCCAGATCACCGCCGTCTGCGACGCGTTCACGGGCCGGTTGGCGCGCGCCAAGGACCGCGTGCAAACCATGGGCAAGAACGAACCGAAGACCTATGCCGATTACCGCGATCTGCTCGCGGATCCGTCCGTGGAGGCCGTGGTCATCGCCACGCCGGAACATCTTCACCAGTCGATGACGCTGGCGGCCATCAAGGCGAAGAAGCACATCTACGTCGAGAAGCCGCTCGCGCACACCATCGAGGAAGGGGAAGTGGTGTTGAAGGCGGCGGCCGGTTACGACAAGGTGATCCAGGTCGGCACGCAGAACCGCAGCAACAAGTTCTACCAGAAGGCCAAGGAACTGATCGCTCAAGGACTCATCGGCGACGTTCACTACGTGCGCGCGTTCTGGTATCGCAACTCGCCCGACACGAACCCCGCATGGCGCTATCAGATCCCGGCCGACGCCACCGAGCAGAACACCGACTGGCAGAAGTTCCTGGGCCCGGCGCCGAAGCGCCCGTTCGATAAGCGCCGCTTCTACCAGTGGCGCCTGTATTGGGATTATTCGGGCGGCATCTCGACCGACCTGTTGGTGCACCAGACCGACATCACCAACTTTGTATGTGGCAAGACCGTGCCGTTGAGCTGCATGGCAAGCGGCGGCGTTTACCGTTGGGGTAGTGCTACCGACGACCGCGAAGTGCCTGACACCATCAGCGCCATCTACGAGTATCCGAACAAGTTCCACATCAACTATAGCTGCTATTTCGGCAACGTCCACTACGGGTACGGCGAGCAGTTCATGGGCAACGAAGGCACCATCGAGGTGCTCAGCCGCCGTGAGTTGCATTTCTATCCGGAGAAGTTCCCGGGTGTGCCGGCCAAGGTGAAAGCCCGTCAGGAAATTCACGAAACCGATCCCGACGCGGACAATGCGAGCGTGCAGGCCCACCTGCGCAACTGGCTGGAAGCCACCCAGGGGAAGGGTAAGGTAATCGCGGCGCCGACCGTAGGCCAGCAGGCCGCCATCAGCGGGCACCTGGCGACGCTGTCGTACCGCAACGGCAAGAAGGTGATCTGGAACGAGACCACCCGCAAGTACCACTTCGCGTGAACTCTGATCCGGGCCGCCGTTGAAGCACGCGGCGGCCCTTCCCACCCATGACCGGCGCCGAGTGTCTGCTGCGCACGCTCCTGAATAATTCCCTCGATCTGTGCCTGATGAACCCGGGCACGAGCGAAATGCAGTTTGTCTCAGCGCTGGACCGCGCCCTGGGCATGCGCAGCGTCCTGTGCCTGTTCGAAGGCGTGGTTTCGGGCGCGGCGGATGGATATGCCCGCATGAGCGGCAAACCTGCCGTTACGCTGCTGCACCTGGGGCCGGGACTGGCCAACGGCCTGGCGAACTTCCACAACGCGCGCAAAGCGCGCTCGCCGGTGGTGAGCATCGTCGGCCAGCATTCCACGCAGCACCTGTCCTTTAATGCACCCCTGACCACCGACATTGAGCAACTAGCGAGGCCCGTCTCAGGCTGGGTCCACACCCTCACGTCTCCAGGACGGATGGGGGCGGCGGCCATCGAAGCCATCACGGCGGCACTCCAGCCCCCAGGACAGGTGGCCACTTTGATCGTGCCGGCGGATTACTCTTGGAGCGAAGCGGGCGCGCCCGGCGAGGCAATCGCCCGCCCCGTACGCGAGTTGCCGGATGCCGAACGGATTCGCACCGTCGCCGAAATCCTGCGATCAGGCCGCTCGGCGGCGATGCTGCTCAGCGGGAAGGCGTTGCTCGACCGGGCACTCAATGCCGCGGCGAAGCTGGCCGAAGCAACCGGCGTCCGGGTGTTCGCGGACCGCTATGCGGCGCGGATGCAGCGCGGCGCGGTGCGCTTCGCACCCGAGAAGATCCCTTACTTCCCCGAGCCGGCTCTCGAGTCGCTTGCCGGCATTGAACACATGATCCTGGTGGAGGCGTATCCGCCGGTATCATTTTTCGGCTATCCGAATTTGCCGAGCCTGATGGCGCCGCCGGATTGCCCCATGCACGTGCTGGCTACGCCTGAAGAGGACGGAACGGGCGCGCTGGAAGCATTGGCCGAAGAGTGCGGCGCGAGAAAGGCTCCTGCCCCCGCGGCAACGCTGCGACCGGAGCTCCCGCGCGACGGCGCACTCACCGCGCAAACAATCGGCCGTACCCTTGCCGCCCTGATGCCGGATGACGCCATCATCACCGACGAGATGGTCTCGTCCGGCGAAGCTGTCTGGCGGGAACTCGAAGACGCGCCGCCGTTCGATTACCTGCCCGTGACCGGCGGAAGCATCGGACAAGGCTTGCCCGTCGCCGTGGGAGCCGCGCTGGCCTGCCCCCGGCGCAAAGTGATCGCGCTCGAAGCCGACGGCAGCGGGATGTACACGCTGCAGGCACTCTGGACCATGGCGCGCGAGAACCTGGACGTGGTGACGGTAATCTTCGCCAATCGCAGTTACCGCATCCTGAACATCGAACTTCGCCGCACAGGCGCGGCGGAAGCGGGACCGCGGGCGGCCGAGATGATGGACATCGGCCACCCCGATCTGGATTGGGTGGCGCTCGCGCGCGGACAAGGCGTGGAGGCAACGCGCGCCACGACAGCCGCGGAATTCGCCGCCCAATTCGGCGCCGCCATGCGCGAACGGGGCCCACGGCTGATCGAAGCCGTCCTGGCAGACGAGTAGTGTAGTCTTGTTAGAAAAGCCATGAGGATCCTCAGCATCGGAGAAGTGCTCTGGGATGTCTTCCCGGACCGGGAGAAACTGGGCGGTGCGCCGTTTAATTTCTGTTATCACGCCCACCGGCTGGGTCATGAAGTGCTCTTCCTGAGCGCGGTCGGAGAGGACCCGCGCGGAGACGCGGTCCTGGCGCAGGCCGAGGGCATGGGCCTGAGAACCGATTTCATACGCCGCGTCCAGGCGCCCACGGGCGTCGTGACGGTGGCATTGGATGCGGCGGGGAAGCCCACCTTCACCATCCACCGCCCGGCGGCCTACGACCTGCTGCGGCTGTCGGAGAGCGATTTCGCGGCGATTGCGAAGTGGCGGCCGGATTGGATCGCCTTCGGCACGCTGCACCAGATGGATCCCTCGATCCGCGCGCTGCTCCAGCGGCTGATCGACGACAACCCGCAGGCGCGCCGGCTCTACGACATTAATCTGCGGAAAGAATCCTATACCCCGGAACTGATCGCCGGGCTACTTCCCCAAGCCAACGTCGTAAAGCTGAACGACGATGAAGTGGTGGAGATGGAACGCATGTTCGGAGACGGCGCGGGCTCCATCGAGGCGTTCTGCCGCTCCTGGTCGGCCCGCTACAATTGGGACGCGGTGTGCGTCACGCTCGGCGCGCACGGATGCGCCGTGCTTGTGGGGGGCGAGTTCGCCGAAGTCCCGGGCTACAAGGTGAAGGTGGTGGACACGGTCGGCTCCGGCGACGCTTTCACCGCCGCGTTTCTCCATGGCATGGGCGAGAAATGGCCCGCGGGGCGGATCGGCGATTTTGCCAACCGGCTGGGCGCTCTGGTTGCCAGCCGCGCCGGTGGAGTGCCAGAGTGGACACTCGAAGAGTGCGCGGAGCTAGCACGCTAGGGGTTCATCATGAAACCTGCACGACTCATCCCAGTGTTGATTGTTGGCGCAGCCTCGCTGTGGGCTCAGCCCCTGCGCGTGGACGCGGCCAAGCGGCGCTTCAGCTTTGGTGAGACGATCCAGAACGCCCGCCTTGGCCTGGATGTCAACGGCAAGACGTTGTGGGCCGAGGATGCCGTGCCGGCCAAGGGTACCGGTGGCGACACGGGCCGGCTGGTTCTGCGCTTTGTCGAGCCGGCCGTCGAGTGGACTGTCAACTTCGGCGTAGGCACCGACGCCTCGTCGGCCATCATCGAAAGCTCCATCCACAACGCAGGCGCCGCCGCCGTGAAACTGGGCCGCGCGAGGCTCGTGGACGTGAGCGTGCTCAACCTGGGCGCGGCACCCGAGGACGCCGTCGCATTCCTGGAATCCGGCTGTCAGAACCCTTCCCCCGTCGCAAAACTGAACTCGATGGAGAAGCCGCGCAAGAGCAAGACGCTGGTGCAGATCTACAACCCATCCTCGCGTACCGCATTGCATCTGGGCTTCATTACCTACGACCGCATCAGCACCGTGCACGAACTCACCTGGGACAAGGCGCGCGGCGTGCCGGCATTGAGCACCTATTGCGACTTCGAGGGCTTCGAACTCCCCGCGGGCGCGACGGTCTCGACCGAGAAGCTGCGCCTGGCAGCGGGAACCGATCCGTACGCCGAGCTGGACACGTGGGCGAGCCTCGTCCAGTCCCGGTACAAGGTGAGCATCTGGCCCAAGATTCCGGCGGGCTGGGTGGGCTGGAGTTGGGTGGACGGCTTCAACGTCGAGCGTTACGAAGAGGTGGTGCTGCGTAATGCGCACGCGATCCGCGAGCGCCTGCCTGGCCTCGACATTGAATACCTCTGGGTGAGCATTGGCAACCTGGAGGACAAACAACCCGGCAACTGGCTGCGCTGGAATTACAAGTTGTTCCCCAGCGGACCGCAGGCACTGATCGGCGAACTGGCGAAGAAGGACTTCAAGCTCGGGCTTTGGTGCGGTGCTTTCTGGCTCAGTTCCCGGCTCAAAGACAAAGTCGAGGAATTCCGCGACGCGCTGTTGCTTAAGGACGGCAAACCGCTTGCCGTGCCGCACCGCGAGATCGGCGAAGTGTACGCGCTCGACCCCACGCATCCCAAGACGCACGCATTCCACCGGAAAGTCTTCACCACGTACCGCGAATGGGGCGTGCGCTACTACATGATCGACTTCCAGGACGCCGTCTCCGGCACCACCCCCGGCAACCACATCCCCGACGGTTATTACGACCGTTCGCTCATCCCCGGCCCGCAGGCGTTCCGAACCGGCATGAAGGTGATCAGCGAAGCGGCCGGCAAAGATACGTATCTGCTGCCGAGCACCGGTCCGACGCTGCTGAACGTGGGCTTGGTGGCGGCCAACCGCGTGGGTACCGACTACGGCGAGGGCCGCGCGCTGGATGGTCCCGGCAAGGGCTTCTATCCCGGGACTTTCATGATCAACCGCGCCGAATACTGGACTTCGCACCGCGCCGCAACCAACGCCCTGGCAAGCAACTACTTCACGCACCGCAAGCTGTACCTGGCCGATTCGGGCAACGTGATGACCATCGACAAGCCCATCGCTGTCTCCGACGCGCAGATCACCACCACCATCTTCGGCATCAACGGCAGCCCTCTGATGCTGGGCGACGACATCTCGCGCATGAGCGAGGAGCGGTTGGCCATGGTAAAGCAGGTGTTCCCGCGCTTGCCCGAGGCGGCGCATCCGCTCGACCTTTTCGACAAGCCCGAGCCCGCCTGGCCCGAAACGTTCCACCTGAAGGTGAAGCGTGATTGGGACGAGTGGGACCTGGTGGCGGTGTTCAACTATCGCTCAAAGGCGCTCGACGAGGACATCGCTTTTGAACGGCTGGGCCTCGATCCTGCGGCGTCCTACATTGTGTGGGACTTCTGGAACGAACGCTACCTGGGCGTGCACAAGGGCTCGATCCGCTTCGCCGTCCCAGGGCAATCCGTGAAGCTTCTGCGCATCGCGCGAGAGCGTGCGCATCCCTGGGTGGCCTCCACCGACATGCATGTGCGCCAGGGCCAGGCCGAGATCGTGAACGCGCAGTGGAATCCGGACGCTGGCTCCTTGACGATCGAAGCGACGCGTCCGGCCGGATACCGGGGCAACGTGTTCGTGCGTGCGCCCAAGGGACTGGCCATGAAGAATCCCAAAGGGTTCTATGTCGCCAAGGATGCCAACGACAGTTCGCTGATCATCCGTTGCGATTTCAACTTCGCTTCGGGTGCCCGGCAGGCGCGCACGCTCGAGTTCGTGCCGATCCCGGCACGCTGATATATACTCGAACCGTCGGAGATCAATCATGACCGAATCAGATCGCAGGCAATTCCTGTCGGGCGTGGCCGGGGCCGGTTTGGCCGCTCGCGCCATGGCGCAAGCCAGCGCCTCCCAGAAGAAACTCCGCGTCGGATTGATCGGCGCCGGAGGCCGGGGAACCTACCTCGGCAAGACCATCCAGCAGTTCACCGAGCAGGGCGAGCCGGTGGAACTGGTAAGCGTGTGCGACATCTACCAGCCACGGTTGGAACGCGCCGAAGTGGCGTTCAAGGCCAAGGGATACGCGCGCACCGCGGACATGCTGAAGGACCCGAACCTGGACGCGGTCATCATCGCCACACCGGACCGCCAGCATGTCTTCAACACCATGGATGCGATTCGCGCCGGCAAGGACGTCTATTGCGAGAAGCCGGTGACGCATTGGGCGCAGTTCGACAGGCTCAAGGAACTGGTGCACGAGAATCGCAAGCTGAAGCGCGTGGTTCAGGTCGGCACGCAGTACGTTTCCGACACGGTGTGGGAACGCGCGGGCGAACAGATCCGCCAGGGCGCCATCGGCAAGGTGGTCCACGCGCAGAGCTGCTACTTCCGCCGCGGCGATTCGGGCGAGGCCGGCATGCCCATCGACGATCCCAACGCCAAACCCGGCGTCGGCGTGGATTGGGAGACCGCCCAGGCCGATGCGCCGCGCCGGGAGTTCACCGTGAGCCGGTTATTCCAGTGGCGCTTGTATATGGATTATTCGGGCGGCCCGCTTACCGACACCTATCCGCACATGCTCACGCCGCTGGTGAAAATGCTTGACGCGGGCTTCCCCAAGAAGGTGGTGGCAACAGGCGGGCGGTTCTATTACGGCGGGTTGCGCGACGTGCCGGACACGATGGACCTGTTGATCCAATACCCCCAGGGAATGGATATCGCTTTCCTGGGCAGCTTCGTGAACTACGTCGGCATCGAGACGCTGGTGCGAGGCTCGGAAGGCACGGCGCGCAAATCGGATCTGGCCATCACGCTGGAGCCGATGAAGGGCGTCGACAAGCCCCGGCAGGAGCTTCCCACCGACACGCAAACACGCGGCGAGGGCCACTCGAACCTGGCCATCGCGCACATCAAGGACTTTCTGAACTGTGTGCGCACCCGCGGCACGCCGCGCGGCGACCTGGAACTGGCCTATCGAGTCCAAGTGCCCCTCATCATGGCCATGCAGTCCCACCTGCACAACAAGGTGGCCCTGTTCGACGCGGATTCAGAGACGATCCAACTGGTGTAAGGCAGCAGCTGGCATAATCTCCAGCCCGGCGAATTCGGCGCGGAAGCCGGCGGCTTTCGGGCTGCAGGCGTAAAGGCCGCACTGCGCTTCCTTCCCTTCGACGCCTGCAAGGTGCGCCATGCGGATCATGTTCCACTCCGCCGCAGCGCTCTCCCGGGAGTCCACCAGGAAATCGGCGCCCTCACGCCGGACCCGCAGCTCGACCGAGTTGTGCTCGCGGGGGAAGTCCCGTACGGACCAGTCCGAGAAACCGCCGGCCGTCACCACCACGCCCAGCTTCGCCGGTCCCTCGGGTTCGTATTCGACCGAGGTCTTGAGCCAACAGCCGGCTGAAAAGCGCACCATCAGACCGGCTTGATCGTACTGATGCCGCGGATGGAAGAACACTTCCACTGTCATGACGAAATCGCCGGTAACGCGTGCGCGCAGGAAGTGCCCATTGTCGGCCCGGAAGCCGTAGTGGGTCTTCTGCCAAAAATCGGTCCCGGCGCCTGGCATCACGACCAGCCGGTGCGACACGGTGTCCACTGCCCACTCCTCCGGCTCATTGAACCAAGTGAGTTGGGGATTCAGATCGGGCTTGTCGAAAGTCTCTTCGATCAAGATGTCGATACTCCTCTCGAATCGTGCTGCTCGACGGCTGGCCTACCGCCGCGGACCGCGCGCAGCATCGCGCCGTCTACGTTCATCAGCGCGAGCGCCGAACGCGGGAACCGCTCCTGCACTTTGCTGTCCACTTGCACGCTCAAGTTGTCTACCAGCAGGTTGCGCACGTTGGCGATGGTGCAGTAGGACGGGTGCCGGGCGTAGATGGTCAGACGGTCGTCCTTCGGATTGATGGTCCCTCCGGCATGCTTCTTCTTCTGGCTGTAATCGAATGCGGCGGAAACGCGGAAGCAGATGTTTGAAAGCGTCAGGTTTTCGATGATACTTTCGCGCATGCCCTGGATGAGAATGCCGTTGTCGCTGCGGATGAAGATGTTGTTGAACAGGATGTTACGCATCGCACCGATGGCCGAATTGTCGTGCCGTTTCTCAATGTCCATGAAGATCGGGTAGATCATGTTGCGCAGACGTTCCGGGTTCACCTGCATGGAATCGCGCAGCGTTTCGATCGTCAGGTTGGAAACCGTGACGCCGTCGATCGCGCCGCCGTCCTTGATGAAGAAGCCGACGCCGACCGTAGAGTTGCGTACGGTGCAGTTCGAGATGGCGATGTTGCGGTAGTCGCCGAAAGAGCCGGTGCCCAGTTTGATGGCCGTGGCGATGCTCTCGGTGGTGCAGTTGGT
This sequence comes from uncultured Solibacteraceae bacterium, assembly GCA_964384215.1. Classification (GTDB taxonomy): domain Bacteria; phylum Acidobacteriota; class Terriglobia; order Bryobacterales; family Bryobacteraceae; genus JAJFUV01. Next base: position 22,264 of record CAYLLB010000046.1, on the reverse strand, counting down.
GACAACGACGTCCTCGCACGGGACGCCTTTGTCGGTCTTGAGGCAGATGCAGTCGTCGCCGGCCGTGATGTGGCAATTGGAAATGCGCACGTCGCGGCAGGATTCCGGGTCGATGCCATCGCTATTGGTGCGGAAGTAGTTGTTGAGGACGGTGACCCCATCAACGACGACCTTTTCGCAGAACCGCAGATGGCAGGCCCAGGAATCGCTATAGAGGATGGTGAAATCCCGCAAGATCACATGCCGGCAATCTTCGAGAAGAATGACCCGGGTACGGAACTTCGGACGCGGTTCGTCGGCGAAGCCGGGCCGCCGCCCCAGGTCGGCGACACCGCCGCCGTGCAGCACACCCGGGCCGAGGATGGAGATGTACTCGGCCTTGCGCGCGGTGATCAATTCCGCCGCTCCCGCTGGATAGTCCTCCGGTTTGGTGCTCGCATAGATCACGGCCCCGGCTTCCAGGTAAAGCGTCACGCGGCTCTTGAGCCACAGCGTCCCGCTCAGGTATTCGCCGGGCGGCACGTAGACGGTGCCTCCGCCTGCGGCGTGGCAGGCGTCGATAGCGGCCTGGAACCGGGGCGCCTCGTTGCGGGCGCGCCCGCCCTTTACGCCGTACTCCCGTATGTCATAGACGCCTAATGGCTTAACTTGTCCTGGGGCACCTCCCGAACAAGAGGCGGCACTGAGCGTGGCAGTCAGGAATCCGCGACGGAACATGCGATCCTCCTTCGGATCTCACCGGGCGTGAGACGTCTGCGATCCTATCACATCCGCAGGGCTCCAATTCGCTGATTCGGTTGCACGTTTTAGGAGCGCGGAGCGTCAGAGCTAGTGTGAAAGCAGTCGCGATAGGAGTGTGGCTTGTTTTGGCGCCGGCGTTTGCCGCCGAGGCGCCGCTCAATACTCTGCTGAAAGCCGTGGAGCAGCGCTACAATCGCGCGAAGACCCTCGAAGTCTTTTTCTCTCAACGATATACGATGCAAGGCCGGACGCGCACCGAATCCGGCCATTTGTGGCTGCGCAAGCCGGGGCGCATGCGGTGGGAATACTCGCATCCGGCCGGGAAGCTGTTCGTCTCTGACGGCAAATTCGTCTACTTCTACAGCCCGTCGTCGAACCGCGCCGAGAAGAGTAAGCTGAAAGAAAGCGAGGACTTGCGCGCGCCCCTGGCGTTCCTGCTCGGTAAGCTCGATTTCGACCGGGAGTTCCAGTCTTTCACATCCACCTCACAAGGCTCGGACACGTTCATCAAGGCCAAGACCAAGTCCAACCGGCTGCCGTACAACGAGGTCGAGTTCCTGGTTTCGCCCGCCTACTCCATCCGGCACCTGCTGGTGCACGGACAGGACCGCTCTGTTCTGGAATACTCTTTTGACGGCGAGAAGTTGAACCCGCCGATCGACGATTCGCTGTTCCGTTTCAAACTGCCCCCGGGCGCCGAATTCGTGGAAGCCCTGGACGAGGACGACCAGAGGCCCTGACCGTGGCGGAATGGGTAGTCAAGTACGCCGACAGCCGCGGAGAGATCCGCCAGCAGACCATCGAAGCGGATTCCGAACAGGAGATCCGCGACCGTTACACCGAACAGGGCTACCTGATCTACACAGTGCGTCCCCGCTCGACGATGGCGCCGTTTTCCGGCACCCTGGCCAAGCGCGGCCGCAAGATCAATCTCGAAAAGTTCCTGATCTTCAATCAGCAGTTCGTGACGCTGATACGCGCGGGCCTGCCTATCCTTAAGAGCCTGGATCTTCTGGCGGACCGCCTCACCGATCCCAAGTTGGGCCGTTATGTGAAGCAGGTTCGCGACGACGTGCGCAACGGAGCGCTACTGTCGGAGGCTTTCCGCGCGTCCGGCGTATTCTCGCCCATTTACGTGACCAGCGTGATGGCCGGCGAGAAGAGCGGCAGCCTCCCGGAAGTGCTGGACCGATATCTCAGCTACCAGAAGCTGGCCCTGGCGGTGCGGAAGAAACTGCTGCTGTCGTTGCTTTACCCCGCGTTTCTGATAGTGCTGGTCACTGCACTGATCGTGTTCCTTGTGACCTATGTGGTGCCGAATTTCGCCAAGCTTTATGAAAGTATGCAGGCAAACCTGCCGGTGGCGACGCAGATCCTGATCGCGGTGGGCACCACGGCGCGTAATTACGTCCTGGTGGGCGTGGGCGGGCTGGCGGCAGTCATCGTGTTGTTCAGGCTGTGGGCGCGGGGGGAAGCGGCGTCGGTGCGCATCGACTCGGTCAAGCTGCGGACGCCGCTATTGGGGAGTATCTGGGTCAAGTTCCAGGTCGCGCAACTATCGCGCGTGCTGAGCACGCTGCTGACCGGCGGCATTCCACTGATCCAGGCCATCGAAACGGCTTCCGATTCGATCTCGTCCAGGCTGCTGCGGCGGAGCCTCGACACGGCGCGGCAAAAAGTGTTGGAAGGCGAGTCGCTTTCGAGCGCGTTGGGCGGCACGGGCATCTTCCCGGGTCTTTCCATCGATATGATTGAAGTAGGCGAATCCACGGGCGCGCTGCCGGCCATGCTGGCGAGCGTGGCGGAGTTTTACGAAGATGACGTGAACACGCAGATGACCGCCGCGCTTTCGCTCATCGAGCCCGCCATCATGATTTTCATGGGCACTTTCGTAGCCTTCGTGCTGGTAGCTCTGTATCTGCCCATCTTCTCGCTGGCGGATACGTTGAGGTAGCGGAAAGGAGGTTTGGCTGACATGGGTGCGGATCGCGTGAAAGCGGTGGACCTCGAACGGGAAGCGGACGAGGCGCGGGCGCTGGCCGCACGCTACCGCTGGGAATTCGTTGACCTGAAAGAGTGCCACATCGACCACGACCTGTTCCGGTCAGTTCCGGTCGACTTGATGTTCCGTTACAACTTCGTGCCGCTGCGAGCCGAGAACGGCACGCTGGAAATCGCTCTGGCGGACCCGCGCAACCTGAACCTGATCGACGAGATTTCGTTGCTGCTGAAAAAGAAACTGCGCGTGCGCATCGCCACGCTGTCGCAGATCTCGGACCTGCTCAAAAAGACCGAGCAGTCGCAGCGCGTGCTCGAAGAGGTGACTGAAGGCTTCACCCTCGACGTGGTGGCCGACGAAGACGCGCAGGACGAGACGCTTTCGATCGACAAGCTCAGCGCCAGCGACAGCGACATCGCCCCGGTCATCAAGCTGGTGGACACCACCATCTTCAACGCCCTGGAACGGCGCGCCTCCGATATTCACATCGAAACGCGGGACAGCGAAGTGGCCATCAAGTACCGCATCGACGGCGTGCTGCACTACGCCATGCCCCCCATCGCCAAGGAGTGGCACTCCACCATCCTTTCGCGCATCAAGGTCATGAGCGAACTGGACATCGCCGAGCGCCGCGTGCCGCAGGACGGCCGCTTCCGGGTGCGATACAAGAACCGGCTGATCGACTTCCGCGTGTCCATCATGCCCACCATACACGGCGAAGACGCCGTGCTGCGCGTGCTCGACAAGGAGTCCATGAGCGAGAAGTTCGCCCAGCTCTCGCTCGACGTGGTGGGCTTTTCCAACGAGGATCTCATCAACTTCCGGCGTTACATCAAGGAGCCTTACGGCATGGTGCTGGTAACCGGGCCGACCGGTTCGGGCAAGACCACCACGCTGTACGCGGCACTGAGCGAGATCAAGAACGACGAAGACAAGATCGTCACCATCGAGGACCCGGTCGAGTACCAGATCAAGGGCATCACACAGATCCCGGTCAATGAGAAGAAGGGTCTGACGTTCGCGCGCGGGTTGCGCTCGATCCTGCGGCACGATCCCGACAAGATCATGGTGGGCGAGATTCGCGACCAGGAGACCGCGCAGATCGCCATCAACGCGGCGCTTACCGGCCACCTGGTATTCACCACCGTGCATGCCAACAACGTGCTGGACGTGATCGGCCGCTTCCTCAACATGGGCGTGGAGCCTTACAACTTCGTCAGCTCTCTCAACTGCATCCTGGCCCAGCGGTTGGTGCGCGTGATCTGCTCGCACTGCAAGAAACAGGTGCAGTACCCGGATTCGTACTTGGTGGAGAGCGGCCTGGACACCGGCGAGTGGCGGGCGAGGCCGTTCTACGAAGGCGCGGGTTGCTTCGAGTGCGGCGGAACGGGATTCCACGGGCGCACCGCCATCCATGAACTGCTGGACCTGAGCGAGCGCATCCGGCAAATGATCCTGGACAAGCGTCCCAGCACCGAAATCAAGCGCGCCGCGCGAGAGGAAGGCATGACGTTCCTGCGGGAATCGGCGCTGGCGAAGGTGGTGCAGGGCATTACCACCTTGCGCGAGATTAATAAGGTGACCTTCATCGAGGGCTGAAAGAACCGACACTATGAGCCTTTGGCGCCGTCTCACAAGCCTGGTCAAAGATCCGCCGCCGGAATTGGTCTGCGAGATCTCGGAAGCCGGCATCGCTTACGCACGGTTGGGGCAGGAGCGCCGCACCGGCTTCGCGCCGCTCGACGCGGGCGTGGTGCGCGTTTCGCCGGTCGAGCAGAATGTGCTTTTGCCGGACGTGCTGGCGGCCGAGGTGCGCAAGATCGCCGGGGAATCTCCGAACCGCAAGCGGCGGCCGGCGGCCGTCATCCTGCCGGACTTCTGCGCGCGGTTGAGCGTGGTCGACTTCGATTCGTTTCCCACCGCGCCGGCCGAGCAGCTGTCGCTGGTGCGGTTCCGGGTGAAGAAGACGGTCCCGTACGACGTGGAGACCGCCAAGGTCCAGTATTTCGTACAGCAGCGCGCGGGCCAATCGAAGAAGTACGACGTGGTGGTGGGCTTGATCCCGATGGACATCGTGGCGCGCTACGAGGCTCCATTCCGCGCCGCCGGCCTGCAGCCGGGGCTGGTCACCACCTCGGCGCTGGCCGCTTTGGGTTTACTGGACGGAGCGGGCGCGTCCGCCAACTCCGTGACGTTGTTCAGCAAGCTGACCGGACGCGTCCTGACCCTCTGCGCACTGGGCGGAAACGCACTGCGAATGGTGCGTACGGTGGAATTGACGGACGTCGTACCGGAGGAAATCAACGCCATTCTCTATCCAACCATGGCTTACATCGAGGACGAATTCGGGTCGCGGCCGTCCACCATCTATCTGTGCGGCTTCGAATCGATCGGGGACCAGCTCGCAGATGGGTGGAAGGCGGAGCTAAGCCTGAGCGCAACGGCGCTCGACTCCCCGATGGGTAAGCCTGGCGAGTTCCGCGCTGGCCTCTACGGGTATCTGCGCGCTCAGGAGGTGTTTTGAAATGAGCGTCCGCATCCCCTTTAATTTTTCCAGCGAACCGTTCCAACGGAACCGGCCGGTCGTTGCGGCATCGCTCGCCGCGATCTCCGTGCTCGCCTGTACGCTGGGGATCCTGTGTTACTGGGGTTACACGGACCGCGACCTGGCCAGCGGCGCGCGCGAGCAGGTGGCCAAGCTCAGCGCCCAGCAGAGCAAGCTCGCCCAGGAGCAGGCCGCCGTCGAAGCGCGCTTACGGCGCCGGGACTACGCCGACGTGCTCGAGCGCAACGCCTTCCTGAACGTGCTGCTCTACCGCAAGGGCATAAGCTGGACCAGGATTTTCGAGGACATCGAGAGCACACTGCCGTACAACGTCCGGTTGATCTCCGTGCGCCCGCAGGTGACGCCGAACAACGAACTGCTGCTCGACATGGTGGTGGGCGCCCAATCCAACGAGCCCGTGATCGAGTTTTTGATGCGCCTGGAGGCTTCGCCCCTGTTTGGCGCTACCAGCGTGCAAAGCTGGCTGCCGCCGTCGCAGAACGAACCTCTCTACCGTTATCGCGTGAGCGTGAACTATGTCCAGAAGTTATAAATCGTGGCTGGAAGCGGGGCGGTGGCATCGCGCCGTCAAGCGTCCGCGCGCCCTGATGCGCGGCGCGATCGGCGTATTACTGGCGGCGAACCTGGCGGCCGCGGTGTTCGCCTTCCATCCTTTCGGAGGTTCAGCCGAAGATCTGGAACAGCAACTCGCCGCGCTGCAGCGCGACGTGCAGCAGAAACAGGCGGCGCTTAACCAGAAGCGGGCCATCGCCGCCAAGATCGAAAAGGCGCGCGCCGAAGGCGACAGGTTCATGACCGGCGCGTTCGTCAGCCGCCGTACGGCCAGCTCCACCATGGTCAGCGAACTGGTGAAGTCCGCCAAGCAGGTGGGCATGCGTCCGAAGGAGCATAGCTTCGTGTTCGAGCCGGTGGAAGGCAGCGACACGTTGAGCATGATGACCATCACGGGCAATTACGAGGGCAGCTACGCGGACCTGGTCCAATTCGTGAACCTGCTGGATCGGTCGCCGAGGTTCCTGATCATCGAGTTTCTGCAGGCCGCCCCACAATCGACTGGCGGCATGTTGAACGTGAGCATGAAGTTGAATACGTTCGTGCGCGAGGACTCGGAGGCGAGATGAAGCTGGGCGCCGAACCGAAGAAGGTCGCCATCCTGGCGGGGTTGCTCCTGACGGCCGCGTACTTGTTTTACTCGAATTACCACACAGCGGATGTGCCGCGCACCTCCGCGCCCGGCGCGCCGTCCGTGGCCACGGGACAACCGGCCGCGCCAACAGTGCCAGGGGAGGTGCGCGACCAAGCGCCGCGCGAAACGTCCCGGTTGACGCGGCAGGAATTCCGTCCATCGCTCAAGCCGCGCAGGCCGGAGGACCGCCTGGATCCGGCGACCGCCGATCCGGCTTTGCGGCTGGACCTTCTCGCCCGCTTGCAGCAGGTGAAGTTCACCGGCGGGATGCGCAGTCTGTTCGAATTCGGCCAGGCTGCCGCCGCCCCGCCGCCCAAAGCACCGGAAGCCAAGATCCTGCCCAAGCAGGCGGCGCGGAAATTCATGGGCCCATTGCCGCCTCCGCCACCGGAGCCGCCTAAGCCGGTTTTCAAGCCACAGGCTCCACCCATACCGCTGCGGTTCTTCGGATACGTGACCGCATCGCGGGGGGGCGGACGCCGTGCGTTCTTCCTCGAAGGCGAGGAGATTTTCGTGGCAGGGGAAGGCGAACTGGTCAAAAAGCGTTACAAAGTCGTCCGCATCGGCGTGAACTCGGTCATCATGGAGGACACGCAGTTCGAAGGACAGCAGACGTTGCCGCTGACAAGGGAGATGGGAGGGTGAAACGCGGACGTAAACCGGAGAGCGAGCGCGGATTCGCGCTGCTGTTCGTGTTTCTGATGGCCGCCTCCATCGCCATCATGTTCTACATGGAACTGCCGCGCGCGGCATTCGAGAGCCAGCGCGTCAAGGAAAGCATGCTAATCGAGCGCGGCGAACAGTATTCGCGCGCCATCCGGCTGTACGTGCGGAAGTGGAACAAGTACCCGGCCAACCTGGAAGAGCTGGAAAACACCAACAACGTCCGGTATCTTCGGCGGCGATACCGCGACCCGATGACCGGCAAGGAAGAGTGGCGGCTGATCCATGTCGGACCCGGCGGCGTGTTCACGGATTCCCTGGTTTACGACAAGGCCCAGAAGGCAAAGGGCGTGGATTCGGACAAGGAGAAAACCCAGGACAAGGACTCGATGTCCGGCACGGCAACGGCAACAGCAAGCGCGTTCATCACCTCCGGCCCGGCATTCGGCAGCACGGAACCATTGCCCGGCGCGCAATCTGAATCGGGCTCCCGCTTCCGCAGGAAGAGAGCCTGGGAGCGAGAGAAGAAGATGCCCTCCGAAGAAGGTTCGACGGAAGACGCCGCAGATGCGGCGCAACCGTCCGGCCAAACCTCGTCAGGAACCACCGCGACAGCGGCGAACACATCCCAACAGATTGCCGATCAGCAGAACGTCGGCGGAGTACCGTCGCCTTTCCCCACCATGACGGGCGCGGCCCCCGCGGCCACCGGCATGACTCCCACAGCTTCCAACCAGGCGCTGGATATGATCCGGAGAATTCTCACTACGCCGCGCGCCGGAGGACTGGCGGGCATCCAGTCCGGTGGCACGCAAATCGGCGGAGGACTGGCGGGCGTGGCCAGCAAAGCTGAAGAAGAAGGCATCAAGGTTTACGGGGAACGCACTGCTTACAACGAGTGGGAATTCGTTTACGACGTTCGCAAGGACGCGGCCAAGGCCACCGCGGCCATGACCGGCCAACAGGGCACCCCCACCGGTACCGGAACGGGCATCGGGACGGGAATGGGAACTGGCTCTGGAATTACTCCAGGAACGAACTCGCCGCTCGGCGGCCTTCCCGGTCAGGGGCGCTGAGCGCGCCTCCGCCGCATCGTCTCCGCCCGGCGCACGCGCGCTTCGTCCATGCCGAAATAGTGCGCCACCTCGTGCCAGACGGTTTCCGCAACCATGCGCTCCAGGTGCTCGCGGCTGCGCGCGGCGCGCTCGTGAGGGCCCTGGTAGATGGTGATTCGGTCAGGCATGACGAAGCCGTCGCTCACGCTGCGGCGCGTGAGCGGGCGGCCGTGGTAGAGTCCCAGCAATCCAGGGGGGCCTTCCTGCTCGACAACCACCGCTACATTGTCCATGCGCCGGCGGAACCGCGCAGGGATCGCCCGCAGCCCCTTCTCCACCAGCAGCTCGAATTCGCGCGGGTCCATGCGCCCCTATCATATTACGGCTATCCTGGTAGCTGCCCATGTCGAAACCACTCGTCATCGCCATCGATGGTCCCGCAGGCGCCGGGAAGAGCACCATCGCCCGCCGCGTGGCTTCCAAGCTCGGGTTTATATACATCGACACCGGCGCCATGTACCGCGCCGTCGCGTTGTGGGCCATCCGCGAAGGCGTGGACCTTGGCGACGCACAGAAACTGGAGCAGCTCGCACGAGCGTCACAAATCGAATTTCGGGCGGGCGCGACCGGAATCACTCTGAACGGCGAGGATGTTTCCGAGGCCATCCGCGCTCCCGAGATGGGCGACGCCGCCTCGCGCGTCTCTACCTTCGCCGGCGTACGCCGGGCCCTGGTGGAGAAGCAGCGCGCCACGGCCGCCTCCACAAGCGTGGTTATGGAGGGCCGGGACATAGGCACAGTGGTGTTCCCGGACGCAGGGATCAAGATCTTCCTGGACGCGAGGCCCAGCGAGCGCGCCACGCGCCGCACGCGCGAACTGCAGGAAAAAGGTCTGGAGGCCGATCCGCGGGAAATCGCGCTTCAGATTGCCGAGCGCGACACGCGAGACCGTACACGTAAGGAAGCGCCGCTGCTGCAAGCGCCCGATGCTGTCTACCTGGATTCGACCGCGCTGTCGCTCGACGAGGTCGAAGAACGTGTGCTCAAACTGATCCGCGAACGGACATCGAACGGCAAGGAGCACGCCCGGTAACGCGCGGCGGGGCTTGCACTACGCGACTGCGGGAACTGAGTTCGACGGATTCGCTTTGCGCGTGCGGAATTCGTACTGCTGGATCTCGATGGCGGCTTGGCCCTCCTCGCATCGCACCACGCGCCCGCGCGCAACGAGCTTGAGTTGACACTTTTCGTTGAGCTGTGCGGGCCAACTGATCGATAGTTCCAACCGCCTCCCCGGGATCAGAAAACGATCCGTCGTGAACAATACTCCGCTGCTCGATATGTTGATTGTCTGGCCGCCCCCCGATTCGAAGCCGCCTCTCTTGCTTAGCACTCTGTATTGAACTTCTCTTTCGATAGGGAAGCGGTCGGCGGCACGCCGTTCAGAAGCAAATCCCTTAGCCCCAGCAGCAGTTGTCGTATTCGTCACCGGCTTGTCCATGCTCCTCGTTCCTCGTTCCTAACTCATGATCGGCTACCGCAACCTGCTCAACAATAGAGGCAACGTTACATTTTACGATGGTACGCAAGTACCTCAGAGTACCCCTTCTGAAGTATTATCGCATTATGCTACGGAAAATGCGTTCAAGTCTGATCGCTCTCGTTCTGCTTGCCGCGACCCTTTCGGCCGCACCCAAGAAGGCGGTGCAACCAAAGGAGTTCCCCGGCGGACGGCCGTTCAGCGCGGCGATCCTGACAGGGGACACCCTGTATGTCTCGGGCAATATCGGCGCGGATCTGAAGACCGGCAAGATTCCGGAGCGTTTTGAGGACGAAGTGAAACTGTGCCTCGAAAACATTGGGATCCTTCTGAAAGCCGGCGGCATGGACTACAAGGATGTCGTTTCGGTCCAGGTCTACCTGACCGACATGGATCAGTTCAAGGAGATGAACGCCGTATACCTGACTTTCTTCAAGAGCGAGCCGCGGCCGACTCGCACCACGGTGGGAGTCACGAAACTCGCCGGCGGGGCGCACGTCGAGATCACGGTGACGGCGAAAAAATAGAGCCTTCGCGCTAGACTGGAGTTGTGGGGCAGGCGCTGGTCGGCTTGGATCGGGAAGAATTGCGCGCCGTCTTGGGTGCGCGCGAACCACCTTACCGCGCGCGCCAGCTCTACGAAGCCATTTATACACAACGAGTTAACGAGCTCAGTGAGGCGACTACCCTGCCCGCCACGCTACGCGAGCGCATGGCTGGCGCATGGCGGATAGGATGGCCCGAGATCACGGCGACTTTCACGAGCGCCGACAGCACCCGCCGCACATTGCTTCGGCTGGATGACGGGCGCACGGTGGAAGCTGTGTGGATGCCCGAGGAGTCGCGGGACACCGTCTGTATCTCGACACAGGTGGGCTGTCCCGTCGATTGCGCCTTTTGCTTGACGGCGCGCATGGGACTGGAGCGCAACCTCACAGCCGGTGAAATCGTGGGACAAGTGGCCGTCTTGGCTCGAGCATTCGCCGGAGACCGGGATGCACGCCGGCTCAACATCGTCATGATGGGGATGGGCGAGCCGCTACTCAACCTTGCGAATGTGGTGAAAGCCACCAGGATTCTCACGGATGCCCATGGCATGGACATCTCGCCGCGGCGCGTCACGGTATCGACGTCGGGCATCATCCCCAGGATGGCGGAACTGGGCCGCGAGCCGGTGCGTCCGAAGCTGGCTATCTCGCTGAACGCATCGACCCAGGAGCAGAGGCTCGCCCTGATGCCGATCACGCGCAAATATCCCCTCGCGGAACTGATGGAGGCTTGCCGCGCCTACCCGCTGCGCCCCTGGGAGCGGCTCACATTCGAATATGTCCTGCTCAAGGATGTAAACGACACTGAGCAAGATGCCCGGCGCGTCGTGAAGCTCATCGGCCAGCTCAAGTGCAAGGTGAACCTGATCGCGCTGAACCCGGGCCCGGATATCCCGTTTGAGACGCCTTCGCCCGAGCGTGTGCTGGCGTTTCAGGAGATCGTGCGCCGCAGCGTGCCCTGCTTCATCCGCAAGCCACGCGGTCGCGACGTTTACGCCGCCTGCGGCCAGTTGAAGCGTATGACCGCCTGAGGGGGCGAGGCGCCGTAGCCGGCTTAGCACCGCGACGCCTCTGCTACAATCGTCTCGTTGACGAAGACCGGGCTGCTTTTCCACATTCTTGTCATCTGTTGCATTTGGCACCACGGGGCAGCCGCTCAGGTCGCCACGCGCGCCGAACAGATTCAACAGGAGCGCAGGCAGCGCGTACCCCAGTTGAAACCCGACGATGTGACCAGAACCGAAGCGTTTCTGCGCTGGCTCCACGATGACAAGATCCTGGCGCGCGTCGGTGCGGGGTTCAACGGTCTGCGAGCGAAAATGGGCGGCATGGTGACCGGCGGAGGTTTCGGCGCCGGTCCGGAATATTTCCGTGAAGATCTGCTCTCGGGCCGATTGAGCTTCCGCGCCGCTGCGCAGACGTCCACTCGCGGTTACAACCGTTTCGAAGTTGAAACAGTCGCCCCACGGCTCGCCCAGGACCGGTTCTTTGTATCGTCGCGCGCCGTACACCACAATTACTCGGGACTTCCCTACTACGGTCCGGGCCCGGACTCGGCAAAAACCGGACGCACGAACTACCGCTTCGAGGACGTCTCGGTCGATGGTCTCGCCGGAGTTCAGCCCTTGCGCGCCCTGCGGCTGGGAGCATCGGCCGGTTACACCAAGATCAACGTGGGGCCAGGACGCGACGACCGCTACGCTTCCACCGACGTCACTTACACGGCGGCAACGGTCCCCGGCCTGGACCGCCAGACGGACTTTGTGCGGTACGGGCCGTTTGTCGAGCTGGATTACCGGGACGACAAACTGGGGCCCCGCGACGGCGGTCGGTATCTGTTCCAGCAGACCTGGTACGACGACCGCGGCCTAAACCGGTATTCGTTCCGCCGCATGGACATCGACGTCGAGCAGTACATCGGCCTGTTCAACCACCGGCGCGTCTTCGCTTTGCGCGTGCACAGCGTGCTGACCGATAGTGACGCGGGCCGCGCCGTCCCGTTCTACCTGCAGCCGGATCTGGGCGGATCTGAAAACCTGCGCGGGTTCCGGCCGTTCCGCTTCCGCGACAACAATCTCCTGGTGATGAACGGCGAGTACCGCTGGGAGGTGTTTTCGGGCCTCGACATGGCGCTATTCGCCGATGCCGGCAAGGTCTTTGCCAGACGTTCTCAGCTCAATTTCCACGATTTGGAAAGCTCGGTGGGTTTCGGTTTCCGCTTCAACGCGCGCAACCGGACCTTCCTGCGCCTGGATGTCGGGTTCAGCCACGAGGGCTACCAGATTTGGCTGAAGTTCAACGACCATTTCGCCCCGCGCCCGCTCGGCACGAGCGGAACGCACCCAGTGCTCTGATGCGGATGACACGTCTACTACCGCTCGCTGTGCTCGCAACCGTCGCGCTTTTCGGCGCCGGGCCGGTGTTCTATCCGGACGATCCGCTGATCAAGGAGCCCGCTCCACTCGACGTTGGCAAAGTGCTGTCGCGCAAGTTGAGCGACTTTTACGACTTTCTGCAGAACGACTTCGCGCGCCCGGGCCGTCATGATAAACACACGTCCGCCCAAGGTGTAAACACGCTCGGCGAACCCATGGATGGCGCCTGGTACACACACCGGCACTACTTCCATCCGATGAGCCTCGAAGCGCTCAAACTGGGTCCCGACGGGCGCACTCCACCCGCAGCGGCCGGCACCTGGACCGTGATCAAGGCCAAGAGCGAAGGAGTCACGCCGGGCTTTACCATCGTGGACCAGGACAAGCACGTCTATTTCCTGAAGTTCGATCCGCTTACAAACCCCGAGATGGCCACCGCGGCCGATGTCATCGTGGCGCGTGTCTTCTATGCTCTCGGCTACCACGTGCCGGACAACTACATCGTTTACTTCGACGAAAGCCGCCTGGTTCTCGGTAAGGACGTGATGTTGGCCGACAAGCTCGGCTACAAGCACAAGATGACGCGGCGCGACCTGCTCGAAATCCTCCTGAACGTGCCCAAGGACTCGCAGGGCCGTTACCGGGCAATTGCCAGCCGCGCCGTCGAAGGCAAGCCTATTGGTCCCTTCCGTTACCACGGCCTGCGCCAGGACGATCCGAACGACATCGTGCCGCACCAGCAGCGTCGCGATCTGCGCGGTTTGCGCGTCTTCTGCGCCTGGCTCAACCACGAGGACTCGCGCGCAGTCAACACGCTCGACACGGTGGTCGACGACGGCGGCCGGCACTATATCCGGCATTACCTGATGGATTTCGGATCCACGCTCGGCAGCGCCAGCACCAAGGCCAACCCGCCACGCTCGGGCCACGAGTATCTGTTCAGTTGGAGAACATCGGCCCGCCATTTCTTCACTCTTGGCCTCGACGTGCCGGCCTGGGCGCGCGTCCACTATCCGGATCTGCCCTCGGTAGGACGCTTCGAGGCGAGCGCATTCAATCCGGAAACCTGGGTGCCCGAGTATCCGAATCCTGCCTTCGAGCAATGCGACGCGGCAGACGCCTTCTGGGCCGCCAAGCAAGTCATGACGTTTACCGACGAACAACTGCGGGCACTCGTTTCAACAGGCCAATACTCCGACCCCAAAGCTGAGACTTATGTCGCAAGAGTGCTCGCGGAACGAAGAGACCGCGTGGGGCGCGCGTACCTGGAAAAGGTTCTGCCACTCGACAACTTCGCGGTGCGCGAAGACCGGCTGGTGTTCGAAGACCTCGGCCTGCGTCACGGCACCGTAAAGGAGCGCGCGCTCACGATCGCCTGGTCGAATTTCGACAATGCTTCCTCGCACAGCACGCCGATCCCAGGCGCGAATGGATTCGAAGTGCCCGCTGCGCCGGGGGGCACGGGCTACTACGTGGCCGAAATCATGCAGACCGGCGATAAGCGCCGCATGGTAAAAGTGTATGTGCGACGGACAGATGCAACTCTATCCGTCGCCGGCATCGACCGCTCCTGGTGAATCCGGATGGCTGACACAGAGCTGAAATCGACCCAGTCCTTCCCCGTCTTCCGGGTAGTTGGAGTTCCGGTGAAGGGACGCCTGGACCGCTTCCTCAGCGTGTTTGCCGATGTGCGCGCGGGCGAAGGGGCCGGCGCGTTGCTGATGGCGCTGAACGGTTTCCTGCTTCTGGCCGCTTACTATCTCCTCAAGACCGTGCGCGAGGCGCTCATTCTGACTGAGGGCGGCGCCGAGGTCAAAACCTATTCCGCGGCCGGTCAGGCGGTCCTGTTGCTCCTGATTGTGCCGGCCTACGGAGCCTTCGCGTCGCGCGTGAACCGGATGCGGCTCATCGGTTGGGTCACGGGGTTCTTTATCGTCAACCTGGCGCTTTTCGCCGCCGTAGGAGCACAAGGCGTCCACGAGGGCGTAGTCTTCTTCCTGTGGCTGGGCATCTTCAACGTTTTGGTGGTGGCGCAATTCTGGGCTTTCGCCAACGATCTCTACACTGCGGCGCAAGGTAAGCGGCTGTTTCCCATCATCGGCGCGGGGGTTTCGATCGGAGGTTGGTGCGGCGCGCGCGCCGCCTCGAAGCTCATGCAGCCGCTGGGACCTTACGGCATGATGTTGGTGGCCGCGGCGATGCTCGGCGTGACGATTCTGATAACGCATGCGGCTAACCGGCGGGCGGTTGCGCAAGCTTCCAAGCAAAAAGCCGCTGAAGCGCAACAGGCCATTGCGGGCAAGGACGGATTCCACCTTGTGGCGCGCGACCGCTATCTGATCCTGATTGCGCTTCTGGTGGTGCTGCTCAACGTAGTCAACACCGGCGGCGAGTTTCTGCTCGGCAAACTGGTGACCGCGGAGGCGGCGGAGATCGCCGGGGCGGGACCCGAGGCCGCGGCCGCCCGGCGTACCTTCGTCGGCGAGTTCTATGGCGACTTCTTCAGTTGGGTGAACTTGGCCGGCATGCTGCTGCAGATGTTCCTGGTTTCGCGCATTTTCCATTACATCGGCGTGGGTGGCGCGCTGTTCATTCTGCCGCTGATCGCTCTGGGCGGTTACTCAACGATGTGCGTGATACCTGCGCTGGCGATCATCCGCGTGGTGAAGATCCTTGAGAACGCAACCGACTACTCCGTACAGAACACGGCGCGGCAGGCCCTGTTCCTGCCCACCAGCCGGGAAGCCAAGTACAAAGCCAAGGCCGCCATCGACACATTCTTCATGCGCTTCGGCGACGTTCTGGCGGCGGTCGTGGTGTTTGCCGGGACCAAGCTGCACCTTTCGCTCGCCGCATTCGCCGGCATCAATCTTGCGCTCACGTTGGGCTGGCTTGGCGTGGTGGCGCTCATCTATCGCGAGCACGCCCGGCGGTCCGCCGTTGCATTGAATTCCTAATATTCGGCACGAGGCGGAATGAATCCGGCTTCTCAGCCGCCGTCGCCGCGCGCGTCCAGTTTTTCCCGCAGGCGCAGGACGACGCTCTGGTTGGATTGCATGAGCGAGGCCAGAATCTCCTCGCTCGAACGGTGCCCCTTGCCGCCCGGGGGCTCCTCGACAATCCTTGCCAGTCTGCCGCGGACGTTTTCCGGCAGAACCGTGTCCAGGTACTCGAATGCGAGCCCCCTGAGCGACCGGTCGTCCGTGTGAAGAGCGCGGAAAACCACCTTCAGAGGATCGCGCGGTAGAACCAGACCGAGCAGCGTGAAGACGTGCTCCAGGCTCGCGTCGGCGCGCTCGCGCAACACCTCGTCGAGAAACTGCGTCTGCTCGGAGGCGTCTCTGGTGTCGAGCAGCCGGTGCCCGTTCCACACGGAACGGCTTACCGAAAGCTCGCGCGCCACCACCTCGAAGACCGCCTCCCGCGCGATCTTCAGCCCTGGATGGCGTTGGGTGATAGTGGCCAGCGCACGACCGCACTGGAAGCGCACCTCGAAGCGCGGATCGCCCAGTCCGAGCAGAAGGCCATTCACGGCGCGTTGATCTTCTGTGTGAGCGAGAACGGCGGGGAGACGGCGGCGGACGGCAAAATCCTGAGTTTGGTCGAGCAGGTTGTCTACCAGTTGTCCGCAAGCGCGCGCAGCCGACTTGATGAGCACGGCGCGGGCGAGCCGGGCTGTCTCGTCCCAACCCAGCAGCGTTACCACCTGCTGCGTGAGCAGCGGGTCGAGATGGTCCATCGAAACGAGAACCGCGCGGACGAGCTCGGGCTTGCCTGAGCGCAGGTCGGCAAGTTTCCGGAGCAGTGGCTCCAAAGGAAGCGGGGGGTGCGCGGGCTCGGCGGCCCGCTCCGGCGCAGGGACCGCGCGCAGCGCGCCAGTGCCGCTCAACAGGACCGTGCGCGTGGTGGTATCTTGCACTTCATCCATGTCGAGATCGACAGCGCGGTGCATCAGGCTCTGCTCGAGCGCCTGCACGTATCCGCGGTCCAGCCGGAGGGCGAGGACGACGCCGACACAGGCCAGGCCGGTGACGGTCAGCAGAATGCGGTTGCCTGCCGTTCCAACGCCGAACCAGAGAAACGCCTGCGCTATGCCGCCCCCAAAGGCGTCGCCCAAACGGTCCGCCCCCACGTCGATAATCGACTTCGCAGCCCGTTTTTCCGATACCGGGATCGGCGTGTAGAACAGTTCGTAGCCGGAGCGGAACAGCGAGCCGCGCATCACATATTCGGTGCCGCGCACGGCGGTGAGCACGGAGAATACCTGGCTGAACAGCGCGCCCAGGCCGCCTAACACCAACGAAGCCGGCAATATGCCTACCGTGCGCCCCAGTCCCAATCGTTCCAGAGAAAAGCGTGTGGCGAAGGTCTGCACTAGAAACGTAATCACGGCAACAGACGTGTGAAAGAGCGCCAGGAACCGCATCAGCGACTCGCCGCGCCCGTAGTGCGCCGCCGCCTGGGCCTTGAACACCCAGTCCACAGCCGCGGCCGTGGTTGTGCCGATCAGCACCAGCGCGGCGAGGCTGAACAGGTACGGAGCCTTCGCGAAAGCCTCGCGGGCTGAACCCTCATTTTCCTTCCGGGGCGTGCCGGCGACCTTGAGGCGTTGTCTCCTTGCCAGCGTCCGCATCGTGACGAGCGCCGCAGCGCCCAAGAAATGGAGCAGCGCCAACCACAACAACACCGAACTGGTGTCGAACCAAGCGGTGACCCTCTCCGCCACGAGCCCGCCCAGGATGCCGCCCATCGTGCCGGCCCCGGCGATCTGGCCGAAGCGTTGCTTGGCCGTATGCGGGTCCAGCAGTTCGTTGGCCAGGGACCAGAAGCCGCTGAGCAACACCGCGCTAAAGGCCACCAGATGCAGATAAACCAACACCGCCGCCAGCTTCGGCTGCGAAGCAATCAACCGCCATTCCACCAGTTGCAGCAGGGCGCTTGCCAGGAAGGCCACAGGCACAACGCGGGCCGGGGTCAAACGGCTAAGCAGGCGGGAACTCACCACGCCCAGCAACAGCGCTGCGAGCGCTCCGGCCACCATCATCGCGGGCAGCGACTTGGGATCGTAATTCGATAGAAAGATCGCGTCGCGGGCCGCCTTGCCCGCCACCTGGTGCGCCATCAGCAGGCCCGCCCCCAGCATGGCGGCGGCAGGCATGGCCTGGCTTGGAAGGGCGCGCGGCGTCACATTCCCGCGGAGCCCTGCAAATCACTTTCGGGCTCCGGCTCCTCTTCCTCCGGAAGCGTGCAGCAGGGCAGATTCACCTGCCACCAACGCTGCGCGTCGTCCTGAGTCC
This sequence comes from uncultured Solibacteraceae bacterium, assembly GCA_964384215.1. Lineage (GTDB taxonomy): Bacteria > Acidobacteriota > Terriglobia > Bryobacterales > Bryobacteraceae > JAJFUV01. Next base: position 4,294 of record CAYLLB010000046.1, on the reverse strand, counting down.
AGACGGGCATATCGTCCAACTTCGCAAGCATGTGGTCCAGATCGAGGGCCGTCTGCGGACGGTCCTTTCGGTCCTTCGCAAGGCACGCAACGACAATCCGTTCGAGCCCGGCCGGGATGGAGATCTCGCTGCGTTCGGACGGCGGAACCGGCGTCTGCTGCACGTGCGCCAGCGCCATGGCCACCGGCGTCGGCGCGTCGAAGACCAACTGTCCGGTCAGCAACCAATACGCCACGCAGCCGAGCTGGTAGATGTCCGCCCGCCCATCCACGTCCTCCCTGCCCATGGCGATCTCGGGAGCCATGAAGGCCGGCGTGCCCGTGGTCATCCCGTCCATCGTCATACGGCTCTGCATGTCCGCCAGGGTCGATTTCACAAGCCCGAAATCCAACAACTTCACGATGTCGACGGTCAGCCCCATGCGGCAGATGAACAGGTTGGTGGGCTTCACGTCGCGATGGATCAGGCCGTGCAGGTGCGCCTCGCCAAGGGAATCGCAGGCTTGCCGCAGGATCGCGATCACACGCGAGGGAGGCTGCGGTCCGCAGCGCTTTACAAGCTGCTCCAGATTGATCCCGTCCAGAAGTTCCATGGCGTAGTAAAAGCTGCCGTCCTCCGCCACCCCGAAGTCATACAGACGCACGCTGTGCTGCGAGCGCAACTGGGCGGTGGCACGTGCCTCCCTCCGGAAGCGTTTGCGAATCATGGACGCCTGGCGTCCAGGCTGGGAGATCAGCACCTCCGGACGGATCAGCTTCACTGCGGCCGGGGTAGCCAGGAGACGATGCCGGGCCAGCCAGACCTCGCCCATGCCACCCCTTCCCAGCATCCGTTTCAACTCGTAACTGCCCATTTCCTTGGCGTGGCGGAGGTCCAATGTCAGGCGGTACATGCGGCGGCTTACGCTGGTGATCCAAACCGCGATCAGAAACGGTGGGAGACACCAGATGAATAGTTCGCTGCTCTTCGCCGGCGGGTGTTTCAGCGCCGCGCTCAACGTGTAGTGCGCCAACGGGCCCATGGCGGCCGCTGCCAGGCCCGTCGCCAGGGTTCTGAGCGGCGTCTGCGGCAACAGCAAGCCGCACACAACGATCCACGCCGCAACCGCGGAGATACCGCGCAACGGCACCTGATCGCGCCACGCATGAGCGTGTTCGTACAGCGCTACGGAAAACGCCCCGCCTACTTCATAGATCATTCCCAACCAAAGCAACGTCGTGGCCGGAGCCAGACCGAGGCGGCTGACTACCGCGAGAGCAATCGAAACCAGTATCAGCACCGCGGAATTGACTGCGAGCATCCAGGGCTGATCGCGGAGCAAGTTGGGCCGGAGCGTGATCTCCGCGAGCCAAAGACAGGCCACCATCATAGCCGTGACGCCGCCCACCCAGGACAACTGAGTGGCGCCGCGCTGAACCAAGTCGGCCGGAAGTCTTGTGACGGTCAGCTTTGGCCGCGACGCGGTGTCGGTGGATTGGGCGCGCATTACCGGCATGGCATTGAGAGTACTTGATCCAATACTAACAGAGGTTCAACCCGCGGCCAGGCAAGAGCTCAAGTTGTTCTTTGAAGCCGCCGCAGGGTGTACATTTCAGGGTGTAGATTCTTCTTCTCCAGTTTGCGCCAGTCGTCGTTCACGTGAAGCAGCTTGCCGCTGATGTGGTTGGAGCGCCGGGAGGCCAGAAAAAGGGCTAATTCGATCTGTTGTTCCGGCTTTACGCCACCCGAAAGACGGACCTGCTCGGCGTTCTCCGTCTCTTTCCAGCCAGCCCGCTCCCCGGCGCGCAGGATCTCGTCAGTCATGTGCGTGAAGGTGCCGCCCGGGCTCATGGCGTTGACCTGGATGTTGTGGTCAAGCACCTCTCCAGCCAGGCTCTCGACAAACCGGACGACGGCCGCTTTCGACGCAGCGTAGGCCGTGAAGTTGGGGCGTGCATATGCCGCGCCGCCGCCGCTGAGGACGATGATCTTCCCGCGGCGCCGGGCGATCATGCCGGCCAGCACGGCCCGGCACGAAAGCATTACGCCGAACATGTTGGTTTCGAAAGCCTCCATCCAACTCCGCGGCTCGGTTTCGATCAACGGGCCAATGGGGCCTTGTACGGCCGCCGCGCAGATGAGAACGTCCACGCTGCCGAGCTCGATCTGCATTCTGGCGACGGCGGCCTGGAGCGCGGCGTAGTCGCGCACATCCGCCGCGAGCGAGATGGCCTTCGCGCCGGCGTGTTCGATCTCCAGCTTGGCCAAGTCAAGTTCCTGCTCGCTCCGCGCCAGCAGGCCGAGGGAAGCCCCGGCCGAGGCGAAGCCCATGGCCAGGCGCTTGCCGATGCCACGGCCGGCGCCCGTGACCAGCACATTATGTTCCGCGAATTCCCGCAATTGGCTCCTGCAACCTTTCCCCTACCAAGGTAGTACAGGCGGCGGGCTCAGGCGAAGCGCTGGCTGGGGATGCGCTTCTCGCGATACAGCATGCCGTCGGCGCGTCCGAACAACGCCTCGGCGGTCTCGCCGTCGCGGTGTTCGGCCACACCGGTGGAAGCGTGCACGCGCACGATTTGCGGTTGGCCGGAAATGTTGATCGCGTACTCTCCGAAGACCTGAGCGCTGATCTGGCTGGTCCGCATGATCGCATCCGAAAGGGAACAGTCCATGATGACCAGGAACTCATCTCCGCCCCAGCGGCATACGAGGTCGTGGTCGCGTACGGCGCGCTGGAGCTTTTGCGTGAACTGGCGGAGAATCTCGTCCCCCGCCAGGTGTCCCATCCGATCATTGATAGACTTGAAGCGAATGAGGTCAAACAGCAGGATGCAGAACTTTTGTCCTGCATTGATGCGCCGTATGATTTGATGCTCGCCTTCGCGGCGGTTGGCGGCGCCTGTCAGCGGATCGCGCGAGGCGGTCTCCTCAGCCTGCCGCAGACGCTGCTCGTACTGTCTCAACTGCTGTTGTATCTGGCCCAACGTGACGGAACTGGCCGCGGACATTTCCTGGGCGCAGGCTCGCAAACGCTCCACTTCTCGAGCCAACCGGCGGCGGATCTCGGCCAATTGGTCGATCTCCGCCAAGGCCTCCAACTCTCTGGCGAAATCTCCAAAGCGGCTCGAGTATTTCTCCGAATCCGACTGCAGCGACTGGGAAGCCTTCGCCATGAGCCGCATAATGCTGCGAATCTCCACCTCACGGCGCTGGTAGTAATCGCTGATCTGGTCGGCGTACTCCTTCAATTCATCGTCAAGGTATTCAGTGCCCGTGCGTAGAACCTCGCGGCTCGGTTCCGCAGCGATCTGCCGGCGCAGCGCCCGCAGCGCGGCCCGGTGGCGTGACAGCACCTCTTCCTGCGAACGCACTGCGTGTTTCTCGATGCTTCCCAGAGCACCGAGCAGAGCCTCCAGTGTCGCCGCGTGTAGTTGTTCGATCGATTCGAACTCATCAAGGCTGCGTTTGAGCGAAATCATCCTGCCGCCGTCATCATTCATATCGGATGACGACCGCTCAAATTGAAAGGTGTTCCTTGCACGTACGACGCCTCGTGGCGGTTTCCGAATCTACTGGGACCCGGATGCGCTACGGCTCACTCAGTCGATGTCAGACAACCGTATTACACCATCTCGGTACTTCACCTTATTGTTCCTATGCCCCTATTTACCGAACATGGGGTAAGGCGGACTTGCTGCAGCACTAAGGTCCGCAACGACCCAGAGGAGACGTATGAGAACTTTAAAACCATTGTGGATCCTGCCGGCCGCGTTATTGGCTTCGCCTGCCTTCGCCGGCACTGAGGCGGCCGGCACGAACACCGTGTCACCCACACTCAAAGTAAACGTGAACGTACAAAAAGCGATCCGGCTCATGCTCGCTACCGGATCGCAATGCGCGGTCACGGCCGGCAGCGGAGCTGACTACAGCATCGATCTCGGCAACGTGGACGCGCTAGGCATCAACAACCCGACCTGCGGTTCCAAGTTTGCGCCGGCCACGCCGGGCGGCACGAATGCGGTCTACTACACCGACTACAAACTGACGCCCGTTTTTACGAGTCAGTCAACGTCGAACAACACGCTCACAGCCTATGTTTCGGCGGCATTCGCCAAAGCCAATCTCTCGATCGTCCAGGCCAACTCCGCGCCTGGCGCCATCGGCGACCTGGCGGCGATGTCGACCAACGCCGGATCGCAGACCAGTATTGCGACCAACTCGACGAGCGGTACTGAGATTACTCGTTACATTGGCGTCTCGGTAGCTCCGACCAACGGCAGCGGCTTGACCGGGGCGGATACGGCGACCATCACCT
>CAYLLB010000045.1:34446-34738 GCA_964384215.1 uncultured Solibacteraceae bacterium | reverse complement strand
AGTCACCTCATTCACCTGTTTTTTCCACACGGACGGAGACGATCCTCACCGGCGCTGCTATCCCGCTAGCTCCAGGCTGCCGGGACGTGCCTAATCCGTCCGGTCCACCGTCCAACGTCTGCTGGGATGCGGACGCCACGGGCGCTGGGCTTGCCACAGCCGACGCCGCCCTCGCGGCCACACCGTAACCCACAAACACTACGGGGCTCCCCGGACCGGGGAGCCCCGCCCACACCAGCTATAGCCGCGGCATACCGCCAGAACCCCTCGATCCACACGAAGCCGCCACCCC
>CAYLLB010000045.1:0-34436 GCA_964384215.1 uncultured Solibacteraceae bacterium | reverse complement strand
ACCCCGGCGATCGCGGTAACCGGGCACCCAAACCATGCCCGGGCGCGGGGGCCTCATCCAACGACCCTCCACCCACCTGTAGCGATGTCCGGTCCACCGGTGATAGCCGGGAACCCAGACAAGTCCCGCATCATGGCCATACATCATCGCTCCCCTTGGTGGCGGTGGAGGCGGAGGCGGACCAAAACGGCTGTATCCGCGTGCCGCGCACCCCGCTGCCGTGGCGAGCGCGAGAGCCACAACCCCGACCCCGAAGTATCTCTTCATTTCCGGCCTCCGTTCCGTCCCAACTGGACTCGCCCCCTCTATGTGCACTCGCCGTGCCACAGGCGAAGCCGTTGATAATGCAAGTGCGAGGCCGCCGTGCGGCTCCGCTCCTGGTGGCCCAAAACCACCATGCCGCTTGCCTTCCACCGGCACCCGACGTAAACTTGTTTCGCCGTGCCATTTCTTGCGAGGGGAGCCTACTCATGAATTGGACCCAACTCCTGAAAGCGGAAATTGAGTTTACTTACTCCACCACCGCCAAGCTGATCGATAAGGTTGACCCTGATGGCCTCGATTGGAAACCCGCCACCGGCAGTAACTGGATGACTGTCGGCCAGTTGCTCAAGCACCTCACCAACTCCTGCGGAGCCGGCTGTAAGGGTTTTGTCACCGGCGATTGGGGGATGCCCGAGGGCATGAAGATAGAAGACCTGCCCCCGGAGGAAATGTTGCCGCCGGCCGAAAAACTGCCCACCATCGGCAGCGTCGCGGAAGCCCAGGAACTGTTGGCCCAGGACAAGGCGCTGGCCCTTCAGATGGTCGTCCAGGCCGGCGAACTCGACCTCGCTATCAAGCAGATGGCCGCCCCCTGGGCGCCCCAGGAAAAGTATCCCCTCGGCCGCCACCTGCTCCAGATGGTCCTCCACATGAACCTGCACAAGGCGCAGTTGTTCTACTACCTCAAGCTTCAGGGCAAGCCTGTCAATACCACGGACCTTTGGGGCTGATCACCGCCGCATTGAGCGGCTATACAATGGTGCATCATGATGCACCGTCCTACTGTCCTGCCTCGAAGAGGTTTTCTGCAGGCCGCTTCGGCGGCCGTCCTTGCTCCAGACGCCTTGCGCGCCGCGGAAAGACCGGTACGCGTCGGCGCGATCGGAACCGGGGGCCGCGGCACGGGACTGCTCGGCGTCCTGCTGACCATCCCCGGTGTGGAAGTGCCCGCCGTTTGCGACGTCGACGAGAAGAACCTCACCCGTGCGCAGACGTTGGCCGAAAAGCGGAGCGGCAAGCGGCCCGAGCCTTACGGGCGCAACGAGCGCGATTACCGGCGCCTCCTCGAACGCCCGGATCTCGACGCGGTAGTCATCGCGGCGCCCTGGGAATGGCACACGCCCATGGCCGTCGACGCCATGAAGGCCGGCAAGTATGCCGCCATCGAGGTGCCCTGCGCGCTCTCGCTCGAAGAGTGCTGGCAACTGGTGGACACCCGCGAGAAGACCGGCGTGCCCTGCATGATGCTCGAAAACTGGAGCTTCCGGCGCGACAACCTGGCGGTGCTCAACATGATCCGGCAGGGCCTGTTCGGCGAAATGGTGCACTGCCATTGCGCGCATTCGCACGACTGCATCGACCACTGGTTCTGGGATAAGGACGGCAATGAGCGATGGCCGGCTAAGTATCTCGTCAACTACAACCGCGATCAGTATCCCACGCACAGCCTCGGCCCCGTGCTGAGCTGGCTCGACATCAACTGCGGCGACGGGTTCGCGACGCTTACCTCCACCGCCACCGATTCGCGCGGCATCAACGCCATGTTCGCCCGCAAATTCGGCCCCAACCACCCGCTCGCCGTCAAGAAGTACAAGCAGGGCGACATCGTCACGTCAGTGGTGCGCACGCATAAAGGCAAGTCGATCGTCATCAACTACGACATGCAATTGCCGCGCCCTTATGACAACCGCTGGATGGTTCAGGGCACCCTCGGCGTCTACGAAGAGGACCGCGCAGTGCTTTATATCACGGGCCGCAGCCCCAAGTACCACGAGTGGGAACCGTTCGCCCCTTACCAGGAGAAGTACGAGCACCCTTGGTGGCAGGCGTTTCTCGCCGAAGCCTCCAAACATTCGCATAGCGGAACCGATTATCTGGAGCTGGTGAAATTCGTCGATGCCGTTCGTGCCAAGGCCGAAACACCCATCGACGTCTACGACTCCGTCACGATGAGCTCGGTGGTGGCCCTTAGCGAACAGTCCATCGCCCGCGGCGGCGCTCCGGTGGAGTGCCCGGACTTCACCCGCGGACGCTGGCGCACGCGCAAACCCACGTTCGCCGTGGCGTAAAAGCTATAATTAAAAGGATTCATTCACAATCTATCAGGAGCATGCATGGCAACTAGACGCATCGGTATCCTTACCGGCGGCGGCGACGTCCCCGGCCTGAATACCGTTATCCAGAACGTAACCTATCGCGGAATCGAGCACGGCTTCGAAGTTGTGGGCATCCGGCGCGGATGGGAGGGGCTCACCCACGTCAACCTGGACGACCCCGCCAGCAAGGCCCACTACATCCTGCCGCTGACCAAGGAAGTTACACGCACCATCGACCGCACCGGCGGCACCTTCCTCCACACCAGCCGCACCAATCCGCAGAAGATGAAGAGCCTGCCCGAGCACCTGGCCGGCCAGACATTCCCGCAGAAGGAAAGCACCAAGAAGGGCGTTACTTCGACCGTTTTCGACGTGACTTCGGAGGTGCTCAAGAATCTGGAGAAACTCGGCATCGATTACCTGGTCGCCATCGGCGGCGACGACACCCTCAGCTATGCCTCGCGGCTCGACAGGGAAGGCTTCCGCGTCATCGCCGTTCCCAAGACCATGGATAACGACGTCCAGAACACCGAATACTGCATCGGGTTCTCGACTGCCATTACCCGCGCCGCGGACGCCATCCAGCGCCAGCGCACCACCGTCGGTTCGCACGAGCGCGTCGGCATTTTTCGCGTCTTCGGCCGCGATGCCGGCCACACCGCTCTCTACACCGCTTACATCACGGGCATCCGCTGCGCCATCCCCGAATACAAATTCAACCTCGAACGGATGATCGAACTGCTGATCAAGGATAAGAGGGAGAATCCCAGCAACTATTCGATCGTCGTGCTCAGCGAGGGCGCCGAGTGGGAAGGCTACCAGGTGCGTGAGTATGGCGAGGCCGACGCTTACGGCCACCGCAAGAAGGCTAGCGTCGCCGAGGACTTGGGCGAAGAGGTCAAGCAGCGCACGAAGGAAGAGACCGTCATCAGCGACTTGACCTACGAACTGCGCAGCGGGGCGCCGGACTTTATCGACAAGCTGGTCGCCGGCACCTTTGGCAACATGGCGTTCGAGAGCATTCTGGCAAACCGGAGCAATATGATGACCGCCATTGTCGGCGGCTGCTTCGAAATGATGCCGATCCCGGACCCGAAGCGCGGGCCGCGCAACGTGGATGTCGCCAAGATGTACGACACGGCCGAATGCCGGCCGAATTACTCCAACAAATTCGGCATGCCGATTTTCCTGACGCGAGTCGAAAAATAGGTGTTCCGGCTCGGCGGACTTTTCAAATCACGAAAGAAGGCCCAACCTCGGGCCGTGGCGGCGGATCTCCAGAGGGAGATCCGCCGTTCGTTTAACGAGGCCGCCCATGACGAAGAGCATTTCCCCTCCACCATCGATCCGCGCATCTATCACGTCAAGCTTCTGGCGGAGTTCCTGGGCATCCTCGATCAAAAGCGCGTGCTGGACGCCGGATGCGGCAAAGGGCGGTTCGCGCGCATCCTGAAGGAGCGCCACCCGCCGGCCTGCATCTGCTGCATGGACATCGCCGAAGCGATGCTGCGCGTGGTCCCTGCGGGATTGGAACGCGCGGCGGGGTCGCTGATCGCCCTCCCATTCCAAGACGCCGCCTTCGATGCCGCCTACGCGATCGAATCCCTCGAGCACGCCGTCGACATCGAAACCGCCGTCGCCGAGCTGTGCCGCGTGGTTAAGCCCGGCGGGCGCGTTTTCGTCATCGATAAGAACGCCCGCCAATGGGGACGCCTGGAAACGCCGCACTGGGAGAAATGGTTCCGCCGCCGTGAGCTCGAAAAGCTCCTCCGGCGCCACTGCCGCCAAGTGTCCAGCCGCTTCATTTCCTACTGGGAAGATGTGGAGCCGGACGGCCTCTTCCTGGCGTGGCTGGCCGTCAAATAGGTAAGCTGGAAGAAGAGCGGGGCGCCTGCCCCGGATCAAGGTAAGCCCATGACTACTGAAACCCAAGCCCTTCCCTTCCAGGAGACCGTCGAGGCCAAGGGTCATCTGATCGACTCCCACATCATGGAGAAGATCTTCGACGCCGTGGTGGCCTCGAACGGCCGCTTTGAAGTTGAGCGCTTCAAAATCGGCCGCACCAATGAAGACCCTTCCCACCTGCGCCTCAAAGTGGAGGCTCCCTCGGCGCCCAAGATGCAAGAGATGCTCTCGCACTTGCTTGGTTTGGGCTGCGTTCCGGTGGATTCCAGCGATGCCGAACTTTGCGTGGTCGAACGCGACCGCTGCGCCCCGGAGAATTTTTACTCCACCACCAACCATCGCACGGAGATACGCCACAACGGCCGCTGGATCCCCGTCGAAAACCAGCGCATGGACGCGCTCGTTGTGGTCACCGACGGCCATGCGTACTGCCGGTTGCTGCGCGACATTCGAGCTGGCGACAAGGTTGTTGTGAACATGCGCGGGATCCGCGTCGTTCCCGAAGCCAAGGAACGCGACCGGCTTTCGCACGCTTTCTCCTTCATGAGCAGCGGCATTTCCAGCGAGCGCCAGGTGGATACCGCCGTGCGGCAGACCGCCGCCTTGGTCCGGGAGGCGCGCGCCGCCGGGAAGCGGGTGATCGTGGTGGCCGGACCCGTAGTGGTGCATACGGGCGGCGCCGCGGCGCTGGCCACGTTGATCCGCAAGAACTTCGTCAATGCCGTGCTGAGCGGAAACGCGCTCGGCGTGCATGACATCGAGGCTTCCATGTTCGGCACCTCGCTTGGGGTCCGTCTGGCCGATGGCCGGCAACAGGAACACGGCCACCGCAACCACATGCGCGCCATCAACGCGATCTATCATGCAGGCGGCGTGGCCCAGGCTGTTGCCTCGGGTCGACTTTCGAGCGGCATCATCTATGAGTGCGTTCGCAACAAGGTGCCGTTTGTCCTCGCCGGAAGCCTCCGCGACGACGGTCCTCTGCCCGAAACCGTCACCGACATGTGCCGGGCCCAGGCGCTCTACGCCGCACAGCTCAAGGATGCCGGCCTGGTATTGTGCCTGGGTTCCATGCTACACTCCATCGCCGTCGGCAACATGCTGCCGAGTTGGGTGAGAATCGTTTGCGTGGACATCAATCCGGCGGTGGCCACCAAGGTGAGCGACCGCGGCACAGGACAAGCCGTGGGCGTGGTCACCGACGTGGGTTTGTTTCTCGATTTGCTGGCGAAAACACTGGTTGAAGAATGAACGGGAAAAGAGCTTACACCGAACAGCACGCGCGCGCCGGCGTCGATGCAGATCTGCCGTCGATCGACGTTTGGGAGAATCAGTATCCAGGATACGAGATCGAGATAGAAATGCCCGAATTTACCTCGGTCTGCCCTAAGACCGGCCTCCCCGATCACGGCACCATCCGGATCTCTTACGTGCCGGATCGGTGGTGCCTGGAGCTGAAGTCGCTCAAGATGTACATGATCTCATACCGCAACCTGGGCATCTTCCAGGAGAATGCGGTAAACCGGTTCCTGCGCGACATCGTGGCCGCGGCCAAGCCCGTCTCGGCTACCGTTACAGGCGAGTTTGCGCCGCGCGGAGGCGTGTTCACGCGCATCACCGCGAGTTGGAGCAAGAAACGTGGCCACCGCTGATCCCGCCCCTGACCGCGAAGCCGAGGAACTGACCGCAGTCATCCACGCCATCCAGGAGCGCGTCCGCGCCCGCCATCCCGGTTCCGCCGCCGGACCTTTCGATATCGCGTTGCCCGACCTCATGGAGGTGGTGCACGCGCGCGATGCCGCGCTGGCGAAAGTGGCTGCCATCGGCAACGTGAATCCCCGGCCTCCCGGGCTGGTCAACTCGCTCGTGCAGTGTGCTAAGCGTCTCGTCGCCCGCGCCCTCGATTGGCATGTGCGCGACCAGGTGGAATTCAACCGCGGGGTGATGGCCTGCGTCGAAGCGCTTCTGGCCGCCCTGGACGAGAACAACCGCACCCTCTCGGCGCTGGCCGCCGAATGCGCCAGGCGTATCGACTCCGGCCGCGCGGCCACCGCCGCGGAGCTTGCCGAAAGCCGAAAGGCCGTCAACGACCTGGCCGGCCAGGCTTCCGCGCTCCATGAAGAGGCGCGCGAACTCAAGGACATTCGCAAGCACTGGGCCGAATGGCGCGTCGAATGGGAGCGCAAACTCTCCATCAATGAAGTGCAGTTCCTGCGCAGTGCGGCCGACCTGCAGACCGGCTTCCAGCATCGCGTCACGATGATGGAGAACAACCTGCGTGAACTGGCCAAAACACAGCACGCCTATTTCGAGAGCGCCCTAAACCGCTCCGCGGACGAGATTCAAAAGAAACTCTGGGCCGATCTCGAAAAGGTCCGCCGCGAGTACGAAAACATCATCCACAACGAACTGCGCATCGTGCGCCAGCGAGCCGCCGTGCCGGCTGCGGCTCCCATGCCCGCCCCGGTCGCGCCTCCGCCTGCGCTCGACTGGCTGCAATTCGCCGACAAGTTCCGCGGCCCCGAACAGTCCATACGCGAGCGCCAGCGCTATTACGTTTCCGATTTCAAGGACTGCCGTGAAGTGCTCGACATCGGCTGCGGCCGAGGAGAGTTCCTGGAAGTAATGAAGGAAGCCGGTATTGCCGCGCGCGGCATCGATCTGTGCGAAGAAGCCGTCGCTCTTTGCCGCGCTAAGTCTCTCGATGCCGAAGTCGCCGACCTGTTTGTTTATCTCGACGCCCTTGCCGACGCTTCCCTCGACGGCATCTTCTCGGCGCAGGTGATCGAACACCTTCCGCCGGAGCGTCTACCCGAGTTCATTCGCCTGGCTGCGGCCAAGCTGCGCCGCGGCGGCGTGCTGGCCATCGAGACGCCCAATCCGGAGTGCCTGGCCATTTTCGCCACGCACTTTCATCTGGATCCGACGCACACGCGGCCCATTCCGCCCGCGCTGCTCAGCTTCTACATGATCGAGGCAGGCTTCGGCCGCCTGGAGGTCCGCAAGCTCGCGCCCGCAGTGGAATCGTTCGAGGCCTTGAAGGAACTGCCGGCCGCGTTCCGCGATACCTTCTTCGGCGAAATGGATTACGCAGCTTTGGCGCGCAAGATATCGTGAAGTCTCTGGCCGCGCGGTGGCAGCTGCGAACGGCCTGACTAAATCAGTTCCCGGCGCTGGGGCTTGAATGTTCCGTCCAGGTATTGATGCCACATTACCAGCGCCTGGAGGCAGAACGCCGTCGAAACAGGGTTGACGTGCGGGACCGGTTCTCCATTCCGCCGTCCGAAAAGGAACCCGCCGTCCATGCGGGGATCTTCGCTTCGGATCTGGTAGGATGCGGCGCGCCGGGCCTCTTGTTCGGCCGCTTCCCGGTCCAGTGGAACCACACCCAGAGCATCCGCGAACAAACGCGCCCGCAACAGTTGCGCGTAAACATCGGAACGCTCGAAACCGGGCGCGATTTCGCGCAGCAGTTGCCCCACCTCGCCTATGCCCCAGCGGGCGGCTTCGGCGCATTCCGCGCGGTCCAGGCACGGCAGAAGGCCCTCCAGGAAATAGCAGTAGGCGTGCAGACGATCCATAACCCTGTTCCGGTCTGCCTCCCCCGGCAGGAAGCTCCGGTGCGTCTCCAGGGCGTATGCCAGCGCCTCTTCGTAATGCTGTCGGTAGCACTCTTTGCCGGTCGCCTCGTAAACGTCATACCAGGCCAACGCGGATTTCAGCTGGTAACAGCCTGGCTTCCGTGACCAGGTCCCCTCCGCCGGTGCGGGCGACTTGTCCGGCAAAAGCAGGACCGGATGCGGGCTGCCCAGTTCTCCGAAATCTCGCGCCATCGAATCGGCCGTGCGCCCGGCGGCGGCCAGCCATTCGGGAGCCTTGGTCGCGCGCCACGCCGCCAGCAGGCCCCGCGCGACGATCCCGCTGTCGAAGAAATAGGCCGGCGCAGGCGCCCTGTCCCCGTTCTCAGCTGGCTCGAACGGGAAGATATCCAACTCCCGGCTCCAGGCCGTAAAAGCCAGGAACCGCGCCGCCCGTCCGGCAGCCTCCAGGTAGCGGGCGTCTCCGGTGAGTGTATGCAGAAAGGTGAACGCGCTCAATGCATAGCCGGTTATCTCAGTGGAAACCCGGCGGTTGGTTTCAACGTCCGAACGATAATAGCGTGCGACCCCGCCGCTTGGCGTCTGGATCCCTGAATCCATCAGCCATTGGCCGGCGCGGCGCAGAAAGGAGTTCGGTTGCGGCAACGAGATGTCCTTTGAAGTGAATGCTGGAACGTACATCAAGTGGGCGTCCAACGGACTTTTCATTTTACCATCGCGCGTTTGGGAGCTTGCTATACTAAAGGATCGTAATTCCTAACCGAATCTAGACATGAGGCCTTTCGTAGTTCTTCTTCTTGCGGCCGTTGCCGCCTCGGCCGGCGATTTCTATACCGGACAAGCCGCCCGTCTCGTTATTGGGCAGCCCACCTTTGTGGCTCAGGACGACGGCGCGAGCGACAAACTGCTCGGCGCTGTCGGCGGTTTGGCATTTGCCAACGACACCCTGTTCGTGACCGATGCCAACCGCGTTGGCGCCACGCCGCTGAACCACCGCGTGCTTGTCTTCAAGAACATGTCGCAGCAGTTGCCTGCCCCTACCGACCTGCTTACCCAGGGTGAGCGCTGCAACGTTTGTAAGGGCACGGCCAACGTCGTGTTGGGCCAGGATGATTTCCAGAGCGTCGATCTGGACTTGAAGAATAACCGCTTCCGGCTTCCCACGGCCGTCGCCAGCGACGGCAAGATTGTCGCCGTCGCCGATACCGACAACAACCGCATCCTCATCTGGAATTCCATCCCCACATCCAACGGACAGCCCGCCGACGTGGTCGTGGGCCAGGACAATTTCATTACCAACGGCATCAGCAAAGTGCCTACGAATAAGAGCCTGCGCGGGCCGCAGGGCGTTTGGATCCAGGACGGTAAGCTGTTCGTGGCTGATACGCAGGCGCACCGGGTGCTCATCTGGAACAAGATTCCGACCAGCAACGGGGCCGCCGCCGACGTCGTCGTCGGCCAGCCCAACTTCACCACCGCCATCGAGCAGGATCTCACCAGGCAACCCGTCGCGCCATCGGCGAGCACCCTGCTGAATCCCGTTTCGGTCACCAGCGACGGTACCAGGTTGTATGTTGCGGACCTGGGGCATAACCGCGTGCTGATTTGGAATAGCATTCCGACCAGCAACGGGGCCGCCGCCGACGTGGTCATCGGCCAGCCGGACTTCACCACGGCGGTGGCCAACAATTCGTCGAAGTTGTGTGAATCCAACGGCACCGATGAGGAGACCGGCGATCCTACCTACCCGGCTCGCTGCGCACGCACCCTGGACTTCCCGCGTTACGCGCTCAGCGACGGCAAGCGCCTGTTTGTGGCCGACGGCGGCAACGACCGCGTTCTGATCTTCAACAGCGTCCCGACCACCAACGCGCCAACGCCCGATGTCATCCTCGGCCAGTTTGATCCCGAGGGCGACCAGGTTTCCGATAGCGCGAATGAATTGTTTCGCGCCGCCACTGACGTCATCCGCACACCCATGTCGCTGGCTTGGGACGGCAGCACGAACCTTTACGTGACCGACACGTTCAACCGCCGCGTCATGGTGTTCTCCGTGGGCGATGTCATGTTGCCTTACAGCGCGGTCCGCAATTCGGCCAGCCGTGAGGTGCATGCGGTCGGTACCATCACTCTTGCCGGCACCATCACCAAGGACGACAAAATCACGATCACGATTTCGCGCGAGAGCGACAGCATAGAGAACAAGTACGAATACAAGGTCAAGGAAGACGACGATCTGGAGACAATCGTCGACAAACTGGTGGCTTTGATCAACGCCGGCGACGGCAATCCGCTGGTCTTCGCCACTCCCAACAAAGTTCTGCTGCAAGTCGTTCTGACCGCGCGCGAGCCTGGTGAACCGGGCAACAATGTCGAAGTGGCAACCAAGACCAACAGCAGCGCCACTATCCAGGTCACGGCCAACAATTCCAAGCTCGCGGGCGGTATGGACGCCGCCAGGATCGCTCCGGGAACCATCGTCTCGATTCTGGGCGATGACATGAGCGATGAGACTGCCGCCGTGCCTTATGGGGCCACTTCTCTGCCTTTCACCCTTGGGGGCGTTCGTGTTTACGTGGATGGCATGGAAGCGCCGCTGCTTTACGTTTCCCCGGGCCAGATCAATGCGCAGATTCCCTGGGAAACGAATTACGAGACTACCAGCGTAAGCGTTTACGTCCGTACTGAGCGCAAGGATGGCCGCGTCACCGTGACCACACCGACCGGAGTGCCCATCATCGCCCAGAATCCCGGCATCTTCGCCGATGAAGGCGAGGATCCGCGCCCCGGAGTCGTGCTGCACGGCAGCAGTTACGCTACGGGCACGGTTTCGGTCGATGGCTCGGTTACGCCGGGCGAATCCGGCTCCATCACGATCGAAGATCGCACGTATTCTTATGTGGCGCAGGCCGGCGACACGCTGGAGAAGATCCGCGATGCGTACATCCGCCTGCTCAGTTTTGATCCCCGGGTGGTCGCTTACAAGGCCGGCGTGTTCACGCGCATCCGCCTCCGCGCCCGCGTGCCCGGCCCGGAAGGCAACGGCATCAAGTATTCGGCGAGCGGCGCCGAAAGCGGCAGTGTCATTCTCACCGCCACTACCTCAGAGTTGTGTTGCGCCAGCACGGCCTATAGCCGTGTGACGGCGGAGAATCCAGCCCTGCCGGGCGAAACCATTATCGTCTACGCGACAGGACTAGGCTTGGTCAAGCCCGAGGAGATTAATTCGACGTTGATTACCGGTTCCCAATACACGGGTCCTGTTTACAACGAACCAATTGAATTCGTGTCATCCCTGTCCGGAGGCAAGACTGCCAACGTGCTGTATGCTGGGCTGAAGCCCGGCACCGTCGGCATCTACGAAGTCCATCTCGAGTTGAACTCGGACATCCCCACGAATCCGAAGACGCAGCTCACCATTGCGCAGGACGTCTATGTGAGCAACATTATTTCGTTCCCGGTAGTGAACCCGAAGCCGGCCAACTGACCAGCAGCCGGCATCTGTGACGCGCCTTACGCGAGTGTCTTGTACCCGTTCTCGCGCATGACGCTACACGCCGCTTCCGCGCTCTCCTTGGCCACATAAAAGAACGCACCCGTCCGCTGGCTGCGGAAGATGATGCCGCCGGTATATTCGTCCGCCTCCACTGCGTAGTCGATGCCCGCATTCGTGAAGGCGTCTTCCAGCCTGAGCGCCTCCTTCAGACGCTTGGCGATGTAAACCAGCACGGGTTCCCGGTCATTGAAGAATGCGGAGTCCTGGCGCATGCCCGTTAGTTCCCACGCACTCTGGCCTGGAACGCGGCGTAGCTGCCTGGAGCGCGCCGGTCCATCCATTTTGCGAAGCTCTCCGCCACAATCTCCAGGTTCTTCAGGTAGAAGGGGCTCTGGAAGGCCTGCCGCGCATGGGGCAGGAGGTCTCGCACTTTTTCATAGGTGAACAACAGCTCGCCGCCGCTTTGGAAGAACAGTTCCTGATTGAGCACACCTCCCGTGATGAAGCTGGCCACCATTTCCCAGTAACTCACGACCATGCGGAAATAGGCGTTATTGTCGGATCCCAGCGGGCACAGCTCCAGGAACTGCTCCATGGTCGAAGCCTTGAAGTTCTTGGCCATCCATTCCCGTGCATGGCGCAGCTTGGCCTCGCGCCGTAGCTCATACAACCGCAGAATCAGGTTTACGTCGTCGTAAGTCGATTGTTGTTCCATGCATCCTCCTGATGGTTCTTTCAGATTAGCGCATCCTGGCTGAGAATCCGGCGCCCGAGTGCGCACCTCTTACTTTGAACCTCCCATGCCGCAACTGACCAAAGAGGATGAACTGTACTGGCTGGCCCTGCGCCTGATCCCCGGTCTCGGCGCTCGGAAAGCGGGTCAACTGCTCGAAACCTATCACACGCCGCAGGCCATCTTCCGCGGCTCGCGCTCGGAGTTGGAGGCGGCGGGCCTGGCAGGGAGCGTGGCGCAGAGCCTTGCGAGCGGCTGTTCGTTTGAAGATGCCTCCGTTATGCAGCAGAGTATGCGCGATGCGGGAGCGGTTCTCATCACGCGTTTCGATGAACGCTACCCGCCGCGCCTGGCCGAGATTTTCGACCCGCCCATCGTATTGTTCGCCCGGGGACGCGTCGAACTGCTTTCCGAGCTCATGATCGGGGTGGTCGGCACGCGCCGGCCAACGCCTTACGGCACTGCTGTGGCTGAACGCATCGCCGGAGATCTGGCGCGCTCGGGCCTGGTCGTGGCCAGCGGTATGGCACGAGGCATCGACACCGCCGCGCACCGGGGCGCGCTGGATGCCGGCGGAGATACCGTGGCCGTCTTCGGATGCGGCGTCGACATGGTTTACCCCAGCGAGAACCGCAAGCTCGCCGCTCAACTCGCCGAACAGGGCCTGCTGGTGAGCGAGTTCCCCATGGGAGCGCCCGCCTATCCGCAGAACTTTCCCATCCGCAACCGCATCATCAGCGGGATGAGTCTGGGCGTAGTGGTAGTGGAAGGCGCCCAATACAGCGGTTCCTCCATTACCGCGCGCTTGGCGCTCGACCACGGCCGTGAAGTGTTTGCCGTGCCCGGCAATGTCACCTCGAAGATGAGCTGGGGACCGAACCTCCTCATCAAACAGGGCGCAAAACTCGTTCAGGACTACAACGACGTGATCGTTGAACTTGCTCCCGAACTCCGCCGGCGGCTGGCCGAAAAAGGGCGCGCCCGTCTCGGCGCCGGGGCCGATGGAGCGCCCGTCCAAGACGATTTGCCGCTCGGTCCGGCCAGCGCTACCGCCCGCGCCGTGCTCGGCCTGCTGCGCGTGGATCAAGCGCTGCACCTGGACGCCATACTCGAAAAACTCGAGGGATGTTCCCCCTCCGAATTGATCTCCGTCCTGTTCGAACTTGAGATGCTGGGAGTGGTGAAGCAACTTCCAGGCAAGAACTTTGTTAAAGTGTGGTGAGAAGCAGTTCCATCCGGACGCTTCCCCTTAAGAAAGTTTCATCCGCATCATCAAGAACATATATGGGAAAATCTCTCGTCATCGTCGAGTCGCCGGCGAAGGCGAAAACTATCAGCAAGTACCTCGGCAAGGACTTCGTGGTCAAGGCCTCGCTGGGCCACGTGAAAGACCTGCCTAAGAACGATCTCGCCGTCGATACCGAGAATGGCTTCGAGCCCACCTACGTCATCATCGAAGGCAAGAAAAAACTCATTCAGGAGCTTCGCAAGGAAGCCGGCAAGGCCGAAACCGTGTACCTGGCGGCCGACCCGGACCGCGAGGGCGAGGCTATCTGCTACCACCTGCAGGAAGAGTTGGCCGGCAAACGCAACGGCGCCAAGATCTTCCGCGTGACGTTCAACGAGATTACCGCCAACGCCATCCGCAAGGCCTTCCAGCAGCCGGGCGCAGTCGACCTGCACCGCGTCGACGCGCAGCAGGCTCGCCGCGTGCTCGACCGCTTGGTGGGCTACCAAATCTCGCCCTTGCTCTGGGACAAGGTCCGGCGAGGTCTCTCGGCAGGCCGTGTGCAAACCGTGGCACTGCGGCTCATCGTGGACCGCGAGCGCGAGATCCGCGCTTTCGAGAAGAGGGAATACTGGACCATCGACGCCCATCTGGGCGCCAAGAAGCCTCCCGTCCTCACCGCGCGGCTGGCGAAGCGCAATGAGGAAACCATTGAGATCCCGGACGAAGCGGCGGCCGCGAACATCGTCGCGCAGCTCACCAGCGCTTCCTACCTTGTGCGCTCGGTTGCGACGCGCGAAAAACGCCGCAATTCAGCTCCGCCGTTCATTACCTCCACTCTCCAGCAGGAGTCCGCCCGCAAGCTCCGCTTCAGCGTAAAGCGCACCATGATGCTCGCCCAGCGCCTGTATGAAGGCATCGAACTGGGCAAGGAAGGCCTCACCGGTCTGATCACATATATGCGCACGGATTCCACGCGCATATCGGCCGAAGCCCTCGAGGAGGTCCGCTCGCTCATCACCAGCCGCTTCGGCAAGGAATACCTGCCCGACACGCCGAATTTTTATCGCAGCAGGAAAGAAGCGCAGGACGCCCACGAAGCCATCCGCCCTACCTCGGTGCTACGCACGCCCGAGGAGGTGCAGAAATACCTCGGCGAGGATGAATTCAAACTCTACCGCCTCATCTGGATGCGTTTCGTCGCCTCCCAGATGAATCCCGCCGTCTTCGATCAGACTACCATCGAGATCACCGCCAAAGGAGCCGACCAGTTCGAGTACCTGTTCCGTGCCACAGGCACTGTGCCCAAGTTCGACGGCTTCATTAAGGTCTACGAGGAGAGCAAGGACCAGCGCGACGAAGAGGACGAGGAACTCAAGCACAAGCTTCCGGTCGTAACCGAAGGCGAAGTTCTGAAGTTCCGCTCGCTCTCGCCCGAGCAGCACTTCACCGAGCCGCCGCCTCGTTTCACCGAAGCCAGCCTGGTCAAGGAACTCGAATCCGACGGCGTCGGCCGACCCTCCACCTACGCCTCCATTCTCTCCACCATCCAGGAACGAGAGTACGTCAAGAAGGAAGGCGGCCGCTTCGTGCCCACCGAATTGGGTATGGTCGTCACCGATCTGCTCGTCCAGAGCTTCGACGACATCTTCGAAGTCCAGTACACCGCCAACATGGAAGAAGCCCTCGACGAGATCGAGGATGGCAAGATCGACTGGCGCTTGGCGCTCAACGAGTTCTATGAGAAGTTCCGCGCCGATCTCGAACGCGCCGAAACCGAGATGACCGACATCAAGCGCATGGAAAAGCCCACCGACCTGGTGTGCGACAAGTGCGGCAAGCCCATGGTCATCAAATGGGGACGCCACGGCAGTTTCATCGCCTGCACAGGCTATCCCGACTGCACCAACACCCGGGAGTTGAGCGTCGACCTTCCCGACGTCGATAAGGTGGATCTTTCCGAGCAGGAAAACGAAGAATACTGTCCTAATTGCGGCCGCCCCATGGTCCTCAAGAAAGGCCGCTTCGGCCAGTTCATGGCCTGTTCGGGTTATCCGGACTGCAAGACCACCCGCCGCCTGGATTCCAAAGAGGTCCGCAAACCCGACGTCCCGCTGGATGAAAAATGCCCCCGTTGCGGCAACAATCTGGTGCTCAAGAGCGGACGTTACGGCGAATTCACCGCCTGCAGCAACTACCCCAAATGTAAGTTCGTCAAACAGAAAACCATCGGCGTCCATTGCCCAAAATGCGCCGAAGGCGAGATCGTCGAGCGCCGTTCCAAGCGAGGCAAAACCTTCTATGGATGCGACCGCTATCCCAAGTGCGACTTCGTCGCATGGGCGAAGCCGCTTGCCGAAGCTTGTCCCAACTGCGGCCACCCATACCTGGTCGAGAAATGGCTCAAGAGCGGTCCCGTCGTTCAGTGCCCGAACGACAAGTGCAAGTACAAGCGCCCCGGCGTGAAGCCCGAACCGGCGCTGTCGGCGTCTTGAGCCGTCCGGCCGCCCGGTTTCTCTTGATCCGCTCTGTGTAGGAACGCCCTCTGCTATTGGGGTCTATAAATAACATTAATATGGAATTAACGTACGAGTCATAAAGCGGCTTAGATTCTCTGATAAAATAAGGTGAGCAATCGCATCCCTTCTCAGAGGAGGAACGTTTTTTCCATGGCAAGGAAGTCAGGAGCCAAACCACTATCTTCGACGACTGCCAACGCCACCGGCTCGGCTGCCACGGCTCAGCCAGCTCTGGAGGTACGGACCAAACGCGCCAAGAGTTCGGCCCGCCCGCGGAAATCGTCCATTCGAATCAAGACAACTGCGTCAGAAGACCAAGGTCATGTACGTGATTCCGAACTGGTCACGCGTGAAGACATCGCCCGCTTGGCATATGCCTTTTGGGAAGAGCGCGGTGGCCAGGGCGGTTCGCCCGATGAGGACTGGTTCCGCGCCGAGAACGAGTTGCGCAGCCGGTTCTCCGGCACATAGCCGGAATTCCGGCGCGCTGTAACGTCAGGCATACTTGCGCATCACCGCCACCAACCGGCCCTGGATGGCTACTTGGGAGGCAGGAACCAGGATCGGGGACATTTCTGAATTGGCCGGCTGAAGACGGATTGTGTCCTCGGATTCCCGGTAAAATCGTTTCAGCGTCGTCTCGCTTTCGCCCACTAAAGCCACTACGATGTCGCCGTCGCGGGCCGCACTGGTACGCTCCACCAGCACGTAGTCGCCGTCGCAGATATGATCCTCGATCATGGAATCGCCTCGGACCTGGAGCGCGAACGTGCCTTCCTGCCCTACAAAATCCGCAAATGCCAGCGTGTCCTTGCCCTCCACCGCCTCAACGGGCGAGCCGGCGGCGATGCGTCCGGCAAGCGGCACGCACTCGGCGGGCGCGGCTCCGCCCGCCTCTTTGTGGAGCTCCTCGTAATAGCGTGGCGCCATCTCCACCGAACGGCTCTGATTGTATCCCCGCTTCAGGTAGTGTTTACCTTCAAGCGTGGAGATGTGCTTGTGCACAGTCGCCAGGCTCGCCAGATCGAGGCCTTCCGCGATTTCCTCATAGCTCGGACTATAACCTTGCCGGTCAATGAAATCCGCAATGAAATCCAAGACCTGCTTCTGCCGCCTCGTAAGAGCCATGCTTTGATACCTCATAAGCCATTCTTGGCGAACAAAAAGGGAAAGTCAAGTCCTGCCGGCGCGGATCCCGCTACATGCGCACTCCGCTCATGCCCCGCAGCCGCCCCACCTCCTCGATGAGCGCCTTCACGTTTTCCCATGGGAAGCCGCTGTCGATCTCGACATAGAACCAGCCGCCGCCTTCGGCCATGCGGAATTCGTCCGCCAGCCGCCGCACTGCCTCCCGCACTTCGTCCGGCGTCGCTCGCGCCATCAGGTCGCCGCGGTCCGGATGCACGGCCACCGCGACCTTGGCGCTCCGGCTCCACTTGGCCATCCATCCCGGCGGATAGGCGTTCAGTTGAGGCCAGATGGCGTGTACACCCAACTCCGCCAGGTCGTCCAGGATACCCGCGTTCCGGCCGCAGAGATGAAAGAAGACTTTCTTGCCCGATTTCAGCACCGGCGCCATCAGGCGCTCGAAGCGCGGCCGGAAGAACCGCCGCCAGGTGCCCGGCGACATCATCAGCGCCCACTGTGTGCCGAAATCGTCCCCGAATTGCACCGCGTCCACGCCGCGGTCGAGCAGGTAGGCGATACGCCCTTCGTGGTATTCGGCAATCTTGTCGGCCAGGCGGTTGATTTCGGGTTCGCAGGTCCCGATTTCCATCAGCACGTCCTCGAACCGGCGCACGGCGCACAGAACTTCGAAGATGCTCACCCAACCGCTCTTCAAGAACCACTGCCGCTGATGCGCGGCTGCGCGGGCCTGCTCGCGCTGGAAAGCTTCACCGGCGCGCGCGGGGGGCGCGGGGAGCGTATAGCCGTCAAGATTCGCCCAATCGTCGAGCGGCCGTTCGAGGGGATGGCCCGCCACGCCATAGATCAAGTATTTCCACACTACGCCCCATTCGTCGCGCCGCACTTCTTCGTAACGGCCCGCTGCGTCGATCCACCGCGCCTCGGGCGCTGCGCGCGGGAATCGTCGCGAATCCCCAAAGTCCTCGGGATAGCGCGACCACAATTCGTGCAGCTTCTCGCCGTGTTCGTAGGATCCCGCCGGCGAGGCGTGATACTCCACCGGTACGACGTCCGGCGCCCGGAATTCGAGCGCGCGCAGAACGCGTTCGCGTGGCAGCATAAAGCCCAGGCTAGTTCGCGCCGCACATGCCGCTGTGAGGGCAGCATCCGGCCGATGGGCACTGCGGCATGGCGGCCGGCGCGCTGTCGCCGCCCGCATGAGCCGCGAAAGTGGAGAGTTGGGGCGCCAGCCGGCTCTTGCCGCATTTCGGACAAGTCAGCCCATCTTTGTCGGATGCGCGGAGCACGAGTTTTTCGAACTTCGTGCCGCAGTCTTCACAAACGTACTCGTAAATCGGCATGCGGATGATCTCCCTATTGGAGCGCTTCTATACAGATTTTATCAATCGTGGCGCGTATCTCGTCGGCGGTCCCCCGGTAATTATTCACCAGGATGCTGAAGACGCGAGCGCCCGAAGGCGCATCCAAGTAACCCGAGAGCCCGCTCACGTGGCTCAGCGAGCCCGTTTTGGCGTGTACGCGGCGGCCAGTGGGATTCCCTGAGAACCGCGCGGCCAGTGTCCCGTCTTCGCCCCCCACGGGCATCAGGGATATCCACGCGTCGCGGTGCGGGCCACGATACATGTGCAGCAGCAGCTTTACCACCGTTTCGGGCGTCACCAGCGTAAGCCGCGAAAGACCCGAACCGTCTTCGAAGCGATACTCGTTCCTGTCGATGCCAGCTTCGCTGAGAAACGCTTCCAGTTCCTTCAGGCCGGCTTCCCGTCCCACTCCGTCGCCATGGCGCGCGCGTCCCACCTCGCGCAGCACCAGTTCCGCGTGCAGGTTCTGGCTGACCTTGTTGATGATGCGCAGGATCTCCACCAGCGGCTGGGAGGTGCGGCTCGCCAGTTCCACATAGCCGTCGTAGTTCCGTTCTTCGTCATCGCCGGCGAATCGATGCCGCGCCGCAGCCTGTCCCATGATGCGCACGCCCATGCGCGCCAGCGCCTGGCGGAACGCGGCAGCGGCGTACAACGCCGGATCATCCACAGCGAGGATCTCGGTTTCTCCCTTCCAGCCGGGAGTCACGGCGCCGGTCAATCGCAGTTCCTTGGAGCCCGGACGGCGTTCGATTTCCACTCGCGGTTCGACCCCGGCTTCCGTGCGGACACGGTTGTCTATGTAGTAGTACTCGATTCCAGGATTGAGACGCACGCGAGCCGGGTCGCCTGCTCGCGCCCCGGGCCGCAGAATGAGCGAAAACGCGTTGTCGTTCAAGGTGAGCGCGCTCACCGGGGCGCCGTACTCCCAGGTTGCGTCGTCCTGGGACCAGCCATCCGGGGCCGGTTCCCAGGCGTAGGCGGTATCGTCGCCGGTGATGTCGCCCTCTACCACGCGCAGCCCGTGTTCGAAGCAGCGCCGCGCCAGTTCTTCAATGGCCGCCAGCGGGTCTCCCTGGATGGGACCCTTCCTGTAAGGAACCGCCCGCGCCGAGAGTGTCGGATCGCCGCCGCCAAGAAGGATCAGATTGCCGCGCACCCGGCCGGATGCATCCGGTGAATGGGGTGCCAGGATCCTTGTCCGAAAACGGTGGTCCGGCCCCAGGCGGCTGAGGGCCAGCGCGGTCGAAAAGAGCTTGGTGTTCGATGCGGGCACAAAGTAGTGGTCGCTCGCGCGCGCGCAAAGCGTTTCGCCTGTGCGGGCATCCACGATATGAATGCCCCATTGCGCGCGCCGGGCGGCGCCGCTCCCGGACAGAATGAAGTTGATCCGATCTTCCAGGCTCGCGGCCCAGAGTGCGATTGGCAGCAGAAGAAGCCAGCATCGTGATGTCATGAGATTAGGTTCGAGGTTTGGCGCGTCGCGGACTGGTCAAGCGCGAGACCAGCCAAATGAGCAGCGTCAAGAGCGCTACCAGCCAGGAGCCAATCAGCGGCAGACCCGTCACCACACGGATACCCATGGACTGCGCGGCGTAACCCAAGGTAGCGGGGGCCAGGAGCCCGCCCGCCAAGCCGATCGAAAATACACCGCTGAAGAATGCAGGATGGAAATACGGGAACTTGACCCAGATGCTTTCGACGACCAGCGGCAGAATGGCGCTGAAGCTTAATCCCGCCATCAAGACGCCCGTCACCGCGCCAAACATATTATTGGTGGCGCTCAGGATCGTGCACCCGAATACTGCCCCCATCACGCTGCCGAACAAGAGCTTACCGTGGTTCATATGAGGCAGCACGGCCTGCGTCGCCACCCGCCCTACCAGCAGAGCCAGCCAGTAGATCGCCAACGTAAACAGCGCCGACTCCGGACTGATCCCGAGCCGCACCGTGAGGAAGAGTGCCAGCCAGCCGGCCAGCGCACCCTCGTTTCCAAACTGGAAAAACAGCAACAGCGTGAACAGGATAGCACCCATACTGCGAAAGTCCGGTAGCGCCTCACGCCAGGATGGTTGCTGGGCCGGCGCCTTTTCGCTCCTCATTGAGGACCGGGCGTATGAGATCGCGAAGAAGCCCGGCACGAGGGCGATGAAAATCAGAATACTGGGAACAGTGTAGGCGTAAAACGAACCGGCCACCAGGAGCGTTACCATGAAGCATCCCAGGCCGAAGGTGACCCCGGCCAAATTCGCCGTGGCGGCGGGGTTGAGGCGGTAGGCCGACGAGACAGCATGGAAAAGCGCCACGTTCACCATCCCGATCCCGACGCCGAGCGGCCACAGCACCAGGACCCTAATCCACGCAGGCTGGGGTGGCGAGGCGAACGCCAAGCCCAGGACAGCGCCACAGGCGACCGCGCACGATAACGTTAAGGTAAAGGTAATCCCTTTCCCGGCCACGAGGCGGGGTGCGACGACACTCCCAAGGAAGATGCCTACAGTGACGGCGAGGAAGTAGTTTCCCACCTGTATGTAGTCTCCCGACAGGTGGTGGCGCCAGACCGGGAGCATAGCGCCGAGAAACGCGTACAGGATGCCTGACAGGAAGAAGCCGGCGATCGCCCTGCGGGCAACTGCGGCGTGGGCCACTCCCTCCGTTGTTAATTGGGGACTGGTGGCCCCTTTGGGACGCTCAAGCACCTGAGTATTGTATCGCTTCTGTTCTTCCGCCGCTTCGTGTGCGCTTCTAAAAGATGTAG
The DNA here is from genome assembly GCA_964384215.1 of uncultured Solibacteraceae bacterium. GTDB lineage: Bacteria > Acidobacteriota > Terriglobia > Bryobacterales > Bryobacteraceae > JAJFUV01. The sequence continues at coordinate 13,328 of CAYLLB010000045.1, read as the reverse complement.
CCAACGGGCCCCAGATCCTTCTAAATTTCGGAAAGTCTCGATGGCAATTCTTTATTTTCAACGAGTTAGTGCCTGGCCCGTAGATTGCTTATTAGAAGAGCGGGTCTAGCGAGGTTTTGAATGCTTTGGGGGGGATTGCCTCACCCGCAAGGTTCTCCACGCCCCGCCTTTGAGCGGGGCTTTTCTTTTGCCTGCCCGTGGTTTGTTACACTGGTACCTTTGCCGTTGAACAATGCCCAATTTGTATGCCCGCTGGATGAACCGGTGGGAAAACGACCTCGCAACACGTGACACGAACAGGATCGTCCGCCCTTTTGAATGGGGACTCGAATGGCTGGATGGCGTAACCCTGAACGGCGACCACCGGGCTGCGGTTGATGCTTATGTGAGGGGCTCCATCGCCGATTCGGACGATTTTTTCTCCTACCGCACTCCCGAGGATTACGAACTCGACGGAAGCCACCTCACTTTCTCGAGCCCTCTGGTCAGCCGCTACGCCGACAACAACACGGTACACGCCGAGTTTTTCCCCGCCGCCAACCAGCGCCGCCGCGCGGTGGTGGTGCTGCCACAGTGGAACGCGGATGCTCAAGGCCACATTAGCCTTTGTAAGCTATTGAATAAGTTCGGTATCACTGCGCTTCGGATGAGCATGCCCTATCACGACAGCCGCATGCCTCCGGAACTCGAGCGGGCCGACTACATCGTTTCCAGCAACATCGGGCGAACGATCCATGCCTGCCGCCAGGCCGTGATAGACACCCGTTGCGGGCTCGACTGGCTCGCCGCACGTGGATACGACCGGCTGGGCGTGCTCGGGACGAGCCTGGGATCCTGCATCGCCTTCATCGCCACGGCCCACGATGAGCGCGTCCGCGCAGCTGTTCTCAACCATGTCTCCATGTATTTCGGGGACGTAGTGTGGACGGGCCTTTCCACGCAGCACGTCCGCCAGGGCATGAATGGCCATTTGACGCAGGAGCAACTGCGTGAGTGCTGGGCCGTGATCAGCCCAGCTTCATATCTGGAACGGTTGATTGGCCGGGACTTGAACTGCCTGCTGGTCTGGACGCGCTACGACACCACCTTTCTCCCCGTTTACTCGCGCCAGGTGGTGGAGGGATTCCGGCGCCTCAGGCTCGCCCACCATGTGCTGTGCCTGCCTTGCGGGCACTACACCCTCGGACAAGCGCCGTTCAAATACCTGGACGGGCTGGCAATGTGCCTACACCTATACAATAACTTGTAGATTTGCCGCGGAAGCCACCATATGTTCTAGTCCATGCGCGATTTTTCTATTGACAGCAGACCAATCTCCGCATAGCATGGAGGCATCACTGAGAAAGGAGGTGGTCCAGCATAATGGTTTCTGGCAGTAAATACCTCCAGGAGGTGGCCGACAGCTAAGTCGACCGCTCAAAACGTTCAGGCCTCGTGCAGTGACCGGGCCGCTGCTCCCGTGGAACGGCCTCTTCTGGCGAGAATCCTTGGGCCTCAGGAATAATTCCCTGGGCTACCTTGCCCCCGCCGCGATTTGAACGATCGCGGCGGGGGTTCTGCTTTCGGTACGTGACGGGTGCTATACTGGTAGCGTTCGCTCGACGAAAGGAATCGTTTCACCCCATGAAGGCAGGGATTCATCCCCCGTACGAAGAAGTGAATGTTATCTGTGCTTGCGGTGCCACGTTTCGCACCCGTTCAGCCCACAAGGGCGACATCCGCGTGGAAATCTGCTCCAACTGCCACCCGTTTTTCACGGGCCGTCAGAAGTTGATTGACACCGAGGGCCGCGTGGATCGCTTCCAGAAGAAATACAAGCGGGGCAAGCTCAATGTCGGCGGCCAGGCGAACGCTCCGGCCGGACAACCTACCGCGTAAGGGAACCCGCCGGGCCGCTCACCAGCGCTGCGGCGAACCGGCCTTGCGGCTGTGCTGTTCACGCTCGGCGCGCATTTTCTCGTATTCCGCCTGTTGCGGTTCGCTCAACATGGAACGGATCTTAGAGACCTGTTCCTCCTGAATGGCGTTGAGTTCCGGGCGATGCTGCGCCCGAAACTCCCGGTAGCGCAGCCGCGTACTGTCGAGAATGGCGTTCAACTGCTCGACTTGGTCCTCTTGCAGGTTCAACCGCGAGCGCATTTCCTCCACATACTTGCGCCGGTACTCGTTGGGGTCGCACGGCACGGCTTTGGCGCTCACGGAATGGATGCTGTAAAGCTGGTGCACGAAAAAACCCACCACACTGCCGCTCAAGAACACCCCCAGCAAGTACGCCGCGAGAATCAGCTTCGAGCGCCTCATCGTTGGAGTTCCTCGCCGCCCACATCCTCGTGGGAGATCTCGGCGTAAGCCAAGCGTTCCGGTTCAGGATCGCCGGCAAGCACCTCAACGTAACTGGCCGTGGTGAACACGGATGGCGGGGCCGCCGGCCGCAACAGCAGCGTGGACAAGAACAAGCAGATCGCCGCCGCCGCCGTGATGAAGCTCTGTGCCAGATGGCGCAGGGACATACCGACCGAACGCCGGGCCTCGATTCCGCGCCACACCCGTGGCATAAAGTCGGCACCTGGCTCCGGATCCGGGATCGCGCTGCGGTATGCCTCGAACAGGCTGTCCAGTTCCGCTTCCGCTCGATCCGGAGTCTCGTGATTATCAAGATGACGCATAGTCCCACCTACTGCCCGGTAGCTTCACGATCTACCGTATGTCTACTGGCCGCGTATGCCTTCAACACTCGCTGCCTCGCCCGAAACAACCTCACCTTCAAAGCATTCTCGTTGACCCGGTAAATCTTTTCAAGCTCTTTCAGCGACAATCCTTCCACTTCTTTCAGCGTCAACAAAATGCGATCCTCTTCCGAGACGTTTGCGAACAACGCATCCACCAAGTCTCGCATCTTGCCGAGTCGCTCGGCTTCCTCATGCCTCCGCCCACTTTCGGCGGCGTCGGCCATCATGACCTGTTTCTCGCTCAGATCGCCCAGCCTGGCCTCCGTCCTGCGGCGCTGCCGGCGAAGATAGTCGTATGCCGCGTTCACCGTAAGCCGGTAAAGCCATGGTTCGAACACCTCCGGCGAGCGCAACTGGTCGAGCGAGAAATACAGGCGGACAAACACTTCCTGCCCAACATCTTCCACGTCCTCGGAGCGGGAGATGAGCCTGGCGATGGTACCGAGAATGCGCTTGCGATAGGCCTGAACAATTTGGTTGAAGGCCGCATCATCGCCCTCACGCGCCCGCTCGATCAGTTCGAAATCAACCAGCATGCCGGCCGTTCGCGGCCGCCATTCCCTGGGCGCTCCACTCCCCATTGAAATGGCGAATCGCCAAACCATTAGGTTACTAAGTCTTGGAGCCCGATGGGGCGGCGCCGGGCACCGGTCAGTGCGCGCCGGCTGCCTTGGCGGCCTCTTCAAGGCAGAACCGTGCTTCTTCCTCGCGGCCCAGGCCCTTCAGCGCCTGCCCCAGGTTGACGAGAGCATCGGTGAAATCCGGCTTATCTTCGAGCGCCTTCTGATAGCACTGCGCCGCCGCCTCGATCTCGCCGGCGTGCTGATGCAGCAGACCGAGGTTGTAGGAGAACGCCCAGATAGGTTGCCCGAGCTCGGCCAGCCGCGATTGCAGTTCAAGGGTCTCCCGGTAGTCGCGGCGTTCCAAGTGGATGGCCGCCAGCGCACGGAGCCCGTCGACAGCGGCCGGCTCGCGAGCCAGGACCTTGCCCAGCGCGGAGATCGCCGAGTCGGAGTCGCCGAGCTTCCAGCAGCTCAGTCCATAGTTCAATCGAGCGTCCACCGACTCCGGATCGGCCGCCAGGGCGCGTTCAAAGCACTCACGGGCGCCCTTGAAGTCGGCACGCTCGAAACGCAGGCAGCCATAGCGCAACCACGCCTGGGACGCGCCGGGCGCGGAGGCGAGCAACTTCTGGTAGCATTCTTCGGCCCGCGGGATTTCTTTACGCTCCTCGGCCGCGATGGCGTCGCGCCACAGCACGGCAGGGGTCATCGGATCGAGTTGGGCCGCGCGGTTCAACTCCGCGGCCGCGCGTTCCGGCTCCTTGCCAGCCTCGTAGAGCAGAGCCAAGGCGGTGTGCGCGCCTACCGAGTCCGGTCGCAGCCGGACGGCCTCCTCGAAGGCCTTGGCGGCGTCGCCTGGCAGCTTCAGGTGCTGCCGGGCCACGCCCAGATTGAACCAGGCTTCGAAGCTGTCCGGATTCTTGCACGTCAACTCCGCCCCGTAGTTGGAGGCGGCTTGCCAGTCCCGCCGCGCCAAGGCGGCGCTGGCCAACGCTTCGACCGCCTGCGTGGAGTCCGGATCCAGTGCCAGCAGCCGGTGCGCGCAGACCTCGGCCTGCTCCCATTCGCCGCGGCGCGCGCTGAGCGAGATCATATTCGCCAGCAGCGCCCGGGATTCCTGGCCTTTGGCCAGCAGCCGCTCGTAAGCGTCCAAGGCCTCATCGTCCCGCTCCAGCAGTTGTAGCATCACGGCCTTGCCGAACAGGGCTCGCGGATCTTCCGGTGTTTCGGCGAGCAAGGCTTCGAACGCGCGCAGCGTTTCTTCCGGATCTTTACAGTCGACTTCGCAGACGGCGGCGGCCGGCTCAGGCGCGGGAGGGCTGATCACCTGGACGGGTACGGCCGCTGCCGGCACCTCCGGTTCGTGTTCGTGCTCCGGTACGGACTCCTCCGCCGCTTCAGGTCCGGCGAGCAGCGGGGCGGACTCCCCAACGGGCACGGCAGCGCTCTTTACGACCGTGACCGGCTCCGGTGCCGGCGCAGGGGACTCCACCGGGGTCTCCGGTTGGCTCCTCAACAGCGATTCCAACAGGCTCTCGTTTATGAATAACTGGGCCTTCTCATCCGGTTTTCTCATGGATGGCTCCTGTCGCCGCTTAATCGCCGGCCGCCTTTCCCGGGCTGGAAACGCGCACGGACTTGATCTCCGCGCGTCCTTCCATGTCGTTCATGAACCCGAACGTTCCTTTCTGTAGGCGGGTATCGTTCCAGTAATCCACGGCCCGCCCATCGACGTACGTTGTAATGCGGGGTCCGACGACATCCAGGCGCACTTTCATCGTGTTATCCCTGATCACGAGCGGGACTGGAATCCTCTTCACGGCGCCCTGCTCGCCATCCACCACCGCAAAACGGACCAACTCAACCTCTTGCCCCACACCGGTTTTCACCAACTCCAGGCGCATGCCATAGTAGTTCCTGGAATCCATGGCCCGCACTACCCATCCCAGGCTGTTGGTGATCACCCGGCCCTGGAACTCCACGACATAATCGGTCATGGGTGTCAGGCTGGGGAAGAGCGAAAACCGCCTTCTGGCGCTCACGCCCGCCGCGTCCTCGGCTGATGTGTTGCGCCATCCTCCAGACGCCATTTGAATCGGAGCGCCACCCGGCAGGATCGCGCCGGAACCGCTTCTCTGGCCGACTCTCCGTTGCTCCGCCGTGCCGCCGGACGAGAAGTACTTGTACCCGCCGAGGGAACCGGCAGCGAGGAGGACAGCGAGAACCACCCACTTGAACCATGCGCGGCTACCCGCTGACGATTCCAGCAGGCTTGTGTCCACACCTTCACTCTCGTCGCGTTGTCCCTCACGCGGCTCAGTGGCCCATTCCAGGGTGGTCAGCTTCGAATGCGGTCCTCCTACCGATCCAGTTTCGCGCGGCCTCTTGATCGTCGCGGATTGCTCAATGCTCGCGGCCGGGACCAAGGCTCTTACGCTTTCGTCCCAAACAAGCTTCCAGTGAAACTCCACCCGTCCCGGCGCCAGGTCCGGCGGTAGCGCCGCGCCGCCCGGCTTCCGCAATCCGACCCGCGTGGGAATGGGACGGGCCGGCCCCGGCCGGCCTACATATGCATCCATGCTTCCACTGCGTCCTTCGCGGGCGGGCACGCCCGACTCCGATATCATGAGAGCCGCCTCCTGTTTGGGATTTGGATATCTATCGGCCAAATGAGGCGTTTCCTGCAGTACCAGTGGGGTGTTTTTCCGTCAAACTTCCGCCAGATCTCAGGCCCGGGCCCTAAAGCAAATCGCGAGTCAGGCCGATGGTGGTCTCAGCAATCCGAATCCATCAGATTGAGAGCGTTCGTCGGGAAAAACACTATGTCGAAAGTTGAAGAAATCCAAAAAGGAATCAGTCAACTGCGCCTTTCCGTCCCCGAACTGCGCGGCGTGCTGTTGGCTACCACGGAAGGTCTGCCGGTTGCGCACGCACTATCCGATGGTCTGGACCCCCAGCGGTTTGCGGCCATGGCCGCTGCCGCCGTGAGCCTGGCCAAGAAGTTCGGCGAGAACCTGAACTCCGGCCCCATGGCCGAAATCAGCGTTACGGGCAGCGAAGCCCAGATCTTCATTTACGCCGCTGGTCCCAAAGCCGTCCTGGCGCTGGCCGCGCCTGCCGCCGGTAATGCCGGCCTGATTCACCTGGAAGCGCGTTCCGTGGCGCATAGCTTCGCCCAAATGTTCTGAACGCACCCGTAATCCGGGCGACGGTCTGGGCTCGCAAGCTGATTGGTACACCGGTCACGTTGTACTACACCCCTGTAAAGCCGGCTTACTTATATCTACTTATGTAGTAGCACGCGTCTCCGCCGCTTTGTACCCGCTGTTGCATCCGCTGAAACGTAAGGTTTTTTCCGCCTAATCTTTCCCGTTGACAAGCCTAGATGAGTGTGCCAGAATTTTGAGGTGGCCGAAGCTGGTCGAAAAGTGGTCTGAAAGTGGTTGAAGGCAATCAATCGCCGGTCCAGCACGAACCGCCTCGCGGCGCCTACCCGGCTCGTGTGGACGACAAAGGCCGTCTCAAGCTCCCGGCGAATTTCCAGGCGTACCTGGAGAGTCTGCCGGAGAAAAAGGTCTTTGCCACCAGTCTGGACATGTCCACAGCTAGAATTTACCCCATCGCAGTCTGGCGCGCCAACGAGAACCTGTACGAGAACGACAGTGAAATCGCCGACGAAGCCATCGACGTTCTGTTTATCGCCAATCATTTGGGCTCGGACGTCGAGATGGACGGCCAGGGGCGCATCCTGCTCAGCCCGGAACTCCGCCGAACGCTGAAGTTGGAAAACCAGCCCGTGCGGCTGGAGTTCTCGCGGGGAGCGATCGACGTTTACAGCGAGTCTGAATACCAGAGCAGGATGCAGCGGGCCAGCCAGGCTCTGGAAGAGAAGCTCGCCAAACTCCGGAAGAAGGGTATGAAATAGCGGCCATGTATGCATATACCCGTCATGACAACGGAGGTTTTGGAATACCTGGCGGTAAAACCTCACGGCCGCTACCTGGACGCCACCACCGGCATGGGTGGACACACGGCGGAGATCGCCCGGCGGCTGGAAACCGGGACGTTGATTGCGTGCGACCGGGACGCGGAATCGCTCGAGATGGCTCGATCGAACGTGAGGGAACTGGCCGGGCGGATTCACTTCCGCAAGGCTTTGTTCTCGGAACTGGACAAGGTTTTGGAGTCGATGGGAGGCGGAAAGCTGGACGGATTGCTGGCGGACTTGGGCGCCAGCCGCTACCAGCTGACCGACGCGGAAAGGGGTTTTTCGTTCAACACGGACGCGCCGCTGGATATGCGGATGGACCGCAGCCAGGGGCCGACGGCGTCCGATCTGGTCAACTGCATGTCCGAGCAGGCGCTCGCCGACCTGATCTACAACCTCGGCGAAGAAAGGAGGTCGCGGAGAATCTCCAGAGCAATCGTTCGCGCCCGGCCCCTCCACAGCACACAGGATCTGGTCCGTGCTGTGGAGCGGGCCGTGCCGCGAACGGGCCGGCTGCATCCCGCGACACAAACTTTCATGGCCCTGCGGATCGCGGTGAATCGCGAACAGGAGGAGTTGGACCGGTTGCTGGAGATTGTTCCGAAGATTGTCGCGGCGGACGGGCGCGTGGTGATAATCACCTTCATGTCGCTCGAGGACCGCAAAGTCAAGCGCTGCTTTCAAGCGTTGGCGCGCGAGGGACGGGCGCGCATTCTAACCCGCCACGTCATCAGACCGCGGGAGGAAGAAGTGTTTAGCAATCCAGCGTCCCGGAGCGCGAAGCTGCGGGCGCTGGAGGTGATCGAGGAAGAACGGTAAACGAATGGCGACGCTGGCAACACTCTGGAATCGATTTGGCGGGGCGCGAACGGCTGGGGACGCCTCCGTGCACACGGCAGCGCTCGTACGGTCGAGCCGGTTGCGGCCCACCCCGAACGAAGACGTTTACTTCTTCGTGAAGCGTATTGACAACTCGCGCGTGGTGCGCGCGGCGAATCCACGCGCGCGGCAGCGATGCTGGCAGTTCCTGGGTACCGGGGGGCTGATCACGCTGCTTTTGATCGGACTCTTCCTGCCGAGCGCGTACGGCCTGTTTTTGGGTTATGACCTCGAGGAGTTGAAATCGCAGCAGAAACGCCTCCTCGAGGAACGCAGCGCGCTCGAACTGGAAGAAGCGCGTTTGCTCGCGCCAGCTCGGCTGCAGGAACTGGCACGCGCGCGGGAACTGGCGCCGCCGGCGGCCGGCCGGGTTGTATACCTGAGTCCGGGATCAAGCGCCGAACTGGCATTGAACGTGAAGTCCAAGTAGAGCGGGCGCCGGGGACGGGGAACCAATAGTGGAACCGCTTTCCAGCGACAGGGCTGCAAACCGGTTGAATCTGCTGGTCTGGATTGCCCTGATCTGGGCCGTGGCCATCCTGGGCCGGCTTCTCGACCTGCAGATCCTTTCGCACGCCGAGTTGCGCCGCCAAGCCGACATTCAGCATCTGCGCAACCTGGAGGTGCGGGCCCCGCGCGGCACCATTTTCGATCGCAACGGCCGCGTGCTGGCCATGAGCCTGCCGGTCGACTCGGTGGCAGTCGATCCGCGTCAGATCAAAGATCCGGCAGTGGCGGCGGGAATCTTGGCGGGCGTGCTCAACCTGGACGAAGCGGCGTTGTACGAGAAGCTGAAGGAATCGTCGGAAGGCCCCGGGCGGCGCGGGTTTCTGTGGATCAAGCGTAAGATCTCGCCGGAGGAATCCGAGCGGCTGCGCAGCATGAAACTGGAGTGGGTGGAGTTCCGCCAGGAGAGCCAGCGCTACTATCCCAAGGGAACGCTGGCGGCGCACCTGCTGGGTGGTGTGGACAGCGAGGAGAAGGGCAACGCCGGTATTGAGATGGCGCTTGAAGACGAGTTGCAGGGTCTTCCCGGCTCCGTGCGCATGCTTACCGACGTGAAGCAGCGCGGTTACGACTCCGAGGTATTCGTCGAGCCGCAACCGGGCCGCAACCTGACGCTGACGCTGCATGAAGGCATTCAATACGTGGCCGAGCGCGAGTTGAAAGCCGCCGTGGAGGAAAACAACTGCCAGACGGGGAGCATTGTGGTGATGGACCCGCGCACGGGCGATGTGCTGGCGCTGGCCAACTATCCGACCTACGATCCGAACGAGCCGGTGAAGCCCGGCGAGAAAGAGAAGCAGGCGCGTTTCGACCTGGCCGTATCGGTGCCTTTCGAACCTGGCTCGGTCTTCAAGGTGATTACCGTGGCGGCGGCGCTCGAAACCACGCCACTCAAACCGGAGTCCATCATCCCCTGCGGCAGCGGCCGGATCAACCTGTTCGGCCGGGTCATCCGGGACCACGACTCGTACGCGTCGCTGTCGATGGCCGACGTGCTGGCGAAGTCGAGCAACATCGGCGCCATCCAGATCGGGATGCGGGTGGGGGACGCGCGGATGTATGAGTACGTCAGGCGTTTCGGCTTCGGCAAGGCTACGGGTGTGCCGCTGCCGGCCGAATCGAGCGGCATGCTGCGACGGGTCAGCGAGTGGCAGCCGAGCTCGATCGGTTCGATCGCCATGGGGCATGAGGTCAGCACGACCACGCTGCAGTTGGCGCGTGCCTGTTCGGTGATCGCCAACGGCGGCCTGCTGGTGCGGCCGCGCCTGATCCTGGCTCACCACAAGCCCGGCGGGAAGCCGGAAATCGAGCCCGTGGAAGAGTTCAAACAGATCTTGAAGCCCGAGACGGCCATCATGACGCGCCGGATGATGGAAGGCGTAGTGCTGCACGGCACGGGCAAAAAGGCGCACCTGGATGGATATACGGCCGGCGGGAAAACCGGCTCCGCCCAGATATTCGATCTCGAGAAAAAGGCTTACACGCACCGCTACAATGCTTCCTTCATGGGATTCGCGCCGGTCGCCAATCCCCGCGTGGTGGTTGTGGTCACTTTGAATGGATCCGCGAAATTCGGCGGCGCGGTGGCCGCGCCGGTATTCCGTGAAGTGGCCACGACCGCGCTGCGACTCCTCGATGTTCCCAAGGATTTGCCCGAAGGAATCTCCCCGGACACCAACGAGCCAGCCGGTGTGGACGATCTTGCCATAGCCGGCCTGTCATCTCCTCCCCCTCCGCCTCCCGCGGCTGCTGCCGCCGCGGGAGGCGTACTTGTCGCGAGGGCTTCCTCCAGGCCGGCGAACGTGCAGGCGGTGGGTCCGACAGTTCCGGATTTCATGGGGAAAACCATGAGGGCGGTATTGGAACAATCCGCCGCGCTGGGTTTGGCCGTCGAGGTGCAGGGCAGCGGTCTGGCGCGCGCGCAGGCTCCGCCGGCAGGCTCTCTGCTGGCGCATGGAGAACACGTACGGGTACAATTCGTGCGGTAGCTTGGACGGCAAAGGATGACGCTCGAAGAAATTCTGAAAGGCGTGGCGCCTACGAGGGACCTCCCCGCCGAAACGGCCGGGCGGCAAGTGGCGGGCCTCGATTACGATTCCCGGCGGGTGGGGAAAGACTACCTCTTTTTCGCTTTTGCGGGGGCGCACGTGGATGGCCGCCGGTTCGCTTGCCAAGCCCGAGACCGTGGGACTCTCGCGGTGGTGAGCGAGGCTTCCCGGCCCGATGGATATGACGGACCCTGGATCCAGGTGCCCCACGGCCGCCGCGCCATGGCCCTGGCGGCCCGGCGTTTCTATGGAGCGCCCGACGAGCGCCTGGGGCTGACCGGGATCACCGGCACCAACGGTAAAACCACGACCGCCTTCCTCCTGGATTCCATCCTGCGTGAAGCAGGCCGTATTACGGCCCTGGTGGGCACCATCGAGTATCACATGGCGGGCCGGGTACTTCCCGCCCGCAACACCACCCCTGAATCGCTGGACCTCTACCGGATTTTCCACGAACTGGAGGCGGTGGGCGGCTCGCACGCCACGCTGGAAGTCTCGTCGCACGCCCTCGACCTGGGCCGCGTGCACGGCATTCATTTTCACACGGCTGTCTTCACGAACCTCACACAGGACCACCTGGACTACCACGTCACGATGGAGCGCTACTTCGCCGCCAAATTGGCGTTGTTCGAAGGACAGGATGCTCCTCCACCGCGTTTCGCCGTAATCAACGCGGACGACCCTTACGGCAGCCGGATTTCTCCTGCTCCAACCAGCGAGGCCCTCACCTACGGCATCGACTCCGACGCCCGCATGAGGGCCTCGCGTATTGTCGCGGGTTTCAGTGGTTTGAAATTCGATGTGGACGAAGGCGGCAACAAATACCAGATCGTCTCTCCAATGACCGGCCGCATAAACGTCTACAACATTCTGGCGGCCTGCGCAGCCGCGCGCAGCTATTCGATCGGCGTCGAAGCTATCCAGCGTGGCATCGCCGCCTGCCGGTTGGTGGCCGGCCGGTTCGAGCCGGTGGAGGAAGGCCAGCCTTTCATGGTTGTGGTGGACTACGCGCACACCGACGACGCGTTGCGCAACGTGATCCGCACTGCGCGCGGGCTCAATCCGCGCCGCGTGATTACCCTGTTCGGCTGCGGCGGCGACCGCGACCGCAACAAGCGCCCCAAGATGGGTGAAGCCGCGGCGGAGTTGAGCGACTTGGTGGTGCTCACCAGCGACAATCCCCGTTCCGAAGACCCACTCGACATCATGAACGACGCGCTGGTGGGCTTGCGCCGGCACGACGTTCAACATATCGTCGAGCCAGATCGCGCGCGCGCCATACGCAAGGCCCTGGAGGCCGCAGAGACCGGCGACATCGTGATTCTCGCTGGAAAGGGCCACGAGACCTACCAAGTGCTCAAGGACCGCACCATTCCTTTCGATGACCGCGTGGTGGCGCGCGAGGCGCTGCGCGAGATGGGCTATGGGGGCGAACGCCGATGAACATGCGGCTGGCCGAAATCGCCCGCGTCCTGGGCCTCACTCCGCCGGCCGCGGATGCGGTCGTCGAGGGTTGGAGCACGGACAGCCGCACGCTCACCCGCGGCGACCTGTTCTTCGCCCTGCGCGGCCCCAACCACGACGGCCACCAGCACCTTGCGCAGGCGTTCGAGCGCGGAGCGGTGGCGGCGGTGGTGGATCGCGACGCGGAGGCGCAGGGCCCACTGCTGCGCGCGGCCGACTCGCTCGGCGCGCTGCAGGAACTGGCTCGCTGGGCGCGCTCCCGTTTCGCGGGCGCGGTAGTAGGCGTTACCGGGAGCGCGGGGAAGACCACAACCAAGGACACCATCGCGCAGTTGCTCTCCTCCGCGCTCGATGTAAGCAAGACCGCCGGCAACCTGAATAATCATGTGGGGTTGCCGCTCTCGATCCTGCGGCTGAAACAGGACTCGCAAGTGGCGGTGCTCGAGATGGGCATGAACCACGAAGGCGAGTTGCGCCATCTGGCGGCGATCGCCCGGCCGACCATGGCGGTGGTAACCAACGTAGGCTACGCCCATATCGAATACTTCGGCTCGCTTGAGAAGACGGCGCTGGCCAAGCGCGAGTTGGTGGAAGCTCTCCCGAGCGACGGCACCGCGGTCCTGAACGCGGACGATGCGCTGGTCGCGCGGTTCCGCGAAGTCCATGCCGGTCCCACCGTCACTTTCGGTTTGGGAGAGGACGCCGATGTGCGCGCCACCGACGTGGAGTACACACCCGAAGGAGTGAGTTTCCGCGTTTCCGGCCTGGAATTCAAGAGTCCGCTGGTGGGTCGCCACGGCGTGCTCAACATACTGGCGGGCCTGGCCGCGGCCGGCGTGTTCGGAATCCCGCCGGAGCGGCTTCAACAGGCCGCACTCTCGCTCGCTGCCGGCCACATGCGCGGAGAGCGCATGGAATGCCGCGGCGTTGCGATACTGAACGATTGCTACAACTCCAACCCGGATGCCGTCCAAGCCATGCTGGAAGTGCTCCGGGTCACGCCGGCGCGGCGCCGCATCGCCGTGCTGGGGGAGATGCTCGAACTCGGGCGCTGGTCCGAGGCCCTGCACCGCGACGCCGGACGCTGCGCGGTGGCCAACAGGGTCGATGTGCTTGTTGGGATACGCGGCGCGGCCCGCTACACGCTCCA
>CAYLLB010000044.1:0-35410 GCA_964384215.1 uncultured Solibacteraceae bacterium | reverse complement strand
TGGCGAGCACATGATCGAGTCCGCCGTAGCCGATGTCGTACGCCCAGCCGTCGCCACCGATAATCCACACGCTCTTCTTGACCAGCATGTCGGCCAAGGCGAGCAGGTGGCGCTCTTCGGTCGTCGCAGCACCGGCAAGGATCCTCTTCAACTCCGCGACTCGATCACGCTGTTCGCGCAACGCAGTCTCGGTAGACTGATTGGCGTTGAGCAGTTCGCTGACGAAGTTGTCGCCGATCTTCGACGAGAGCTTCGCCACCAGGTGCCTTGCGTAAGCGGTCTGCTGATCGACCGCCAGCCGCAGGCCCATGCCGAACTCGGCGTTGTCTTCAAACAGCGAGTTGGTCCAGCTGGGGCCGCGACCATTGGCGTCGACGGCATAAGGCGTCGTGGGCAAGTTGCCGCCGTAGATCGACGAGCAGCCCGTCGCGTTGCACATCAGGGCGCGGTCGCCGAACAACTGCGACACCAGCTTGAGGTAGGGCGTCTCGCCACAGCCGGCGCAAGCGCCGGAGAACTCGAACAGAGGCCGCAGCAGTTGGACGTCCTTCACCTGGTTGAGGGCCAGGACACGGCGGTCGGTGTCCTCAATGTTCTTGAAGAACTCCCAGTTGATCCGTTCGGATTCGCGCAGCGGCGGCTGAGGTTCCATGTTGATGGCCTTGCGCTTGGTTTCGGTCTTGCTCTTGACCGGGCAGGCCTCGACGCAGATTCCGCATCCGGTGCAATCTTCCGGCGCGATCTGCAGGGTGTACTTCTGGTCCTTGAAATCCTTCCAGCGGGCCGCGGTACTCTTGAAGGTCGCCGGAGCGCCTGCCAGGGCGGCGGCATCGTACACTTTGCCGCGGATGGAGGCGTGCGGGCAAACCAGCACGCACTTGCCGCACTGGATGCAGAGCTTTTCGTCCCACACAGGAATTTCGAGGGCGATGTTACGGCGCTCCCACTGCGCGGTGGCGGTGGGGAAGGTGCCGTCCGGCGGCAGGGCGCTGACGGGCAACTCGTCGCCTTCGCCGGCGCAGATCCTCGCCGTAACCTTCTGCACGAACTCGGGCGCTTCCTCCGGCACCGGACGCCGCAAATCGAACGTACTAGTGACCTGGGCGGGAACCTTCACTTCGTGCAGGTGGTCAAGGGCCGCATCGACGGCGGCATAGTTCTTCTGTACCACCGCTTCGCCACGCTTGCCGTACGTCTTCTTGATGGCTTTCTTGATCTGCTCGATAGCTTCCTCGCGCGGAAGCACGCCGCTGATGGCGAAGAAGCAGGTCTGCATGATCGTGTTGATGCGCACGCCCATGCCGGTCGCCTCGGCGACCTTGTAAGCGTCGATCACATAGAACTTCAGCTTCTTGTCGATGATTTGCCTCTGCACAGTCCTCGGCAGGTGATCCCAGACCTCTTCGGGAGCGTACAGGCTGTTGAGAAGGAAGACGGCACCCGGCAGTGCGTCCTTCAGGATGTCAAGGCGCTCCAGGAAGGTGAACTGGTGACAGGCGATGAAGTTGGCCTTGTTGATGTAGTAGCTGGAACGGATCTGCTTGGGGCCGAAGCGCAGATGCGAAACCGTGACGGCGCCGGCCTTCTTCGAGTCGTAGACGAAATAGCCTTGTGCCGCGAGGTCGGTTTCCTCGCCGATGATCTTAATGGAGTTCTTGTTGGCGCCGACGGTACCGTCCGAACCCAGACCATAGAACAGCCCGCGGAAAGTCTTGGGATCTTCGGTGCAGAAGTCCGGATCGTAGGTCAGGCTGGTGTGGGTCACATCGTCGTTGATGCCCACGGTGAAGTGGTTCTTCGGTGAACTCTTGGCGGCCTCGTCGAACACGGCCTTGACCTGCGCGGACGAGAAGTCCTTTGAGGAGAGGCCGTAGCGACCACCGATCACCCGAGGCATGGACTTGAACGGAAGCTTGCCGGCGGCGCTGCCTTCCATCAAAGCAGTGACTACGTCCATGTAGAGTGGCTCGCCCGTCGCGCCGGGTTCTTTGCAGCGATCCAGCACCGCGAGGGTCTTCGCGGAACCGGGCAGGGCGGCGAGGAAGTGCTCGACCGAGAACGGCCGGTACAGATGGACCTTCAGCACGCCGACCTTTTCGCCGCGCTCGGTCAGGTACTCCACGGTCTCGTGGGCGATGTCGGCGCCCGAGCCCATCATGATGATCACGCGCTCGGCGTCCGGCGCGCCCACGTAGTCGAACAACTTATACTGGCGGCCAACGATGCCGGCAAACCGGTCCATGACGCTCTGCACGATGTCGGGGCAGGCCAGGAACCACGGGTTGCAAGCTTCGCGCGCCTGGAAGAACACGTCGGGGTTTTGCGCCGTGCCGCGCATGATCGGACGGTCGGGGTTCAGCGCCCGCTGGCGGTGCGCGGCGATAGCGTTCTCGTCGAGCATGGCCAGCATGTCTTCCTTCGTGAGTTGCTCAATCTTGGCTACTTCGTGCGAGGTCCGGAAGCCGTCGAAGAAGTGGACGAACGGGATGCGCGCTTCAAGGGTAGCTGCGTGCGCGATCAGGGCCATGTCCATGGCTTCCTGCACCGAGTTGGAACTCAGCATGGCGAATCCCGTGCTCCGGCAACTCATGACGTCGGAGTGGTCGCCGAAAATCGACAGCGCGTGCGTCGCCAGCGTGCGCGCAGAAACGTGAATCACCGTACTGCTGAGCTCACCCGCAATCTTGAACATGTTGGGGATCATCAGCAGCAAGCCTTGAGAAGCGGTGAAAGTGGTTGAGAGGGAGCCGGCCTGGATCGCGCCGTGCAGGGCGCCGGACGCTCCGCCTTCACTCTGCATCTCGACCACCGTGGGCACGGTGCCCCATACATTGGGGATACCTTTTGCGGCCCATTCATCCGCCCATTCGCCCATGTTCGAACTGGGTGTGATAGGGTAGATGGCCGCGATTTCACTGACGTTGTAGGCGACGTACGCAGTCGCCTCGTTGCCATCAATCGTTACTTTTGGTCTGTTCATTTCGTTGGATGCGCCTATGATGAAGTACAGACTGCTCTGGTCGGAGTCCGTCTGCCGGGACGCGCGTCCCGCCTCAACTAGTATAGGATTTTTGCTCCGTTCTCGCTGGCCGGAATCGGCCGATATGCGACCGTTCGGGTCCCGTGAATGGCCTTGTGACTGCTTCGAGCCAAAAATCTTCACTGAAACCAGAATTCGCAGCGGAGGGCCAAGCATAGGCCCAGCGGCGCTGAATACCATCAACACCTGCACTCGCCCAATCTTCCGGCCCGTGTTGTTTTCCAAGTCGGATCTCGCGGCCGCGACGGCAACTTCGATGTGACCACGACGATTTGGACCGGCGGCGGGGTAGCTCAAATTGCGGCAGCATATTTTGCGGCGACTGACAAGCGCGCTCTCGTCCTCGCTGAGACCGGCCACGGCCGGGTGTGCCTGCTTCCAGCGTCTGGTGACGGCGGATTTGCTACCCGCTACCGGTGGCAGATGGAGGCATCCCAGACGGTCATGTCCGCCGGGGCCGGAACTCCAGATGGTGTGAAGATTGCTGTGCAGCGATAGAGGGGGCCGGTCGGTGTGGCAGCCGTCCGACCACGACCTCCCTGCCACTGCCGAGGGTTACCTCTTGCGAAACGCGGCGGCATTGAGTACATTTGTTCAGTCCGGAGGATAAACAACGACAATGGCATTCTGTCCCAACTGCGGTGCTCAAACCGAAGGGAAGTTTTGCGGCAAGTGCGGTGCGCCTGTCGGAGCCCCGAGCGCTCCTCCCAACGCGGGAGCCCCCGTACCCCCGCCACCCGCCCAACCCGCCGCCGGCGGCATGACCGATAACGTAGCAGGGGCGCTATGTTATCTGCTGGGCCTGATCACGGGCATCCTGTTCCTCGCGCTGGCGCCTTACAACCAGAGCAAGTTCGTACGTTTCCACGCTTTCCAGTCCATCTTTTTCAACGTGTTCTGGATCGCTTTGTGGATCGTGGAGATGATTCTGTCGGCGATTCTGCACACCATCCTGCCCTTTGGGGCCGGCCTGTTGTTTGCGCTGCTTGGACTGGTAATCTGGCTGGGCGGTCTCCTGATCTGGATCTTCCTGTTGTACAAGGCTTACTCGAATGAGAAGTACATGCTGCCGGTGATCGGTGCGCTGGCGGACAAACAGGCCTGAGAAACCCTGCCGTTGACGGCGGCGTCCATCGAAGAGCGTAGTATTGAAGGCAAAGGAGAGCAATCGTGACATGCTCCGGATGTGGTGCGCCCATTGAGGCGGGCATGAAGTTTTGTATGCAGTGTGGCAAGCCGGCGCCTGCTCCACCTCCGCCGCCACCGGCCGCGGCCAAGGTGAAGTGCACGTTCTGCGGGGCGGATGTGCCGCCAAACGTCAAATTCTGCATCGCTTGTGGTACCAGCGTGACGGCGAGCCCCGCCCCGCCTCCAGCGCCGCGGGCCGTCAGTTCCCCTCCGCCGCCTCCACCGCCCGCGCCCAAGCCGCCCGTGGCGCCACCGCCGCCCCCGGCGCCGGCCGTGGCGCCAGGCTGGCAGACCGCTCCTGAGGTTCCTCCGGCAAAAAAGATGAGCCCCATGGTATTCGTCCTCATCGTAGTGCTGGTCGCGGCGCTAGGCGTCGGCGGCTTCTTCGCGTACCAGAAATTCCTGGCTCCCGCGCCGCCTCAGCCCGCTGCACCTGCGGAGCAGCAGGCGGCGGTCGAGCAGCCCCCGGTTGTGACTCCTCAGGCGGAACAACCGCCCGTGAGCGGCCAGCCGGCGGCAACCAGCTTCGAGCAACCCGCCCCACCGCGCGGCCCCTCTCCGACGAGCAGCCCGGCACGAGCCGCGAGGCCTTCCGTGATGACGCCGCCCAAGGCGGCGGCCCCCGCTCCCGTGGCAAGCACGCCTCCATCCACAGCCCCCAGCGTTACGCCATCCGCCGCGCCGCCTCCGGCTGCCGCGGCGCCTGCCGAACATCCGAAGCGCGTAGAGATCCTGAAACCCGAGACACCCATTCCCCAAGAGGCTCCCCGTCCCACCGCGCCGCCAGCCAAAGCCGTTTACAGCGGTCCGCCCGCGGGTGTGATGTTGTGGTCGGGCCAGTTGGAGAAGAACGGTTCGGTCACCATCAATGGGAACACGGCTTCGTTCGGGCGCCTCACCGGCGAATTGCCGGGCGTGCCTGTGATGATCGAGGTCGATCAGCGGGAGTTTGCGCTGGCGGAAGCGCCTGGTCCATCCAACGGCTGGAAACGGATGACCATCCGCAGCCGCAGCAAGCGTCATAGTGTGGTAACTATCAAATGGTCCATACTGAAGTGAGGAGACTCATCATGAAGAGAATCGCTGCGGTTTTCGGTTTGTTGGGCGCATGCCTGGCTGTGTCGGCTTCGGGGCTGGCGGCCCAGACGATTCCTGACTCGGATTTTCGGGTCAAACTGCTCGGTCCCTTGAGCACTAAGACCAGCCAGAAAGGCGACAAAATCACCGCGCAAGTGCTCAGCCCCCAGGAGTATAAGGGCGACACCATGGAGGGCAAAGTCACGGAAGTGAAGACCAGCGGCAAATTCAAGGGCCAGGCAGTGCTGAACTTCACGTTCGAGACATTGCAGCATGGCGGCCAGAATATCGCCGTGCAGTCTTCGGTCAAATCCGTCACCAACTCCAAGGGTCAGCAGGACGTGGACGAGGAAGGCCGTGTTATTAAGAAGACCAACAACTTGGGCAAGGCGGCCATTGGTACCGGCCTCGGCGCTCTCATTGGCGGCATCGCGGGCGGCGCCAAGGGCGCGGCTATCGGCGCAGGCGTGGGCGCGGCTGCTTCCGTCGTCATGATCCAGATGACGGTGAAGGGTAATGCGGTGGATTTTGCCCCGGGCACTGAGTTTCTACTGTCGGTGAAGGAGGCCAGAAAGTCTGGCAACTAGAACGCGCCTTACGCATCCCGTCCGCGAAAGTTTGTGGCGCATGCGGAACGTGTTGCGGCTGTCTGTTCCAACGCTGCTTTTGGCCGGGTTCGCTGTCGCCCAGGTTCCTCGTGTCGGGATCGTCGATTTCTATGGCGTCCGGAAGGTCAAGCTTGAGCGCCTGACGGAGGCCCTCGGCGTACACGAGGGCGATCCGATGCCGCCCTCCAAGAGCGCCATCGAGGAACGCCTGGAGAAGGTTCCCGGCGTGGTCCGGGCACGCGTTGAGGCCGTTTGCTGCGATGCGGGAGGCGCCATCCTTTTCGTCGGCATCGAAGAAAAGGGCGCGCCGCACTCGGAGTTTCGCCCGTTGCCGGCAAAGGATGTAACGCTGCCGGCTCCCATCCTGGAGACCTATGCTCAATTGCTCCGCGCGGTGGAGCAGGCCGCGCGGCGCGGGCAGACATCGGAAGACTTCGTAGAGGGACAGTCGCGCATGGTCGACCCGGCCTGCTACCAACTGCAACAGCAGTTAGGAACCCTGGCCGGCGAGCACCTCGCCGCTTTGCGCGACGTGCTGCGGAATGCGGTCGACGACGAGCAGCGCGCCATTGCCGCGGCCGTCCTCGGCTACACTCCCAAGAAACAGAAGGGACTCGTGGTCAACGATCTCCAATATGCGTTGCAGGATAGCGGCGACTCGGTGCGCGGCAATGCGGCGCGCTCTCTGGCAGCCTTCGCCGTCCTGGCTCGCAGCGACCCAGAGGCGGGCATCAAAGTTTCCGCCACCTGGTTTGTCGAGATGCTGAACTCCATCGTCTGGAGCGACCGCAACAACGCCTGTCTGGCGTTACTGCACCTGACCGAAGATCGCAACGCGGATGTGCTTGCGCTGATCCGTGAGCGAGCCTTGCCTTCGCTCGCCGAAATGGCACGATGGAACAGCCTCAAGCACGCTTTGCCGGCCTACATTCTCCTGGGACGCGCCGGCGGCATCGCGGAAGCCGACATCCACAGCGCCTGGGAGCGCGGGGATCGCGAGCAAGCGATCCGGAAAGCCTTGGGTGGCCGCAAACACCGTTAATCAGCCCATCTGAACGGCGTTTGGTTGCGCTACGGCGGCGCGTCTGATATCCCTACCTAGATGTTCCAGCCAACTTGGATTCGCCTTGCCGCTGCTTCTCTGGCGCTTACCGTTTCCGCCTGCGCAGCCGAACTGGCTCGCTGGGAGGCGGGCCAGAGTTCCAACCAGACCGGACTCTCCATGGTTTCGGATTCCGGCTCGGTCACGCGGCCCGAAACCGTCGCAGGGGCCGCGGTGGTCCGTTTGGAGCCCAGTAAGGATTACTTTTCGCGCGCCTCTTATGTCTTCAAAGTCAACCGCGGTGTAGCCGGGCGCGCCTGGCTGGTGATCGAGTTCCTTGACCGCGGCTTCGGCGTGATCTCGGTTTCGCCCGGCGTGCCGGAAGCCCGAAGGTGGGGCACCGTCCGCGTCAATACCGGCCTGATGCGCCGCGCCACCGTGCAATTCGATTCGGCTGCGATCAAAGACGCCATCCACGTCACGGGCTTGGATTACCTGCACGCTTTGTGGATCACGGACCAGCAGCCCAAGCTGGAATACGCACCGCTGATCGCACCCGCCGTGAAGTTCGCCGTCGACGGCGAGCGCGTGGTGGCGACGGCAGGACATGTGCAGGACCGGAGTGAAATCGAGGAAGCTCTGGCGGGCTTGCGCAACGAACTGCCGCTGTTCCGGGCGCTCGGTTTCAACGGTGTGGAGACTTACGTCCGTTGGGGATGGGTGGAGACAAGGCGCGGCGTCTACGACTGGAGTTTCTATGACGCCATCGCGAACGAAATCGAGAAGCACGGCATGCGCTGGTTCCCCATGCTGCTGGCCGGTTCCGGCTACGCGCTGCCGGATTGGCTTTACGAATCGAAGGACAATTACGGATTCGTGTGTTTGGAGCACGGTATCACGCACGACACACAGTCCATTTTCCATCCGTTCCAGGCCGAATATGCCAGCCGCTTCATCCGCGAGTTCGGCGCACGTTACGGCAACCGGAAGATGCTTTTGGGAATCCGCCTGGGACCGAGCGGTGACTATGGCGAAGCTCAATATCCGGCCAAGGGGCCGGGCTACCACTTCCGTAACCATCACACGCACATTGGTTATTGGGCGGGAGACGACCTGGCCCAGGCCGCCTTCCGCAGGTATCTCGCCGCTCAATACAAGGACATCGGCGAATTGAACAAGGCGTGGGAAAGCGAGTACGGTTCGTTCGATCAGATAAGGACCTTCTTGCCCGACACGGCGAAGACTCGCCGGCAGCGCGTCGATTTCGCCACCTGGTATTACGGCGAGATGAGCGCTTGGTGCGAGAAGTGGGCCGTTTGGGCGCGCGAGGCCATGCCGCACACCGCGATCCACCAATCCTCCGGTGGCTGGGGGCCGGTGCAAATCGGCACGGATTACAGCTACCAGGCGCGCAGCATGGCGAAAGTGAAGGGCGGCATCCGGCTGACTAACGAGAGCGACAACTATCCCGACAACTTCACCATCACGCGCATGGCCAGTTCGGCAGCGCGCTTTTACGGTGCGGCCCTGGGCTACGAGCCGGGCGGTTTCGGTTCCAAGCGCGGCGTGGTGGCCCGGCTGTACAACGCGGTCACCAATGGCGCCGTGCATCTTTTCTATTACGGTGGAAACCTCACGAACAACGATCAGGCCGTGGACGCCTGGGTCCGGCTGGGACCGATGCTCGACCAGAGGGCTAAGCCCGCCATCGACGTCGCTACTTTCTACCCCGATACGGCCATCAAGCTCGATGACGAGCTGGTGCGCTACCGCTGGGGCTCGCCGTACTTCACCATGGCGCGCACCTTGCGCTCGGAACTGGATTACGATTACGCGAGCGAGCAAATGATCGCCGACGGCGCGCTGGACCGATATAGAGT
The DNA here is from genome assembly GCA_964384215.1 of uncultured Solibacteraceae bacterium. Lineage (GTDB taxonomy): Bacteria > Acidobacteriota > Terriglobia > Bryobacterales > Bryobacteraceae > JAJFUV01. The sequence goes on along the minus strand of CAYLLB010000044.1, from coordinate 26,575 downwards.
GCTGGTCTTCCTTTGGGGAAACGTGACCGAGAAGAGCGTTCTCGACCGCATAGACAAGTGGCTGCGCGCGGGCGGGACCATCATCTACTGCTACATGCCGCGGGGCTGGGTGTCGACCGTGGAAGGCGATGAATCGATGATGCAGCGCTGGGCCGCGGGCGACACGGGCAAAGGCAAGTTCATCGTTTATCCGGGGGACGCCGTGCCCGCGGAGTTCTACTCCGCATTCGTCCGCGACAAGGTCCGCTCGATGCCCGAGGTGCGTAGTTCGATTCGATCGGCGCTGGCCATGCGCAAGCCTGCCGGTGTCTATTGGAGCGTGCTTGAAAACGGCAAGCTGGCGCTGCTGAACTTCTCCGATGACGCCGCCACGGTACGCCTGGAAAGCGGCAAGACGGCCCGCATCGGACCTTACGAAATGGTGCTCGAATGATCCGCGCCGCCGTCATCGCCATCGTGGCAGCTCTTTCCGCGTTCGCGGCGAACTTGGCCTCCTGGGCGGCGGCAGAGCCGGCACAAGAGGATGGCATGGTCCTGAAAAGAACGGCGGAGTGCCGCTGGCGAATCGAGAAAGACGGAGACGTCTCCGTAGCTCGCCTGCAACCGGCGGACGATTACTACACACAGGCCGAGTACGTGTTTTCCCTCGGACGCCCCATAGCGGGCGCGGCCTGGCTGGTGGTCGAATTCCTGGATCACGGCTATGGCCTCACATCCGTCACGCCGCGCGTCACCGAAGCCGAGCAGTGGGGCATCGCGCGCGTCAACACGGGCCGCTTGCGCCGCGCCGTGCTGCATTACCGGGCGGGCGCGCTGAAGAGCAGCATCCGCATCGCCAACTTGGACTACCTGCATTCCGTGCGGTTGACGGAAGACCGTCCCGCGATCGAGCAGGCGCCGCTGGTGGATCCGGCCGTGCGCTTCGAGCGCCCCTCGCAGCGCGTCATGCCGGCCGGCGGCGACTACCTGACGCCGGAGCAGTTGCCCGAGATGCTGGCCGGATTGCGTAACTCTCTGCCGCTGGTACGCGCGCTCGGTTTCAATGGCATCGAGAGCTTCGTGCGTTGGGGATTCGCAGAGCGCAGGCGCGGCGCCTACGACTGGAGCTTTTACGACGCCATCGCGGCCGAAATCGAGAAGCACGGCTTGAAGTGGTTCCCCATGCTGTTGGCCGGCTCGGGCTACGCGCTGCCGGACTGGATGTACCGTTCCAAGAACGATTTCGGCTTCGTGTGCCTGGAGCACGGCCTCCGCAATGACACGCAGTCCATCTTCCACCCGTTTCAAGCCGAATACGCCGAGCGCTTTATCAAGGAGTTTGGAAAGCATTACGGCGACCGTAGCGTGCTGCTCGGCATCCGGCTGGGACCGAGCGGCGATTACGGAGAAGCTCAGTATCCGGCGCGCGGCCCCGGCTTCCGCTTCACGAAGAGTCACACGCACATCGGATTCTGGGCGGGAGACGAGCGCGCGCAGGAGGACTTCCGCGCTTGGCTGCGCGGCGCCTATCCCGACATCGCCGCGCTGAACAAAGCTTGGGAAAGCCGGTACCGCTCCTTCGACGAAATCAGGACTTTCCTGCCCGATACGGCGCGCACGCGGCGCCAGCGGCTCGACTTCGCCAATTGGTACATGGGCGCCATGAGCCTGTGGTGCGAGAAGTGGGCCGCTTGGTCGCGCGAAGCGCTGCCCGGCACTTCGATTCATCAGTCGTCGGGCGGGTGGGGGCCGGTCGAGATCGGCACCGATTACAGCTACCAGGCGCGCAGCATGGCAAAGGTAAAAGGCGGCATCCGGCTGACCAACGAGAGCGATAACTTCCCGGACAACTTCACCATCACGCGCATGGCGTCTTCCGCGGCCCGTTTCTATGGCGCGGGGCTCGGCTACGAACCCGGCGGCTACGGTTCGAAGCGCGGCGTCGTCGCGCGGCTCTACAACGCCATCACCACCGGCGCCGAGCACCTGTTCTACTACCACAGCAACCTGCTCGCGAACGACTACGCGACGGACGCCTGGCTGCGGTTGGGGCCGCTGCTGGACCAGCGGTCGAAACCCATTATCGACGTCGCGGCTTTCTATCCCGATACCGCGCAGAAACTCGACAACGATGTGCTGCGCTGGCGCTGGGCGTCGTCGTTCTTCACCATGGCGCGCGCGCTGCGCACCGAGTTGGACTACGACTATGCCAGCGAACAGATGATCGCCGACGGCGCGCTCGAACGTTACAAGGTGCTGGTCTTCCTGTGGGGGTACGTCACCGAGCGCGCAGTGCTGGAATACATCGACAAGTGGGTGCGCAGCGGCGGCACGATCATCTATCCTCTGATGCCTCGCGGCCCGATGCAGACGGTGGAAGGCGATACATCCGTCATGCAGCGCTGGTTGGCCGGCGATACAGGCAAAGGCAAAGCTGTGTTCTGGCGCGGTGACGCGATTCCGCCGGAGTTCTTCGTGGCGTTCATTCGCAAACAATTGCTCGGCATGGATCAGCTTCATCGGCGCGTGCGGGCCGCCCTGCGCATCGAGCGGCCCCAGGGCGTTTACTGGAGCGTGCTGGAAAACGGCAAGCTGGCTTTGTTGAATTTCTCCGACGAGGCGGCAACCGTGAGGCTTGAGGGCGGCAGGGCCGTGCGGATTGGCCCCTACGAAATCGCTCTCGAGTGAGCCGCGGCGCTTGTTTTTCAGCCGCCCGTTCCATTACTCTTCCCATTGAGGTGAACTACGGTGAAACTCCTTTCGCTGGCTGTAGCACTCGCTTCAGCGGCTTTCGCGGCCCAGCCCCTGACGCTGGTTGAGAACGGCAAGTCCACGTACTCGATCTGCCTATCCTCTGAGGCCTCGCCTTCGGAGAAGCGCGGCGCCGCGGAGTTGCAGAAGTTCCTGCGCGAAATGTCCGGAGCGCAACTGCCTATCGTCACCGACGCCATGAAAGTTAAGGGGGACCTAATCCTGGTGGGGCGCGGCAAGTTAACCGACCGGATGAAGCTCGGGATCGACTACGCGAAGCTGGGCGACGAGGGCTTCGCGCTCAAGAGCTCTGGCCGGCGCCTGGTGATTGCCGGTGGCCGCCTGCGCGGCACCATGTACGGCGTTTACACGTTTCTCGACAAGCTCGGCTGCCGTTGGTTCACCAGCCAAGTGAGCCGCATCCCGAAGATGCCCACCATTCAGGTCCCCGCGCTCGACGAGATGCAGACGCCGGCGTTCGAGTACCGCGAGCCGTACTTTACAGAGGCCTTTGAAAAGGACTGGGCGGCGCGCAACCGGATCAACGGCGCCTCGATGAAGCTGGACGACTCCACCGGCGGCAAGGTGACTTACTACCCGTTCGTGCATTCGTTCAACCAGATGATTCCGCCGGAGAAGTATTTCAGCAGTCACCCGGAGTGGTTCTCGCTCATCGACGGCGCCCGCCGCTCCGAGCGCAGCCAGCTTTGCCTCACCAATAAGGAAATGCTCCAGGAGAGCATCAAGAACGTGCTCGAATGGATCCAACAGCATCCGGAAGCGCGCATCATCTCGGTTTCGCAGAACGACTGGACGGGCTGGTGTGAATGCGACAACTGCCGCCGCGTCGAAGAGGAAGAAGGCGGCGTCCATTCCGGACCTCTGCTGCGCTTCGTCAACGCCGTGGCCGACGAGATCGGGAAGAAGTATCCCGACAAGCTGATCGACACTCTGGCCTACTGGTATACCGAAGATCCGCCGGCCAAGGTGCGCCCGCGTCCCAACGTGCGCATCCGGCTGTGCCCCATCGGGGTATGCGAATCGCACCCTTACGAAAAGTGCCCGCGCAGCGCCTACTTCATGCGCAACCTGCGCAATTGGTCGAAGATCACCAATCAGCTTTACATCTGGCACTACAACACCAACTTCGCCCACTATCTGCTTCCATTTCCGGACTTCGATGAACTGGCCGCGGACATCCCCATGTATAAGAACCACGGAGTGGTGGGCGTGTTTCTGGAGGGCGCCTATCCGCCCGAAGGCGGCGGAGAAAACGCGGAGTTGCGTTCCTACGTGATGGCCCGGCAGCTCTGGGATACCCGCACCGACGTCGACAAGGAGGTGAATGAGTTCCTGGAAGCGGTTTATGGCAAGGCGGCCAAACCCATGCGCGCTTACTACGATCTGATGCATCAGCAGGTACGCTTCGCGCCCGATGGCCGGGGCCGGCACCTGTACATATTCATGCACCCGAGGGCGAGTTATCTGTCGCGCGAATTCCTGGACCGCGCCGCGGAACTCTTCCGCCAGGCCGACGCCGCCGCCGACAACGAAGTGATCCGCCGGCGCGTGCGCCAAGCCCAGATGTCCATCGACTACGCCAGATTGATGCAGGACCGTGAATACGAGGTACGCGGCGACGTCTATGCGCCCTCCGATCTCGACGGGCTGAAGAGCCGGTTTGCGGTACTATGGAGCCTGATCCGCAGCTATGGCTTCACGTCCATCCGCGAAAGCGCCAATCTCAAGCAAGATGAAGAGAGCTTCTATGCGCTGATGAAGCCTTACAAGATCTCGACCATCCAAAACGCGAACTGGACTGTGCACGTCGCGCCGGATCTGAACGGACGGGTGGTGCGCATGATCGACAAGCGCACGGGCCGCGACGCCCTCTACCGCGTGGACCCCGGCGAGCGGACCTACCCGAATGCCAGCGGCCTCGCGCTGAGCCTCTACCCGGATCATCACACCCGGCAGGCGTACGACATTGCCTGGACGGTGTCGGATGCCTCGTCGCCGGACCGATTGGTCCTGAAAGGCACCACGGCCCAAGGTCTCACGCTGGAGCGTACGATTAGCTTCACGGTGGACGGGAAGCTACTGCACACCGAGACGGTGGTGACTAACGCGGGGGATAAGCCTGTCGCCACAGCCATTCAGACCACCTGCCGGTTGGGCGCCGCCGATGCGGAAGACGCGGTGGCCTCCTACCGCCGCCTGGATGGGACCACGGGCCGGAAGGTCATGATCGAGCCGGGGCAAGAGCCCGTGGGATCGGAGAACTATATCGGCGCACAGCGTTTGGACGGAACCTGGCGGGCGGCCAGCCGTCACGCCGGTTGCGCATGGATCGCGCGCTTCCCGAAAGACATCACCAACCGCTCCTATGCCAACTGGAACCTGCGGGACGACATGAGCATCAACTTCGGCGTCTGGAGCGATGCGAAAACACTCAAACCCGGCGAAACGCTGCGCCAGGAGTTCGACTACGGGGTCGAAGCGCAGGCCAACTAGAGGCCTGGCAGTCCCCCAACTCATTGATGCGGCGCGTGTTCAGGCGCCGCATCGCCCTCTCAAGAGGTCAAAACTACGAATAACGACATCCCGCACCCGTTCCTCACCAACAATTCCGCCTAGACTCCGTTCGACGTGGTTGCCAGCTTGAGGAGATTCGGGATCGAAACCAGTGAACTACGCCACCAACCGCGCCGCGCGAAAACGCATGAACTTGCGCACAGATGAGGTCATCATGATCGGCGACACCATGGACACAGACATGCGCGGCACCACCGGTCCGCGTTCCCGAAGCATCTTTGTACTTAACGGCTCCACGACGGTCGAAGCGCCGAGAGATGATCCGTTCGCGCCTGCCTACATCGCGCGATCCATTGCCGGCGTGGCGGGCGCCCGGGGTATGATGCCGCTCGACGCACAGTGAGTTTTCGACGGCCATCATTTCTTTTGGGCTAGCCTTCCGGATGCACTGGGCGTATTCTATGGACGGGAGGGCGCCCGTGAGGAGTTCGCTCTGCCGGCTTGCCGTCCGCACCACCTGGGCCGTGTCCCTGTTTCCCGGGATCACACCACAATCCGTGCACGTACAGGAAGGAGGCAACTATGCCCTCGGACAGATTTGAATTCCGGGTTTCGTATGGAAAGCTTCTGTTCTGGCTGCTCATCACTCTGGTTCCGATCGCCGTCGTGGGATTGTACAGCCTGTCCCATAGCGAGAGTGCGCTCAGCCGGATGATCGGCACCCACTTTGCGAGCATCGCGGAATCAACGGCGGCGGAAGTTTCGCAGTTCATTCACGATTGTGTGGTCGACGCCGGCGTTATGGCCATCGAGCCGACTATTGCCGGCGCCGCCACCGCCGCCAACAAGGCCTATGCGGGCATGACCGACGCCGCCTTCAACACCCGCGTGGCCGAGACCGAGAAGATCTGGAACACGCCGGCCGCCAATGCGATGGTCGAGCGGATTCTTTCCTCGCCCGCGTCAAAGCTCCTGCGGCGCCATCGCGACCTCGACCGGCGCCTACTGCGCATCACGGTCACCGACGAGCGCGGCGCCGTGGTCGCGGCTACCCACAAGACCATCGATTACTTCCAGGCCGACGAAGACTTCTGGCAGGCCATTTACGCCCATGGGCGCGGTGCGGTGAACCTGACCGACGTTCTCTACGATGAGGTCACCAAATCCCACTACATCGGCGTCGGCGTGCCTATCCTCGAGGAAGGATCCAACCGCTTCCTGGGCACTGTGGACACGCTCGTGGATATTTCCAGCCTGTTTCCGATCGTGAACCGGCAGCAGGTGGGGCCTACCGCGCGGACGTTGCTGGTCAAAGGAGACGGCACGGTGATCGCTGGCCCCGGCATAAGCCTAGCGAACAACCTTAAGTCTAAGGAAGTCAACGCATTGCGGGATGCTTTTGGCGCCCTCGAAGGCCGCCAGCCCGGCTACCTGGCGGCGGACGTGGAGGGTGGCGGGCGGCTGATGATGGGATACGCCGATACCGGACTGAAGCGCGACTACCAGAACCTCGGCTGGCAAGTGATCGTCAGCCAGCACGAGCGCGAGGCGCTCTCACCCGTGCGCGGCGTCGCGCGTATGCTGGCCTTCCTGGTACTTCTCGCACTCGTCACAGTCACTCTCAGTGCGGTGTACTTCTCCATCCACCGCCGGATTCCTATGGCGGAGATCGAAGAGCTGCGTCCGCGAACGGGAACGCCGAGCAAGGCCGAATAGAACTCCGGCTATTATTGACGTTCGTAGATCTCGGTCCAGGTGAGATCGCTGTCGGGACGTCTTAGGCGGACGTGGCGCGTGAGCGTCTTACCGTCCGCCGACACGCTGGTTTCGGCGGTCTCGCTGAGCAGCGCGTCGTTGGAGTGAAAGGTGGACGTGATCACGTTGCCGGGCTTGCGCACGAAGACGATCTTGCCATCGGCGAACGCCCCGTGGACGGGGTACTCACGCCCGTCGATCGCGCCCTCGAAGGAAAACTCGCGCCCCTCGCTGTCGGAGTCCACGACGCGCCCCGAATACTTCAGGGCCGGGTCGTTGTGTTGGATTTCCAGGATCACGCTGGTGGGCTTGTTCACCTTGCCCCACTTGGACTTCCCTACATTCAGTTTCCAGTTTCCGCTGAGATCCGGAGCCTTGGGACCGCAGGCTGCCAGACAAAGAAGCATCGACGCCACGACAAACACTCGCGTGTTGACAACCATAGCTGTCACCCTCCTCGGTGTGTCATGCTGAGCTTAGTTTAGCTCTGTTCTGGAGGATCGGATGCCCCGTTTGCCGGAAAGTCTCGACGCTGCATTGCGTGCTTTTCAGGAGAGCAGAACGCTGTTGACCGCCATCGAACTCGACGTCTTTACGGCGATCGGCGGTGGCGCGCGAGCGGAAGAGGTGGCCTCGAACATTGGGGCGGACTCGCGCGCTACCCAGATGCTGCTGAACGCGCTGGTCGCGCTGGGCGCTCTCAGCAAACGCGGGGACGTTTACAGCAACACCCCTGCGGCGGCCGCGCACTTCGCCGGCGCCGGCCGTCTTCCCCTGATGCACAATGTCCACTTGTGGGACCGCTGGTCGCGATTGACCGAATGCGTCCGCCGGGGCACGGCGGTAGACCTGGTGGACATGGAGAAGCGCAGCGAGGAATGGATTGCCGCTTTCATTGCCGCCATGCAGCGCAATTCGCAAGAAGGCGCTCCTGCGGTCGCCGGAGCTGTGGACACCTCCAACGTCCGGCGTATGCTCGATGTCGGCGGAGGATCGGGAGCCTACTCCATCGCTTTAGCCCGGGCGAATCCCCAACTCCACGCCGTCATTTTCGACCTGAAGCCGGTGCTCGCAATCGCGCAGACGCACATCGACCGCGCCGGCCTCGCCGCCCGCATCACCACGCAAGCCGGCGACCTGCGCACGGACGCTTACGGTGAGGACTTCGACCTAGTCTTCATCTCCTCGATCTGCCATATGCTCTCCCCGGCGGAGAATATCGAGATGTTCCGTAAAGCGCTGGCGGCGCTCAATCCCGGCGGCCGCATCGTCATGCGCGATTTCATCCTGGAAGACGACAAGACAGCTCCCCGGCAGGCCGCCCTTTTCGCATTGAACATGCTGGTGGGAACTCGCGAAGGTTCCAGCTACAGCCGCTCCGAATACAAGAATTGGCTCGAACAGGCTGGCTTTACCGATGTGCGTCACGTCGGCCTGCCGGGGCCTGCCTCCCTCATGATCGGCGTGAAACCTTGAGGCAGGGTCAGCGTCCGCTTTCGCTGAGTACGATTTCGCGACGGCATCCTCGCACATCCATTTCGTACTCGATGGTCTCGATTGGCGGCCGCGCGTAATGCCAGGTAAGCCCGCCGAGGGACGCTGCTCCCACACGCGGAAGAACCGGATCATCGAGCAGCGCGCGCAGATCGTGCACTGTATAAATGTCGACGGCCGTCGCCTGCTCCCAGCCTGCGCCAAGCTCCCGTAACCGTCCTTCCATCAGGTCCAGGACGAAGCTCGCCTTCTCGCGCAAGGCGTCGAGGGAGGTTTCGCCGCGGCGCACCACCTCGGCTGGGTCGAGCGATCCCTCGGGCAGTTCGCCCGCGCCCGCGATCACGAAGCTCGGCGCGGCGTCCGCCGAGGGTTCCGTATAGGAGAAGCCGTAAACCGACGGAGCAGGGCCGGCAGCGAATGCGGGAGCGACGTTCGTGCGCGCCACCGGGTTCAGTCCGTCAACCAGCAGGCCCCAACTCTGGAGCGTTTCGATATAGCCCGCATTGAACGCCGCGAAACCGGGGAACGTGAGCGGACGCGGCGAGCGCAATTCCAGCCCGCACAGCGCCTGCACGGGGCGGCCCATCCGTTCCATGTGCGTTCGCGCGGCGCGCAGGCCTGCTTCGAGCGGCATGGCGGGAAGCAGCCGCGCATGCACGATCTCAAAGCCCGCCAGCGCCGCGGCTCCGCATGAGTAAGGGGCAATACCTTTCAAAAACGCAAATCCACCGCGGGTGTTCTCGATGAGCATGCTCGCCTCACCATGATATGATTTCACCCTGCTGGTCGTGATCTCAATTGCGAGGAGTCGCCGTGCGCTTCTATGCCGTTCTGCTTTGCGCCATCCTGGCGTTGCTCGATATTGCGTGCCGAAAGCCCGCGCCATCGGTGGCCCCGCTCGAACCGATCCGTGAGCGCCCCAAATGGCTCAAGGATGGCATCGTGATGGTGGGTAACTGGGAGCCTCTAGTCTTCCGCGAGCGGCGAGGCGGGCAGGCCACCGAAGAACGTAAGCTCTGGGAGATTGAGCACTCCGAGCAGACCGTGATGAAGCTGAAGGCGCTCGGAGTGAACCTCATCATCCCGAGTTTGCACAAAGGGTTCGGGCTCCAGGCGGAAGCCGAGGACATCGCGGCCACGGGGCGCCTGGCCGGATTCGCCCACAAGCATGGCATGCGCGTCGGCGGCTACATCGGCGCTACCATGGCCTACGAAACGTTCTTCTCCGAGGAACCCCGCGCCCGCGACTGGATCCAGGTCAACGAGTTCGGCCGGCCCATGTATTACAACTCCGAGCAGACTTTCCGCTACCTGGCCTGCCGCAACAATCCCGGTTATATGGAATTCCTCAAGAAAGTGATGCGGCTGGGAGTCCAGGAACTGGGGCTGGACCTCATCCATTTCGACCAGATGGAGATGTGGGGCGAGCCGCGTTCGTGCCGCTGCGAGTACTGCAAGCGCGCCTTCCGCGCCTTCCTGCGCGCGAACTACGGCGATCCGCAACTCGCCGCGCGCTTCGGCTTCTCGCGCCTGGACAGCATGGCGCCCCCTCCGTACAACGCCGTTTCGGGTCCTATAGGCATGGAAGAGTTGGTCAATCCGCTCATGCAGGAGTGGGCGCGCTTCCGCGCCGCGTCGGTCACGCGCCACTACGCCGAATTCGATCACTACATCCACTCGCTCAATCCCGAAGTGGCGCTCGAAGGCAACCCGAATCTCAATTTCAGCCAGAACAAAGGCTGGCGCGACGGCGTCGATTACGGCGCTCTGCTCGCGCATGGCGACGTCGTCTGGAGCGAGGAGCCGAACTTCGCCGAGTGGACCGCGGATGGGCGCCTGGTCACCAAAATAAGGTCGTTCAAGGCGGTGCGCTCCATGGGGAAGTCCCTGTTTCTCTACACCGGTCCCGGCTACACACATCCGCAATCGCCCTCTCATCTGTTGCTGGCCGAGGCCATGGCGTATAACGACATGAATCTGGGCGACGTAGGCGCCGTGAATTCGGACGGCACGACGCTCACGCCGGAAGCTAGGGACTACATCGACTTCTTCCACCGGCACAAGCGCGATCTGGTGGACACGACTGTCGTGGCGGATGCCGCCGTGCTGCACTCGTTCGCTTCGGTCGAGTTCAACCCGGCCGTGTCGCTGGTGGCCAAGACGCTCGCCGAGCAGGTGCTCATCCAGTCGCGCATCCCGTTTGCGATGATTTTCGACCGGCACCTGGACCAACTCGACAAGTACAAGGTGCTGGTGCTGGCGGACCAGGACGCGCTCAGCGACGCCCAATGTTCCCGCATCCGCGCCTTCGTCGCCGCAGGCGGCGGCCTGGTGGCCACCGGCACGAGTTCCATGCGGACAGAATGGCGCCTCCACCGTTCGAAGTTCGGCCTAGCCGATCTGTTCGGGATCTCCGAACCGCCCGCCGCGGACGCGCCGGCGAAGCCCCTGCGCAACCAGTACGGCAAGGGGCGCGTCGTGTATATCCCGCGTATCGAACCTTCCATCGAGCCGCCGGACCCTGCCATGAGCTTCACGTTCCCCAACGCGTACTGGACCCTGCCGCGCAATCATCGGGACTTGGCCGAGGCCGTGGCTTGGGCCGCCGGCGGAGATCTCTCCGTGCGCGTGGAAGCCCCCGAATTCGTGACCATCGAACTGGCCGAGCAGAAAGCCACCGGGACCTGGCTGCTGCATCTGGTGAACTACAATCCTCCGCGGCCGCAGTCGAATCTCCGTGCGCGTGTCCGTCCACCAGCGGGATTTGCTGTCAAGCAGGCGAAGCTCGCAAGTCCCGACGGCAATGTCGAGCAGACGCTCGCAGTTAGCGCTGCCGCCGGCGGCTCGGCGACCTTCACGATTCCCAAGCTCAACGTATACGACTTGGTATTGCTCAGCCTGGAAAGACGCTGAGCGATGAAGCATTCGAGCCCCGAAATCGGCTAGGATAGAGATAGCCACACACTGCGGTGAGGTGCGAGAGTGGTTGAATCGGGCGGTCTCGAAAACCGTTGACGGGGTGACTCGTCCCTGGGTTCGAATCCCAGCCTCACCGCCATTCTCCTGGCCCCGCGCCAGCGGGCTTTACGCCAACAACGGGGGTAAGCCCTAATCCCAGACTATACGAGCGCAAGGCATCTCGACCGCTTCCGGCGAAAGAAGTAGATCGGAACTGATCGCTCGAGGCGCTGAAATCCGGCGCGCGGGGTACAATGTTTCCCACGAGAACCCAATATGGCTACCGTGCCTCCTTCTCTGCCGGTTTGTCCGCCGGCGGAAACTCCCCACCTCCGACGGGCGCTTCGGCTCAAGGACCTGATCTTTTACGGCATCGTTTTGATCACACCCATCGCGCCGGTGGGCATCTTCGGTGTGGCCTGCACGCTCTCCCACGGCCACGTGGCCAGCACGCTACTGGTGGCCATGGTCGCTATGATGCTCACCGCGCTCAGCTACGGGCGCATGGCGGCCCTCTATCCGGCAGCCGGCTCCGCCTACACCTATGTCGGTAAGGGGCTCAGCGCGCATCTCGGATTCCTCGCCGGTTGGACGATGATCCTCGACTACCTGCTCATTCCCGTGATCAACACGGCCTACGTCGCCCTGACGATTCAGCGCCTGGCGCCCGCTATCCCGTACCCGGCGCTGGCCGCACTGACAGCCGGCGGCATCACGCTGCTCAATCTCCGCGGTATACGCTCGACCGCGCGCGCTAACCTGGCGCTGCTGGCGGCTATGAGCGTGGTCATCGGCGCTTTTGTGATCGCCTCCGTGCGTTTTCTTCTGCACACGTCCGGGGTATCCGGCCTTTTTTCCGTCGCGCCCTTCTATCGCCCGGATTCCTTCCAACTGGGTTCGATTGCAACGGCTACTTCCCTGGCCGCCCTTACCTACATCGGCTTCGACGGCGTGTCCACGCTGGCCGAGGAAGTGGACCATCCGGAGAAGAACATCTCCCGCGCCACCGTGCTCGTGTGCCTGATCACTGGGCTTTTGAGCACGTTGGAGGTTTACCTGGCGCAGCGCGTGTGGCCGGATTATCGAACTTTCGGCAATCCGGAAACCGCTTTTCTGGATGTCACCGGGAGGGTAGGCGGCGGGCTGCTCTTCAACGCCATGGCGGTTGTGCTGATCGTCTCCTGCTTCGGCAGTGGTCTGACCGGCCAGGTGGGAGCGGCGCGTGTCCTATACGGCATGGGCCGCGACCGCGTGCTCCCGGCGCGGTTCTTCGGCCGTCTCACCTCCCGTACCCGAAGCCCCGATCGCAACGTGGTGTTCGTGGGGTTGCTGGCCTTCCTCGGCGCCGTTCTGCTGAGTTGGGAACGCGCCGTCGAGATGTTGAACTTTGGCGCGTTCGTCTCATTCATGGGCGTCAATGCCGCAGTTATAAATATGTATTACCTAAAAAGGCCGGTGGCCGGCCAGCGTTCAGGCTTCTTCCGGTACATGGTCCTACCCGCGCTCGGGTTCCTGTTTTGTTTCGCCATCTGGATCAGCCTTCGCACCCCCGCCAAGATCGCTGGCGGCGTATGGTTGCTGGCCGGTATGGTCTACCTCGTGGCACTGACGCGAGGATTCCGGCGGCCTCCGGCAACGCTGGATTTCCGGGAAGGTTAGCGCGTTGCGAGCAAAACCGGCCTACGGCAGTGTGACGAGTTGCCGGAAATCGACGTTTGGCGTGCTGTCGGTCCGGGTGCCCGCGATGTGACCGGCATTGTCGATCCAGTAGTAGTCGGAGCCGCTCTCCACCCGGAACCGCCGTCCCGTCTCCGGATCCTCGGCGTCCACTACACCGAGAGTCGCGTTCGACTGCCGGCGGCTCATTTCGGAGTCGCCGGCGTGCCGGCTCCAGTATGAATCGTCAATCTGCTGTGATATCTCTGCATTCGTTCGCGCCACGATGTTCGACACCGCCTGTGTCGTCCGCTGCTGTCCGGCTACCCATTCGGGATTGAGCTGCGCCGTTTGGACGATGTGCATCATGACCGTCCGCGCCGTATCGACCTGTTCCGGAGCGGCCAGGAACCCGATCAGATGCTCCATGTTCCAGATGCCGATTCCCTGCATACCGGTAAACTTTGTGCCAGCCAGATAGTAGCCCCGCATGGGCCGGCCGTTCTGGGTGCAAGTGAACGACACATCGCCGAAGCTCGTCCCGCTGCCGCCGGCGGCCAGGTCTGGCCGGTTGCGCGTTTCGGTAAACGAGAGGTCCGCACACACGGAACCGGCACGCTGGGCCACGTATTCCCGCGCAAAGGAAGCCCCATCGACGAATCGCCTCACCAGCATGCGGGTACCATAGCCGGGCGAGTACCAGCTTCCTTCCCGGAACCCCGAGAAGGCCAGCGTGTGGTTGGGCACGACATGCACCGGAACCTGGGCGTCGCCGCCGGTAATCTTCACCGAGCCATCCGGCGAAGTGACCGCCCAAACGCCGCGGGGGTCGACGGCCGATACCCGGATCAGCCCGCCTTCCACTTTCCAGCCGGCCGGAACTTCGATGGTGAACGCGGTCTCGCGCGGATCGGTCCAGCGGACGTAGTTTATGCGGCTCTTCGCAGCCGGAGCGCCGCCACTGCCGCCGCCAGTCATTCGAAAACTCGCCAGGACGCGCGCGAGTACCGCTTCGTTCTGTCGAGGCGCATCTTTCAAGCATTGCACGCGATAGATATACCCGGCCGTACCCGCCGGAGTGGCCGTCCAGGCGAAAGACACGGTTGCCTTCGTGCGGCTGCCCAGGCCACCCATCCGCAACGCCGATGCTCCGGCCGTCTCGACCCGTCCGAACCACTGCATGTCGTTCCACTGTTTGAACGCCGCCTCCATGAGCGTCTTCTCGGCTTGCTTCCGGGTCAACGCCGTACGTGAAAACACCGGCAAGATGCTGACTGCACCCTCGGGGCCCTCGAAATCCACGCGGCCCGAGCTCGCGTCGAACTGGGACGTCCAGCCCGGCGGCAAGTCAACGGTGAAGCCCGCACGGTCACGATGGGTCGTCCAGCCATGGAGAGAACATCCCGAGAGTACTACCAGGAGCGAGGTCGCGAGGAAACGTATCCGGTTCATCGAAGATCATATCGGCAACCAAGCGAAAAGTGTTCATACTCCGAGGACCGATTGCCCGGGACAGCGGTTGGCGGTACGTGTCTCCCGGCATCCGTCATCAATCTTGTTTGCAGGCGATCACCTGGTAGGGAACCAGGCTGTTAAGAACGGCGCACGGAGAGGGGCACCCGCTGGGCCTGATGCGGCCGACGGCAACCACGCTCAAACCGGTCGGCGCCAGCAGAGCGGTGAGTTCCTGTTCTGTATGGCAGTAGCAGGCGGCAGGGTTGCCTGAGACCAGGAGGTCATCGACTGTGTAGCTTCTCAGGTCCCGCAACGATCCCACATGGTGCAAGAACAGCACGCCGCCGGATGCCAGCATGCGGGCGAAAGCCGCGAGCGTCTCCCGCGCCAATTCGTGTGGAACGTGAAGGAAGCTGGCGCAGGCAAAGATGCCGTCGAAACAGCCGTCCCGGAAGCAGGGGGCGGTGATATCCATGGCCGCCAGACCGATTCGCGGCGCCTTCCGGCGGATCGCCGTCAGGAACTCTTCGGCGATGTCCGACGCCGTCACTTGCAGCCCAGCCTCCGCAAATGCCAGACTGTCCAGACCGAGCCCGCAGCCGACGTCGAGCACCCGGACCCCTTTCAAATGGCTCAGGAAGAGGGCCCGGCATTGGTCGTGAAAGCCGCGGTCGTAATCCTTCTTCTGCCGCCTCTCCCACTCGCCGGCGATGCGCCCATAGGCGCGCCGGTTCCGGCGGATCACGGTCTTCGGATCGTCCTCCGGCAGCCTCACGCAGGGTTCTCCAGATTGAGAATGCGATCGCACAGGCGTGCCAGCAGCCTCCGGGAGTGGTCGATGATCACGGCTGTCAGCCCGTAACGCCGCCGCCATTCGAGGACGCGATCAAAGATCTGGGCCTGATTCATGGGGTCCAGCGAGGAGGTCGGTTCGTCGAGCAGCAGGAACTTCGGCTCGAGCATCAGTACGCGGACCAGGGCGAACCTCTGAATCTGCCCCGCGCTCAACTCGAATGGATAGCGATCGGCCAGTTCGGGCTCCAGGTTCACCATGCCGCAGACGCGCGAGATTTGATGCCGGTAGCACTTCCCGCTTCGCGCCACGGTGAGCGTCTCACAGAGCGTCTCAAGGATCCGGCGCCGCGGATTGAACGCCAGTGTGGGCTCCTGGCTGATCCAGCCGAACTGGCTCCTGAGGCGGCGGACAGAGGCGTGCCGGATGTTCCGACCCAGCCAGTACACTTCCCCCTCCCATGTGGGGATCAGGTTCAACAGCGCTTTGCCCAGCGAGGTCTTGCCGCTGCCGCTGGGGCCAGCCAAACCCAGAAACTCGTCTCGTGCACGTGGAACGAGATCGGACCCGCAATCCATCGCCGCTGGCGCAGCAGCGTACCCTCTTCGTAGTAGACGCGCAGGTCGCTTCACAACTACAGACTTAGGGTGGAGGTCTCGTGCGGTGGGGTAGAGCCTTGAGGAAGTTGGTGGACCTGGTGAGATTCGAACTCACGACCTCTTCCATGCCATGGAAGCGCGCTCCCAACTGCGCCACAGGCCCACCGGGATTCTTTATCAATGTAACACACAATCGCGGGCTTGGCTATGATGGCTGTTTATGACGCGCGAGAATGCCTGGTCCATCCTTTGCGAATACACCAAGAGCGAGAACCTGCGTAAGCACGCGCTGGCCGTCGAAGCCTGCGTGGCGGCTTATGCCCGCAAATTCGGCGGAGATGAGGAGCAGTGGGCCGCCACGGCGCTGCTCCACGATTTCGATTATGAAATGTACCCGGAGGCGCCCGACCACGCCGTCAAGGGCGAGGCCATTTTGATCGAAAAAGGCGTAGAGCCGGAGATCCGCCGCGCCGTCCTCTCTCACGCCTCTTACAGCGGCGTCACCCGCGAATCTCCGCTCGAAAAGACGCTGTTCGCTTGCGACGAACTGGCAGGCTTCCTCACAGCCGTCGCCCTGGTAAAACCGAACAAAAGTATTTTCGAGGTGGAGGCCAAGAGCGTGCGCAAGAAGATGAAGGACAAAGCCTTCGCCCGCTCGGTGAATCGGGAGGACATCATCCAGGGAGCGGCCGAACTGGGCGTCGACCTGAACGAGCACATCGCGTTTTGCGTGAGCGCCATGCAGGCCCGCGCCGACGCGCTGGGCCTGCGTGGTAGCCTTTGAGCCATGCCCGGCGCCAGCTACTTCCCGGCATCCTACGACCGCACGACCAAAGTCATTTCCACAATGGTCTGCGTTCTGATGTTGGGCGTCGCGCTTATCTCCCAGAGCGTCCTGGTGTGCGGTGTAACGGTGATCGCGCTCCTGGTCGCTTACGGGCTCTCGCCGCGAGGTTACGTCGTTGCGAACAGGACCATTCAGATCAAGCGCTTGCTGAAAGACGTCTCGATTTCGCTTGAAGGCGCGCGCGAGATCCGGGTGGCCGGCTGCGACGACCTTAAGGGCTGCTTCCGGCTCTGGGGCAGCGGCGGATTTTTCGGCTACTACGGCCTGTTTCGCACTTCTACACTCGGCAACTGCACCTGGTACGTGACAGCGCGCCAGCGCCCGGTGATCCTCCTCACGGAAACGAAGACCGTACTCTTCAGTCCCGATGACGCGAACGGCTTCCTGGCCGCGGTTCGTTCCGAAGTGCCCTTGCTGGAACGGCCCGCAACGCCCACCGCGATCGGGCCGGTTTCACGGACCGGCATGTGGATCGGACTCGGCGTGGGCGCGGTCACGCTGGCCCTGGTCGCCGCCGCGCTGATGTATTCACCCGGTCCGCCCAAGTACACGCTCGGCGATGACACGCTCGCCATCCACGACCGTTTTTACGCGTTCACGCTCCGCGCTGCGGATGCCGACGTGAACGGCATCCGCGTTGTCGATGTGAGATGGGATCCTGAGTGGCACATCACTGCGCGCACCAACGGTTTCTCCAACGCGCACTATCACTCGGGCTGGTACAAGGTGGCGAGCGGCGCGAAGGTCCGCATGTACCGCGCGGATGCGACGCAGTTGGTGCTGATCCCGCCCAAGGCCGCGGGCCCGCCCGTTCTGCTCGAAGTGGAGGACCCGGATGCCTTCGCGGCCGAACTGCGCCGCCGGTGGGGAAAGCCTTAATCCGGCCACTCGCATAAAGACTCGACGTAGGCGGCCGATCCGTCGCGCAGCCAGCCGTCCAGTTGCGCCGGCTCCTTCAATTGCTGGCCGCGTTCGCGCGGCACGACGACAAAGCGGCAATCCACGCCAGCCAGCGCGGTCATATCCCCCCAGAGCTTCTCGAACTGAGCGACCGGATAGATGTCTTCCTGCCCTTTGCCCCAGCGCTTCTTGACGTCCTTCAGCGTAATGTAGGTAGGCATTCGCGAGGCGAGCGCGCGGACGGAGTTCGCAACCTTCTCCTGATCGTCCAGATCGGCGCGTGTGAGCCCGAACACGTCCAGGAACTTGTCGATGTCCACCCACGTGGTGCTCGAGTTGTAGAAAGACAGGTTGAACTCGATGGACTCATCCGGCAGCGCCAGGCCCTCCACCAGCCGCACGCGGCCGTTCACGCGGGCCAGTCCGCCGCCCCGGTCATCCGAGACGCGGTGGATTACTTCCGTAGTCAACGCTGCGCCGCTCGCAATGTGCAAACCGAGAATACCGGCATCCAGCGAAACGCCCAACGTGTCGACGTTATGCACCATCAGATATCGCAGGTTCGGCGAAAGGCGCAGCAGTTCCCGCAGCACGCCGTTGCGCAACAGATTCGGCACCTCGTACCAGTGCCCCACGGGGTGGAGGCACTGCATGGGCAGGTTGTCGGTGTAGTCGCTTCCCTCCCCCGCCCGCTCGGCCCAGCCGATCAGGCTGGCGTGGAGGCTCTCGCGAACCTTCTGGGCGCGCTCGTCGAGAAGTTGCTGCGCGGTTTCCTCCCAGGCGAACCGCAAATCCCGCACCATGGGGACAAGCCGTAACCCGATGCCACGGCCCGGTGACAGCAGGAGCGGACCGCTGTAGCCGTAGTTGCCGTTGGCCGCCAGATAATTCGCGATGGCCTCGTGCGTCAGGTAGCTGGTAGTGATGACATGCGGGATGTCGCATCCCGCCAGATGTGCAGCACGGCGGCTCTTGGCCAGGTGCACTTCCAGGAAGCTACGGTGGCGGCCGCCCAGCTTGGCGAACGGATTGAGTGCCTTTACCACCCCAGCGCCTTTGGTCCAGCGGCTACCGGCGCCTCCGGCGAGCGATACGACGGCCACAGCCCCTTCCGAAAGCGCCCGCTCGCCCAGGGTACGGGGCTTCGCCCCCAGATCGCACGTCGCATCCTCGACGTCGCCGGCCTGGACATCCTCGATCTGGGCGCTGGCGGGCAACCGGTTCCGCGCCAAGCCGATGCGACCGCTGCGCATATCGGCGCGGATCTGCTCGTGTTCCACGCGGTCGAAACCGTGCTCATCAAGCAGGGCGTCCAGGCTCGCGGCACGCTCGTCACCTTGCTGCGACTGGCGCGGCAGCAAGCGGTCGAACAGCGTCTCCACCATGCCGGACAGTTCCGGCTGGCAGCGGCAGGCCTCGCTGAAGTGGGCCATCTCGGCGCGGCGGAAGGGCGTGAGCAAGCGAGGCTCGGTCCGGAGCAGGCCAGGCAGCGTCTGAGCATAGTATCCGGAAGGCATCAGCGCATCTTCGCCCGTACGCAATTCGGCAAAAGAGCCGCGCTCGTTCACGGCGAAGTCATACACTACCGGCTCCATGGCGAACGGCACGGCGCTTTCCAGGGCGCTTTTGGTTTCGCTCATGATGGCTTGCAGCCGCTCGACGGCGCGTTCGCGCCGGGTAGGATCGAAGATGAAACCCATCCCGCCGCCCGACATGCCGCCCAGCATCCAGAATCCCCAGAAGTCAGAGCCAAACTCGGCCCGCACACGGTCGATCAGCGTCTGCGTATAAAGGTTGTTGACCCAGGGGATGATGGTCTGAATCGGTCCATCAAAGTTTCGCTGCGTGGCCGATCCGATGGCGCGCACGTCGCCGGCTTTCAGGCAGGCGGTCACTTCGTCCAGAATGCGCATGGCGCCCTGGCGCCCCTGCCACTCAGCCTCCGAGCGCAGCAGGTACTTCTCGGTGACCATTTCGAGGATAGGGCCGACATCCTGCGCCATGCCGCCGTGAACCAGCACGAGGCTTCGCTCCAGGGCGCGGCGCGATTCCGGCGTAACCTCGTCCGGTCCAAAAACGTGGTGGCGTGGGAGCAGACATCCACGGCTGATGCCGAACTCGGCGTCGCCAGGCTCCGCTTTCACCCCGTAAATCAACTTGAGCGAAGGCCACAGCCCGCCCGAGTCCTGCCAGCCGCCGCCGGACCCTCCCAGCCATTCGCCCAGAATGGCGCGTGCCGCGACCAAGCGGCGGTCCGTCTCAGAGAGTGGCCCGGTGAGCGCTCGCGTCTGGCCGGTGGCGCGCATCATCGCCGAGATAAGGCAGCCCAGCAACGTGGTAGAGACGGCCAGGCGCGAACCCTTGGGAATGTCGTTCACCCTGCTGACAACCTCAATCCCGTAACCGGGCGCGCCGGTAAGCTGTTCGAGCAACTGCGACAGGGGTTGGGAAGCGCCTTCCATGCCGCTCGGAACGATGCCACTGGCGATGACCGCGGCCTTCAGCAGCCCCAGGTAATCGCGCGCGAAATCGAAGACCTCGGCGATCGTCGTGATTTCGGTGCTCGCGCCCAGATCGACGCTTGCCAGGCGTAAAACGGGCTGGTCGATCACGCGTACCCAGGCTTCCACCGGCGGCTTCGGCCCTCCAGGAGCGCCGTGCACGGCGAGGTCGATAGACACGTTCAGAACGCGCGCGCCTTCGGGAAAATCCATGCCGAGAAAGAAAATGTCGCTCCAGCCGCTGTGCGTCAGGTCCATGCGCACCGGGGTAGTTTCGCGCAGCACGGGAAACAAGGCGTCGGGCGAGGGCCGGTGGAACAGTTCTTTCCGAATCCGCAGGGGATGATCCGCCGGATGGCCCACGCGGAACATCCATTGGTTTCCCGCCACCGACCGCACGCTGCGGCGCACCTGCCCGGCGAGCGTCTGGAAGCCCAGCCGGTGATAGGCGCCGGCGAGCGCGCTGAACAACGCCGCGTTGGGGCCTTGTTCTCGCTGCGCCTCCAGGAACGCTTCCACGGCCTCCTCAAAGCGGCGGCGCAGCAGAGCGGCGTGACCCGCGAAGGGGATCTTGCCGCCCGGCGCGGCGCCCTCTTTCCCGGGCAGATGGAAACGGTAGATGGCGTAAAGGAAAAACAGCGCCCGCACGCGCTCATAAAGGTTGGCGGTCTGGCGCCGGAAGCGGTCGAGCGCCTCGCATTCGGCCGTCAATTGATCGAGGGTAGCCTCCCGGCAGAAGGCGTCCAGGGAACGGTTGCGCACGCTCGGGTCGGTGGAGGTGATGATGCGTATGAGTTCGCTCATGGCCGCCTACTTTCCCGCGCTGCCCCGAGCCCGCACGGCCAGCAGTTCGAGCAGTTCGGTGAGGACGGCATCGCGATCGGCGCCGCTCAGTGCCAGCGCCATCTGCGCTGTTAGCAGCCCGTAGCGCGCGCCGACATCGTAGCGGCGGCCGGCGATCTCCAGAGCAAGGTACTGTTCCTGCGCGGCGAGTCCGGCCAGTGCCTGGGAGAAGACCACGCTGCGCCAGCCGTCCGCGCCGGGGAGTTTTTCGAGGATGCGGAAAATGCTCGACGAGAGCACGTGCATGCCGAAGAAGCACAGATAGTGGCCGGCGCGCAGTCCGCTGACCACCAGACGCTGCTCGGCTTCGGTGGGCGTCGGCTTTTCGACTACCGTCTCGATACGGTACAGCCCCTCGCGTCCGGCAACGCGCTGCCCGCCGATAGTGCCATAGCGGACCAGGAGAGTCTCGCGTGTCGGCTGCACGGCGGAGACGCTCGAATCCTGCGCTTCGGCGGTCTCCACCAACTGCTGCGCGCAGCCTTTCTCGACGGTGCTCACGGCGATATGGTCACCCACCAGATGCAGGAACGAATCCTCACCCACAAATTCGCGCGCGCAGTAGACGGCGTGCGCGTAGCCGAGGGCCTCGTGCTGCTGGATGAAATGCAGGCGGCCGGCGTGGTCGCCGACAACGCGCGCATAGGCTTGCTCATCGCCCGGAGCCACGACGACGCCGACGTCCTCGACGCCCGCGCGCAGGGCTTCTTCGACGAGAATCCCGAGAACGGATTTCTCTTTGCCATCACGGTCGATCAGGCACTGTAACGGCAGAGTCCGCTGCTTCGGACTCGCGGCGGTGATGACAGCTTTTCCGATTCGCATCTCTCAAGTCCTCTTCCCAAAGAGTCTAGCAGTACGAGGTGAGCAGCAGAGGACAGGCTGTGTAAACTTAAAGTAATGGGACGTTTTCTTTGGCTTTTCGTTGCGGGAGTTCTTTCCGCACAGATCAACAGCATCAGTGGCACTCGTATTCGCGCACACACAAAGTTTTTGTCGAGTGACGTCATGGAAGGCCGCGGTATCGGTACCCGTGGCGAAGCAGTGGCTACCGAGTACCTGGCGTCGCAGTTCGCGATCGCCGGCGCGCTGCCGGCGGGCGACAACGGCACCTACTTTCAACGCGTGCCTCTGGTGGGCGTCGAGCCGGCGGCAGGCGTGACGCTCAGCGCTGTGTCCAATGGGCGCGCGGTGGCCTTCCGCTGGCTCGACGAATTCGTCGGCGGCAGCGAAAAGCAGCAGACGCTTGCACAGTTCGACGCACCGGCCGTTTTCGTGGGTCACGGAATCACCGCCCCGGAATTCGGTTGGGACGACTACAAAGGTGTGGACGTGCGCGGCAAGGCCGTGGTGCTGTTCACCAACGAGCCGGATTCCACCGATCCGAAGTTTTTCGGCGGGCGCTCGCTCACCTATTACGGCCGCTGGACCTACAAGTATGAAGAGGCGGGCCGGCGCGGAGCCGCGGCGGTCATCATCATCCACACGACGCCTACCGCCGGCTACGGCTGGAACGTGGTGCGGAGTTCCTGGGCGCGCGAGCAGCCCTACGTCGCACTGGCACCGGGAGCACCCGCGCTGGCGTTCGCCGGCTGGGTGACTTCGGAGGCGGCGGCGAAATTGCTCGCGCCCAGTGGGCATACGTTGGAAGCGCTGTTGAAAGCGTCGAACACGCGCGGATTCCGTGCCATCCCGCTCGGCATTCGCTTGCGCGGCCGCGTGCCGTCCAAGGTGCGCCAGATCAACACGAACAATGTGGTGGCAGTGATTCCGGGCAGCGATCCCGTTCTTAAAGACCAGGCCGTCGTTTTCGGCGCGCACTGGGACCACCTGGGCATAGGACCGGCGGTGAAGGGCGACAAGATTTACAACGGCGCCGTTGATAACGCCACCGGCTGCGCCGTTGTGCTGGAGATGGCGAGAGCTTGGGGAGCGCTGGAGCGGAAGCCGCGCCGCTCGGCGCTATTCATCGCCTTCACGGGAGAGGAGGGCGGCCTGCGAGGATCGGAATACTATGCCGCGCATCCTTACTTTCCGCCGGGCAAAACCGCGCTGGCGCTCAATTTCGACAGCTACTTGCCGGCCGGCCTCACCAAGGATGTTTCAGCCGGCGGCGGAGAACGCACCACCGTCTGGAACATAGTGGAGGAATCCGCGCACCGGATGGGCTATGCGATCAAGCCGGAGACTCACAATGAATACGGCAGCTTCTACCGCTCGGACCATTTCTCCATGGCAAGGACCGGTGTACCGGCGTTCTCGATCGGCCAGGGTGGGGAGTTCGTGAACAAGCCCCCCAACAAGACCGAGAGCACCTATCATCAGCCATCGGACGAGTTCCATGAAGATTGGGATTTCACCGGGGTGGAGAACATCGCGCGGTTCGGCTTCCTGATCGGGACCACCGTCGCCAATCAGGAACAGCTGCCTACTTGGTTGCCGGGGGACGAGTTCCTGGCCGTGCGCGAGAAGAGCGGAGTAAAGTAGGGCTGTTCGCCGTCCTACGGCTTGCGGATTGTGGCTATCGCCTGGGCCTCCGCGGAGCGTCCTTCGCCCACTGGGCCCAACTTCTCCGCGGTCTTGAATTTCACCGACACGCGGTCTAGCGCGAGTTCCAGCGTCTCGGCCAGCTTTTCGCGAATGGCGAGGCGGAAATCCTTGAGCTTCGGCCGTTCCAGGATAACCGTCGAATCGATGTTGACGATCTCGAAGCCCTCTTCGCGCAGCAGTTCCCGGGCATGCCGCAAGAAGACCTGACTGTCGGCGCCCTTCCATCTGGGATCGGTGTCCGGGAAATGCATGCCGATGTCGCCGAGCGCGGCGGCGCCCAACAGAGCGTCCGTAATGGCATGGGAGAGAACGTCGGCGTCCGAGTGCCCGGCGAAGCCGAATTCAGACGGCACGACGACGCCTCCCAGGATCAGCGGGCGCCCGGCTTCCGTGCGGTGCACATCCCAGCCGGTGCCTGTGCGCAGTTCGCTCACGACGATGCCCGAGCGGATTTCTCGCCGGCCAGGAACAGCCGCGCCAGTTCCATGTCGCCCGGCTTGGTGATCTTGATGTTGCGGTCGCTGCCCGGCACGACGTAGACCTCCACCTGCTCGAGACGCTCGACCAGGCTGGATTCGTCCGTACCGATGAAGTCGTCCTCGCGCGCCTTTTCGAAAGCCTGCTTGAGAAGGGCGTAGCGGAACACCTGCGGCGTCTGCGCCAGCATCAGCCGTTCCCGAGCAAGCGTACCGCGGACCTTGTTGAGGTGCACCTGTTTGACGGTGTCCACCGGCACGATGCCGACGATGGCGGCGCCGGCGCGCGCAGCCTCCGCGATCACCTTCTCGATGGTTTCGCGGTCAATGAAGGGGCGCACCGCATCGTGCACGGCGACAATGTCGGTGTCAGGGCTCAACGACGCCAGGGCATTCTCCACCGACTGCTGGCGCGAATCCCCTCCTTCCACAAGGCGCACGGGCTTGACGGCGGCTTCTTTGTCCAAAAGTTCGCGCACCCAGGCTATGTCCTCGGCGCGAAGGGCAACTACAATCTCGCTCACCGAAGGGCAGGAAAGGAATTTTCGGATGGTGTGCAGCAGTATAGGCGCCCCATCGAGCAGCATGAACTGCTTCCGGCTGGTGCCGGCCGATTCCGGCTGAGTGCGCCCCATGCGGGTACCAAGACCCGCCGCTGGCAAGATCACGGCAACTTTCATGGCTGTTGGTTATGTAGTAGTGGCAGCGGTCGCGCTTCCCGGTTGACCAGGATGATGCTGATCTTTCATCGAGTTGTGTTCGCGCTTTTCCGTATGAGGGGCCTTCTCATGGACGCCGTGGATACGTTCGTCGAAGCGCCCGAAGATCATCTTCCCGGCGGTGGTTTGCAAGACGCTGGTGACGGTGATGTCGATGGTCTTCGAAATCATCTTCTTGGCGTTGTCCACAACCACCATGGTGCCGTCGTCCAGATAGGCCACGCCCTGGTTGTACTCCTTGCCTTCCTTGAGGATGAAGACGCGCATGGCTTCACCGGGCAACACGATGGGCTTCAGCGCGTTGGCCAGTTCGTTGATGTTCAGCACCTCGACACCGTGAAGCTGGGCCACCTTGTTCAGGTTGAAATCGTTGGTCACGATCTTGCAGTCGTATGCCTTGGCCAGTTCGATCAGCTTCATGTCGACTTCGCGGACATTGGGAAAATCGTCCTCGAGGATCTGCACGTTCAGTTCAACCATCTTCTGAATGCGCTGCAAAATGTCCAGGCCGCGGCGGCCGCGGTTGCGCTTCATGGAATCAGCGGAATCAGCCACCAGTTGAAGCTCCCGCAAAACGAATTGCGGTATGACCAAGGTGCCATCCAGGAAACCGGTTTCGGCGATATCGGCAATGCGCCCGTCGATGATGACGCTGGTATCGAGAATCTTGAACTGATGCTTTGCGCTTTTCTCACCACCGAACAACCCGCCCAGAGCCGACAGGTTCAGCATCTCGCCTTTGTTCGCACCTACGATGAGACCCACATAGGTCATCCACAACAACAATCCGACCTGAATAAAAGGCACGAATGAGTACTCAGCGGAAGCGGCCCGCGAGATGACCAGCGAGGCGAGGAATGCCCCGAGAATACCCAGCGTGGATCCGGCTGCCGCGCCTATAAGACGCTTTAGGCTGACTTCTTTCAGCCGGATTTCAAAGTAGACAACACCAAGGCCGGCGAGGATCCCCACCCCGCTATTCAGCCAAGGATTCAGGATGCCGATAGGCTTCAGGAAAAACGCTGCGGCGGCGATGGCCAGGATGAATAATAGCCGGACAAAAAATAGGTCGCTCACGTTCACTCCCTACTCGGACACCTTCAATTCGAGACAGCATCTAGCGGTGGCGTGCTCCCGCGCATTGAGTATAACATTGACGGGAGATTGCGTGCGCAATCTTTCAAGTGATTCTAATTACAGGGCCTTGGCTAACTCTTCAGCGAAAGCGCTCTGAGGAGTGGGAGGCCCCGTCCGGCCCCGGCGGTTCTTCTTCCCACCGCGGCGCGCCCGGTCGCCGGACCTGGCTGCACCAGCATGGGGACCGGCGCCCTTCCCCTTTGGCGGTTGGGCGGGGTTGGCGCGCAGCAGCCGGTCCTCCAGGGGAGCACGGTCAAAACGGCGAATGATCGCCCGCATCTCTTCCTCATTGGGGGTTTCGATGAAGGCGAATCCTTTGGACTCCTGGGTCTCCGGATTGCGGATGACCTTGATCGAGTCGGCGACTAAAGTTTCTGAGCTCAGCCACGATTGAATATCGTCGGCCGTAACCCAGGTTGGCAAGTTTCCAAGAAAAACGGTGAAGCTCATTCGAAGGTGCTGATCACTCCGTGAGTTGAATTGTTTGGGGGGACATCGCGAGGGACGTCTTCCATGAGAGCACTCCTATCCTATCACACCCCGCAAGAGGTTGCACACGTGAAGTTTGAGATTGTCGCGGCAATGTGAGAAGTTCCTATTTGGGCAAAGTAGAAAGTTCCTCTTGAC
>CAYLLB010000043.1:0-37395 GCA_964384215.1 uncultured Solibacteraceae bacterium | reverse complement strand
ATGGCCAAGAGTATTGTCCTCCTGAGGGTCTGATCATGTCACTGTTGGAACGAACTGGCGCGCCTCAAGCAGAAACGCCTTGGTTACCCATGCTCGCTTGTCTTTTCGTTAGCACCCTTACCGCGATTACGGTATGTCCAGAACCCGTTGTAGGGTCGTCGGCTGCGCCTGTAGCTGCGCTTCGGTCCACTCTCTCAGTATGCTTGGTCGGCGTGGCCACGGCCATTGTGACACGAGTCTCATTAACGGCGTTCTTCCCCGCCGTTGGGGAACACATAGCTGTAGTTACATTAGAATGGGTCGGAATGACCGTATGGCTAGTGCCGCTCTCGGTTCTTGTTTCACAAGAACTATCCTCGTCGATTCTGGCCGCGGCACTTCTGGGATTGGTGGTGGCGCGACAATTTCGGCGATCTGCTGACCGTTTCAGACAGGAAGGACAACTGGAACCGCTTCCTGACGACGCTCAGGTATTCGCCAGCTTAGAGCCACCCAACTCGCTCTTCCAGCTACTGCCCACGTTCGGTGCCGTAGTCGCAATAGAGGCTTCATTGATTGCTCACGTACTACGGCAGACAGCGGCAGCCGCGATCTTGGCCGGCGCGGGTTGCTTTGTCATCTTCGCCTCGGTCTCTAGTGTTGTGCAACGGGCATCTGAGTTTCAACCCGGGAAGGCACGGAGATACTTCGCCATCCAGTTGTTGCTAGCAATGGCACTCACTACAATTGGGCTGCTCCATACTCCACGGCCTTCCGAAACACTCGCCCGCTTCAGCCGGAAAGGTGCCGCGCCCTCATTCCACGGCGGCTTCAGTGACAGGAATCTACATTCCGGGATTATCCTCACAACCCTCTTCGCGCACAAAGTACGTTTAGTTGCTCCACCGCCGCCTGGGGGTGCGGCCGTGTCGCTACAGGCGGCCGTTTCGCCAACTAACATTGAGTTTTCGGGCGAGTACTGGATCTTCCCGAATTCACTGATGCGCCCCCCACAGAGCTCGATGATTGAAAGTGGCAATCCACTCAATTACACGTTTACATGCGTCGATCATACGCCGCTTGTCATGCAGGCGCGGCAGCGACTCCCATCGCCGATCAAAACCAATTGCTGCTCGTCTATGGAGGTCGTCCTGCGGAACAGCGACCGGCAACCGGAGGCAATCGAGGTTCGACCGTCTCTTGCATCTTTCGGCCTCCTTGGGAGACGGTACCAAGCGCTTGGCGCACAGAAACTTCCTCGGAGGGAGTTAGCTATCCTGAGTTTTCCTATACCCACGAGCGCAGCGGTTCCTGAGTTCAACGAGATAGTGGTGGAATTCGACCTTGGGAGTCCGCGCATGTACCGTAGCGCAAATGTTTCCGTTGTGCGCTTCGTACTCGTGCCACGTTTCCGCTGACCGTACCATTCAGCCGCCCTCACGATGCGCATTATCGCACCAGCTTGATTCTGGCACGGCGCTTGAGACCAAAGTAAAGGGAGATCGGCCGCCTGCTCGCCGCGGTGCCGCGCTAAGCCTGCATGACCGCCGGGTAGACCTTGCGAATGGCGGCCACGACGTCGTCGCAATCTTTCTTGGTGTACTTGGGATCCATCAACACGCCGCCGAAACGACCGATGATGTCGATGGTCTTCGGGCAGCAGGCGGCGCCGTACTGGATGGCCTTGCCTCGCGGCGTATTGAAGCTCGGCCAGTCGGGATGCGCGGTAACCTTGCTCTCGATGAGCTTGTCGACCGGCAGGATCACCGATCCGCTTGGGCCGTTGCCGGGAACGTTTTCCGCCTTCATCATTTCCAGGAACTTCATCTTCCGCTCCTTGGTCTTGAAGTCGATGTAGACGCCCGTGCCAAGCTCGCCCGCCGGATCCGGCAACTTACGCAGTGTGAGCCCTGGCAGATCGGCAATCCCCTTGTACACCCGCTGGGCGTTGGTGCGAACATCGCCGACGATGCGGTCCAGTTTCCGCAACTGCGACAACAGCACGCCGCCCGTGAATTCGCTCATGCGGAAATTCGTGCCAAAGAACGCCGCCGTACGTGGTTCGCCCAGGTTCTTGAGGAAAGGCTCGCGCAGCGTGCCGATGTCGTGGAACCGCGCGGCGCGCTCGAATAATACCGGGTCACTGGTGTAGACCGCGCCGCCCTCGCCCGCCGTGATTGTCTTGTTGGCCTGCATGCTGCAAATGGCCAGGTCGCCCATCGAGCCGAGCGGACGGCCCTTGTAGCTGGCGCCGACGCTTTGTGAGCAATCCTCCAGTACGCGAATGCGGTGCTTGCGGGCGATGGCCAAGATGCCGTCCATGTCGGCCGGATTGCCCTGCAGGTGCACGGCCATGATCAGCTTGGTGGCCGGAGTGATGTGGCGCTCGATGTCCGATGGATCGAGATTGAAGCTCTCGTCGATCTCGGCGCATACGGGCAGCGCCCCGGCCAGCACCACGGCATTGAAGCAGGAGTACCAGGTCCAGCTCGGCAGGATCACTTCGTCGCCCGGGCCGATCCCGAATGCGGCCATGGCGCACTGCAGCGCCGCGGTGCCGCTTGTGACCGCCAGCGCGTACTTGGTCTGCATGCGCGCGGCAAATTCCTTCTCGAGCGCCGCCACCTTGTCCGGGGGCTTGCCGGGCCCGTACCACCGGAACGGCCGGCCGGTTTCGAGAACATCAAGCACCATCTGGCGCTCGTTTGCATCGTAATATTGAACGCCCCAAAAATTCCCGCGCAGCGGGGTGCTGCGCACCGGCGCGCCGCCTTGAGCGGCCAGGCGCGGCGCGGTTTCCCCTGCCGCGGCTGCGGCCGCCGAAGCGGCAATGAAATCCCTGCGATTCATTGTGAACCTCCCTTTCGGAATTCCTAGCCTTCCTCTACTATGCGGAAGCCGGCGAGAGCGGCGAAGTCCGCCACCTGCCGCCGGTAGTCTCCGTAAAACGTCACGCGATGCCAGCCCCAGCGGTCCCATTCGCCGAGCAGTTTGTCGATGTCCTTCACCTCGGCGGCGATCTTGGTTCGGCACGCCTTGTCTTCGTCGATATTGGCCACCGTCCTGGCCGTGTGGATCACGATTTCCTGTGTGACGGGATTGGTCTCGATGCTGGTGACGATCTCGCCGACCGGCAGTAAGGAGCGCACGGCGGCGCCCTTGCGGTCTTCGGAGTGATCGCGGATGTGGTACGGGTTGCTCTTGCCGTTGGGACCGTATACCTTGCTCGGCGCCACGCAGTGCGCGTAAATGATCTGGTTCTTCGAGGTGTCTATGACCGGGTCGGAGATGTATCCGGGCCGCCCCACCAGGTGTCCCATCGCCAGCATTGAGATAGTCGAGCGCAGATCGGCCTCGCAAGCTCCCACCTTGCCTTCATTGTTCAAGTGGAAAAAGCCGAGGCACGGATAGGCCTCGAGCTTGCCGGCATAGAACAGCCCCAGGCAGTCCACGGTGATAGCCCTCGACTTGTACCGCTCCATGAGGTTGTTCATGGCCACGTACATCCGCCCGGACTTCTCAATTTCCTCCACCTTGGGCTCGACGACCTTCTGCGCGCCCTTGATCCAGAGCTGCGCCATCTTCTTGCCTTCGGCCGCATCGGCTTTCTGGTAGGCTTCGTTGATCTCGTCGCCCGTGACCTGCCGGACCTTCGCGCCGAAGACGTCCTCTATGGCCCTCGCCGTCGCACCCGGATCGCGGTTGATAACGTCGAGAATGATGTCGGAGCGCAGCGCACGAATGGTTTCAAAGATCCGTACGGCCCGCGCCACGTCCTCGAAACGAGTCGAAGACACTCCCACTACCTTCTGCCCCTTGCGGCGCGCCGCGGCGTAGCAACCCAGAAACTCGCCTGAACCGCCGTAAAGATCGTCCACGAAAATGCAACGCTTCCCTGCGTCCGCCAGGATGCGGCCAACGCCGGTCCACAGACCCAGCATGTAGACCAGGTAGCCATCCACCTCGGAGTCCTGGTCGAGAAGTTTCCTGCCCTCCTCCGCGTTCATCGCCGTCGCGGGCAGGAACTCCACGTTCGGACAAGCCTGGCGCAGTTTCTCGGTAAGGACCTTCTTGCGTCCTTCGTAGTCGTACCCCACGTTCGGCCACGTGGGTTTCTCGGGTGGAATATGAGTGAAGACCAGGCGCAGCTTGACCTTGCCGCCATCGGCGGCGGGGAGGGACGGAACCACGCCGGCGGCGCAGGTCGCGGCAGCGGCGCAAGCTGAACAGCGGGACAGGAAAGTACGCCGCGAAAAGTTATCGACTACTTTCAGCTCCGGATTGCCGGGATACTTTGGCATCATGAACCTCCTACCATATCCACGTTCACCGGGCGGTCCGCGTTCAGCCCACCGGCCTGCCGGACAGCCGAGTCCGTGTTCCGACCAATCATATCCCCGAACTCCAGCCCCGGGCAAGGAACAGGCATGCTAGGATCGGCTCGGGCCGGTATGCAGGAGGATAAAACGCCGCTGCCGGATTTCTTGAGGCGGGATATGCGCGACGGCCGATTTGCTCACCTGTATCCAACGTTGCGAAAATAAAAGGGATCCAATGGTCGCGGATGGGATTTATTACGCGCTGGCCTTCGCCGCCGGCGGTGGCTTTGTCTCTTATATGACAAAGCCGGTGTTCGGGGTGCCGTTGTTCGTCCTGGCGGCCTTCTGCCTGTACTTCTTTCGAGATCCGGAACGCGAGATTCCTTCCGGCCCCGTGGCCGTTTCTCCGGCCGACGGCAAAGTGGTCTCCATCGTCCGGTTGAGTGACACCGAAACGCGCATCAGCATCTTCCTGAGCGTGTTCGACGTGCATGTGAACCGTACCCCGGTGGCCGGCACTGTGTCGAGCGTGGTGTACCAGCCTGGCCGCTTTCTGGTAGCCAGCCGCGAGCAGGCATCCACGGTAAATGAAATGAACACGATTACCGTGGATGGCGAGGGCACGCGAGTCGTCTTCAAGCAGATCGCCGGCCTGATCGCGCGCCGCGTAGTCTGCTGGAAGAAGCCAGGCGACAAGGTTGCGCTCGGCGAACGCATCGGCCTGATCAAGTTTGGCTCACGCACGGACGTGGTCTTCGGCCCCGAATGGGACATTGTGGTTCGGATGGGCGAGCGAGTGGCGGGCGGTTCGAGCATCATCGCCCGGAGGCGCAACGGATGAGGGCCTTCAACATTTCCGAACGGCTGATCGATCCACGCTCGCCGGACCGCCGTCCGCGCCGCGCGGCATACGCTCTGCCCACCATCTTCACTGCGGGTAACATTTTTCTAGGCTTCCTCTCCATCATGAAAGCCTTCCAGGGCGCGATGATGGCGTCCAGCGGCGCGTACGGCTATAACCCTCACTTTGAGGCTGCGGCCATCATGATCGGCGTTGCCGTCTTCTTGGATGGCCTCGACGGACGCATCGCCCGCATGACCAACACAACCTCCGACTTCGGCCGTGAGATGGATTCGCTCGCCGACTCCGTCAGTTTTGGCCTCGCCCCGGCCGTGCTCGCTTTCGTCTGGGGCTTCCAGTTCGTCGACGGCAACTGGCAGGGATTGCTGGAAGAGCACATTCATCGCGCAGGGTACTTCTTCACGTTCCTGTTCCTCCTTTGCGGCGCGGCACGACTGGCCCGGTTCAACGTGCAGAAGAATCCCATTCCGAAGAATCCCGGGCGGCCGGACCGGAAGTATTTTGTCGGCTTGCCGATTCCCGCTGCGGCGGGCCTCGTTGCCGCGGTCGTGTATGCCGCCGGGTCCGCGCCTCTGCGATTGTGGCCGTTGTCGATCTGCTGGCTGGCGACGCTTGCGCTGCTGAGTTACTTGATGGTCAGCACGTGGCGCTACCGCAGCTTCAAGGACCTGAACCTCGCCAGCCCGCGTTCTCCGCTCACGGTAATCCTTTACGGCGCGTTCATTTATCTGATTTGGAATTACTCGCACCCGGTGCTGCTCGCCATGGCCATCACCTATGTTGGGAGCGGTATCGTGATTCGAATCGGCGGCATCGTGCGACGCCGGTTCCGTCACGGCTCCGTCGAGCCGCGGCACGCTTGAGGAGTGGGGAAGGGATGTCGAAAACCTATCTGGCAATTGTGGGCGGACAGTCGCTGGCGGGGCGCGAAATACGGAACTTGCTAAGCGAGCAACGCTTTCCGGCGCAGGTGCGTCTGATCGGTGCGGACGCCGAAGAGATCGGCGCCATTACGGAGCAGAACGGCGAACCAGTCGTCGTCAGCTCGCTCGATCAAGAGAATCTGACTGGCGCGCGGGTGGTGTTTCTGGCCGGCTCCCACAAGGCGAGCCGCAAGGCCTTTGACCTAATCTCGCGCACAGCGCCCGCTCCGGTCGTGATCGATGTTACTGGCGGTCTCGAAGATGCCCCAAACGCGCGGCTTCGGGCTCCGTTCGCCGAGCCGGCGGGCTACGCGGTGCCCTCCGGCGCCATCCATGTCGTCGCGCAGCCGGCCGCTATCGCGCTGGCCATGGTGCTCACGCGCCTGCACGCCACTCACCCCATCCGATCGTCGGTGGTGCAACTGTTCGAGCCCGCCAGCGAGCGCGGCCAGCGCGGCATCGACGAACTCCATCAGCAGACCGTCAACCTGCTCTCTTTTAAGGCGCTGCCCAAGGAAGTCTACGACGCGCAGCTCGGATTTAATATACTGGCCCGTTTCGGCGAAGAGGCGCCGCAATCGCTCGAAGACGCGGAACTCCGCATTGAGCGCCACCTCGCCAGCTTACTGGCCATCGAAGGAAAAGTGCCGCCGCCCTCGCTGCGGTTGATTCAGGCCCCCGTATTCCACGGTTACAGCGCCAGTATCCGTGTGGAGTTCGAAACCAATCCCGGCGCGGAGACGATCGAGAAAACGCTGGCCTCGGAACACATCGACGTGCGAGGCGCGGGCTTCGATCCGCCTTCGAACGTTGGAATGGCGGGAGTGAGCGGCATCAGCGTCGGCGCCATCTCAACGGACCGCAATCAACCACGTGCAGCCTGGCTGTTCATGGCCGCCGACAACTACACGCTGGTGGCCGAAAACGCGATCGGCATCGCGCGCTCTCTCATCGCGGAGGCCGAATGAGCGGGCGCCTGGCAAAGGCCGCCGCCGGTTGGCTCCTTCTGGCCGCACTTTGCGGCTGTGGCTATCACACCTCCGGCCATGCGGACCTGCTGCCGAAGCGGATCAAAACCATCGCCGTGCCCGCTTTTGGCAACAACACCATGCGATACCGACTCAGCGGGAGCCTACCGCAGGCGATCGGGCGCGAGTTCATCGGACGCACGCGTTACAACGTGGTGGCAGACCCTGCCGAGGCCGACGCCGTTCTCCATGGCGCGCTGCTCACTTACGCTTACTACACGACCACTCTCCAGGGTGGACGCGCCAGCGGCATCGAGATGGTGGTCACTCTCCAGGTCTCTCTCACGGACCGATCGACAGGGCGGGTCCTGTTCTCGCGCCCCAACATGGAAGTGCGCGAGCGTTACGAAGTGGCCGCGGATCAGCGCGCCTACTTCGAGGAGAGTGACATCGCGCTCGATCGCCTGAGCCGCAGCGTGGCGCGCTCGGTGGTCAGCGCTGTACTGGAGAATTTTTAGCCCTCATGACGGCCGACCAATTCATTAGCGGCGTGCGCGGCGGACGCGTCCCCCAGGTCTGCCTGTTCCTAGGCCCCGAACCTTACCAGCGGGAACGCGCCCGGCGTGCCCTCGTCGAGAGCGTGCTCACGGTTGAGGAGCGCGAAGAAGGCCTGGTGCATCATGATCTGGAGGAAACCGCGCTGGCGGCCGTGCTCGACGATGCGCGGGCGTTGTCTCTGTTCAGCCCGAAACGCCTGATCCTCGTTTCGCGCGCCGAGGCCGCCCTGCCACGCGGGAAAGCTGCTACGAGCGATGAGGGTTCAGTTGCGGGCGATTCTGCGGCCGAACTGCTGGCCGCTTACATTGCCAACCCCACCCCCGGCGTCACGTTGGTGCTCGATGTTGCGCGATACGAGTTCGAGGGTGAGGACAAGGCTAAGGTCGAGCGCGTCCGCAAGTTTTTCGCTGCCGTTCCGGCGGTAGTCGAGTTCCCGCGTCTGGACGCGCGCGCGGCCACGGCGATCGCACAGGATCTGGCCAAGCAAGCCGCGCTGCCGATCGGACGCGACGCGCTGCAGTTCCTGGTGGAAGCTCTCGGCGCGGATGCCTCGCGCATCTCCGCGGAAATCGAGAAACTGCGCCTGTTTGCCGCCGGCCGCGAGAAGATCACGGTGGAGGACATCCTCGAATTGGTGCCGGATGCCCGCGCCTCGAACATCTTTGCGCTGGTGAACGCCTTGGCTGTGGGGGATCGCGCCCGTTCGCTGGACGTGCTCGATACGCTCGTGCGCCAGGGCGAATACCTGCCCCTGGCGCTGGCCTTCCTGGCCACACAGTTCCGGCTGGCACTGGTGGCCCGGGAAGCCGGGTTGCGCACCACGCAACAGATTCAGTCTCACTTCTCGTCGAGCGGCACCCCGATGTGGCGCTCCCGCGCCGAGCAGGTTCAGCAGACCGTAGCGGTGTTTTCCAGGAAGCAACTGGAAGCCGGCCTGCGCGCCATTTTTGAAACCGACAAGAACTTGCGCGATGCGCGTCCGGACGATCGCGTGATCGTCGAGGACTTCATTTTCCGGCTGACGGCGCGTAAACGTACTTCCGCCCCTTCTCGACGGGTTTGAACTCGCGCCAACCCGGCTTGGCCGGCGAGACCTCCACCTTGCCTAGGCTCTTCCCGTCCGCATCGTATGCGGTGAGCACACCATCTTTGGCGGACCGGAACGCGAGACGCTCATTGCCGTACAGATCAATGAGTTCCAGGACTCCTTCGCCACGGCGCCGCATGACCACACTCCCGGTGGAAGCTAGGCTGCCGTGTTCGGTCCAGGCGCCGCGTCCGTCCAGGAACTCGTATTCAGGCGCCAGCACATAGTCGATGCGGCGTCCTCCGGCAAGAGCCGAGAATTCTTGCAACTTCGCCGTGCGGTTGAATACGAGCCAGCCGGAAACCGGCAATTGAATGTCGTCCCCGTTCTCGTCCTTCACCGTCCACGGTTTCGCCGGGTTGCGGTTGACGTACACTTCCGTTCCGTTCTCGTAGACCACGTGTAACCGGCCTTCGGCGATGGCGCCCGAGGCGTGCGCCACGCTCGGCGTCATCCAGCGCCCGCGCTCGTCCGCGTATTCAATTATGCGTGGCCTCTGGAAGGCGTACTGCTGCTGCGCCTGCTGCATCATGTAATAGGATCGGGCCAGCGCTTCAACACCGAATGAGTCCTCGCCGAATTCCCGCACCAGCCACCCCATATTCCCGTATGCGATCGAAGTGGCCAGGAACAGGTCCACGTACTCGCGGCGGCGCGGCGACTTGGCCCACTCCTTATCGATCTGCTCGAGGTAGTAGAACGTGTAGCCCATGCCGTAGCCGGCCTCGAGCGGCAACATCTTCATCAGCTTGAAAGCGACGTCCACTGGATGCGTAAGCAGGTTCACGTCCGTGTACACCCATCCGTAGCTGCCCGATTCAAGTCCGGCGTAAAGCCACTGGTAGGTGGCTTCGCTCTGCGTAGGCCCGTAAACCCGCTGGTCGTTGAGAAGCAACTGGCCGTATGCGTAAAAAGTGGCGGCCATGGTTCCCGCGCCCGGCACGCGCGAGTCGTAGTCGCAGTATTGCCACGGTCCCACGGCAGTGTGCACATCCGTATAGGACATTTTGGTCCCATACTTGGCCTTGATGCGCTGCGCGTAGTAATCATCGAACTCCACGGCTTTGGAGGGCTTGAGGGCGTAATTGCGCGCCCAAGCGCGGCGCCATTCGCCGTCGGAGAGCCGCTGCACGTGGTCCGGGGTCCAGTTGCTGTTCACGGTGGCAAAGTCCGTGTAGTTGGTGTAAGTTCCCTGCAGCCAGCCCAAGGCATTCTGCTGCGCTACGTACCATTTCAGTTTCGCGTCGCCGCCTTTCTGCGGTGCGGCCTTCAGGCGCAGCGTGAAGCTGTCGCCTTCATCTCGCCATGTCACCTCGTGGCTGTGCTGCATGACGTGGTCGATTCCATAACTCGCGATCCGTCGTGTAATCTCATGGTCCTTGTCCCAGGACGCCGGCGCGGTGACTGTCCACAGCACCTCGCGCCCCTCTTTCTGGCGCAACGAAGGCGGGTTGGCGATGGTCGGCAGTGTCTCCTCGTAGACCGGCGAAACAGTCACGAACAGCCGCTCGTAGAGCGGATTGCGCGTGCCGTCGGTTTTCGGCAGGTAACGCACCCCGCCGTTCACGTCGACACCATCCTCTGTTGCCCGCGGTTCCTTCGGAGAATAAGGTTCGGAACCGTTCGTGCGGTACCAGTCGAACCACACGGAAGCGAACAACGGTCGCGGGCCTGCCGACATCGCCACGCCGGGATTCTGCTTGCGTCCGAAAGTGATGTAAGGGACGGTGATGCGCTTGGCGTTCTTCAAGCCCGCCACGCTGCCGAATTTCAGTTCTACGGCTTCGCCACCTTCGCACCACGCGTCGACCACTAGCGATTTCTGCCAGATCCGCAACTCGTAATCCACTGTGCGTGCCCCGAAGCGGAAGCGGGCGTGGACGGCGCCATCCTTCACGCCCGCCGACACGAGTTCGCCCTCGGCCACGGCCGTTTCCGCGGTGTCGGCGAAGCGTATGCTGCCGCCGGCAAGCGGCGTGATCGCCGCGTGGCCGCCCGCTATAGCGGTGATCTCGCCCAGGGTGCCCTTGGCCGGCGCATAGACGTAACGCAGTTTGGCGTCGCGCCCCTGGTAGCGCAATTCGAAACGGTTGCGCCCCATCGAGGTTACCTCCGTTTTGAAGCTCTTCTCGAAATTTGCGGGCAGAATGGTCTCTTCGCGCGTCGGGAAGGGGAGTACCCCTTCACCAGTGTTGAGTCCGGCGATCTGGCCGCGATAGGGTTTGAGGTTCCGTCTCGGCTGGGACTTGAACGCGAGCGGTTTTAGCTCCTCTTTGAACACCGCGAGCGAGTCGCAGTAAAAGTAGCGCGGCTCGGTATTTGCGATTCTTGAGATCTCAATACCGGAGATGCTCGCCGGTGCCACCAGGTCCTGTAGGGTCTTCGCTGGGATTCGGCGATGGATGAGCCACCACTGCTTCCAGTTGATGTCGGCCATGGCGATGCGGTGCTCCTTGCCCCGGGCGTCGAGGATGAGCGCCGCAACGGAGAGCGCCGGCGTCGCTTTGTCCGTTTGCCAGCCCCAGCGGTTACCGTAGCCCCACATCTCCACCGAGTCGAACTCGCCCGGAATGGGGATGGGTTTCGCGGGACGCGCCACTACGCGGCTTTGGAGGTCCACGCCTTTTACGACGAATTTCCCAGTGTGCGCGCCCCACATCTGCTGTTCGCGGCTGCGCCGGAATTCGCCGCTGGCTCCGCCGTAGCACTCGAGTTTCCAGCCCGCGAGGTCCTCAAAGTCCACGAGCGTGGCAGGATTCTCGGCGCGCGCCGTCCAGGTCATTTCGTAGGGCTGCTGGCCGACCTGCTCCCACTGAGCCACATCGTTGATGGCGTCCGTGACCTTATCTGGCGTCTGGGCGAATGAGAGCGAGGCAAGCAACAAAAGAAATCCGGCTGTGGTCCGCATACTCTCGATCATATGCGGGACCGCGGCCGGAGAGAAAGGAGGTGCTGAGAAACTCGATTACGCGGCGGCGAGAGTCTTCAATCGCAGAGTCAATCGGCTCTTGTAACGGGCTGCGGTGTTCTTCTTGATGATGCCCCACTTCGCGGCGCGATCGATCATGGAGAAAGTCTTCGGAATCTCGTTTTCGGCGCCCTTAGCGTCCTTCTGCTCGAGCAAGCGGCGGAAAGCCCGCATCTGGTGGCGTAGGCGGCTCTTACGCATCCGGTTTACATCGGCGCGGCGCTCTTCCTGGCGGGCCCGCTTCATTGCGGAGAATGTATTGGCCATCTAACTGAAATCCAATCCTTCGAAAGTGTTCTTAATGTTCAGGATAGCCTAGGCAGGCCGGGCGGGTCAAACGGTTCCGGCCACCAACACGGCCGCGAGGCCCGCGCCGAACATGATGCCGAAACCCGCTGCTACCCTCCAACCGAAGCGGGCGCCGCCCGTGAAGAATGCGATCCCGGTCTTCAGAACCGCGTTCATGACCAGAGCAATCATCACGGCCGCGAATGCTACCGTGATGGGGGCCTTGCCTCCCGATACCAGGTCCGCCACCGACACCGCAACTGAATCCGCATCCAGAGATCCGCCGACTGCGCTGGTCCAATAGACCGCTCCCGCGCCCACCTCGACCGCGGCGGCCTTGGTCGCGAATAGAATCGCGGTGAAAATGGCTCCGAACTTCAGCGCAGACCATAGCCGGAAGGGGTTGCCAATTCGTAAGGTGCCCGTCGCCGGCTCCTGTACTGCGGTGCGTCCTATCAGGAGCCAGGAGGCCAGTCCCGCGACAGTCATCACCGCCAGGGGCGCGACGCTCGTCGCCGCCAGCGCCGGATTCACTACGTAGAGCAACGCGAGGACGCGGGGAAACTGGATCGCATTGGCGATCACGGTCGCCCGGGAGTAGAGCACGGTCTTCGACGGCTCGTCGGCCACGTTGTGCGCGAACGCGACCGTCGCAGCCGTCGTGGATGCCAACCCGCCCATGATGCTGGTGAATTTCAGGCTCTTGCTGGTGCCCAGGAACTTCTCGAGGAAATACCCGACGTAGGAGATCGAACTCACCAGGATCACAAACAACCAGATCTTGCGCGGCTCGATGAATCCGTAGGGGCCGAACTGTCCTTCGGGTAGTACCGGATAGATGACCAATATCAAGGCCAGAAAGATCAGCGTGTCGTTGAACTCGCGCTCGGTGATAGTCTCGCGCACCAGTTTGTGCAGCCATGCCTTGGCTTCGAGAAACGCGACCACCACGATGGTGGCGCCGATCGAGAGCGGCGCGCCCCACTTCAGGCCCGGCGTCGCAGTCAGGCAGCCCAGCGCGAACGCCGCCACTGCGGCCATTTCCGTGGTGATTCCCGTGCGCACTTTCGCCTGATAGTGGAAGACTGTCAGCAACAGCGTGATCGAGATCAGCGCGGAAGCGGTCAACCAGGCTTGCCCCAAAACGCCACACACGCCTCCGGTGAGAGCCACCAGGACGAAGTCACGGACGCCGGCTTGCGGCTCGTCGGAATGGGCCTCGCGCTGCGCCCCGATCAGCAATCCGATCAGCAGCGCCTCCCCCAGCGAAGTGAACGCTTCGGGAAGCTGGATGGTGGACAGTGGCATGTGGTTAGCGAATGGGCGAGAATCGCATGGGCCGCAGGATCACGTTACTGACATTGGAGACGATCTCCGCGTCAGTGTATCCCGGCATAACTCGCAGTTTCTTCCACTCCGGGTCGCTACCGAACGTGCGCCATGCCCTTTCACGTGCGGCCAGGTCATCGAAGGCGACCATGTAGGTCAGGTTCGGCATATTCCGGCCAATAAGCGTTTCACCGAAAAACACAGGTAGTATCCCACAACGGCGGAAGATGGCGATCTCGCTATCATTGAACATCTTTATTTTTCGGCGCAGCGTCTTGCTGTTGTGGGATTCGTAGGTCCGTAGCTCGAAGATGCGCGGTGGACGCTTGCCGTCCTGCTTTGGAACCTCGATGTTCGGGATGGAATCGAAAGCGTGCAGCAAGACGCCTTCCATGCGCACGAAGTTCTGGCCGGGGAGTGAATTGAAAGCTGCCAGCTCTTTCTGGTACTCACGATCGGCGCGGAGTTTGTCGTAGGCGACTTCCATGGCGCTTAACGAGGGGTAACTGAAAACAGCCAGTAAGAAGGGGCTGTCGGGGCCGATCATGGACATGAAAAAGCCCATTGGTCCGATGCCCGCGCGCTGGAGGGCTGGCAGTAGGTGCTTGCCGGTGAATTCGGTATTACGATGCACCTGGTTGTCGGAGCTGTTGCGCATGCGCACATAACGCATCTCAATGATGGCGTTTCTGTCCAAGGCGGAAAGAGTTGGCGCGGCTAAGGCTGTCGCAGCCGTTGTTCTCAGGAAATTGCGGCGGTTCATACCATCCGTAATGTACCGCACCTGCGGGCGGGATGTTGAGGGAACTTGCAATGGAAACGCTACCGCTCGCGCATGGCGCGGATCAGCGCTTCCATGTGGTCCAGGTACTTATGGAGCGCTCGCCGCCCCGAAGCCGTGAGACGATAGGTCGTCCTCGGCACGCGGCCCGCGAAAGACTTGGTGGACGCGATGTAGCCTGCTTCCTCCAGTTTCCTGGCATGCACGCTCAGATTGCCGTCCGAAGAGCTGAGCGCCTTCTTCAACTCGCTGAAGGTCAGCGACGGATTCGCCGCCAGCGCGCTCACGATTCCCAGGCGGGTGCGCTCGTGAATCACGCGGTCGAAGTCCTCGGGGTGGGCCCCCATTTCTTTGCCTTGGATCACCATGAGGCCGTCCCCAGTGGAGGGTGCCTCCTTCTGTTCCTGCTTGCGCGATAAGGAAGGTTTAGCCACCATGCCTCCGTGCGATGAAGTAACCGAACACTAAGTGTGCCCCTCCGAAGCCGGTCGCGAGCCACGCGTCTCCCCACTGCGGAGCGATCAACGCGGCCACTCCGAAGCCCCAGAGACACGCGCCGAGAGCCGGCACGATCCGGACTGAAAACGCGCCGCCCGCCACCACCGCGGTTCCGTAAAGCAGAAGCCACACGGCCGGCAATAGAGCCGGCTCCCCGGCTCGCCACAGCCCCGCCGTCAACAGCGCGCCCGTCATCAGGGCGGGCAGGAATGCCGAGGCGAACTTTCTGCCCGGACCCGCCCAGATCTGCGATTCCTCGCGCCGCGCCTTTCTCGCCATGGTGACGCCGCCGATCGCGGCGGCCACGGCAGCCTCCAGAAGCCAGACGGCCAGCCACCGTTCGGGCGCCGTCTGCCGTGAGGCGATCACGGCGGCGATCACTGCCGTGGCGCCCATCGCCACGCCGCCCCGTCCCGGCACGGCGGTGAACGCGCCAGCGCGCTCCATGGCGCCGCGAATGTACCGGAGATCGGCCATGGCGTGGTCGTGCATTCCCATCAACGAGCCGCGCTGCCCGGAACCGGTATCCGCCATGGCTTCATTCTGTGTCCGGGCTGGCTGATTCGTCAAGCACTTTTCAAACCAAAGCACACAGGCTTCGCCCGGCTCCGTTACGATATACTTTGCAGCGGTGACCAGTACGATGACTCCTCGCGAACGGGTGCGAACGGCGGTGGATCACAAGGCGCCGGATCGGGTCCCTGTGAACTACCTGGGTACGCCCGAGATTGATGAACGGCTGCGGCGTCGCCTGAACCTGCCCGACCCTCCGAAAGCCGCACCCGGCTACATGGTGGACTACGATTGGGACATCGTAGAGCGGCTCGGCGTGGACCTTCGAACGCTGCGGCTGCGCTACACCGGCCCCGCCCTGCCGGTTTTCGACGACGGCCGGTTGCAGAACTACTGGGGCGTCATCTACAAGCCCGTCAGCAACCAGGTGGGCACGTACATGGAGAGCCACTACCTGCCGTACGCCAGGTTCGAGACGCTGGAAGACCTGGCCAATTACCCCTGGCCGGATCCCAGCTGGTTCGCTTATGACGAGCTCCCCGAACAGTGCAGGCAATTGGGCGATTGCGCCATCGTCTACGGCTGGCCGGGCAACATGGACCTTATCAATGGCACGGCGTTCGGACGGGGATTCGAACAGACCATCTTCGACCTGGCCACCGAGAATCCCGTCGGGCTCGGCGTGATCGAGAAGCGTTTCGAGTTCCACATGGAGCAGACCCGCCGCGCGCTGGAAGCCTGCCAGGGACGCATCGACATCGTCTGGATCGGAGACGATTACGGCACCCAGCGCGGCTTGCTGCTGAGGCCCGAGAAGTGGCGCAAGCTGTTCAAGGGCAAGCTGCGCGCGTTCGCGGACCTTTCCCACAAGCACGGAGCCAAGCTCATGCTGCACTCCTGCGGCTCTACACGGCCTATCTGGCCGGATTTCGTGGATGCCGGTCTGGACATC
Organism: uncultured Solibacteraceae bacterium; assembly: GCA_964384215.1. Taxonomy (GTDB): domain Bacteria; phylum Acidobacteriota; class Terriglobia; order Bryobacterales; family Bryobacteraceae; genus JAJFUV01. The sequence goes on along the minus strand of CAYLLB010000043.1, from coordinate 21,370 downwards.
TACGATACGATCCAACCCGAAGCGGCGGGTATGATCCCGAACGAACTGGCGGCCGAGTTTGGCAAAGATATTTGCTTGCACGGCACCATCAGCACACAGCGATTGATGCCGTTCGCAACGCCCGAAGAGGTCGCACGCGCGGTGCGCGACCGCATCGAAACCATCGGCGCCCGCGGCGGGCTGATCCTGGCGCCTTCGCACAACTTCCAGCCCGACACCCCGATCGACAACATCCTGGCCATGTACAAGGCTGCGGGCAGCATGGAGTAGGCCGGCGCCCGGTTTGTTCTAGAATAGTAGGTTTCACAATCCATCGAGGCGGTGCCTGTGTCTGAACAATCGAAGTTTCTTTTGAGCGAGAACCAGATTCCTAGCGCGTGGGTGAACATCATCCCGCATCTCAAGGAGCCCTTGGAGTTGCCGGTGCATCCACAGACGCACAAGCCGCTCCAGGAGGCGGACTTGGCTCCCATTTTTCCGATGTCTCTCATCGAGCAGGAGTTCTCTCCGCGACCCGAGATCGACATTCCGGGCGAAGTGCTCGACATTTACAAGCTGTGGCGCCCCACGCCATTGTGCCGCGCCCGTCGCCTCGAGAAGGCGCTGGACACCCCGGCGCATATCTACTACAAGTACGAGGGCACCAGCCCGGCAGGCAGCCATAAGCCCAACACGGCGATCGCGCAGGCCTATTACAACAAGCAGGCCGGTATCAAACGCCTTTCAACCGAGACCGGTGCGGGCCAATGGGGCAGCGCGCTGGCGCTTTCCTGCCGCATGTTCGGCATGGAATGCACCGTTTACATGGTAAAGGTCAGCTACGAACAAAAGCCGTACCGGCGCATGATGATGCACGCCTGGGGCGCGGAGGTCTTCGCCAGCCCCAGCAATCTCACCGAGAGCGGCCGCCGCGTACTGGCCGAACACCCGGACAGCCCCGGCAGCCTCGGCATCGCCATCAGTGAGGCTGTCGAGGACGCCGCCATCCACGGCGACACGAATTACTCGCTGGGCAGCGTACTCAATCATGTATGCCTGCACCAGACGGTAATCGGGCTCGAAGCGAAGCAGCAGATGGCGCTGGCGGGTGAGGAACCCGACGTCGTTATCGGGTGCTTCGGTGGCGGCAGCAATTATGCCGGCATTGCCACCCCTTACTTGATGGACAAGATCGAAAAGGGTTCCAAGGTGCGGTGCATGGCGGTTGAACCCGCGGCTTGCCCTACGCTGACCAAAGGTGTCTTCGCATACGATTTCGGCGACATCGCCAAGCTTACGCCGATGCTGAAAATGTTTACGCTGGGCCACGATTTCGTGCCGCCCGGCATCCACGCAGGCGGCTTGCGCTACCACGGCGCCTCGCCGTTGATGAGCCACCTGCTCAAGCACGGCTGGGCGGAAGCGCGCTCCGTCATGCAGTTGCCCGTTTTCGAAGCGGCGCTGCAGTTCGCTCGGACCGAAGGCATCTTGCCGGCGCCCGAATCCTCCCACGCCATCCGCGCGGCCATCGACGAAGCGCTCGTGGCGAAGGAAGAAGGCAAGCCGCGCGTGATCCTGTTCAATCTGAGCGGACACGGCCACTTCGACCTGGCTTCTTACGAGGCTTACATGTCCGGGAAATTGAGCGATTACGAGTATCCCAGCGAGGAAATCGCCCGCTCAATGGAAACACTGCCCAAGGTTTAAAGAGAGTTTCCAGGAGGTGTTTATGATCCGAGGTTTAGTCGCTCTTAGTGTCTGTGCAGCGCTCTCGCTGTCCGCCGCGGCAGCCGGCAAGGACGCTCTTCGGAAGATCCCTCGCGAGGTGCTGCGCGACAAAATCGAAGGCGGCTGGGCAGGGCAGATGATCGGGGTCAGCTACGGCGCGCCCACCGAGTTCCGCTCCAACGCGAAGATCCTGGAAGGCGAACTACCCAAATGGACGCCGGGCCGCGTAAGCAACGCGCTTGGCCAGGACGATCTCTACGTGGACATGACCTTCGCCAAGGTGCTCGACGATAAGGGACTCGACGCGTCTTCGGATGATTTCGGCGCTATGTTCCGGGACGCCAAGTATGGCCTGTGGCACGCGAATCTCGCCGCTCGCCGCGCGCTCAAGCGCGGCGTTCCCGGCTCGCTCTCCGGCACGCCCAAATACAACGCGCACGCTAACGATATCGACTTCCAGATTGAGGCGGATTTCATCGGCCTTATGGCGCCTGGCATGCCGCGCGCTGCCAACCGCATCGCGGACCGCGCGGGCCGCGTCATGAATTACGGCGATGGCCTGTACGGCGGCATGTTTGTCTCCGGGATGTACGCGGCGGCATTTTTCGAAAGCGATCCGCGCAAGGTGGTTGAAGCAGGTCTGGCTTCCATTCCTGCGCGAAGCCCTTACGGGCTGCTGATCGCGGACCTGCTCGCCTGGTCCAAGCAGAATCCCTCGGATTGGAGAAAGGTCTGGCAATTGATCGAGGACAAATACGACAAGTGCGAGCCGTGTCCGTCCGGTGCCCTGAAGCCATTCAACATCGACGCAAAGTTGAACGGGGCCTACATCGCGCTGGGGCTGCTTTATGGCGGGCGCGACTTCGGGAAGACCATCGACATTTCGACGCGCGCCGGCCAGGATTCGGACTGCAACCCGGCCAGCGCGGGCGGAATCCTTGGGGTGATGCTCGGCTACGGTCGTATTCCGGATGAATGGAAAGGGGGCATCGCTGCCATTGCCGACAAGAAGTTCTCGTACACGGACTTCTCGTTCCGCTCGATCGTCGCCAGCACCGAGGCGCGCGCCCTGGCCCTGATCAAGCGCGAGGGAGGCCGCGTCGAGGGCGAGACAGTCTTCGTGAAGACCCAGGCGCCCATCGAGCCGAAGCTTGAGGTTTGGAACGATTACGGTTGTCCATTTGAACGCGTTCCGCACAACGACGCGCGCTGGCAATTCACCGGTGCATGGCGCGTCCAGAAGCAGGGCCGCGTTGCCTCGGACAAGGGCTCCGAGGCGGCCATCCGCTTCAACGGCACGGGCGCCATCGTGACGGGTACGTATCTCGTCAGCGGAGGCAAGGCGGACGTCTATCTGGATGGGAAGTTAGACCGCACCGTGGACGTCTACCCCGACGAGCCGCACAACAAGGGCGGCGAGGCCGTTTGGCACGTCTTCGGATTGAGGTCCGGTGAGCATACCGTGCGCCTGGTCGTGAAGGGTGAGCCCTATCCGGGCTCGAGCGGCGCCGACATCTCGATCGAAGAGCTTGTGGTCTTTCGTCAGTAGCTACCTTGCATGCACGCGCCCGGCGAGTTTCTGCGCCTGGAAACGATGGTCGTTTACGGATGAAGAAGATCCTGGTACGCGGCGCGCGGCAGCTAATCACCCTGCGCGGCCCCCGGGGGCCGCGGCGGGGCATGGACGCCCGGGAACTCGGCTTGATTCAGGACGGCTCGATCCTGGTGTCGGATGGCGTGGTTGCTTGCGCCGGACCCACCCGCCGGATCGAAAACCTTGCGGAAGCGCGGTCCGCCTTACAGATCGACGCTACCGGCCGGGTGGTCCTTCCCGGCTTTGTGGATTGCCACACGCACCTGGTTGGCGGGGCATCGCGACTGGCCGACTATGAAACACGCATCGCGGGCGCGGATTATCGCCAGGTTTGCGAAGCCGGCGGCGGGATACTGTCCAGTGTCCGCCCCGTGCGCGAACTTTCCAGCAAACACCTCGAAAAGCGCGCGAGGCATGCCGTCGGAACCATGCTGCGCCACGGCACAACCACCATCGAGGCAAAGAGCGGCTATGGGCTGGACGAAACTGGAGAACTGAAATCGCTGCGAGTGGCTGCCACCCTGGACGCCCGCCCGCTGGACATCGTTTCCACATATCTCGGCGCGCACGCCGTACCACCCGAATACGCCGGGCGTCCCGACGACTACATCGAATGGATGCGCGCCCACATGCTGCCGCTCATCCGCCGCCGCAGGCTCGCCCGGTTTGTCGACGTCGCTTGCGATCGTGCAGCGTTCAACGCGCGGCAGGCCCGGCGCTACCTGGAAGCGGCCAAAGTGCTCGGCTTTGGCTTGCGCGTTCACGCCGAACAGTTCTCGAACTGCGGCGGGGCTCGCCTGGCCGTCGAACTCGGCGCGGCCAGCGCGGATCATCTGGTGTTCGCCGATACGGCCGACATCGATCTCCTGGCGCAGTCGGGAACCATTGCCACACTCATCCCCGGGGCGGTCCTGCATCTCGGCCTGGATCGTTATCCGCCGGCCCGTGCGCTGCTGGACCGGGGCGCGGCCGTGGCCCTGGCCACGGGCTTCAATCCTGGCACCAGCCCCACGTTGAGCATGCCGATGGTCCTGTCGCTTGCCTGCGCCCACATGCGCATGACGCCGGCCGAAGCGCTCACTGCGGCGACCATCAACGCCGCGCACGCCGTGGGCCTGGAAGACCGTGCCGGCTCACTCGAACCCGGCAAGCAGGCGGACCTCGTGATTTATGATGTTCCGGACTATCGTGAAATCCCGTATCATTTCGGCGTGAACCTGGTTCATACGGTTGTGAAACGCGGAGAGATCGTTTACCAACGGGCGGATATCAAATGGACGGACCAATCGTAGAGTGCGTACCGAACTTTTCCGAGGGCCGCAATGCCGCGGTCGTGGAGGCGATCGCCGGCGCCATAGGATCTATTCCAGGCGCGATCCTCCTCGATCGTGAGACCGACGCCGACCACAATCGCAGCGTGATCACCTTCGCGGGCGCGCCCGAGGCGGTGCTGGAAGGCGCGCTCGCCGGGGTGGCCAAGGCTGTCGAGTTGATCGATCTCACGAAGCACCGTGGCGCGCACCCTCGAATCGGCGCGGCCGACGTCATGCCGTTCGTCCCCATCGAAGGCGTCACCATGGAGGAGTGCGTGCGGCTCGCCTGGCGCGCCGGAGAGGAAATCTGGCGGCGTTTTCACGTGCCTGTTTACTTTTATGAGGCGGCCGCGCGGCGCAGCGGCCGCGAGCGGCTGGAGAACATCCGCCGCGGCCAGTTCGAAGGCCTACGCGATGCGGTTCGCACGGATCCCGAACGCCGTCCGGATGTGGGAGATGCCGAACTGCACCCCACGGCCGGCGCAACCGTCGTGGGCGCCAGGAAGTTTCTCATCGCGTACAACATCAACCTCACGACCGCCGATGTCGGGATCGCCAAGCGCATTGCTCGCACCATCCGGGCTTCCTCGGGCGGATTCCCATGTGTCAAAGCCATGGGCGTAATGCTCGCCTCGCGGAATCTCGCGCAAGTATCCATGAACCTGACCGACTTCGAGACCACGCCCATCCATGTCGTCTTCGAGGCCGTGAAACGCGAAGCCGCCCGCTACGGTGCGGGCGTGGCGGGAAGCGAACTGATCGGGCTGATCCCGCGCAAGGCGCTGGAGATGGCCGCCGGCGTGGATCTGAAGTGGGAGAATCTGCGGCCCGGCTCGGTGCTCGAACAGCGGCTCGCGGACGCAATGGCCCGCGGCGATAGAATGAAATGAGTGCTGGTATCGATCACTCCCGTCGCGCCGAAGCGCCCCGAGTGGTTGCGCGCGCCGGCTCCGGCGGGCGCCAACTACCGTGATCTGAAATCGCTGGTTGAGCGGCTGCGCCTGCATACGGTGTGCGAGAGCGCGGCATGCCCGAATGTGGGCGAGTGCTGGAACCACCGGACCGCGACGTTCATGATTCTGGGCAATGTCTGTACCCGGCGGTGCGGCTTCTGTGCAGTGGGCAAAGGCGCGCCGCTCCCGGTGGACTACGACGAGCCGAACCGTGTGGCCGAGGCGGTCGAGTCGCTGGGCCTGCGCTACGCCGTCATCACCAGCGTGAATCGAGACGACCGCAAGGACGGCGGCGCCGAGTTGTTCGCGCTCACCATCGCGGCCATTCGCGAGCGTACGCCGGACTGCAAAGTCGAGATCCTGATACCGGACTTCCAGGGCTCGCACGCGGCCATGGACACGGTGCTTGCCGCGCGCCCCGACGTTCTGAACCACAACATCGAGACCGTGCCGCGGCTGTACCGGCAGGTGCGTTTGGGCGCGCGATTCGAACGCTCGCTCGATATACTGCTTTATGCGAAGCGCAGCGCGCCCGGCATCCCCACCAAGAGCGGCATGATGCTGGGACTCGGCGAAACCGAGTCCGAAGTCCTGGAGTCCATGCGGGAACTGCGCGCGCACGAAGTGGACATCCTGACGCTGGGGCAGTACCTGCGCCCGTCGCCGAAGCATCTGCCCATCCTGCGCTACGTGCCCAAGGAAGATTTCGACCGCCTGCGGGATGCGGGAATCGAAATGGGTTTTCGCCATGTGGAGGCCGGTCCTTTGGTGCGCAGCAGCTACCACGCGAGCGAGGCGTTCTAGAATGTCTTCGAAAACCAACGCCGTCCGCCTGCTGGAGACGCTGAAGATTCCTTTCGAACTCCGCGAGTACGAGATCGATCCCGATGACCTGTCCGCCGAGTCCGTCGCCGCCAAGATCGGGTTGCCTCCGGAGCAGACCTTCAAAACACTGGTCACGCGCGGGGATACCAACGGCGTTTGGCTGGCGGTGATTCCGGGCAGCTACACGCTGGATTTGAAAGCCCTGGCGCGAGCCAGCGGGAACCGCAAGATCGATACGGTCCCGCTCAAGGACGTGCAGCCGCTCACCGGCTACATTCGGGGCGGCGTCACCGCGCTGGCGTGCAAGAAAGAGTATCCGGTCCTGGTGGATGAAATCGCGCAGATCTTCGACGTGATCTCGGTTTCCGCCGGCGTGCGGGGAATGCAGATTCTGCTGGCGCCGGATGACTATCTGCGCGCCACGGGCGGCACCTACGCCCCCATCTCGCGCGAGAAGTGAACGGCGCTAATCGCTAAACAGGCCGTCGAACAGCACCGTCGAAAGGTAGCGTTCACCCGAGTCCGGCAGAATGACCACGATCATTTTGCCGGCGAATTCGGGATCGAACGCCAGCCGCAGGGCCGCCGCCACGGCCGCGCCGGAGGAGATGCCCGACAGGATGCCTTCTTCGGCGGTAAGTCTCCGCGCGGCTTCCACGGCTTCCTCATTGGTGACCGTTTCGACGCGGTCAACCACGGAAAGGTCCAATGTCTCCGGGATGAATCCGGCACCCAGACCTTGGATCTTGTGCGGCCCGGGCCGCAGCGGCAGTTTGTTCAGCGTTTGGGTGATGACCGCGCAGGTCGCGGGCTCGACGGCCACCGAGAGGACCGGCTTGCCCTGTTTCTTCAGATAACGTGCGATCCCGGTGAGCGTGCCGCCCGTGCCCACGCCTGCCACCACCGCGTCCACGGCGCCTTCGCTATCGTTCCAGATTTCCGGGCCGGTAGTTTTCTCGTGAATCGCCGGGTTGGCCGGATTGGTGAATTGCTGTGGCATGTAGTAATGGTCCGGCGCGCCGGAGACGATCTCCTCGGCGCGGGAAATCGCGCCCCTCATGCCCTTCGCGCCGTCGGTGAGCACCAGTTTCGCCCCCATAGCCTTGAGGATCTTGCGGCGCTCAATGGACATGGTTTCGGGCATGGTGAGCGTGATCCCGTAGCCGCGCGACGCCGCCACGAAGGCCAGCGCAATGCCCGTGTTCCCGCTGGTAGGCTCTACGATCTCGCGACCCGGCTTGAGCAAACCGCGCTCTTCCGCGTCCCAGATCATGGAAGCCCCGATGCGGCACTTGACCGAGTAGGCCGGATTGCGGCCTTCAATCTTGGCGACCACCGTGCCGTGCGCGCCCTTGGTCATCCGGTTCAGCCGGACGAGCGGCGTGTGGCCGATGCTCAATGAGTTGTCAGCGTAAATCACGAAAGGGCCTCCTTAACAAACACCGCTCAGATGTCCCAGTTCGGTTCGATGCGGGACTGCTTGTCGTTCCACGCACGGACCAGTTCCGCGAATGTCGCCTTGTCGAGCACCGCCGATACCGCGGCGTCCGTGCGCCGCCAGAGATCGGACAAGGGATTCTCCTCGTCGCTTTGCCGGCGCGAACTGGCGCGTTTTTCGGCATCCAGCGCGCGCAACACCTCGCCCACGGTCAGCGTTTCCGCCGGTTGCGCGAGCAGATACCCGCCCTCGGCACCCCGCCGGCTCGCGACAAAGCCCGCCTGGCGCAAGGATGCCAGGATCAGTTCCAGAAACTTTTGCGGGATACGCTGCCGCCGGGAAATCTCAGCAATCTTGACCGGCTGGCCTGACACGTTCGACGCCAATTCGAACACGGCCAGCAATGCATATTGCGCTCGCACGGAGATTCTCATTCATCCCCCCTCTGGAGATAGCCCAATTGTAGATCAACAATAGTACAAAAACACGCCAGTGTCAAGGGAGCTGTCTTTTTGAGTGAGTCGTTTCGGAGTTTTCGCCGGGCTCGGCGGCCGGAGCCGGGTCAATAGAAACAACAGGTTGCGGGTTCGGATCGGGTTCGCTAGCAGCCGAGATTTCGGGGTCAACCGGTTCGGATTCAACAGGTTGCGGGGGAGGCTTGGCGAAGCCCGCGGAGCTGGTTGAGGGTGGCCCGGCGCTGAAGGATGATCTGGCTTTTGCGGGCGGCTTCGAGTTGTCTATAGCTGAGTTGGACGAGAGGCATGATTTGGGTCCGGTGGGGATTGTAGCAGGCGAGGTGATGAAACCACGGGATGCAGGCGGCCTATTTCGTTGATAATGCGCGAAATCAGGATTTTGCGTTCGAGGTGAACGCGATTTTCGGAGCTGAGACGCGACTTGGGCAGAGGCGACTGTGGGAAGTCGTCGAGGGTGAGACCTTGGTAATGCGGGTGAGGGTCACTCATTCACCTTTCGCGCCATGGACGCTATGGTCACGCTATGGACGCCAGGGAAGACAAAGACTGGCAAGTCTTGCGGGAGGTGGTTGACCAGGTGGGTACTGGAGAGGCAAAGGTGGGTTAGGAACTGCTTATGGGGCACCGGGGGGGAGGGAGGCAGGAAGCTGTGAAGAGTATCGTCGGGGCGGAGATCTCACGCCGCCTCCGAATCAGGTTCCTCTCCCTACGGCCTTCCGCTGTTCAAAGTCCAGCCAGCGATAACTCCAACTGCTCGGCGAGGAGGCATTCCGGCGGTGGTTGGAATGGCTCGTTCAGCCACGCGATGAGAACCCGATACGCGAACAGTTGCTGGCGCAGGGCCGTCACCGGATTCGACAGGCTCCACTCAGATCTGCTGCGCATTTGCAAGTGCTTCGGCAACAGCACAGCGAAGAAGGCTGTGGGACGGGCCTCCAGGATCTTCACTAGAGAAACCACGAGTCGATGACGGAACAGCCGCGATCAGACATCAGCATCGTTCCGGACACAAAGCGCTGCCGGCGTGCCGCGCTCGTACAAGTGGTGAAACAGTGTTTGGAACAGCGCCCAGGGTTGAGCGCTTCGGGGGGAGACTGCGCATGGCCCAGTTGGCAAAAAGACATCACGAGAAACCGCGCGCGTGACGTTCGGCTTGGTGTCACCGCACGGCGGCCTCGAACTCCAGGCAGGGGAAGAACTGTAACATCTGGTCGAAGAATGCCACAGGCTCGATTCATGGCGGGGATCTCCTGCCAGAATCGTCGCCCCGCACCTCAAACGCCAATTTGGACAAGCGTGACAAGAAATCGACACCGTTCACACCAATCAGGGAAATCCAGATTGAGTTGTAGTGGCTGTGCCCATACGGGTCAGCGTGCGGCCGGAAGCACTAATGATAGGGAACACAAAAGGCCGGTTCACCCCCGAGCCACAATGACAGCGGGAAATCTCCTGGCCGTCACGCTCAAAAGACACTTGGCCGTACGGCTGCGGAACAGCACGCGTATGCGGCACAGGTTTCGCGTCAGGCAGCGGGGATTGCGGCAGCGGGCGCGCACACCCAAGGAAGGTGGCAGAGAACGCTCAAGGCAATCCGCGGATGTACATGACAGAAAGGTTACCGCGAACGGGCGCGCAAGCGGCGCCGTGACGCTATTCCGCAACGAGGCGTGGTTCCCCGCTGTAATACTTGTCAATGTTGTGCCGGTCGAGAATCACGTGCTCCGTGTACACGGCGGGAGGCACCTGCTCGCCGCTCAGCAGTGACAGCGCGAGACGAATCAACTTTTCCCCGTAGCGCTCCGGGAAGTATGCAATCGAGGCAATGAGCCGGCTGGCTGGGTTCCTGATCTCATCCCTGCCCTCAGCAGCGTTGTGTCCCACGATGGCAGCGTCCTGCTCACGGTCGTCGGCACGCAACGCCTGGAGCGCCCCGAGAGCTGTCAGATCATTGAACCCGGAGATCAGCATTCGCGTGCCTCGTTTCAGTTCGCGCAAGAGGCCTTCCATCACAACGCGGCTCGAATCCATGTGGCCACGGCCATCCAGGTGAATAACCCGGGACTCATCCATGCGCCCGACGGTCTCCCTGATTCCGAGAAGCACTCCCGCCAGCCGCGCCCTGACCGCAGAGCTTGCCGTCGACGACTCCAGGAGCACGATGCGATCGAACTGTCCCGCCCAATTCTCCAGTGCAAACTTACCGAGCACCTCTCCAGCCAACTTGCCGGCGCGGAAGTTGTTGGCCCCGAAATAGACGGCGCCGGGAATCGGCTGTTCGATGCTAATAAAAGGGATTCTCGCGTGGGCGAAGGAATCCGCAACCGCATGCACGATGGTTTCAATCGGTTGAAAGCTTATCGCCACGTCGACTTTGGCGTCTATCAGCAACTGCCCGTTTGTCAGGCTCGTTTCCAGATCCTCTTCACGGTTGTCAACGACGAGCACATCCACGCCTGCTTGTTCGGCCGCCTTGTGGATGCTCTCTGCAACGTCCACCCGAAACGAGGTGCCCTTCAGCGGCGCACAGTAGCCGATCATCGCTCGCCGCCGCCTCGTGGTGAGCCGGTACTTCTTGTTGTCGAGGCGCTCGACGTAGCCGCGCTCTTCAAGCGTGCACAGCAGGCGGAACACAGCATTCCGTTGGATCCCGCTCGCCGCCGCAATCTCCTGAATGCTCATAGACAATGGGCCACGTTCGAGCAACTCCATCACCTTCAATCCCTTCTCGAGCGTGCCCACACGGTACTGATCTTTATCCGAACTCTCGGTCCGCTTGTCTCGTGCCTTTGGCATATCCGTAGTCTTCAATATATGAACGCTATGGCTCGGCGTGTCAAGCCCCGCGTGGAACGAACGGATTTTACCTATCACGCTCGTTTTCTGCGCAATTTGCTTGACACGGGTCAACCACTTGCTATAAAAAGCTGTGTACAGTGAATTACGCGTGTTCAATTTTTGAACAATCGACATTGGGGTGCTTACGGATGCTGAGAAGGAATGACGGATGACCAGGATTCCCCATTTCCGGTGGTTGGTGGCGGCGGTGCTGTTCCTCGCGACCGCGCTCAGCTTTTTCGATCGGCAGGTCCTCTCAGTGCTTGCGCCGCCGATCATCGCCGACCTCAGTATGAACGACGTCTCGTACTCCTGGGTGGTCTTTGGATTCCTCCTGAGTTACAGCCTGATGTTCACGGTGGGCGGATGGATGATCGACCGGCTGGGCACACGGCTCGGGATGGCGTTGTCGGTCGGGATTTGGAGCTTGGCCAGTCTGCTTCACGCAGTGGCCAACAGCGCGCTCGGCCTCGGTGCATTCCGTTTCCTTCTTGGAGTTGGCGAGGGAGGCTGTTTCCCCGGAGCGGCAAAGGCGGTTCTGGAATGGTTCCCGAAGAAAGAACGCGCGATGGCGATGGGCTTTGCGACCGCGGGCGGTTCGGCCATCGGTGCGGTGCTCGCGCCACCGGTCATTGTATGGACATCAATTCACATCGGCTGGCGGGGAGCGTTCCTGGTCACGGGATTTCTCGGAGCATGCTGGCTGGTCATTTGGCTATTAGCGTACTCCCTGCCCGAGAATTCCAGATTCCTTTTCGACGAGGAGAGACGCCACATCGCACAGGACGGGAGAGAGCAGGCGCAAGGCGGCGCTCGACGCGGGTTCTCGAATCCCATTAAAGCCTGGGGAGGCCTTCTCAAGCTGAGAGAGGTGCAAGGGTTGGTAGTTGCGCGCTTTCTTTTCGATCCGGTGTTCTACCTGTACATGTTCTGGATCCCGCGTTATCTCAATCAGGAGAGGGGTGCGTCGCTGGAGCGAATCGGACAGTTGACCTGGATTCCATTTCTGACGCTGGGAATTTCGTCGGTGCTCGGAGGTTGGGTATCCGACCGGCTGGTTGTGCGGGGCCTCTCCATCAACAAGGCGCGGAAAACCATGCTGGCGGCATCCGCGCTTCTGACCCCGGTTTCGATTCTTTCGGTGTTCGTGAGCGACGCGGAAACCGCCGTGTTTCTCATGAGCGTCCTCATGTTCGCGCACGGTTTCTGGATCACGAATTACATGACGATGATCGGGGACATGTTCCCGGGCCGCGTGGTCGCGACCGTCGTGGGACTGACGGGAACGGCCGGCGGTATCGGCGGGTTCCTGACGAGCCCATTGATCGGGCGCGTCGTGCAGAGTTTTTCGTTTGCCCCCGTCTTCATTGCGGCCGGTTTAATCTATCCGGTCAGCGCGCTGATCATCCTGGCCCTGGTGAGGGAGATCAAGCGCCTCGACGCTGCCGCGCCGCGGTTACAAGTTCACAGTGGAGTATAGATTGATGACTCGCTCAGACAGATCCATTCCGAAAGAAGAGAAAGAAGTAAGACGCTTCCGCATTCAGAGGAGGAAGCCGCTCGGAGCGAATGTGTGCATCTTCGCCATCGGACACAAGGACTACTGGACTCAGTTCGATGGCCTGCTTGACGAGTTGATGGGGTATCACCGGGAGTTGATCCGGAAGATCGAAGCGCAAGGCGTTACGGTGACCGACTTCGGCATGGTGGATGACGCCGGGAAAGCCTATCGAAAGGTGGAGGAGATAAAGGCCTGTCACCCCGACCTGGTTTTCGTCAACATGGTGACCTACGGAAACAGTTCGACGTGGGGCATCATGGCGCGGGAACTGGCGGACCCGGTCGTGCTGGTCGGGCTGCAGCCGCTTCGGGCGATGGACTACGCGAATGGGTCCACCTATATGCAGCTCTGCAATGACAATATCTGCGCGATTCCGGAGTTTGCAAACACGGCCGTCCGCATGGGACGGAGAGCACCGGAGATCGTCATCGGCCACTTGCGCGGGGACGAGAAAGCAGAGAAGGAACTGGCCGAGTGGTGCCAGATCGCGAAGGTTCTGCATGACATTAGGGGCGCGCGGATCGGCCACTTCGGTCATCCAATCGAGGCGATGCTCGACATGCACGCCGATCAGACGGCCTTTACGGCGCAGTTCGGCCTTCATGTGGTGCAAACAGAGATCGACGACCTGCTGGAGGCGCAGGCGGAAGTAAAGAAGACCGAAGTCGAAGCGAAGATCCTGGAGATCCTCGACTTTTTCGATCTTCCGGGCCCCAAAAGCGATCCGATCACGCGCAAGGCAACTCATGAGGACCTTCTTCCCGTGGCGCGCGCGGCCGTCGCGCTGGACCGGTTCATCAACCGGTTCTCGCTGGACGGGTTGGCGTATTACTATGCCGGACGGCCGGGATCCGAGACGCGCGAACTGGCGACGAATCTCATCGTCGGCAACTCACTGTTGACCGCGGCTGGATTTCCGATGTGCGGCGAGTCCGATCTCAAGACCTGCGTCGGCATGCTGATCATGGACCGTCTCGAGATAGGGGGATCCTTCGCCGAGTTTCACCCGATGGACTTCGACGAAGACTTCATTCTAGTGGGACACGACGGCCCGCATCATCTGAACATCGCCGAAGGGCGTCCGGTGCTTCGCTACCTGGCCAAGTTCCACGGGAAGCCGGGATCGGGCGTGTCTGTCGAATTCAAACTGCGTGAGGGACCGATCACGATGCTCGGTGTCACGCAGAAGTTCGACGGCCGATTCAGGTTCGTGATCGCCGAGGGCGAATCCGTGCGTGGACCGATCCCACCGACGGGGAACACGAATACGCGGGGCTATTTCAAACCCGATGCACGCACGTTCTTCAAAGCATGGGTAGCGGAGGGACCGACGCACCACTTCTCGTTGGGCATCGGACACCACGCGGCCGCATTGAAGAAGGTTGGCGACGCCCTGGGTATCGAATCCGTGATCGTGCGATGAGCGGGATTGGAAGTTGGGGTGAGGACCGGAGGGGAGAGCCGGTCCCCACGGAGCCATCTACAATGTTGCGACGATGCGGACCGGCCCGAGCAAGCCGGAGACGAGAAGCGGTGTGTTGGGATTCCACCGAAGATTGAAGGCGGTGTACTTCTTCCCACCCAGAACGGCGTCACCCGTGAGACGGTTAGCCCACGTATTTGCCACTTCAATCTCCACTTCATTAACGCCCGGCCGCGCGACTCCCGTGACATCCAGACGGTAAGGTTGCGTCCAGGCGATACCGGCGGGTTTACCGTTGAACCGTGCCCGTGCAATTATGCGTACATCACCGAGATCGAGGTATAACCGCAGGCCCTTCACGAAGAGTTCCTTGGAGAGGTCGAACTTCTTCCGGTAGGTCGCGATACCCGAAAAATACTTGATGCCGGAGTCTTCGTCCTCGGTCCACGAATAGAGTTTCGTGAACGGCTTCGAGGAGGGCGCACCCAATCCCGGGGCGAAACGGACATCCCAGGCGCCTGTGATCTCCTGTGGTGCGGGCACGCGCCGTAGCCGAGCCGGCTTCGCCGGCGTGCGCGTGGCGCCGGGCCGGAACAGCACGAACGTCGAACCGAACGGCGGAAACTTCAGTGAAAGCCGTGTCACGCCTTCTCCGGATTCGAATGCATCCGGCCGATGCGTTTCACCGGTGACAGGGTCCCAAATCTCGGGCGCCCGTCCAGCCGCACGGAACGAGCACTCCGCCTCGGCCCAGGCGTTCTGCTTGTTGCGGACAAAATAGATGTCGGTTCCATGGTCACGCCGGTGGATGAAATCAAGATCTGCCGCTCCGCTTCCACATGAGAACGCAAAGTCCGGACCGACGCCGCGCCGCCGCAGAATCTCCTTGAGCGGCACTCCCCAGAAGACCATCCCTTTGCCATAGGCCGTTTCCAAGACTCTCTGGCCGTCGCAGGGGCCCCAAATGCGGCTGGCGAGTGACTGCACACTTTGATCGCAGGCGGGATAGTTCTTCAATCCCGTTGCACGGGCTGGCTTGGGTCCGGAGATGGCCGCGCCATCCTTGACTAGTTGGCCGATGCGTGCAAGCACTTCCGGCTCAAGGTCGGGGATATCCGGCAGGACCAGTATTTCATAACTCATGCCGTCCGGCAGAACGATCCGGCCGTCCTTTACGCTCATGCGTTGCAGGATCGCCCGCGAATTCACGTAGTCGTAGTCATATCCGAAGCCGAGCGACGGATCGACACGCTTTTCCGTCACGAAATTGAACCCGCGCTGACCATAGAAGTAGCAGACGTCGGCGACGAACAATCCCTGCTGGAGCAGATAGGAGCAGCGTCCCAGGTACTCAGTGAACGGCTTCTCCATGGTCCACCACGTGTCGTTGGGAGTAATATGTGTTCCAGCGTGATACGCCCACCCCGGACGTCCTGTCTGAAGCGGTTGGTGGGGCATCGTGTGCCAGACGAAATGATTTGAACCCTCGCAGAAAGCACGGTCAGCCATGGGCTTCAGGTCGCACGGGCCGTCCAGCCAGTGGCGGGAACTCGTGAAGGCTTCCATCTGGACGATCTTCTTGCCAAAAACATGCGCCGCTGAGGCGGTTTCTTTGACCACAAAGATGCGGCCCTCCTGCCAGAACTCGCCACGGGCAATGTCCATCACGGAAAGCGCGTCCAGCGCGTCCACGGGAACGTGATGGAGCGGCCAGCCTGGTCCGCCAGCCTCGGCGACCGCTTTCAACCCGTAGCCGTTCGCGACAATCCGTGAGGTATTGTAGAAGTTTTCCGTAAAAACCTCAGCTACAGTTTTTCGGAAGTCGACGAGGAACCGCTGTGAGAGATCCTCGCTTTCCACCAACACGCCGGCAAGCACGGGCAGGTACGGCGTCATGTCGTAACCACGGCGTTTGCGGAATTCCAGATCGAGTCCCGGCGTCCAAATGGACCCGCGAGCTTCGTAACTACATGCGTAGTAATACTTGAAGGCTGTGTTTCTGAAGTCGGGGATCTCCGTCTGGATACGATCGAGTACAACCTTTGTGTGCATTCGAGAAGCCGCGGCGCTGAAGTGGTCGATGATCAGGCCCTGGGACTTCGGACTCGGGTGGACCAACGCCTGCCCAGTCCCCGCACATACGAAACGAAGGACGATCCATTTTCCGGGCGGCACTTCCCAGTTCAGGTTTCCTTTCTCGTCGGTTTTTGACGTCAGGTCAATGATGGCCGAACGGTCCGGTATGAGCGGTAGCGGCGAGCCGTCCGGTGCCGTAAGCGGCGGTACTCCACCACCTGGAGTTCCGATGAACCGCGGCGCTTCACCTGGCCGCCGAGTTGGACGGCGAACTTCGGTCGGGAATGTATAGGCGCTCATCGCTCCGGTCTCGGGTATCGCAAGGACGGCCACCGTGGACAAGAATGCGGGGGAGCCATCATTGTTCTTGGGCGCTTTCTCGGGCAGGACAGGAACGGGAAGCTGACCAGAGAACCGCGACGGGCCTTTCACGTTGACACTGGAACAGTAGAGCCCCTTGCTAGCGTGCTCCGGAGTGACCCAGGGGCCTCCGGAGTTCCAACTGCTGGCATTGGCGATGCCGATGTCCAGGCCAAGCCGGGTCGCCTCCCGGATCACGTGGGCAATCGTCTTCACCGATTCAGGTCCCAGAAACGGTGGACCTGCCGGCACACTATCGCCATAAGCGCCGATCTCGAGGATCCAAGCTCCGGTAAACCCGTTCTTCTTCAGTTCTTCCAGTTCGAACGTGAGCCGGCGATTGTCGGTAAACCCGTTCAGCCACACCCAGTAAGCGGCAGGGCGTGCTGAATGCGGAGGGCTCACGAAAGCGCTCTTGAGGGGATCGGGGGAGGACGCGGACGGCGCGGCATACGTCACCGCTCCCGCGCCCGTAGCTCCCACGAACTGCCGGCGTGTCAGTGTAACCTTTTTCATGGTGACCTCAGTACTTAGTGTCCCGATCCGCGAATTCGATCGTGACAGGACCCATTAGACCGGACCTCACGAGAGGATCCGTGGCCAAGTACCCGCGCAGGCTCGGACGGGGAGACTGCACTCCGGGCTCCCGCCGGACATGGGTTTTGGTGAACCGCTTCGCCTCGGGGAGACCCGCATCTCCGATCAGGCGGTTGACCCAAACATTCGTCACATCAATTTCAAGTACGTTCTCTCCGGCCTTTGCCGCGCCGGCAAGATTCACCGTCCAGGGCGCAGTCCACACTATCCCGAGCGATTTCCCGTTCAGGCGGACGCTCGCGATGTGTTTCACCTCTCCGAGACTCAGCTTCACAGACGAATGCCGGACCTGTGCGGCGCTCAGAGTGAAGGTCTTGCGGTAGGTCGCGGTGCCGGAGAAATACTTAATGCCGTCGAGAGGATACTCATTCCACGGCAACAAGGTGGCAAAAGTCTCGCTCTCCGGGGCACCCCATCCCGGCGGGAAGTGGACGCTCCAGGGGCCGGTCAGTTCGAGAGGAGCGGCCGGTCGCTTTGGACCGGCAAGCGGCCGCCTCTCGGCGGGAAGCGCGCGCTTATGGAATACAACAAAGACGGAGCCGTATCTCGGCAGACTGATAGTCGTTGCCATCCGGCCGTCTGCCGTGGGGCGGTAAGACTGCGCCCGGTGGAAGCGTCCGGTGACAGGATCCCAGAATTCAGGCTCAAGGCCACGAACGCGGAAGGTGCATTCCGCAGTGCCTTCACCCGAGACGAAATAGATGTCCATGCCAGCGGTACGGCGATGTGTGAACTGGAAGGGACCTTCGAAATCAGGCGCGATTTCCTCTTTCTTTAGGACCTCGTCCATCGCAACGCCGCCTATTACAACTCCCCGTCCAACCGTCTTGCGGAAAGGCTGGCCGCCGGCGTCTCCCCAAAGCTGCGAGGCGAGTTGGCGCACTTTCGCATCTGACGCCGGATAATCCTTCAAACCGAACGCCTTAGTGGGACGGCGCCGCCCAAGGACCACGGTCGCACCCGCATTGGCAAGGCTGTCGATCTTCTCAAGCACCTCCGGAGCGATGACATCTTCGTCGAGGTCCACCACGAGCAGCCGGTAGGACAATCCGCCCGGCAAAACCGGCTTACCATCTTTTACTGACAAACGTTCGATCAACGCCTCTTTGCTGATCACGTCGTGCTTGTAACCCTTGGGGAGGACCAGCGATGGCGAGTCGTTCCACTTCTCGTCGTGTCCCCAGGCCGAGCGGTTTCTGCTACTCGCGTAGCAGACAACATCGTTCACCGGATGCCCCTGACGCAGCATGAACTGGCAGCGGGCCAGATAGTCCAGGAAAGCCCCTGATTGTTCCCACCACGTGACGTTCGGATTCAGGTGCGTTCCCGCCCAATAGACGATGCCGGGAACCCCGAATTCCTTCGGAGAGGCGCTGAAGGTGTGCCAGATGAACTGGTTGGCGCCGTCGATGAAGACGTCATCGGCTGATGGCTTCAGCCTCGCCGGGTACATGATCCAGTGGGAGAGCATGTGCGTGAACGCTTCCGTTGCGACGATGGGCTTGCCGTACGTATGGGCTGCCATGGCTGTACGCCGCGTGTTGGCTCTGGTGGTGCCGATGGGCGGTTCGACTTCCTTCGAAGGCCAGAACTCGCCCTGCGGCATGTCGTTGCGCGCCCAAAACTCGAACTGGTCGGATTGCTGGAAGAACAGGTCCTTTCCCCACGGACCGCCGGACTCGGCATGCCACTTGATGCCGTGCCGTGAGCTCAATTCCTGCAGCTTTCCGTAACAGTTGTTCATGAAACAGTCACCCAGCGCCCGGCTGTAGTCCGCCAGAAAACGGCCGGATTCTTCCGCGCTTTTGACCGTCATCCCCGCAAAGACGGGCAGATACTGCATCGGGCTGTAACCGCGATACTTCAGGAACTCGGCCTCAAAACCCGGCGTCCAGGTCGGCGAAGCTCCTTCCCAACTCACGCTGTAGAAGTAAGTCAACGTCCTGCCCGCCAGCGGGCCGGCATCCTTCAGAATGGGACCTGCCACGCGATTGAAATACTCCTCGATCGCCTTCCGGTTCAGCACGTCCACGGTGGTATCGAAGCCCGGGATGATCACGTACGCGAAGCGAAGGAGCGTCCACTCGCCGGCTGGCACGTCCCAAGAAAGGGCACCGTTGGGGCCAATGCTCTTCGTGAGATCCAACACCTCAGTCACAGGCGCACCCGGCTCCTTGGGTACCTCCGTCGCGATATCACGCCACTTGCCCGAGAGGCTGACCGTGGGCGAGCCGGCCGCACCGGTTGCGGGTGCGGCATGGCTTCGCCGGACGGCAAACAGCGCGACCTCCCAAGCCCTGGCATCACCGGTTCCTGCGGGGAGCTCGATCGACACACGCCGGGGGCCGCTCACCTCGGATGCCGTCCAAACCAATTTCTTCGGACGGTTATCACCCATGTTCCAAGGCGCATGCAGGGAACCGGCGTGCGTGCTGAGGTTCATGCTCATCTGGAGGCCCAAACGGTGTGCCTCCTCCATGGAGAACTTCACAAGAGCCCGCCACTGCGGATCCAGGAACTCGTTCTTTGGCGGAGGCGGCGGCAGGTAGTGCTGATGATAACCGCGCGAATCGAACATCAGGAACCCGCCGATTCCCTTCGCTTTCATCTGCTCGAGATCGCGAGTGATGGATTCTTTGGTCACGTTTCCGTTGTGCCACCACCAGTAGACCCAGGGCCTGGAATTGACCGGCACATTCTGAAAACCCTGCGACAGGGTGGCCTTGGCCGCCTGGCCGGCGGGCGCTCCCCAGTCAGGAAACGGGAAGCAGAGTGCGACGATCGCGCCAGCGAGGAACCCGTGGCGAGCCATGAAAAGCAGGTCCATTTAAGACTCCTTGAGACTGTATTTCGATCGGATGCCGGAGTTGGTTCCGGCCAGCTACTCAACCCCGGAAAGTCCTTCGAACGGCTTCCAAATAACTATAGCCATACACGGTATCCGGCAGGATAACGTGATCTTCGGTCCACTCGTTCCAGGACGAGAGGAAGACAATCTTCGGGACATCTGCGGACGACTCAGCGAGGAAGTACTTTGCCGCGACCATAAGCCGTTCGAACTGATCCGGCGATCGCTGCGTGACCATTTTGGAGTTCGTGCCCCGCCGCGGGCTATCGTCCCAACCGGCTGGACAATCCGGGAAGAACGGCACCGGACACTTTTCCCTAAGTTGCCTCCAGTAGGAAACGGTTTGAACGGCGGCCTCGCCGTAAGGCAGTCTGCCGCCGGGAGGGGTCTTTGCCAGTGCGCTGTGAAACGTATGGTAGCGAGTGGCGCTCTGAATGCCGAACTCCTTCAGATGGGCGGCATTGTTAGGAGAGAATTGACTGGCCTGCAGGTGCAGGTCCCCAAGGCCGGCCTTAGCGACTCTTTCACGCATGCGATCGAACAGTACGCGCAGCCGCGGAGCCGGGATATCTCTCAGCAATTGGTCGATACTGTACAGACCAAACACCGGGCCGCCGCCAAGCCTCCAGTAGTTGGGCTGGCGGAAATAATGCTCGATACAATAGTCCATCACCCGCAGCGTGTCCTCTTCGGTGTGACGCTGACGGGAGATGATCGCCGGCTTGCCGCCCCGTGTCGGCCCAGGCCAGGCATTCCAATAGTCGTGGTTCGCCCACATCACCGCGAACTTAAGTTTGTTCCGGTTTCGGGCCTTTAGAAACCCATCCTGCAGTTGAAGGTGGCACCGCTGGACACCTTCCTGCCAGTACCAGCAATGCATCCAAACGTCGATACCGAAGTTGACGGCGGTGTCGATCTCGCGTTCCGCCCAGACCGGATCCGCTTCGTTGTACTCGCCCCAGAGAGGATACTTCGGGTAGAGGTGACCCGGGTAGAGAGGCTTGGAATCGCGTAGCGCCTGGAACTGTGTCCAGCCTTGGCCGAAACGTGCCTCCATCCACGGGCATGGATGCCAGCACGGGTAGTTGTACGCAACCACTTCATATTTCGTTTTGGGAAGCGGCTTCGACATGCCGACGATTGCACGAAGCCGCTCGTCGGTGAAATATGCTTCCAGGTCTCCGGGACAAACCGCCTGGACCGCGGCGTAACTGGCGGGCAGTCCCGGCACCGCGCAAGTTTGCGCGGCGGGGCCGGCCGTCTGAGCCGCCGCCACTCCACCTCCTAGGAAAGCCAGCACATCACGACGTTTCATTCTCTTGTCTCCTCACTCGAATCGCGAGTAGGCGGCAGGCGCATCA
>CAYLLB010000042.1:2884-37621 GCA_964384215.1 uncultured Solibacteraceae bacterium | reverse complement strand
ATAAGTATATGGCGATGCCGCGCTGCTATCGGTTACTTGGGGACAGGCCACTAGACCACACCACTGACTCCTTGCCCCTTGAAGAACTGATTAAGTGTTGGGGCTGCGGGCTTACATAGTCAACGGGGTAGGTGTCAACATGGTGTGTTTAACCGGTTAGTTAACACCGGCAGCGTTGATTTACAATGAGTCAGTGGGGCCTACGGGAAGTCCTATCTCTCCTGAATCACAACAGTTGGCACGCCTTCTAGCCAGCAACACGTTGAGGAACGCGGATTCCCTGCGGAGGCTGCTCAGCTACCTTGGCGAGCAAACACTGGCGGGAAAAGCGGATGGTTTGAAGGAGTATACCGTCGGCACCGAGGCATTCGGCAAACCACCCGGGTACGACCCGAAGACCGACTCCTCCATCCGAGTCCTGGTCAGCAATCTGCGGAAAAAACTGGGTGATTACTACCGGGGAGAGGGCGCTCAGGATCCCCTCGTTGTGGATTTTCCCAAAGGCGGTTTCAAGCTGGTTTTCAGGGAACGGTCCGGGGAGGATCAAGTGCAAACGGCGGGTAAGCCGTCCCCAGTCGACCGCCGCTGGCGTCTGGCTACCGTGATACTGGTAATCGTCGTCGTCGCAATGGCGGCTGTGGCGCTGATCTGGCGCTCCGAAGCCCCGGCCAGGGATAATCAATCTGAAGCGTGGGCGCGCCGTTACTGGAGTCCGGGACTCGAAGCGCTGTGGCGGCCCTATATCGAGGGAGACAGACCGATCATCGTCTCTCTCGGCACGCCGATGTTCCTGGCGGTTCCCCGCGGTTTCTTCCGGGATCCGCAATACAACGATTGGCCGAAAATGCAGGCGGCGGGCGTACCGAAACGGCTGGAACAGAGCTTGCGGAGCGGACCGGCGATCCCATCCTACATTTACACGGGCGTAGGGGAGGCCATTGGGGCCTTTAGGCTGGCTATGGCTTTCGGCGCCCGCCACCGGGACGTTTCAGTGCATCCGAGCAGCGATCTCGGATGGGAGGAAATCAGCCACAGCGACATAATTTTTGTTGGGCCGGAGAAGTTTAATCCCCAGATCCCGGAACTGCCCGAGAACCGCGAATTGGTCATCCGGGACGCCGGCATCAGAAACCTGCGGCCCATGAAGGGCGAATCCGACGTCTACGTTGAGGGGAAAGCCACCCTTGAGCCCGACGGTTCTACCATGCGCGAAGGGTATGCCTTGATCACCCGTCTGGTAGGCTTGCACGGCCGGGGGCACATCACCATTCTGGCAGCCACCTGCACCGAAGGGTCCCGCGCGGCTGTGGAGTACGCAACACGCCCGAACTACGCCGAGGAATTGGTACGGAAGCTCCAGGTTCGTCCCGGCGTTCTGCCTGAGCAGTTTCAGGTGGTCCTGAAGGCGCGTTACAAATCCTATGTCCCCGTGAATGTCTCCTACGTGACGCACCACGTGCTGGCTGAGGGCGCTGGCGCACGGTGAACCCCGACGACTCTCCACATTGAGAAGGACACCCTCCGCCCTCCCCCGACCGCCGGGAGGACGGAGGCGCCGCCGTCAGAAAACGATTTTCATGCCCAGCGCGATCATGCGTGGCACATTACTCATCTCCATGGCCAACTGACCAAACCTCGAATTGGTCACGTTGTTACTCTGAAGCTTCGACAACCACGGATGGTTCATGATGTTCTGCGTCTCCATGCGCACCTGCAAGTGGACGCGTTCCTGAACCGTGAACTGCTTGAACAGGGCGAAATCGGTGACATAGAACGCCATGCACCGAACATCCGAAAACCGGGTCGGGAAGTTCTGCAATGTGTACGGAGCCGGTCCCGCGGTCTTCGGGAACAAGTTCGTATCAAACCATTTGTCCACCGAAGGGTCGTATCCCGTCCGTCCGGCTGCGATGGCGCGTTCGTCCCGCTGCTCGTTGGTCAGCTTGGCGCTTTGCGCCGAGAGTGGAGCCGCATTGGGGAACGAGAAGGGGAATCCGGACTGGATCACGCCCTCACCGGCCAGCGTCCAGCCGCCGAGGATACCGTTCAATACTGGATGCATATCGGCCAAGTAGGGCCGCTTCCTGCCAAATGGAAGATCGTAGCTGCCCACCACGGCGACTTTCTGGGGAACGTCGAACTCTACCAGTCGCTGTTCCAGCCCGGTGCTCAGGAAGTCCGTCAAATTGGTGTCCTGGGCGTTCAACACGTTCGCCCGTTCCAGACTCTTGGATATTGTGTAGGAACCCGTCAGGGTGAGTCCTTTCGAGAAGCGATGCCGCGCCATGAGTTGAAGCGAATCGTAGCGCTGCTTCCCGATTGGTACGTCGGTCATGGTGACGCTGGTGTACTGCGGGTAAGCTACCAGGAGTTGCTGGCGCGTGAGTTGGGACACGTTGAGCGAAGACCCCGTCAACAAGCCGGCCATAGGGTTGCTCAGTTTCGACGTGAAGTAGGCTTGGCGTTGCTCAACAGGAAGGCTCTGGAGAACCGCGAGCGGCAGGAAATTCAATCCGACCGTGACGGGCCGGCGGCGCGTGAAATTCCCGACATAGGAGGCGTCCAGCAGCCAGCCGCGCATCTCGTATTGGAATCCGAACGAAACCTGGTGCGAATAGGGCAGCTTGCGATTGACATACTGAAAACCGATCGCTTGTCCCAGATTCGCCGCCATCCCAGCGCTGGAGCCTGGAGCCTTCAGAAGTCCATTGGGGTAAATCGACGCCGGGAATGGATCGCTGAGGCTTGCTGCCGGTGTCAAGCCGCCATCGAGGGTGGCAACGATCGGCGTGGCCAGACTGAAGCCCGTCGGATCGCCCTGGCTGGACTGCCCCAGATAGCTCAGCGCCCATCCGCCACGGAACACGAACTTCGGCAGGAACTGGTACGCCACGCCGACGCGCGGCTGGAAGTTGGTCCGGAAGGTGTCGAAGGCGTAACGGCTCTGACCGTTTACGCCGGCAAACACCAAGCCGCCCTTGAGGTCCAGTCCCTGTACCTTGGAGGCCAGCGGGCTAGCTTGATCGAAAGCAAAACCACGCACCATGCGGTTGAAGCGTTCCCAGCGCGGAGTCTCGTAATCCCAGCGCAGGCCGAGGTTTAACGTCAGCTTCGAATTCACTTTCAGATCGTCTTGCAGGAACAGCGCGTAGTAGAAATTGCTGTAGGACGGATCAATGTTGCGGTCCACGCTCCCGCTGGCCGGATTGCCGAGCAGGAACGACGCGAAGCCGTTGCCGCTCAGCGCATCAGACTGTAAGGGATTCGCCTGCGTCCAGGCACGCGTGAAGCTGTATGTTCCGGCAGCCGCTCCGGGCTGCAGCGTGTTGTCGTTGTAACGGCGGAATTCACCTCCGAACTTGAGGAAGTGGCGGCCCATCGAATAGCTGAGGTTGGGCTGCAATGTCCAACTGTCGTGGGTCTGATACAACGTCACGTAACTGGCGCCCATCTCGGAGTAACCATCGATATTGACGCGCGGGAACTGCAGCGTGGTGAACTGTCTGACGAGTGAATCGGGGAAACCTAAAGTGCGCGGATCGAAGCCCTGCGCAAACGAGTTGCCGTTGAAAGTCTCGTAGCGCGACAGCCCGGCACGGAGGTTCAGGACCAGCTTCGGGGTAAGGGTATAAGTCCAGTCCGCGCCCCAGTTCCTCGGCACACGCTGGCCGGGCCATTCGGTGTTGGGCTCGGCGGCATTGGTACCCCACACGCGCTTCTGCCAGTAGATGTTGTCGGTTTGTCCGTATCGAAATGAAATCCGGCTCTTTTGCGTTGCCTGGAAATCGATCTTGCCCATCCAGGCGTCCAAGCTGCCCTCATTGGGCATAAAGTTCATGTAGTTGTTGGAACGGCTCAGCCCGTCGCCTTGCCTGGTGGGCTGCGGATAGTAAGTCAGCAGCTTGGCGGCGACCGGATTGATGCGGTCCTTCGGAATCACGTTGCCGGCGAAGGGGGTGCGCGTGTACTTTCCGTCCGCGCCTAACTTGGTGGTGGACGGATCGTAGATGGTGATGGCCTGCCCCTTGTCGGTCATCAGGTTCGAGAAGTCGCCCTGGAGTTGTTCGGGTTGCGGCAGCGTGCGTACCTGGCCACCCGTTTGGCGCGTCCGCTCGGCTTCGTAGGACAGCAGGAAGAAAAGGCGGTTGCGTCCATCAAACACCTTGGGGATGTAAACCGGACCGTCAAACTGCGCGCCGAATTCGTTGGCGTTGTACTTGATTTGCTCTTTCTTGAGACCAGCCTTGTTGGCTTCCCAAGGCATGGCGATCAGGGCCTTGTTCATGTTGTATTCGAACATCTGCCCGTGGAAAGTGTTGGTGCCGGACTTGAGGTTGATGATGGTGACGCCGCCGCCGACCCTGCCGAACTGCGCGTCGTAAGAGTGGTTCTGGATAGTCACTTCCTGCGTCGTGCTGAGTGGTGGAACGTAAGCCACGCCGCGGTCGGATTGCGTGGTGGTGACGCCGTCCATCACTGCCTCGTTCTCGCCCTTGACGCCGCCGCCGATGGATACGCTGTTGATGTTGCCGAAGGCGGTGATGCCCATGGTGCCCCAATACGTACTGGCCTTGACTACCCCAGGTTGCGTGTACTGGAGCGCGAAAACGTTACGCGTGCCCGCGGGCACGTTCTCAACCACCTGGTTGTCGACCATCGAGGTCCGGGACGCGCTCTCAGTCTGTAGGAGCGGTACTTCGCCGACCACGGTGATCGCGTCGGTCAGGCTTCCGACATCGAGTCGGATATCAAGGCCAAGCCGGTCGGACGCGGCCAGAACGACACCTTCGCGCACGTAGGATCGGAAACCCGCCTTCTCCGCGTTCAATCTGTAGGTTCCGGGCAGCAGGAACTGGATCGTGTACCGCCCCGCCGAGTTGCTCACGGACTCGGTCGCGATTCCGCGCTCGACGTTCGTCGCCTTGATTTTGACCCCCGCCACAACGGCGCCGCTCGGATCCGTCACGATGCCGCCGATGGTGGCACGGAACTCCTGAGCCGAGCCTGTCGCGGCCAGGCATGTTAGAAGCACAATGATGATGCTTGCCAGATGTTTCATTAGACCCCCTTATTCAAGTTCAGAAGTATCAATCTCGTTCCGGTGAATATCGGCCCGGGGAAAGCTCGCTGACATGCCGAAAACGGGCGTTTTGATCGCCTGGCTGACCGCCAGGCATACCGCGCCGTGGATCAGCGGCACTTCCCGCGCGGACCAGGACCGGCGCGAAGTCACCCTGGCATACGGCGACAGGTACAACGTATCGACCGCGCGGCGAATCAATGGAAACGCTTCGGTGATCTTGCCGGCAAGCACAATCTCCGCCGGATTCAAAATCGTGACGATGTTCGTCGCGGCCAGCGCAATGTAATTCGCGGTCTCCTGGATGGCCGCCACGGCGCGCGGCTCCTCGTTGGCAGCCGCATCGAGCAGTTCCCGAAACCGCCCGCTCTTGAAAGGCGTTCTGGGTTTATAACGATTCCAGGTGGCCGCGTTCGAAATGTACGTTTCCAGGCAGCCAGTTCTTCCGCACGAGCAGCGAGGGCCATCCGGGTTCATGATGATGTGCCCTACTTCGGCGGCGAAGCACGCGTTGTGCCCACGGTATAGTTGGTCGCGGAGAATCAGGCCCGCTCCTACGCCGTAGTCGCCGACGGACATGAATAGAAAATCGCTTTGAGCCCCCTCCGCGTGGCTCTCCAAGCGCCGCAATTCGCTGAGGGCGCCTAGGTTGCAGTCGTTGTCGATCGAAACCGGGATACCCGTATGCCGCTCCAGTTCGCGGGCAAGAGGACATCCGGAGTACGCCGGCAGGGTGGTGACGCATGTGATGATCCCCGCCGCGGCATCCACAA
The DNA here is from genome assembly GCA_964384215.1 of uncultured Solibacteraceae bacterium. GTDB lineage: Bacteria > Acidobacteriota > Terriglobia > Bryobacterales > Bryobacteraceae > JAJFUV01. Next base: position 31,768 of record CAYLLB010000042.1, on the reverse strand, counting down.
AACCGGGGACGCCGACTCCGATGTGCCGGATGGCTTTCGCACCCAGTTTCATCTCCAACCGGATCACATCCAACATCCGCCGGACTTCCCCGCAGAAGACCTGAGGGTCGGCTGGCGTCGGGATCGACCAGGTCTTCTGGATTTCCCCGCTGAAGCCCGCGAAGGCCAGCATCGTTTCCGAAGGCTGAACGTAAATCCCAACCACCTGAAAATACTCGTCCCGAAGTTCGAGCAGCATCGGCACCTTGCCCCGGCCGGAGGGCTTTGCCCGCCGTTCGGTGAGCAACCCTTCCGCAATGAGCCCTTCCACGATGCGCGAAACGTTGCTGGGGAAGATTCCGCTGCGGCGGCTCAACTCCGCCCGCGAAACCGGACTGTATCGCCGCATGAGGCCCAGGAGAATAGAACGGTTCACCTCGCGCACCGATTCGGGTGTCGCTGTGCGCGGAGTTGGAACCCCTGAGTTCCTTGACATGTGGACATCAAAAATGATAAATCTTTTTAAGATTGAGTTGCAACAAAAAAATCGTGACGCGCAATTATCTCAGAATTCTCACTCTCGCCCTCGCGGCACTCCTCGGCCAGCCGGGGACCTGCGGTTCGAAAGCTCCGGACAGGACCGCACTGGATGAATACGTCGCGAAACCCGATGCGAACTTCCACTGGGAGTGCAAGGAGAAAATCGATACCGTCACCGGCACGTATTACCTCCTCGCCATGACTTCCCAGCAGTGGCGCACCGAACAGGAAGTGACCCACTCGGTGTGGACTCACTGGTTGAGCATCTACAGGCCCGCAAAAGTGACCAGCACCATCGCATTGTTGACGATCAACGGCGGCTCGGTCACGAGCAAGCCACCCAAGCCGGATGCGCGCGCCACGGAAATCGCCGCGCTCACCGGAAGCGTGGTGGCCGAACTGCGCGGCGTGCCGAATGAACCAGTGAAGTTTGCCGGCGATCCTTACGGCCCGCGCACCGAGGACGCCATCATCGCGTACACTTGGGACAAGTTCCTAAAGACCGGCGACGGCTCCTGGCCGTTGAGGCTGCCGATGACCAAGAGCGCGGTGCGCGCCATGGATGCGGTAAGCGAGTTCGTCAGGAAAGAAACGGGGACGAAGGTGGACCGCTACGTGGTTGCCGGCGCCTCTAAGCGCGGATGGACCACCTGGACCACGGCCGCGGTGGATAAGCGCGTGGTGGCCGTCGCGCCCATCGTCATCGACACGCTCAACCTCGTGAAGAGCTTCGTGCATCACTACCGCGTCTATGGATTCTGGGCCCCGTCGACCAACGACTACTTCGAGATGGGGCTTATGGATGCGCTCCACCATCCGCGCTACGATGACTTGGCGCGAATCGAAGATCCCTACTCATACCGCGATCGCCTGACGATGCCCAAGTACATCATTAATTCAAGCGGCGACCAGTTCTTCCTGCCGGATTCCTCGCAATTCTACTTCGACGAACTGAAAGGCGAGAAATACCTGCGGTACGTTCCCAATACGGACCACTCGCTGCGCGGTTCCGACGTCTGGCAGACCCTCACGGCCTTCTACAACGCCATCCTGAACAACCAGCCGCGACCGCGCTTCGGTTGGAAGTTCGGCAAGGACGGATCCATTCGCGTTACGACGGCCGACGCGCCATCGGCCGTTAAGCTTTGGCAGGGAACCAACCCCAAGCATCGCGACTTCCGCTTGGAGGCGGTGGGCCCCATCTTCAAGGCAACCGAGTTGCAGCCGGTGAAGAAGGGCGTCTATCTAGCAAAGGTGGAGAAACCGGCATCGGGCTGGACGGCCTATTTTGTGGAACTGACGTTCCCTAGTTCGATCAAGTATCCCTTCAAGTTCACGACTCCGGTGCGTGTGACCCCGGACGTGCTGCCCTTCGCCGCCCCCGTCCCGGGAAAGACCAAGCTCGGTCCGCAGAAACAGGCGGACTGATTCCCCGCGCCGCGCCCTATTCGTAAGCGATGCGGAGCCCGTCCATGATTCCCTTCATGTAACCGAAGGCGAAGACCTTCCCCATCATGGCGTAACCGGGATTGGCATTCGACTCACCCTCCATGGTCGGGGCATGGTCCGGGCGCATAGGTCCGTCGAAACCCGCGTCGGCGTAAATTTTCAGCATGCGCGGCATGTCGGTTGGACCGTTATCATGGAAAGTCTCGCGGAAATGCTCGCCCTGCCCCTCTATGTCGCGGAAATGCACGAAGAAAATTTTCTTCGCCGCGCACCATTCGCGAGCCAGTCTGTAGATATCCTCGCCCATGGCCTTGAAGTTGGCCTGGCAGAAAGTCACGCCGTTCATCGGGCTGGGCGCCATGTCGAACACGCGCCGGTAGTTGGCCGCACTGGTTAGGACGCGCCCGATGCCGCGCAGCGGCGACAACGGCGGGTCGTCGGGATGCAGCGCCATCTTCACACCCGCGCTTTCAGCCGCTGGCATGATGGACTTTAGAAAGTACTCCAGGTTGGCCCAAATCTTCTCTTCGCTGATCTCGCCCCACTGCGTCAGGCCCTGTTTCTGCGCTTCGCGATTGTCGAACTCGGTTGTGAGCGCGCCGCCTCGCGCGGGCACGTCCACCCTGGTGCGATACCAGCCGAGGCCCGCCATGAAGTTGTTGCACACCATGGGGATGCCGGCGCGTCCGAGCGCATCGAGAGCAGCCTTGTAGTTCTCGATTTGCTCGTCGCGGCCCGGCAAACCCAGCTTGATCTTCTCGGTGGGCACGGGGTCGCTTTCGACGCCGGCAATGCGCAGTCCCGCCTGCTGGAATTCCGACTTGATGGCCGCAATCGTTTCGGCGTATTGCTCGCGCCGCACCTTCGCCAGCGCACCGGTCACGCCCGTGATGGCCCAATTCACGCCCATTTGCCGCGCCAGGCGGATGCGAGAAGTCTGCCCCGGCGAGAAGACCTCGCACAATTTGATGCCGCCGGTTGTAGCCGGCGCCGATGCCAGCGGCACGGCCGCAGCCGCGCCAATACACGCACGGCGCGTCAACTTCGCCATGGGTTCACCTCGTCACTTGTAGAGAAGGAGCGTTTACGATCGTTATGCGCAGGGCGCCCGAGGCAGGAGGCACCGGAAGCCGCTGTTCCTCGAGAACGCGGACATGCTCCAGCATCCCCCACTTGGCTTTGTAAATGCAGTCTTCCACCGAGTGGCCAATGCCGGTGAAGCCTTCCAATTCGGGCGAGTAAAACGAGAAGAAATCCGGTTCTTCGGTGGCTTCAATCACCAGTGAATACTTCAAGTCAATCATTGCCGGTCTTCCCCTTTCAGGCCAACCGCCTTGAATATGGCATGGCAGGTGCCCGAAGGCACATCCTTGCTTCCATGGTAGTCGATCCGAACGAGGTTCTCCCATCCCGGCTTTCCGTAATAGCGGATCGAACCCTTCTCGCGAACCACGCGAAAGCCCTCTCGTTCCAGCAACCAGACCAATTCGTTGAAACGCAGCGTTCACCACCCGCGCGAGCTACCAGCTTACACCCGGACGGCGTTGTCGTTAGTCTGCGCGGTAAGAGCCGGGGGAGGCGGCTCCTTGAACCGCACGCTCACCAGTTTCGACACGCCCGGCTCCTGCATGGTGACGCCGTAGAGCGCCTCGGCCGCCTCCATAGTTCGCTTAGCGTGCGTGATGACGATGAACTGCGTGTTCTTGGACATTTCCTTGACCAGGCGCGTCAAGCGAATGATGTTCGACTCGTCCAGCGGCGCATCCACCTCGTCGAAGATGCAGAACGGGCTAGGCTGGAACCGGAACACAGCCATCAGCAGGGCCAACGCTGTCAGCGCCTTCTCACCACCCGACAGCAGCAGCACGTTTTGCAGGCGCTTACCCGGAGGCGAGGCCACGATGTCGATGCCGGACTCGGCGATGTTGGTCTCGTCGGTCAACCTCATCTCGCCGCTGCCGCCGCCGAACAGCACCTGGAACGTCTCGCGGAAGTACGTGTTAATGCGCTCGTAGGCCTCGGTAAACCTCTTGCGCGACTCGACGTCGATCTCGTGAATAGCCTTCTCGGTGTCTCGAATGGAATCGATCAGGTCCTGCCGCTGCGCATTCAGGAAATCGTAACGCTGCTGCGCTTCCTTGAACTCTTCCAGCGCCTGCGGATTCACCGGCCCCAGCGCTTCGATGCGTGCGACGATTTCCTGGTAGACCTGTTCGGCCTCAGCGATGGCCTGCTCGTCGGGAATGGGTTCCTCGCCGGCAGTCAGCTCGGCGATCTGTGTATTCAGCTCCTTGCGGCTGGTTTCCTCCAGGTATTTCAGCTCAGCCTGCCGCTTCACTAGTTCGACTTCGATCTGCGATCGCTTGTCTTGCGCCGTCTGCACTTCCACGCGCAACTGCTTCAGAGCCTCCTCGATGGCAGTCACGCTCTCGCGTTCCGCGGCCTCGGCTTCGGTCAATCGCTTGACCGCCTCCTCAACCCTGGCGATCTCCTCAATGAGCTTGCCCGCGCGGTGATCCAGCTCGATATTGTCGGCCAACAGCCGGGCGCGCTCGACGCCCAGCGCCTCCATCTCGACAGTGAGTTCACGTTTGCGGTTGGAAACTTCTTTCCACTGCGATTCCAGCCGTACCTGCGCCGCCTTCTCCGCGCGGCGGCGTTCATCGAGGCCCGCCAGTTCGGCGCGCAGCGCGGAATGTTCTTCTCCCGCGCGCGACACCTCGGCCCGAATCTTCTCGATCTCGGCGCGGGCGGCCGCAAGCGCTTCCTCCTGCTTCCGGCGGGCCTGCTCCTTTTCCGCGACCTGGCGCTGGCTGCGCTCACGCTGCTCGTCCGAACGGCGGCTTTCCTCGTCCAGGCGCGCCAGTTCCATCCTGGCGACCTTCAAACGGCTGGCCGCGCGGCCGCTTTCCTCTTCCAGCTTGCGGCGTTCGTGATCGAGCGCCACAGCCTGTTTCTCGTGATCCTGCTGCGCAACGCGCAGCCGCTCCAGCTCTACCTCAGCCGCCGCGATCTCATTCTCAAGCTGCGTCAACCGCTCGGCAGTGGTATCCACTTCCTTGAGCTTCGCATCGCAAAGAACCTTCACTTCGCGCAGTTCGCGCTTGAGCGCCAGCGGACCGCTGGTGGACATGCGCCCGCCGCTGACCGCGTGCCCGTGATAGCAGACACCGTCCGGAAGCAGGAAATACACGTCCGGATATTCGAGAGCCAGCCGCTGCGCCGCGGCGCGGTCTTCCACCACGAAGCAGCGCGCCAGGCGCGGCAGAATCTCCGCCGGAGTACGCGTCAGCCCGTTGGTAAACCGCAGCATATCGCGTAAACGGCCCACGATACCGGTTTCCGGACCGATGGCTGGGTCTTCCGGGTGCGGGCGGCCGTTGCGCAAATCCCCGTCCGGATGGACGAGGAACGTGGCGCGCCCTTCCATGTCCGTGCGCATCAGGTCGATACCGCGCTCGGCCTGCCGCCAGTTGTCCACCACGACGTATTCGAGTTCGTCGTGCAGGAATTCCTCGGTGGCCTTTTCGTAAGCTGGATCGACTTCGACGAAGTCGGCCAGCACACCGACGGCCTTGAGGTCCGCCGCCTGCCCTTGCTCGATGGCGGTGAACAAGCGCTTCACCGATTCGGTGGTGTAGGCGCGGTGCGAGAGGATCTCGCCCAGCGAGTCCCGGCGCGCCTTGATGCGCGAAGACTCGGTGCGCAACTCATCCAGGCTATGTCGCGTCTGGCCGGCTTCGGCCTTCCGCGCCGCCAACAGCTCCTCTACCTGTTTCCTTTCGGCCGCGACCTTGGCCAGTTCCTGGCGCCGTGCCTCGATCTTTGCGCTGAGGTCTTTGCCGGAAGCTTCGATCCACTCCAGGTCGCTCGCCGCCTGCTGCTCATCCTTGCGCGCGCGTTCGCGGTTGCGCTCGATCCCTGCCAGGTACTCCTCGATCTGCGCCAGTTGGTTACGCAGCGCCGAAGCTTCACCGAGCAGCCGCAGCACACCCTGGCGGCCGCTCTCGATAGCCTGCTCACGCTCCCGCAGTTGCGCCTGCAGGCGCTCCCTTTCCTCGTTCTTCGCCACCAGGCGGGCTCTCGCTGTCTCGGTGTGCTTTTCCAACTCGACGACGCCCTTGGCGTGCGCTTCCACCTCGGCCTGTAGCTTGGCCACGCGCCCTTCGAGCCCCTGGGATTCGGTCTCGCCCTGCGCAAGGCGCTGCTCGATGGAACCGATCTGCCGGGCCTGATATTCAAGGCGCCCCCGCGCGCGCTCTTCTTCCAGCCCGAGGTCCGCCAGGCGTTTCCGCGAGCCCGTAAGCTCGCTCTCGGTGCGGTAAAGCTGCTCGCGAAGGCGGGCCTGCTCCTTGTCTTTCTCGGCGACCGCCTGCGCGCAGTTCCGTGCTTGTGCGGTGGCCTCGTTCAAGTCCAGGGCGACCTTGGCAGTGTCACGTTCGATGACGCGGTAGCGTCCCACCAGGCTCTTTCGGAGCGCTTCCACGGACTGCGCTTTCAGCTCTTCGTAGCGCCGCGCCTTGGAGGCCTGGCGCTTCAGCGAGTTCACCTGCCGGCTGACTTCCTCGAGAATGTCGAAAACGCGCGTCAGGTTCTGCTTGGCGCTCTCCAGCTTGGCTTCCGCTAACCGGCGCCGGTTCTTGAACTTGGTGACGCCGGCGGCTTCCTCGATGATGGCGCGGCGGTCCTGCGGGCGGTTGCTCAGGATTTGGCCGATGCGCCCCTGTTCGATGATGGCGTAGGACTCCGGACCCAGCCCTGTGCCCATGAAAATGTCCTGGATGTCGCGAAGGCGGGCTTGCTTTCCGTTCACCAGGTATTCGCTTTCGCCGCTGCGGAACAGGCGGCGGGTGACGGTGATTTCCTCGGAGTCGAGAACACTCTTGGGTTTCACCTCCGCTGCCGCGGACGATCCGTTCCCATTGCCGTTGGATTTATCCGGAACCTCGGGCACCACTTCATGCGCGCGCGGGTTCACCAGCGTCATAGTAACCGAAGCCAATCCCGTGGGCTTGCGGTCCCGGCTGCCGGCAAAAATGACGTCTTCCATGCGGGCGCCACGGAGGGTCTTAGCGGACTGTTCGCCCAGAACCCAACTGATGGCATCGCTCAGATTGGATTTTCCGCACCCGTTGGGACCAACAACGGCCGTGATCCCCGAGCCGCTAAACCGCATCTCGCTGCGGTCGCAGAACGACTTAAAACCTTGGAGTTCAACACGTTTCAGTTTCAGCAAGCGGCCTTACCTCGCAACTAGCTGGAAATCGGGGCACATTGGCTCCGTCACTCGGGGGATGCCTCTATCCTAAACGGGACTGAAGCAAAAGGCAAGCACTCGGTGTACGTAGTTCTGGGGTCTCGAAAAATCAACCCCTACATCTTGGGGTATGGTAGCGAGGCTCCCCCCCCTTTCTCTGTGATATGATCCTCCGCGCGGAGGGTACTTTAACATGATGCAAATCGGATTCCATACCGACGACTTCAACAGCGCAAACTGGAACTTTCCCCAATGCCTCGAGTGGGCCCAATCCCATGGGCTGCACCAGATCGAGTGCGCCGCCATCGACGGCGTCTATATGCTTCATTCCCTTGGCTATTGGCCGCACGTAGCTTTGTACGAGGACCCCATCCTGCTGCGCCGCAAGATGGACAAATATGGCGTTGCCTTCTCCGAAATCGACGCGGCTTTCCCTCTGACGGTCCCTGAAAGCCTGACCATCGGCGTGGAGTACATCCTGCACACGATCCGCTGGGCTGGCCTGGCCGGCTGTCCGAGAGTGGACACCACCGACGACAAGCACAAACCGGAAGGGCTGACCGATAGCGAAATCATCGCGCACATGAAGAAGGTGCTGGGCATCATCCTGCCCGTCGCTGAAGCGCACAAGGTGATCGTGAACGTGGAGCCGCACGGTTACTCGACCACCAAGCCGGAACTGATGGCGGAGATCCTGAATCTGTACGACTCACCCTACTACGGTATGAACATGGACACCGGCAACACATTCATCGCCGGGCGCGATCCGGTGGCATTCCTCGACCAGTTCAAGCACAAGGTCAACCACGTACACATCAAGGACGTGAGTCCGGAACTGGCCGCCGCCCTGCGCGGGGAACTGACGGGCATCGCGCTAAGTTCCTGTGCCATCGGAGAGGGTGTCAACGCGGACAACATCAAAAAATGCGTCGGCATCCTGGCCAAGAGCGGTTTCCAGGGGACGCTCTGCCTGGAGTGCGATGCGCAGGGTGGCCCGGTACTCGAGCGCAGCCTGAATTGGCTCCGCGAGGTTGTCGCCGCGGCGTAGGGGTCGAATCTATTCCATCCCTACGGTAGGATGGTTCTCATGTTGGGCCTGGACCGCGGCGCAGCCCGCGCGGGGTGGACCGTGCTTCTGATGCTGACGGCGACCGCCCTTATCTACCTGATTCGAAACACGCTGTTGTTATTCACGGTGGCGCTCCTGGTGGCTTACCTGCTCGCGCCGCTGGTGGATTTGGTGGACCGGCTGGCCGCGCGCCGCATCCCGCGCACCCTCTCGCTGGCCGTGGTCTATGTTTTGCTGCTCGGCCTTGTAATTACGGGCGCGGGATTCATGGTGAATCGCATCGTGAATGAGGCCGGAACGCTCGCCGTTAGGCTGCCCGAGTATCTGAAGAGCTTTGACGCTCCCCGCGAATTGCCCCTGCCGGCTTCGCTAAAGCCCATCGAGGCGCAAGCCCGCGCAGCGGTGCGCGCCCAGATTGAGGCCAGCGCCAAAGAGATCGTTCCCCTCATGCAACGCGCCGGGATGAAAGTCCTGGCGGCGCTCGGCAACCTCGGCTATGTGATCCTGGTGCCAATCCTGAGTTTCTTCTTCCTTAAAGACGCCCGCGCTTTCCGCCAGACGCTGGTCGGCCATTTCATCAATTCGGACCGGCGGACGCTGGTGGAGGACATTACTTCAGACGTCAACCTCCTGTTGGCACAATACATGCGGGCTGTGGTGCTGCTGGCTGCGGCCACGCTGGTGTCCTATGGGATCTTTCTGGAGGTTACGGGCGTACCGTATGCTTTACTGCTGGCCGGGGTGGCGGGCGTCCTGGAGGTTATCCCGGTACTGGGTCCGCTCACGGCGTCGGCGATCATCCTGCTGGTCGCCGGATTCACCGGCTACCAACATCTGCTCTGGATTCTGATCTTCTTAGGGGCGTACCGTATCTTTCAGGATTATGTGCTGCAACCCTACCTGATGAGCGCGGGCGTGGCACTGCATCCGATGCTGGTGATTTTCGGCGTTCTGGCGGGCGAGCAACTGGGCGGAGTCGCAGGCATGTTCCTTTCAATCCCCGTGCTGGCCACCCTGCGCGTGGTTTATGTCCGGCTGTTGAAAGTGCATCGAGCCTGCCGGAGCGAGGTACAGTGACGGGACGGCTCGCGCTGCTCGCAGCCCTTGCGCTGCCAATCGCCGCGCACATGGTGTCGATGAGCACAGGCGAGGCCCGCCTGGAAGGCGCGCGCCTAGTCTACAACCTGAGCATCCCGCTTTACGAACTGACGCACATCAAGAACCCGGAACAAGCCCTGCTGGCGAACATCCATTTTTCCTCGGCGGGCGTCGAGGCGCGCGTGGCCGACAAGGCCTGCCGCGCCGACGTAGCCGACGCCGCCTACGTGTGTTCAGCCACCTACGAATTCCCAGAGCCCGTCGAACGCTTCCAGGTCGAGTGTACCTTCCACGCCGTGACGGTTCCCAACCACGTGCACCTGCTGCGTGCCTCGATGGGAAGCAAGACCGACCAAGCGGTGTTCGATTTCTCGTTCACCAAGGCCGACCTGCGCTTCGCGCCGCCGACGACCATGGAACTGATAACCTCGCAGGCCATGGCCGGAGCGTTGCGCGCCTGCGGCGGGCCGGCTCAACTGCTTTTCCTGCTGGTGCTGGTTCTGGCGGCGCGGTCGCGACGTGAACTGGCGGCCCTGGCCGGTATGCTCATCATAGGCGAGACTGCGGCCTGCGCCGCGACGCCGCGGTTGGGTATGCAACTTTCACCGCGCTTCGTGGAAGCGGCCGCGGCGCTCACGGTGGCGTATCTCGCCGCGGAAATCCTGCTGCTGCCCGACGCCCGCAAGCGCTGGCTGGTGGTCGGCGCACTAGGCGTGTTTCACGGGCTGAGCCTGGAGATGTTCATCCGCGCCAGCGGTTACCGCAGTCCTTTCGTACTGTCAGGGATGATCGTTGCGGAACTGGCGATCCTGGCGGCGTTGGCGCTATTGCTTGGACAGATCCGCCGGGCCACTTCCTCGCCCCTCGTTGTACGCGTTCCGGCGGCCTTGTGCGCCCTCGCCGGCGCGGTGTGGTTCGGACTGCGGTTAGCCTCCTGATTTGCGGAACTTGCTCCAATCCAATACGCCGCAGCGCCCGGCCCACTGGTCGTAAGAGGTGATCATTTCCTGAACCCGCCTGCGCTCGCGCGCAGCCAGATCGCGCAGTTCGGTACGGTCGCGGTCCAAATCGTAAAGTTCCCAATTCCCTGGGTAGCGCGAAACCAGTTTCCACTTGCCCTGGCGTACGGCGCGGTTGCCTTCGTGTTCCCAGAACAGCGCATCGTGAGGGCGGCGCGTGCGGCCCTCGAAGATAGGCATCAACGTGCGGCCTTCGAGCGGCGTCACGTTCGACGGATAAACCGCGCCGGCCACATCCAGGCACGTGGCCATGATGTCGATGATATGGCCGGGTTGGTGGGTGAGGGAGCCCGTCTTACGCACCACGCCGGGCCAGTAGGCGATGAGTGGCGTGGCTATGCCGCCTTCGTGGACCCAGTGCTTGTACAGGCGGAACGGCGTGTTGCTGGCGTTCGCCCACGGCAGGCCGTAGCTGGTGAAGGAATCCGGTGTGCCGGGCAGCGCACCCACCTTGCCGCGCTCGATCTCCTCGGCGCAGCCGCCGTTATCGGCCAGGAACAAGACCAGCGTGTTGTTTTCGACGCCGATTTCACGCAGCTTGGCGAGCACGCGGCCGATGTTCTGGTCCATCCGGTCGATTTGCGCGGCGTAGACCGCCATACGCAGGTCACGCATGTCGGGATCCTTCACATCTTTCCAGGCGGGGGCGGACGCATCGCGGGGCGTGAGCGGCCAGCGGCGGTCCACCAGGCCCATTTCGATCATGCGGCGGTGCCGCCGGAGCCGTAGTTCATCCCATCCGATCCTGTAACATCCTCGGTAGCGCGCGATGTCCTCCGGCCAAGCGTGTAAGGGCCAGTGGGGAGACGTGTAGGCGAGGTAGAGAAAGAACGGTGCCCGATTCTCTTTGTTCTCATCGAGGAACCGCAGCGCGTAATCGGTGAACGCATCCGTCATGTAGAACTTTTCGGGCGGAGTGAACGGCTCATTGCCGAACGCCATCTGGCGGCCGGGATCCAACCGAAAATAGTTGCTTCCGCCGCTGATCAGGCCGAAGTACCGTTGGAAGCCGCGGTCAAGCGGCCAGTGAGGACGCTTCTCGCCGACGTGCCACTTGCCCGACATGAGCGTCCGGTAGCCTGCTGGGGCGAGCGCCTCGGCGATGGTGGCGCAGCGATTGTTGAGGTAGCCCTGGTACGCGGGATAGCCGCGGTCGCTCACCATGTGACCCACGCCGGCCTGGTGCGGATAGAGGCCGGTGAGCACCGAGCTGCGCGTGGGACAGCAGCGCGCCGTGTTGTAAAACTGCGTGAAGCGGACGCCGCCCGCGGCCAGGCGGTCCAGGTTCGGCGTGGCGATTTCCGAACCGTAGCAGCCTAGGTCGGAGTAGCCCATATCATCGGCCATGATGAGGACGATGTTGGGGCGCTTGGCGGTCGCGGCGCGCACGGTGCCCGGCGCTCCGCACAGGCCGGACAGAAACTGGCGGCGGTTCATCGGCATGGTGCAATTCTACCCCTTGCGGTGCGTTATCATGACGGTGGAAATGGGCTTGGTCACGGTTTCGGGCGAACCCGGCTGCCGCGTGGACGAAGCGGCCCGGTTAGCGGCGCAGCGCCTGCACTTCGAACTGATTACCGAAACGCGCATGCGCGCGCTGCTCACGGAGGAATTCGGCGCAGAGGGTCCGTTTCCAGACAAGGCGTACTCGGCCATGGTGGCTTCGATCATGACGCGGCTGGCCGCCGAGCATCACCTGGTCTTTTCGGCTGACTATGCCGAGTTCCTACTCAGTAAATTCCCCAACGTGTTGCGAGTGCATTTGATCGCGCCCGAGTCGCGGCGGTTGGGCATGTTCATGCTGGACCGGCGCCTGGAACGCGCCGCCGCGCGAACCGCGCTCGAAGAGGCGAACGCCGCGCGGCGGGCGGAATGCCAGAAGCGGTTTGGACGGGCGACCGTGCCGCCCACCCAGTTCGACATGGTCCTCAACACCGAGTGGCTGGACCCGGACCAGGCGGCGGGGATGATCGAAAGCCTGGCGGCGGCCAGAGGCTTGGTGGAACAGGGACTGCTAAGCCCGGCTGCGGAAGCGCAGCTCCAGTTCCAGGTGCGTTATGAACTCTCCCGGCACGGCATTCATCCGCCGGGCAAAGCCAGCTTGAAACCGGTTATCTTCACTCATCCGAGCGAGCAGATCTTCGCCAACTTGCTCGATTTCTACCGCATCGTCTGGGAGTACGAGCCGCACAGCTTCGCGGTGCAGTGGGACAAGGACGGTAAGGTGCTCGAAGCATTCACACCGGACTTCTACCTGCCGGAGTTCGACATGTACGTGGAGTTGACGACCATGAAGCAGTCCCTGGTCACTAAGAAGAACAGAAAAGTAAAGCTGCTGCGGCAGATCTATCCGCACATCAACATCCAGGTGTTTTATCAAAAGGATTTTCAGAACCTGATTTTCAAGTACGGTATCTCGGAGCGGCCTATTAACGCATGAGCAAACCTATCGCGCCGGAAATCGACCATGTGCTGTTCACCGAGGAGGAGGTAAACCAGCGCATCCGTGAGGTAGCCGCGGAAATCTCGGAGAAATACCGGGGCAGGGACCTGAAGCTGATCGCGGTTTTGAAGGGATCGGTATTCTTCCTGACAGCGCTGGCGCGGGAAATTGAAATCCCCATAAAGATAGATTTCCTGGCGATCTCGAGCTTCTCGAACAAGCGCGGCGCGCCCGGCGTGGTGCGCATCGCCAAGGACCTGGACGAAGGAATCGAAGGAGAGGATGTGCTGCTGGTGGAGGACATTGTCGACACCGGTTTCACGGCCCGCTACCTGCTGCAAACACTGTCCGGCCGGGGGCCCAATTCCCTGGCCATCTGTACCCTGCTGGACCGCACCCCGAGGCGAATTGTCCAGGTGCCGGTCGAGTTCCGGTGCTTTGAGATTCCGGATCGCTTTGTAGTGGGCTGCGGATTGGACTATAAGCAACTGTACCGCAACCTGGGATTCGTGGCTGTGCTGCACCCCTCTTCCTGACGCGCGCCGCGTCACGCCTTGGTGGATCTGAACAGCCGCACGAGAACGGGATCCGGGCGCGTCCGTTTGTGAGCGGTCCTTTCGCGGATAGCCGCCCACTCGTCCCGCTTGACCGTAAGAAAGCCACTCACTACCACGGGATCATACTGGGCGCCGGACCCCGCCTCGATCTCTTTGCGTGCGCGTTCATAGCTCATGGCCTTGCGGTAGGGACGGTGCGAAGTCATGGCGTCGAACGAGTCCACCACAGAGAATATGCGCGAGCCGATGGGGATGGCATCGCCCTTGAGACCCTCCGGATAACCGGAACCATCGAAGTTCTCATGATGGGTCAGCACGATCTGGCAGGCCGGCTTCAGCACTTCGATGCCCGACAGAATCCAGAAGCCGATGCGCGGATGTTTGCGCATCTCCACCCACTCCGCAGGGTCGAGTTTGCCGGGCTTGAGCAGAATGTCGTCGGGAATGCCGATCTTTCCGATGTCATGCAGCATGGCTCCCCGGCGGATGGCGTCCAACAGGTCCGCTCCCACGCCCATCACGGAGGCCAAGTGCGCGGCGTACTCGCTGACCCGTTTGGAGTGCGATTCCGGCTCGTGCTCCCGCGCATCCAGGGCGGCGACCATCGCGTCCAATGCCTTGTCCCATGCGTCATGCAACTGCGCCAGCGCCTGCCGCAACTCGCGTGCCTGTTCGTTGACCAGCGCCTCCAGTTCGGCCTTCTGCAGCCTGTCGCTGCGCCGCTTCCGATGGGTTGAAAGCGCGCGGGCGACAACGGCCCCAAGCTCCTCCAGGCGGAAAGGCTTCGAGACGTAATCGAGCGCCCCGGACTTCATGGCGCGGACCGCGCTGGCAACGTCGTCGCAAGCCGTGATCACCACAACGCCGACGTCGTAGCTTCTGGCCTCGATTTGCCCCAGCAACTCCAAGCCGCCCATGACCGGCATTCGGATATCGGTCACCACCAGTTCGAAATCGCCTCCGGCCAAGCGCTCCAGGGCCTGGACGCCGTCGGAGGCTTGCTCTACCGCGTAGCCATGCCCGCCCAGGCAGTGCTCCAGGATGTCGCGGATCGGCGCTTCGTCGTCCACGACCAGGATGCGGGCATTCGGCACAGGCATTCCAAACCTGTCTACCACGATTTGGAACGAATTACCATCCCTAACGGGGTGTGATGAGTCCTCCGAGCTTGTCCTGCTGGCGGTCCCTTATGCGCGGGAAGCGCGTCGAGTAAGCTTCCAGGTACTTCAAGCCCGCGCCCGTGTTGTAGATCACGGTCCGGCCGGCCGGGTCGAGCGCGCCGTTTTCGACCAGCGTCCGGGCGGCAGCGAGGCACGCGGCGCCCTCGGGGGCGGCGAAGATGCCTTCCCGCCGGGCCAGCGAAACGCCCGCATCCAACATCTGCCGGTCGCTCACGGAGACGGCCAATCCTCCGCTTTCCCTCAGGATGCGGAGCAGGAGGAAATCGGCGACGGGTTTCGGAACCCTGAGCCCACTGGCAAGAGTGTGCGGTTCCACGCAGACGCGAGTCTCCTGATCGCCCCGCTCAAAGGCGTCTACCAGCGGGCGGCAACCTTCGGCCTGCACCGCAATCATGCGCGGCCGCTTGCCCGGGACCACCCAACCCAGCGTTTCCAGTTCCTCGAACGCCTTCCACATGCCAACGAGCCCCACTCCGCCGCCAGTTGGGTACAGGATGGCATCCGGCAAGGTCCAGCGGAACTGTTCGGCTAGTTCGTAGCCCATGGTCTTTTTTCCCTCCACGCGGTACGGTTCGTGGAAAGTGCTCATGTCGAACCAGCCTTCATCCGCGGCACGCTCGGCCATGACCTTTGCGCAATCGCTGATCAAGCCATCCACCAACGTCACGTGGGCCCCGAAGGCGCGGCACTCGAGGTAATTGGACTGAGGCACGTCGGCGGGCATGAAGATGTGGGATTCCAGGCCCACGGCGGCGGCATAGGCCGCCATCGCGCTGGCCGCGTTTCCGGCCGAAGACAGGGCCAGCTTCCTGATCCCGAGCTCGAGGGCCTTGGAAACCGCGCAGGCCAGGCCGCGGGCTTTGAACGACCCGGTGGGATTCACGCCATCGTCCTTGATCCATAGGTTCCGCGCGCCCAATTCGTCGCCCAGGCGTTTCAACGCGATGAGCGGCGTGAGCCCCTCGCCGAGCGAGATCATGGCGGCGGGTGAGTCGACCGGCAGCACCGGCGCATACCGCCAGATGTTGGATGGCCCGTGGTCGATCCATTCGCGGCTCCAGCCTTCGCTGGCGCGGCCTAGATCGTAGCGGGCCATGAGCGGCCCGCCGCAATCGCACAGGTTCCGCGGCTGGGCGGCATCGTGGCTCGCACCGCAGCGGGTACACTCCAGATGGGTGAGCGTGGTCATTGTGGGGACGGATCCATGATAGCGGAAAAGTGACAACCCGTTTGCACGCCCCATTCCGTGCGTGCGTCAATAATTACATGAGAGGATTGTGCGTCCTGCTGACCTTGTGCTTGCCCGCACTGGCCGGCGAGTACGCCGTGCTGAAGTCGGGTTTCCGGATCTACGCCGAACGCCACGAAGCGATAGGGACGGAACTGCGCTTATACACGCCGACGGGACAAATCGTCCTCACGGGCGAGAACGTTGCAGGCTTCGAAGCCGAAGACTATACCCCGCCTCCCCCTCCGCCCGCCGTAGCACCCGCTTCGCAGGCTTCGAGCGCAACGCCGAAGGAACTGGTCCGCCGGGCGGCGCGGGGCCAGGATCTCGAGGACGCGTTCGTACCATTGGCTGAGAGCGTGGCGAAAATCGAGTCGTCGTTCCAACCTGATGCAATCTCTCCCAAGGGCGCGGTGGGCGTCATGCAACTGATGCCGTCGACCGCGGCCAAGTTAGGCGCCGACCCGTACGACGCGGAGCAGAACGTGGAAGCGGGCGTGCGGCACCTGCGCGACCTGCTGGTCCGTTACCGGGACAAAGACGATCAGGTGCGCTGGGCGCTGGCTGCATACAACGCCGGCGCGGGCGCGGTGGAGCGCTTTCAAGGCGTCCCTCCGTATCGTGAAACGCAGCTCTACGTGGAGAAGGTGCTCAACGAGTACCGCAAGCGCAAAGCCTCGCGAGCGGACGACTGAGCGTTCACACAAACAGCAGCAGCGTCGAGATAAAGGTCAGCGCAATCACCAGCACTTCAAAAATGCGTGGCGACATCTGGTTCACCAGCCATCGTCCGGCGGCGGCTCCAACCAGAATCATGGGCACTATCGCCGCGTCGAATAGCAGCGAAGTGCGGTTGAACAACCCATGCCCCGCATAGATGGGTAGTTTGGTCAGGTTGATGAGGAAGAAGAACCATGCGCCGGTGGCTACGAACTCTTCCTTGGTAAGCCGCTTACCCAGCAGATAGAGATTCATCACCGGTCCGGCGGCATTGGCCACCGTGGTTGCGAAACCCGCCGCCACGCCGTAGGGCGCAGGATGCGCGGGAATGCGTTCGTCGCTCCGCAGGCGCCGGTATAGATACGCGAACATCATCAAGAACACGATGACGCCAACGACGGTTCGCAGGATGCGCTCGGGCAAGGCCAGCGCCGCGGCCCCCAGGAGCATTCCCGCGGCTACCCAGGGCGCCAGCGAGAAGAGCTTGCCTGCGGCGGCATGTCGGCGCCACAGGATCACGGCGAAGATGTCCGCCGTGCAGAGCATGGGCAACAGCCAGCCGGCCGAGAGCCGCGCATCGCCCACAGTCAACACCATGAGCGGCACCACCAGGATGCCGAGTCCCGGCACGCCAGTCTTGGCGATGCCGACAGCCAGCGCGCAAAACGCGCCCAGCAACCACTGCCATACTGCCAGGTGAGGCAACACCCGTTACTTCGCCATCTCGGGCGGAATCGGGAGCGTCACCTTGCCGGTGGCGGCCCATTCGGCGCCGCGGGTGTACGTCACCACGAAAGCAGGCGTCTGCACGGCTGGAATGTCGTGGCCGAGGACGGTGGCGAAGACGCGCCCCTTACCGTATTCGAGTGTCCACAACATAGGCTCGTCCTTGCCCGGCCCGGGAATGGGTTGCTTCGGGTTCTTGTAACGCGAATGATCGTCCCAAGCCGTGGCCAGGACGTGATACGTCCCTTCGGGCTGCCAGCGCAGGTTGGCATAGAGTTCGTCGTTCGGCTGCGGAAAAGACATCTTGAGCCCCTGGGTGATCGGATGCGACGGGTCCGTAATCTTCACCGTGAAATCGTGAGCGGGCGAATGGTGTCCCTGGCCGGGGCGCCAGTTTGCGCCGGAGAGCTTTTCGTACTCCGTCCACCCGTCGAACGCGGCGGTTGAGAAATGGTACATGACCAAACCTTTTCCGCCGCGCACGAAATCGAGCAACGCATTGTCAGCCCGTTCGCCCCAGCGGAGTGCGGGCTGACGCTTGTCGTAGTAGTTCAGAACTACAAGGTCGTAGGGAGCCAGGGTTTCGGGCCCGCCGCCGCGGAACTCCTCAATGACGCGGACTTCGAAACGCCCGGTGTCCTCGAGCGCCTTGCGCAGATAGGGTGTCACGCCTCGCCAGTCGTGGCCGTTCTGGCCAGTAATGATCAGCGTCTGGATCTTGGGCGTTTGCGTTGCCTTGGACTGTGAAAAGGCCAACGGCAGAAACACCGCAAACACGGCGGCAACAAGGGCAAACCGCTTCATATGCGAACCTCCGTGAGTTTAGGACCGGAACATCGCGGCCACCATCATGAACAGGGTGGGGACGAGCCACACCGGAAGGGTGAGCAGGAACGCCTTCGACCTGGAGCACTTCACCAAGGCCGCGAAGCTCACCACCAGTACGACAATGTACCAGATCTCGAAAACAGAAAAGAAATGCAGCGCCGCCTGGATGGGCTTGGAGAATTGCCCGTGGATGAGGAGATCGAGCCCGAGGGCAGGCATCATGTCCTCCATCGTTTGTATGTCGGCCGCCTTGGCCTTGATGACGGCGAAGGTGGCCAGCCCTTCGAGGAAAATAATCATTCCGGCGTTCGCGACCAGCGAAAAGAGCTTCTTGAAAACGACGTCGAGACCGCCCAAGGTGGCCATGAGCTTCAGGATGCCGGCCAGGATGAGCAGTTTGATCGCCACCAGCAGGGGCGAGGCGAGAGACATGATGCGCATGCTCTTTTCGATCATGGGGAGGGTGTTCTGATACTGCTCGGGCGGAACGTTGGGCGGCGGATTCATCGCCATCACCTGCACGGTCAGGGGCATCAGGAGGTAGCCGATCACGGCGGCGCCGACGCCGGCGACCAGGACCGGCACGAACCAGGGGGCGCTTCGATCGATCCGGCGGGCGGCGCTGACCGGATCGACGAAAACTTCCAAAATCGTAAGGAACTGATCGGAACCTGTTGAACTGCCTGCGGAAGCTGCTAGATCTGTCATTGAAGAGTCTCCCGGGACGAGTCCACGGCAAAATACCACACTTCGTGCAACTGTCACAAATCTCGAAGCGGTTGTGAGAGACTGAATACGTTAGGAGCTGACGTGCAGGAATTTCTTCTACCGGAAACCACAGTTCGGGAAGACGGCGCGGGACCTGCCATTGGACTCGGCACCGCGAAGGGCACGTTGATCGACATTACCCTCGGCATCACACGGATTATTGAGCAGGAGAGCTTGGACGCGTCGATCTGGGGCTCGGCCGACGGAGTCAACTGGGGCTCGAAGCCGATCGCACAATTTCCACAGAAATTCTACTGCGGGACTTATTCGCTCCAGGTCAATCTCGGGGCCCATGCGGACGTAGCGTTCCTCCAGGTTCGATGGAAGGTCAACCGCTGGGGCCATGGCGGTACGCCTCCGTTGTTCGGACTTTATGTGTTCGCGGGAACCGCAGCCACGAACACCGTTAAGGTCTCTGCCGCTTGAAGCCTCGCCGGCTCAGAGCCGGTTGATCAAGCTGGCCACGTAAGCGGCGCCGAAGCCGTTGTCGATATTCACGACCGTCACATTGCTGGCACAGCTATTCAACATGCCCAGCAGCGCCGCCAGGCCGTTGAAACTCGCGCCATAGCCAACGCTGGTCGGAACCGCGATCACGGGAGCGGATACCAGCCCTCCCACTACGCTGGGCAGCGCCCCTTCCATCCCGGCGCACACCACCACCACGCGCGCCGCTGTGATGCGGTCGCGGTTGCTCATCAGCCGGTGTATGCCCGCCACGCCGATATCGAAGATGGCGTCTACGCGGTTGCCCATCACCTCGGCGGTTACCTTTGCCTCCTCGGCCACCGGGATGTCGCTGGTGCCGGCGGAGATTACGGCGATGGTTCCCTTCCCTGTTAGCGTCTTGTCGCGCCAAACCCTCATGGCGCCCGACAATGGGAAGTATTCGGCATCGGGAACGCGCTCGCGCACCGAGTCGGCCATCGCGGGATCGGCGCGCGTGATCAGGATGTTGCGGGATTCCGATAGCAGGTGCTCGGCAAGTTCCGCAACCTGCTCCGCGGTCTTGCCCTTGCCGAAGACCACTTCCGGCATGCCGTGCCTGAGCGCGCGGTGATGATCGAGTTTGGCGAAGCCCAGATCCTCGAACGGCAGATTGCGCATGCGGTCAAGGGCGGTGCCAACTTCGACCTCTCCGTTTTTGACCTGTTCGAGCAATTTCCGCAGCTGTCTCTGATCCATCAACTGCTAGTGTATCGCGCGCCGCGCCCTATCCCGGCCGGCATCTATAATGGACACTCATGTCCGCGTCCGCTCCACCTCCCCAACGCCTGCTCTACCTGGATGCCTTCCGGGGCTTCACCATGGTTGTGATGATCGGCGGAGGGTTCGGACTGTTGCATCTGCGGCAGCACCCCATCTTGAGCGGAGCGGCACGACAGTTCGAGCACACCGTATGGGAAGGCTTGACGGCGTGGGACCTGGTGCTCCCGTTCTTCCTATGCGTAGTAGGCGCGGTGATGCCAGTGTCGTTCGCCAAGCGCCGGGCCGCGGGCGAATCCTGGGCCGCGAGTTTCGGCCACGTGCTCCGCCGTTCGGCGCTGCTCATCGCCTGGGGCTTCTTCGAGCGCTCGATGCAAACCGGCAAGCCTCTGTTCGACATCCTGAGCGTGCTGACGCACATCGGCGTCGTGTATCTGCTCGCCTTTCTGCTACTCGAGGCGTCATGGAAGACGCAGGCCGCGTCGGTGCTCGCTATCCTGGCCGCTCACTGGGGTCTCTACCAGTTCGTTCAGGTGGATGGGATCGCCGGGCCGTTCGTTCGCGATGCCAACGTTGGAAGTCTTGTGGACCGCATGATCTTCGGCAGAACCTGGAGCGGCTCTTACACCAGCCTGAACATCCTGGCTGAAGCGGTGAACGTGCTTGGGGGCGTACTGGCCGGCCGCCTCCTGATGAGCGGCCTGCCCCGCACGCGCAAGATGGTGACACTCGCCAGCACAGGCGCGGGCTGCGTTGTGCTGGGGTTTCTGCTCTGGCAGTGGATTCCGATGATCAAGCGCCTATGGACCGCTTCCTACACCGTCTGCACGATGGGCTGTTCGCTGCTTGCGTTGCTGCTGTTCTACTGGGTCTGCGAAGTGCTCCAGTGGCGCAGGTGGGCGCAGGTCTTCGTCGTTGTGGGTTCGAACTCCATCTTCATTTACCTGTTCCACGAGTGCAACGCGCGCTACTTCAATTCGGTTGCCAGGACGTTTCTTGATTGGACCGTGCCCTGGATCGGCGCGTGGGGCTTGGCGCTCCAAGCCTGGGCTGTACTGGCATTCGAGATTTGGGTCTGCTACTGGCTGTACCGGCGCAAGATCTTCTTCAAGCTTTGAACCGGCCCCGCGGTCGCATATAATGGCCGGTCATGGCTACCACGCGGGCCGCGCCCACCGCACGCCTCTTTTATGTCGACGCATTCCGCGGCTTCACCATGGTGTGCATGTTTGGCAACGGTTTCGGGCTGCGGCACTTCAACCAGCATCCCGTCATCGGCGCCGTGGCCTATCAATTCACGCACGCCGCGTGGGAAGGGATGACGGCCTGGGACCTGGTGATGCCGTTTTTCCTCTTCGTCGTAGGGGCGGTGATGCCTGTGTCATTCGCCAAGCGCTGGGCCGCGGGCGAGCCGTGGCTGCGAAGCCTGTTCCACGTACTGCGGCGCTGCACCCTGCTGGTGCTGCTCGGCTTGTTCGCGCGCTCCATCCAGGCCGGGAAACCGGTGCTCGATCTGATCAACGTGTTGCCGCACATAGCCTTCGCGTATTTGGTGGCGTTCCTGGTGCTGCGCGGTTCGTGGAAGCTGCAAGCCGGTACTGCCGTGGCGTTCATGGCGGCGCATTGGGCAATCTACCAGTTCGGTACCGCGCCCGGAGTCCTGGGTCCGTATGTGAAGGATGCCAATATCGGCAGTTACCTCGACATGCTGATCCTCGGAAAGAACTGGCCCGGTTCTTACGCGACCATCAACGGCATCTGCTCTGTTGCGAACGTTCTCGCCGGCGTGCTTGCGGGACGTCTGATGACCGGCGCGTTGCCCGCCGCGCGAAAGATGGCGGCGTTGGCCGCGAGCGGCGCGGCTTGCATAGGGCTGGGATTGGTGCTGTCCAACTGGATTCCGCTGATGAAGCGTTTGTGGACGGTCTCCTTTGCATTGGTCTCGATAGGCTATTCGCTGCTGGCGCTGCTGGTCTTCTATTGGATCTGCGAAGTGAAGGGCTGGAGGAAGTGGGCCGGCGTTTTCGTCGTCGTGGGATCGAATTCCATTTTCATCTACGTCTTCCACGAAAGCACGGGCCGCTACCTGCACTACATCGCCAAAACGTTCCTGGACTGGATGGTGCCGCTGTGGGGTCCCTGGGG
Organism: uncultured Solibacteraceae bacterium; assembly: GCA_964384215.1. GTDB lineage: Bacteria > Acidobacteriota > Terriglobia > Bryobacterales > Bryobacteraceae > JAJFUV01. The sequence continues at coordinate 9,555 of CAYLLB010000042.1, read as the reverse complement.
ACTGTTCGCCGAATCGTGGGCCGTAATACTGTTCGAGATCTACGTTTGCTACTGGCTCTACCGGCGCAAGATCTTCTTCAAACTGTAAGCGCTCTCTACCTCATGTAGAACAGGCTCAGGCGGGGGAGGCCGAGCGATTCGAGCAGGCGGCGGTCCAAGTACTGGCGCTCCAGGCGCGCGAGTTGATCGGCGCTCATCTTGCCGCGGTATGGACGCAGTTCCAGGTCCAGAGCGCGCCGGGCTTCCAGCATGTCGTCCTCGGTCTGCCGGGTGCGCGCGAAGGCGATCATCTTCTCTTCCAGCACCGTGAGACGGCGCTCCAGGTCTTCGAGATCTTCATACTGCTTTTCCGCGTCCGCAGCCAGGGCTTCAAGCGAGGCGGCGAGTTCCGCATATACCTCGCCCGCCTGCTTGCGCAGATCCGCGGCGTTACGCTCCAGATACGCGCGCAGCTCATCTAGCTCGAACGGCGCCGTAGCCGGCCGCTTCGACGGCGCGGAAGCGATCCCTTGCATGGCCTCGGCTTCCTCTAGCACGGCCTGCGCACAGTAGGCCAGCGAGTTGATACTACGGATCTTGGAGCGGCCCGCGCGCCACTTCTCGAACGCGCGATCAATGCCGCGCAACACGGCTTCCAGAGGCACGCCGGCGTTCTTCCAATCCTCGATGAGCGCCCAGTCCAGCGGACTGAGCAGGAACAGCGCGGTGCCGCGCGCCTGCTGGAAACGCTCCTCCACTTCGGTGAAATAGTTGAAGTAATTCAGATCCCAGTATTCTTGTTCTCCGTTCACGGCTTGCGGTTCCGTTCCCAGATGATCTGGAGCCCTTCCAGGGTGAGATCCTCGTCTACGTCCTTCAGGTAGCGCGAGCCGCGCACGATCATATGCGCCTGGCCGCCGGTGGCGACGGCCCGCGTCTCCGGCCCCAGTTCGGCGATCAGCCGCTCCAGAATACCGTCGATCATGTCCACGGCTCCATAGTAAAGGCCACTTTGCATACTACCGACCGTGTTCGTGCCGATCAGCTTCTCGGGCTCGCGAAAATCGACTAGCGGCAGGCGCGCCGTCTTGGCGAACAACGCCTCGATGGAAATGCCGATGCCCGCGCAGATGAGCCCGCCCAGGTATTCGGCCTGCGCCGAAATAGCGTCGAAGGTGATGGCCGTGCCCAGATCCACCACCACGCACGGGCCTCCGTACTTGTGGAACGCCGCGACGGCGTTCACGATGCGGTCCGCACCCACTTCGCGCGGGTTCTCGTAACGGATGGCGAGACCGGTATCGGTGGCCGGCGTCACGAACATCGCATCGGTACGGAAATAGCGCCGGGCCATCTGCGCCAGCGAGGCGTCCAGCGGCGGCACCACGCTGGCGACGATGATGCCATCCACGCCGTCGAGGCTCAAGCCGGCAAGCGAAAAGATGTTGCGGAACAGGATGCCCCACTCATCCACCGTCTGATCGTGCACGGTCGAAAGGCGCCAGCGTCCAGTCAGCCTAGTTCCGTCGAAGGCGCCGATGGTGATGTTGGTGTTACCGGCGTCGAGCGCAATCAGCATATGGTTCAAGCCTCCAGCGGGCGCACGCCCCCGCTCATTACGAGTTCGCGCGCACCGGCGTCGGTGCGCAGAATGAGAAAGCCGGCCGGATCCAATCCTTCCGTTACGCCTGTGAGCCGGCGCCCGCTGTCCTCTACGGCCACGCGCCGGCCGCGAACGAAACTGGACGCCTTCGCGAAGTCTTGCAGGATGGCGTCTGCGCCGTCGTTCACAAGCTGCGCTGTCCGGCGGTCGATCGAATCAAGCAGCGCGAGCAACAGCAATTCGCGGCTTTGCTCGCGGCCCGTGACCATCCGCAGCGAGATGGCGACGTCGCCGACGGCCTCCGGAAACTGTTCGTGATTGGCATTGATACCGATCCCCGCGATCAGCGCGTCCCCATGGTTCTGCACCAGGATGCCGGCGCACTTGCGGCCGCGCGCCAGCACGTCGTTGGGCCAGCGCAGGTCGCACCGCAATCCCGCCGCCAGCGCGATGGCATCCACGGCCGCAAGGCCCAGCGCGAGAGTCACCAACGGAAGATGCGGGGCCGGAAGCGGCAGCCGCAACACTACGGAGGCGTATAGCCCCGCACCTGGCTCCGAGTGCCAGGAACGCCCTAAACGCCCCTGCCCGGCGACCTGCTCTCCCGCTATCGCCACCGAACCGTGAGCACAGCCTTCGCGCAGCAGAGCTTCGGCATCGAGCATCGTCGAACCGGTCCGCGCGACGTACTCGATCCGCCGCCCGGGCAGCCGGGCGCGAAGCCATTCGACGTCGAACGCCGTGGTCACTCCATCTCCAAACGGAAATTGATGTCCACCGCGACCGCCGAGTGCGTGATGGCGCCAGCGGAGACGAAATCGGCGCCCGCGTCGGCGTAAGCACGCACGCTGTCGAGCGTGATGCCGCCGCTCAACTCCGTCTTGGCGCGGCCACCGATCACGCGAATCCATTCGGCAGCCTCGGCGGGCGTCAGGTTATCGAGCAGCAGGTGGCGCGCCCCGCACTCGAGCGCTTCCTGAAGCTCGGCGCGGGTGCGTACTTCGATTTCGACTTCCAGGTTGCAGTTCGAAAAGCGCTCCAGCGCGGCGCGCACACCGCCCGCAGCTGCTATGTGGTTGTTCTTGATGAGCACCGCGTCGAACAGACCCAAGCGATGGTTGGTGACACCGCCGGCGGCAGCGGCCATTTTCTCCAAACGCCGCAAGCCGGGCGTGGTCTTGCGCGTATCCAGGATACGGCAGCGCGTACCTTGAACCGCGTCGACGTATCGCCGCGCCAGGGTGGCCACGCCGCTCAGCCTTTGCAGGAAATTGAGCGCCACCCGCTCGCACTCCAGCAGCTTCCGCGCCGGGCCGCGCACCTCGGCCAGCACATCGCCCGGCTCCAGCCGGGCGCCGTCGCTGCGCAGCAGCGTCAATTCCGTTACGCCCCCGCGCTCCGCGTAAATCAGATCCAAGAGTCCGATGCCGGCGAGCACCAGCGGCTGGCGCGCGACAAAGCGCCCGCGCGCCGTCGCATCCGCGCGCACGCAGGTGTTGGTGGTGACGTCGCCCGAGCCTATGTCTTCGGCCAGCGCGCGCCGTACGGCATCCAGTACTTCGGGGTGTTGATAATTCAGCATCATGACGAAGCCAGATCACCCAACGCCGCGCGCTTGTTGGCGACCTGCGTGCGGTAGTCTTCGAGCTTGGCGCGCATGGATTCGACCACGGCGGCCGGAGCGCGGCTCGTGAAGGCATCGTTTGCAAGCTGGCGTTCGGAGTTGGCGATCACCTTTTCCAGTTGCTCGATGTCTTTTGTCAGCCGCTGGCGCTGCGCTTCAACCTGGGACGCCGCCACTTTCAAGCGCATCTGGAACGCGGGGGCGTCCGCGGCAGCTTCACTGAGGTCCAGGTTGATGCGCGCGAGCGCTTCGATCTCCGCCTTGTGCGCACGAGCAACTTCCAGCGCCGCACCGCGCGTCGAGAGCGCCACATCCACCTTCTGCTTCGGTTCGATCTTATTCTCCGCGCGCAGGTTCCGCGCGGCAGTGACGGTCTCCTGCAGCAACCGCATCCGCTCTTCGGCCCCGGCATCGGCCAGGGATTCGGGAACCGCCGGGTACTCGGTGACAGCGATAGACGGCGCACGGTTCGCAGCGCCCTCCGTGATCCGCTGCCAAAGTTCCTCGGTGATGAACGGCATCACCGGATGCAGGAGCCGCAACGCCGCCTCGAAAACCGTAAGCAGGTTGCGCCAGTCATCGGTCAGGCCGCTCGCTTCCTTGAACCTCAGTTTCTTCAGCTCGACGTACCAATCGCAGAATTCGTGCCAGAAGAACTCCCACACCAGTTGCGCGGCCTCGTGGTAGCGATAGGTTTCCATCGCGCGGTTGGCCTGCCCGGACGCGTAGCGCAGCCGGCTGAACATCCAACGGTCTTCGAGCGGCGCGTTTTCAGTGATGGCGATCTTCCCGGGCGCCCAACCTTCCACGCCCGAACGCTCCATGTTCAGGAACAGGAATCGCGCGGCGTTCCAGATCTTGTTGGCGAAGGCGCGGGCGCTATCGACGCGCTCTTCGGTGAAGACGATGTCGGTGCCCGGCGCGGCGCCCTGCAAAAGGGCAAGGCGGACGGCGTCGGTGCCGTACTTCCCGGTGATCTCCAGCGGGTCGATGGTGTTGCCTCGCGTCTTCGACATCTTCTGCTTTTCGGCGTCGCGCACCAAGCCGTGTATATACACCTGGCGGAACGGCACGTCGCCCATGCACTCCATGCCCATCATGACCATGCGGGCGACCCAGAAGAAGAGGATGTCGAAACCCGTGATCAGCAGCGAGGTCGGATAGTACCGGGCGAGATCCGGCGTCTTCTCCGGCCAGCCCAGGGTCGAGAACGGCCACAACCCGGAACTGAACCACGTGTCCAGGACGTCGGGGTCCTGTTTCAGCTTTTCCGATCCGCAATGCGCGCACTTGGACGGCGTTTCGCGGCTCACCGTCACTTCGCCGCAATCCCCGCAATACCAGGCCGGGATGCGGTGCCCCCACCAGAGCTGGCGCGAGATGCACCAGTCGCGGATGTTGTACATCCACTCGTAGTAAGTCTTGGTCCAGTTCTCAGGGATGAACTGGATGCGCCCGTCTTCCACGGCCCTGATGGCAGGCTCGGCGAGCGGCTTGGTCTTCACAAACCACTGCGTCGAGATGAGCGGCTCCACCACGGTCTTGCAGCGCTGGCACTTGCCGAGGCTCACTTCGTACGGCTCGGTCTTTTCGACAAGTCCCTGATCTTCGAGATCGGCCAGCACTTTCTTGCGGGCCTCGTAGCGGTCCAGGCCGGCGTAGGGTCCGGCGGCCGCGGTCATGCGCCCATTCTCGTCGATCACCTGGATCTTCTCCAGGTTGTGGCGCTTGCCGGCTTCGAAGTCGTTGGGATCGTGAGCGGGCGTGACCTTCACGACACCGGTGCCGAACTGCGGGTCCGCCAGGTCATCCAGGATGATGGGGATCTCACGGTTCATCAGCGGCAGGATAACCGTCTTGCCGTGCAAATCGAAGTAGCGCGGGTCCTTGGCGTTGATGGCGACGCCGGTATCGCCGAGCATGGTCTCCGGCCTCGTGGTGGCCACCACCAGCACGCGAGAGGTGCCTTTCACCGGGTAGCGCAGGTGCCACAGATTGCCGGCAGTGGCGTCATGCACGGTTTCCAGATCCGAGATGGCCGTGTGGCAGCGCGGGCACCAGTTCACCATGTACTCGCCGCGGTAGATGAGGCCCTTCTCATACAGGCGCACGAAGACTTCGCGCACGGCGCGCGACAGGCCCGCATCGAGAGTGAACCGCTCGCGGCTCCAGTCGCAACTGGCCCCGGTGCGCGTCATCTGGCGCTTGATATTGTCGCCGTACTCCTGCTTCCAGGCCCAGACGCGCTTCAAGAACTCTTCGCGGCCGATGGCGCGGCGGTCGATGCCTTCGCTCCGGAGCTTCCTTTCGACCACCATTTGGGTGGCGATGCCGGCGTGGTCGGTGCCGGGCAACCACAACGTGTTGTATCCACGCATACGGCGCCAGCGGATGGTGGCGTCGATCTCGGTGTGTTCCAGCATGTGCCCCATGTGCAGACTGCCAGTGACATTCGGAGGGGGGATTACCAGCGAGAACATCTCGCCCGGCGTGTCCGGCGAGACCTGGAACAATTTCGACTCGATCCACCATTCGGCCCATCGCGGCTCGAACCGCTGGGGCTCGTACACTTTGTCAATTTGCATTAGAAAATACCAATATAACAAGGGGGGCAGAGGGATTGCCTTGTTGGCCGGAAAGTATCCATGACCGCTTCCCGGCCTACCGCCGAGGGAACCTGGAATGGATGGCGCTTTTCAGGAAGGACCGAGCAGTCTACGCCCTGTTTCGCCTCCTTCGACCCCATCTTCGACCGGGAGGGCCGCGGTGGGTTCGTCGGAGAATGATTCTCTACCATTTGTCTCCTTTTTTTGTTTTCAACCAGTTGTTGGGTTCGTTTGGCATGGCGGAGGCGCGCGGGAGGAGGAAGTTGAACAGGGCGCGGTGGTAGACGTTGTGGAGCCTGACCTCAAAGCAAAGAATGAGGGCGAGTCCAAGCCGGGAAGTGAGGGAACTGAAGCGGTGACACCCTCCTCGACCAGATCGTCCTCCACGCCAGCGGCGGGTCCGAAGCGGTCGACGAACGGGTCATGCAGTTCCTGGAATCCGGCGGGGGACTCGTTCGGGAGGATCACGCATTTCGCAAAAAGGCGGTGGCGGAGGGCGTTGCACAACGGACGGGCCTTCCCTTGGGGCGCGACCGGGCCGAGGGAACGCGCGACGATGGCGCTGGAAGTGAGAATGCGACATAGCGATGGCATACAGTCTCCATACTGAGTGTAGCGTGCGCGGCGAAATCAGACCCAAGGAAATCGTTTAGAATCAGTCGGTTTTGTGCTGTGACCGGAGGATGAGCGTTTGCGATTAGGGGCTGAACCGAAGGCATGACGTGGTAGAGTATGTTCGGGATGTGGCGATTGAGGCGCGCCCGGGGTTGCCGTCCCGCTGTGCGCCGCAGACACGTTCCGTCCAACCCTCATCTTCCTGCACAGAAACGGAAACACGCGGGCTGTCCCCCGCAGTCCC
>CAYLLB010000042.1:0-2784 GCA_964384215.1 uncultured Solibacteraceae bacterium | reverse complement strand
AACCCTCATCTTCCTGCACAGAAACGGAAACACGCGGGCTGTCCCCCGCAGTCCCGCTTCCCGCGCCTTCCACGCTATGAAGCGCTTACGCCAGATTCCTTCGTAAACGTCACAAAGCCGGCAGCGTACGGCCCATTCAGGGACACATTTTCAACAGGATAGTGGAATCCGTGCGGTTCTTTACGCAGACCGGCCCAGCATAGCCCGTGGCAGTAATAGCTCTTTCTAGGCTGCGGCGAAATTGTGCTGCTGAAAACGATCGCGGGCTGCCCGCCTCACTTCGCACGACAGAGTTACCCATCGCCGTCCAACCTCACTCAAAATCGTTCCCAACGGCGCCAAGAGCCGGAAAATGAGTCCAAACAACCTTGAACTGAGCCCCTGTAGCTGCCGGGGCTTGCCTACTCCGAGCGCCTTTCGCAAAATCAGCGACAGATTGAACGCGGCTCCATGCACCAGCAGCCGCTTCAGAATGTTCTCTCTGCCACGCAGATGAACTCGCCGCATGCCGCCGGTCTCGTACAGGTGCGCGAAGGTCCGCTCGGTTAGTTCGCTGCGCAGTTTCTGAAGCCGCTTGCTCCGCGCCCCTCGCACCCGCCGCCGGTTCGCATACACCCGTTTCCGCTCGACCCACTTGCCCGCGCCTTGCCAGTTCCGCCGTCCCCGCTCCGGCTCCGGAATGTAGCTCCGCACCGCGCCGTCGTGCAGTTGCTGCAACACCGCCCCGCTGTGATAGCCCTTGTCGGCCACCACCTCTTCCACTCCCCGTTCATGGCTCTGCCGGGAGGACGCCTGCGCTTCTTCCAGCGTCTTGCGAATCGTCGTCGTGTCGCCTTCGCTGGCGGGCTGTAGCGTCAGTGCCAGCAACGCGCCGCTCGCCAGATCCACCGCGTGCTCGGCCTTGTGCGCCAGGTGCGTCCGGCCATCCTTCATTTTGGTAATCCGCGCATCCGGATCACTCGGGCTCTTCCAGTCCCGGTTCGATCCCTTCTTCTTCCGCTTCCGGTCCAGCCGCGCCAATTGTTCCCGCGTGGGATTCTCGATCCCCGCCGCTTGCGCCAACCCCTTCAGGTACTCTTCGTACCCCTGGCCGTGGTCCCGCCGCACGATGCTCTTCATCGCCGCGTTGGCTTCCAATGTGGTGGCGTCGATCGACACCGTCTGCCCGGTGATCAGCCCTTCCTCGATTAACAACCGGACCACCCACTGGAACACCGCCTTATGCGTCTCCAACCAATACAGCCGCCGCGTCCGCGAAATCGTCGAATGATCCGGCGTCGGCTCATCCAGCCCATATCCCAGAAACTTCCGCAGCGATAGGGAGTCAGCCGCCCGCCAAGCGATTGCCCGTTCCGAATCGAGCCCTTCGAAATAGCCGATCAGCAACGTCCGAAAGTACACGCCTGGCGCCAGGCTCGGCCGGCCGTACGGACTCTGTTTGTAGAACTTCCGGCAAAGGTGTTCGGTCCGGCGGTCGAAGTTGTGCTGGTCCAGAATGCGGTTCAGGCGATCGTAGAACGCGTTCCCCGGGACTTGCACGATCTCGTCGGCGGTGATCCACAGATTCTGCTGCCGCTCTCGCTTCTTTCGCGTTCCCATCGCCATAGCTGTATTGACGTCTTAAACTCTCTTTAGGTCACAGGTTTCGGTTGATTGATCGACTACTACCACGGGCTGTTAGGGGGGTGACGTTATGTTGGATCAACTTCGTGGGGTGTCGTGCGCCGGGAGGTGCGGGGCTTAGGTCATATAGCAATAGAAATATCCTGGGAACATTGTCGGAGATGTCGGGCTTTCGTCTCATCACATGCCAACGCTTGAATCACGGCCTCATCTTCTCCGGTCGCCGGATTCTCCTGTGGCATTACCATTCTCATGTGTTCAATCGCTCCAGTATTATCAGTGCCAGCGTATCGACCACTGCTTGGCAAGGCGGGTCCATGAAGAAGAGCAATCCGTGCAGCATGAGCTGCGATTTCTACCGTTGAGTGCAGGTTGAGCTTCCGGCAAACCTGCTTCCTATGATTGCTAACAGTCTGCGCGCTTATTCTCAACAGCGAGGCTATCTCCTTTGTCGTTTTGCCGCAGCCGATTAACGCAAGCACCTCCGCTTCGCGGCATGTGAGAGCCTCTTCTGACACAGATTCAGTCGGAGCGCGTGGCAAGGATGCTAGAACTTCATCTACCTGTGCGTGATCCGTGACTTCAATGACTGAATGTATGACAGCACTGACACCTCCGAACCTTACCGGGAAGAAGCTACCAAGCCAGTGTCGTAGCCGGCCGTCTTGAAATGGTACGCGCACCGAGAATCGCACTCCGGAGATTGGCTTATTGACCTGAAATGCAAGCTCAACCAGCCGAGTCAGCATGTTTCCGGCGGTGGGCACAACGCTGCAAATGGTTCGATTGAGGTGCGCCTCACGTGGGATCCCATTAAGGCTCGCTAAGAAGTAGTTTATCTCAAGGTATCGGTACTCTGTGTCGATGACCGCTATCCCAACCGTCGGGAACTCATGACAACGCTCCAGCGCACGGTCGACCTGACGCGAATCTAACCCCAGTGGCCCCTGTGGAGTCCACAAGCTTGGGTGCCTGAATATGGCATTTCTCATGGGCGCTCCTGGATTCAATAAGAGTGCTCCATTCACCAGCTTCGCAACAATTCTACTGCATCGCGGAACAAATAGCAATGGGGTGTCCGGCTTTTCGGTCCATAAATAACTACTAACCGTCTCATAAGATAGCCGACATTTCTGCATATATGCTGGTTGTCCAGGCATC
>CAYLLB010000041.1:0-39232 GCA_964384215.1 uncultured Solibacteraceae bacterium | reverse complement strand
CAATAGTAGCGCAACCCGGCGCATCATCCCTGTTTCGTATCATACCCAGGGTTGAGCGGGATGTCGTGTTGCCTCGCGAATTGCAAGATTAGCGTTCGGATCTGATCGCGGGCCTCCCGGTAGCGAGCGGCTTCGATTTGTGAACTTTGCGCCGGGCGCGCCGGGTCCGCGACCGGCCAGTGGAGACGCCGGGCCGGAGATGGAAGAACGGGACAAACCTCGTCGGCGCAAAGCGTAATCACGAAATCGAGATCTCGCAAGAAGCCAGGGTCAAGGTCGGCAATGGCCTTGGACTGGTGCTGGGAGATGTCGATGCCGATTTCGCCGAGAGCATCCACGGCGCCGCGCCGCACAAAACCACACGGCTCCGAGCCCGCGCTTTCAACGTGGGCTGCCGCTCCGAACATGGCGCGCGCCAAGCCCTCGGCAAGTTGGCTGCGCGCTGAATTGGCAACGCACAAGAACAGAATGTTCACGCCCTCATTCCTCTGACGCTGCGCGGCATCCAACCGCAGTACGCGGGAAGCGCTTCTCAAATCGCAGCGCCACGTTCACCAGCGAGATCAGAACGGGCACCTCCACCAGCGGGCCGATGACCGCCGCAAACGCAGCGCCATGATGGATGCCGAACGTAGCGATGGCCACCGCGATGGCCAATTCAAAATTGTTGGACGCCGCCGTGAATGAGAGCGTGGTGGCCTCCGAATAGTTTGCACCCACGCGCTTGCTCATCCAGAAGGAGAAGAAGAACATCAGGAAGAAGTAAACGGTGAGCGGCAACGCCACGCGTAATACGTCGAGCGGAAGTTGCACAATCATCTCGCCCTTGAGTGAGAACATCACGACGATCGTGAACAGCAGCGAGACCAGAGTGATGGGACTGATCTTGCGAATGAACTTCGTCTCGTACCAGAGTTTCCCTTTCAGCCGGATGAGCAGCGTGCGCGTGGCAATACCAGCCAGGAAGGGAATGCCCAAGTAGATGAACACGCTCTGAGCGATGTCGCCCATGGAGATGTTCACGCGCACCGCGGCCATCCCCAGCCAATCAGGCACCACCGCGAGGAAGAAGTAGGAGTAGACCGAAAAGAACAGCACTTGGAAGATGGAATTGAACGCCACCAAGCCGGCGCAGTACTCGCGGTCGCCGCGGGCCAGATCGTTCCAGACGATCACCATGGCGATGCACCGCGCCAGGCCAATCAGAACCAGTCCGGTGAGGTACTCCGGCTTGTCGCGCAGGAAGACGACCGCCAGGCCGAACATCAGTACCGGCCCGACCACCCAGTTCTGCACGAGCGAAAGGGCCAGCACCTTGCGATGAGAGAAGACCCGTCCCATCTCCTCGTACTTCACTTTCGCGAGCGGCGGGTACATCATCAGGATGAGCCCGATCGCGATCGGTATTGACGTGGTGCCTACGCTCAGGCGGTTGAGCCGCGGCACGATGCCGGGGACCAGGTAGCCGGCTCCCACGCCCACAGCCATCGCCAAAAAGATCCACAGCGTCAGATAGCGGTCCAGAAACGAAAGTCGCTTTTCCATGGCTTGCCTGACACCAACATAACAGCGGCTCGCCCATCGCGCAATACGTTTCTTGACATTCTTTGGGTATTTGGTTAAATTGCCAAATAGGAAACAATGAACCGCAAAACGCGCTTACGCTTCGAGGCGCAGGCCCGCATCGTCAAGGCCCTGGCCCACCCCACCCGGCTCTTTTTAGTGGACGAACTGTCGCGGAAGGCGCGCTGCGTCTGCGAGTTGCAGCGTATGGTGGGCGCCGACATGTCCACGGTGTCCAAGCACCTATCCATCTTGAGGTCCGCTGGGATCGTAGAAATCGACAAGCGTGGCGCCCAGGTTTGGTACAGCTTGCGCGTTCCTTGCATTCTGAAATTCTTCGGCTGCATTGAAGCCGTGCTCAGTTCGGTTGCGGCCGAGCAGCGGAAGGTAATCGCCTGAAAGGACTATGCCCATGAAGATTCAAGTAGCCGGACCCGGCTGTGCAAACTGCAAGAACACCGAGAAGAACGTCATCAACGCCTGCGCGGAGCTGAACCTCGCGGCCGAAATCGAACATGTTACCGACTGGGCCGAGATTGCCAAGTTGGGCGTGATGCGCACGCCGGCCGTGGTCGTCGACGGCAAGATCCTGGTGATGGGGCGCGTAGCCACGGTCGCCGAACTGAAAACCCTGCTTGCGCAGAAGGCTGGCTGATTCGGGCGCTAATGGACCTGGTCGTCGTCTTTCCGAGCACCGAAGAACTAGAAAAAGCGCGAACCTTGCTCGCCGCTTCGGGTCTCTGTGCGCAACAAATAGCCGCAGTTCCGGCGTTGGTGACGGATCTGTCCGGCTTGTCCGCCATCCAACAAGCAGCCCCGCGCATCACAATCGCCGGTTGGGCCGAATACCGCCCCAGTGCATGTCCAGAGCCAGTGCGTACGGCTTTCGCTGAAGACATGTTCGGCGAAGCGAGCATCATGTTCTTCGGCCCCTGCATGGCGGACGAGTCCAAGTTGTGGTTGATCGCGCATCTGTCGGACGGCGCCGGTCCGGCATTGCCTTATCTGAACGCCGAAATGCGTCAGGCTTGTTACAATCCTGGCGGGCCAACTCTCACGTTCATGGAGGGCTATCGGCCGGTGACACTCTATGCTCGTCGCGTCGCACTCGGAAAGGCCGACGACGTTGTGGACGCCTGCCGTGTTCTGGAGGACCTCAGGCGGCGTCTGAACCAGGTCTGGGCGCGAAGAGCATTGATCACCCCATCGTCCGAGATGCGCGCCAAACCGCCCATGTTGGAAGTCCACAAACGGCTGCCCGGAACAAATTGCGGAGCCTGCGGGGAGGCGACCTGCACGGCCATCGCCGCCAAGTTGTGGATGGGAGACGGCAAGCTTTCACGCTGCGTCCCGGTGTTTGAAGGGGATTACAGACATTTGTGTGGAGCGCTGGCCGAAGTCTGAGCGGCGCTGGGTGTGTGGGACGTGGAGCCGGGTTTGTGATCTCAAGGTAAGGAGTTTGACGGAGACCAGATGAAAATCAGACCGAAAGACGGCTGTAGTTGCGGGGGCGGTGAGACGCTCATCCTCTCGTGTTCGGGTGCGTCGGACGTTGGCGAGATCGCGGATCGAGCGGCTCGGATACTGCGCAACGACGGCGCGGGAAAGATGTCATGTCTCATTGGCGTTGCTGCCGGTGTGGAAGAAATCACTGCCAAAGTTAGAGCCGCAAACAAGATTCTGGTGATCGACGGCTGTTCCACGGAGTGCGGCAAGCAAGCGATGCAGCAGGGAGCCATCGAAGACTATTTCCACCTGCGCCTCGCCGAGCTTGGCATGGAGAAGGGAAAGACTCCGCCGACCCAGGAGCGGATTGAAGAAACGGTTATTAGGGCCTCGCAAATGCTGGCCTAGAGTCGGACCATGAATATCAAACGGGCACTCGCTGCGATATTGCTCTTATTCGTCGCGGCGAGTTTTGTGTTCTTGTTGTTCAAGCCGGGACGCAGGGCCGGAACGCCGGTGCAGGCGGCCGAACCGGGCACATCCTCGCCCGGAGGCAGGCGGGTTGTGGCGTACTACTTCCACGCCACGCAGCGCTGTACTACCTGCCGCACGATAGAATCCCATTCGGCCGAAGCCATCACCACGACATTCGCATCGGAGTTGGCGAGGGGGACTCTTGAATGGCGGCCGGTGAATGTCCAATTGCCCCAGAACCGCCACTTCATCCAGGACTATCAGCTCTTCACCCGGTCCCTGGTGCTGGTCGAGTTCAAGGACGGCCGCCAGGTCCGCTATAAGGTTTTGGAAAAGACCTGGGAGTTGGTAGGCAACAAAACCGCTCTTCAAGATTATGTGGTGGGCGAAGTGCGTGCCATGCTCAGGGAGAGTTGATGGGTGCCATCGTGTTGGCTGCCGGCTCGGCCGCCTGGTTAGGAGTGCTCACATCCATAAGTCCTTGCCCGCTGGCAACGAACGTTGCGGCGATGTCTTACATCAGCCAGCGGATGGCACGTCCGGGCCTCGTTGTGTTGGCGGGATTCTTATACGCACTGGGACGTATGATCGCTTACACCGCACTAGCCTGTTTGCTGGCAGCAAGCCTGCTTACCATTCCGCAAATCTCCAACACGCTAGAGACGTACATGAATAAGTTGCTGGGGCCGCTATTGATCCTTACGGGCATGGTTCTGCTGAACCTGTTGAGCCTCCCGGTTACCGGATCGCGGCTAAGTGAGCGCCTGAGTCACCGGATGGCGGCCTGGGGAACGTGGGGCGCAGGTGCGCTGGGCCTTCTGTTTGCCTTAAGCTTCTGTCCGGTGTCGGCAGCTCTGTTTTTCGGCAGCCTGCTTCCGCTGGCCGTCAAAGCGGATTCGCGACTATTGATTCCAGCGGTGTACGGCGCCGGTACGGCCGCACCCGTAGTGGCCGTGGCGTTGCTGATGAGCTGGAGTGCGCAATCTCTTGGAAAAGCGCTGAATCGCCTGGGAAGAATTGAAAAGGTTGCTCGTGCAGCAACCGGTATCGTCTTCGTCGCGGTTGGCGTCTATTATTCGCTGGCCTACATTTTTGAGGTCTCACTTTATTAAATGTTCAGTCCATTTGCATTATTCGATTGGCTCGCCCGCCGGATCGTCGAGGGCCTGTTCGGCATCTCCGTTCAGACGCATCTCGGCGCGAGCCTACATTTTTTCTTTTACGACGTGCCCAAAGTATTGACGCTGGTCCTGGCGGTCAGCTTCGCGGTCGGCTTCGTACAGACCTGGCTTGAACCGGAGAGTGTGCGGCGATGGCTGGGCGGCAAGCGCAGCATCATCGGAAATGTGCTCGCGGCCTCGGTCGGTATCGTGACGCCTTTTTGTTCCTGCTCGGCGGTGCCTCTGTTTATTGGGTTCCTGGAAGGCGGTGTACCACTGGGCGTTACCTTTTCGTATCTGGTGGCGGCGCCCATGGTAAACGAAGTCGCCGTGGCACTGTTGTGGGGATTGTTCGGTGTCAAAGTGACTGCGGTCTATATCGGTTTCGGCGTCACGCTGGCACTCGTCACCGGATACGCCGTGGGCTTGATGAAGCTCGAGAAATGGGTGGAGCCGTTCGTCTGGGAAGTGCGCGGATTTGGCAGCGCCGCGCAGCTAGACGACCCGCGCGTCACCATGCGTGGCCGTCTGGTCGAGGGATGGCGTTCTTCACGCTCCATCTTCCTGAAGGTGTGGCCCTATATCGTAGGCGGTATCGGAGCCGGCGCCCTGATTCACGGTTATGTGCCCGAGCAGTTGATCGTCCGCTGGGCCGGGCCGGAGAAATGGTTTGCGGTGCCGCTGGCGGTCGCCATCGGCGTGCCGCTCTATGCCAACATTGCCGGGGTGCTGCCTATCACTGAAGCGCTGGTCAACAAGGGGTTGCCGTTGGGAACGGTGCTCGCCTTCACGATGGCGGTCACCGCCCTGTCGCTGCCCGAAATGATCATCCTGCGCAAGGTCCTGCGTCCGCCCCTGCTTGCTGTGTTCGTCGCTCTGCTCACCGCCGGAATCATCGGGGTCGGCTACCTGTTCAATGCACTGCTTCGTTAGTCCAAGAGACCCTCGCGACTCGCTATAATCTGATTTAACCGTGAAAACCTATCCGAAGTCTGCAATCATTTTTGAGAAGAATAGAAAGTACATCACAGGAGGCGTCGTATCGGTCAATCGCGCGACGCAACCCGAGATCGCATTCGTGCGCGCGCAGGGCGCTTACCTGTACGACGCCGATGGCGGCCGGTTCATCGACTACCATGCCGGTTTCGCGCCGCACTTTCTGGGGCACAACGATCCCTATGTGAACGAGGCCGTCTCCAAGGCGCTCGCCGAGGGCTGGAGCCTGTACGGTACGGGCACCACCGGGCCCGAGGGTCGCCTGGCGGAGCTGGTGTGCACGAGCATCCCGTGGATCGAGGCCGTGCAGTTCTTGAACAGCGGCAGTGAAGCCACCTCGCAGGCGATCCGCCTTGCGCGCGGCGCCACCGGACGCGACCACATCATCGTGATGCAGGGCGGCTACAACGGCTGGCACAACGACGTGGCGTGCAATCTGATGACGCCGCTCGAAGCGCTAGGCCCGCGTGTATCGCCCGGCGAGTACCCGTTTCTTCCCATCAGCGCCGGCATCCCGGACGCGCACAAGCCGCTGGTGCACCCGATCAACTTTAACGACCTGGATTCGGTGCGCTGGGTCTGCGAACGCTACCCGATCGCCTGCCTGATCACCGAGCCGATCCTGCAGAACATCGGCTTGGTGCATCCGAAGCCGGGCTACCTCGCCGGACTACGCAAGCTCGCTGACGAGTTCGGGTTCGTGCTCATCTTCGACGAAGTGAAGACCGGCTTCCGCCACGCGCTCGGCGGATATGCGCAGATCTCGGGCGTTCGTCCGGACTTGGCCGTTTACGGCAAGGCCATTGCAAACGGGTATCCCATCGCGGCGCTCGGCGGTAAGAAGGCTCTGATGGATTATTTCGTCCATCCGGATCCAGCCAAGCGCGTGCTTCTGGCGGGGACTTACAACGCGCACCCGGTGCCGACCGCGGCCTCCATCGCCACGATCGAGCGGCTGCTTGAAGATGGCGGCGCGGTTTATCGCCATGTCGAGAATCTCGGCGCGCGCATGGAAGCGGGGATCAACGCCATCACGCGGGAGATGGGCCTCACGACAAAGCTGGTGCGGCAGGGTTCCGCGTACTGCCTGTATTTTATGGACCACGCTCCGGTGGATTGGCACGATCTCGCGTCGCACCACGACTTCGCGCTCGACACCCGCTTGCGGCAGGAAATGATCGAGCGCGGCGTGTACTACTTCCCGACGCCAACGAAACAATGCTCGATCTCGGATGCTCACACTGAGGCCGACATCGACCAGACGCTGGAGGCCCTCCGCGGGGCGCTGAAGGCGGCCGCTTGCGCGTCTTAGAACGCGGCGTTCTGAATGCCTCCGGGCCCGGTACGGCGCGGGCCGTGTGCACCTTTCCCGCTTTGGCGGTTGTTTCAAGCGGGGAACTGCTGGCGACGTACCGTACCGGCTCGGACAAAGACTGCGCCGGCGAGACCGTCGAACTTCGGCGCTCTTTCGATGGTGGCCGGACATGGTCCGCGCCCAACCGTCCTTTTTCGCGCATCGTCGAAGACCGGGAGGGTTCGCTGCGCGTCGTCTACCTGACGCCCCTGGGAGCGAGACACGTCCTCGCCTGCGGGCTATGGATCGATCGCCAGGCGTTTCCCGGCATGCCGCTGTTCAACCCGGAGACCGAGGGTTGCCTGCCCATGAAGATCGTGCTGGCGGATTCGTTCGATGACGGCGCGACGTGGTCCGATTGGCGCGCCGTCCCCGTGACGGCTGATGTAGGGCCGCCCAGCCTCACTAGTCCCGTGCTGCGTTTTGTGAGCGGGCGCCTAGCCATCAGCATTGAAAGCAACAAGCCCTACCTCGACCGCTCCACATGGCGGCAGAAAGTGGTGTACGTGTTCTCAGACGATGGTGGGGCAACTTGGTCGGAGCCGCGCTTGGTCTGCCGCGACCCGTCGGCGCGGATCTTCAATTGGGATCAGCGCGCCGCAGTGGCGCTGGACGGGCGCCTCGTGAGCTTCAGCTGGACCTACGATCGCGAAACGCAGTCCTACCGCAACATCCACCGCCGCATCAGCGCTGACGAAGGTGCCAGTTGGAGCGATCCCGAAGACCTCGGTTTTGCCGACCAGCCGTCGCACCCCGCCATCCTGCCCGACGGACGTGTGGTGCTCGCCTGGGTGGATCGCTTTGGCTCGCGCTCCATCCGCGCGAGATTGGCCAAATCAATCGACGGCGCGTTCGAAGCGGGGTCTGAAGTGGTTATCCACGAGGTCCCCATGGCGCCGGCGGCGGTAGGCTCGACGGCCGAAGCGCTCGCCGATATGCAGACGTGGAGTTATGGCCTGCCGTTCGCCGAGACGCTTCCCGACGGGGATGTGATGGTGGTGTATTACGCCGGCGCGCCGGACGCGATGGATGTCCGGTGGGTGCGCCTGCGACTCTGAGGGCCCCTTCTTATCGTTTCCGCACGAAGGCCGCCGCAGCGAGCGCCGTGGCCAAGCCGAAGGCGAAACTGGCGGCGAAGCCAAAGTGGTCTGTCAGCCAACCGTGCATTACGGGCGCGAATCCCGAGACGGGAGTGGCGAGCATCAGCGCGGCCAGTACACGCGGGCCGGCGGCCAGCGACGTGAGCGCCAGAGCGTAATTCGGAAAGTACACGCCTCCGAGTTCGCCGCCACCCAGCCATCCGAACGCCCCCAGGTAGGCTGCGCCCGGCACGAGCCAGGCCCACAGCATCCCCGCGGCAAACAGGCCTGACGTCGCCTGCGATGCCGTGCGCAGCCCGTAGCGCAGGGCCAGCCACCCCAGCCCGTACCCTGCCAGGGCCTTGGCGCTGAAGCGAATCGCCATGACGAGCCCGGAGAAATCCTTCGGATCGCGTCCCATGGCTTCCCGCGTGTAAAGCGAAACGTTGGCCACCGATCCCAGCGTGCAACTCCACAGTAGGAACGCCAGCCACAGCATCCACAGCGTGCGGTTTGACAGGTATTCGGCGAATAGCCCGGAGAGAAACCGTCGGAGCGGCGGGCGCGGCTCGTCGGCCACGGGCAGCAGGTTGTACCGCGTACTGAGCACGGCGACGCCTACCGTCGCCAGAAAGCCGAATGCGTAAATGCACGCGAAGTCGTAAGGGAAGAGCAGCCAGCGGAAGCCGGGATTCAGGATATATTGCGCGGCGAGAGAGCCTGCCACCGCCGCCAGCGGTCCCATCGAGTAGGTGAGCTTCAATGCGCGCGCCCGGCCCTCCAAGCTGGTGCCGCGGTTCAGGCATTGATAAAGATACAGCATGCCGACGCTCCACACCAGGCCGAGTAGCAAGCCCTGCGCGGTGACGACGCCGATGCGGACGCTGGATGGGAAGGGAATCAGCAATACGGCCACCACCATCCCCTGGAGAAGCGCCGCCACGCTCGCCGTCCACACCAGGATGGTCCGCTCCAGGCGATGCGGTATGAGCCAGGTAGCGAACAGTGGTGAAATCTGCCCCAGTTGATACGCGGCGAGCGGCATGTTCGCTACTGTGGCGCTGGCGCCGAGTTTGTCGCACAAGGCCGCCTGCACCACGCCCACGTATACGACGGGCGCGGCCAGATAAAGCATCATGTACGTAAACAGAAACACCCGGCCGTTCAGACGGTCCATGGTGGGAGTGGCCGCGGCATTCATAGTCTGGTTAATCCGCCCAGCCGGGGTGCGCGTCGAGGATCCGGCGGCATTCCTCGTAGACTTCCTCTGGGAAACAGTCGTAGGGCGACAACAGCCTGAGCGGCATGGGGACGCCGCCCAAGCGCTTCAGGACCTTGTCGTAGGCGCCGTCCATCATGGGGCGGCGGCGCATGGGCGCCAGGACCGCCTCGGCCACGCGGACGTATTCGGCGTGCAGGCGGAAGAGTTTCTCCACTTGTCCGGTGCGCCCGTATTCGTACAACTGCTTCGTCCTCGCCGGCATCATGGGGCCGAGAGAACTCAACATCGAACACTCGCCCTGCATGCAGCCGACCGGATACATGTACTCGCTCAGGAAATGCTGCATCTCCGGCGCCAGTCTAAGCAGTTCGCAGGTTTCGCGGATGGTGAGGCCGGTGTTCTTGGTGGCAGCGAGATTCGGCACTTCGCCGGCGATGCGGCGGTAATCGGCCGGAGCCAGCACGCGTTTCGTGCGGCCCAGGTTGTAATGGAGAAAGCGCGCATCCGGGAATGCGCCGCAGACGTCGCGAAAGAAACGCAGCACCTCGTCGTCATTCAACGCGCCCCACGAGGGCAGGGAAATCTGAAAAACGCGGACGCCGGCGTCATAAGCCAGCGTGAGTCTTTCGATGATGGCCGCCGTCGAAAGGCCGATGGCGCCCACCTGCGGAAATACGTCTTCGCCGCGCGTCTCCTCGCGGAACAGCGCGAGGACGTCGCGGTATCGCGCCGTGTCTACCGCGTAACCCTCGCCGGCGGTCCCGAACACATAGAGATCGCGGAAGCCCTGCGCCAGCACGTGGCGCACCTCGGCGCGGAAGACATCTTCGAGCAACCGTTCCTTCTCGTCCCAAGGGACTTCGCAACTGACGAGGATGGCCTGGTGATAGCGCAAGGCAGTCTCCTATATGGGCCAGTTGCCGGGATTCAACCAGCGCTCCTCTTCCACTCGTACGGAGCGAATACGACCGGTCAGATCGCCGCTCAGCGCCCCCCGGGAAGCGTACACGATGGCGGCTTCCATCTCCTCCACGCGCGCGGTTCCCACCAGCGCCGTGTGCACGGCCGGATGGGCCAGCACGTAACGGTATGCGAGTTCGGGCAGGCCCGCCACTTCGTTCGAAGATATGCCGTTCATCCGCTCCACCGCATGCTTGAGCGAGGCCATGGAGTCCGGCAGATCGCGGTAGCGGTGCGTAAGCGCACCCTTCAGCAACACGGAACGCACCACGATGCCCACGTCCCGCGCGGCGGCTTCTTTCAAGACGCGGTCTTCGGGCCGCCGGTCGAGAACGCTGTATGCGATCTGCAGGCAATCGTAACCGGTAGCGATGGCCTCCAGTGCTCCCCGCTCGCCGTACACGCTCGCGCCGGCGAAGCGGATATGGCCTCGCTCGCGCTCGTTTTGTAACGCTTCCCAAACGGGGCCGGCGTCCAGGGTGTCTGTAGGGCCCGCATGCACCAGCATGACGTCGATCATGTCCGTCCTCAGCGCACGGAGGCTCTCCTCCACCGAATTCGCCACGCGCTCGCGCAGCGCATCGGGCGCAAGGTTTTCCTTTGAAAACAAAGATACCTTCGAGGCCAGCACATACTCGGCGCGGCGGCGGCCGATGGCGCGGCCGATAACATCCTCGCTGGTCCCGTAAGCGCGGGCCGTATCGATGAAGTTGATGCCTTTGTCCAGGGCCTGGTTGAGCAACGTGGTGGCGGCCGAGTCGTCCGGACGAGCGTCGTCGCCCACCGGCCGTATGCCGTAATCCAAACCCAATTCCACCGTACCGAGCGAGATCTCGGAAACCATCAATCCAGTGCGGCCGAGCCGTCGTTTCTTCATCTGTGATTTTCCTTTGCGCCGCTCAGTAGCGGCCGAATTCTTCCACCAGTTCGCGCATCATGCGAATACGGTGTTCGGGCGCCCCGGGAGGCACCTGGTCCCCGGCGGCGGCGATCAACCGCGCGCTGCGCCTGCGAAGTTCTAGCCATGCAAGCACCGCGCGGCGGAAATCGCCGTCGGACGCCGGCTCGACCCATAGCGGGGGCGGAACGCCGCCCGACAGGATCAGGGCGGGGCCCGCCTCGTCGCGGCACTGCTGGGCCGTGAGATCGCCCATGGGTGCTGGCGTGACGGCGTCGATGCAATCCGCGCCGAGAGAGGCGAAAACCCGCAGCAGGCCGCTCAAGCGTCCGTCCACATGCACGGCGGCGAACTTGCCTGCTCGGTGCAGTCTGCCGAAGGCCTCCCGGTAGAAGTCGGCCGACCACTTTTCCACAAAGCGCGGCGACTGGATATCGCTCGAAAAATTATCCCCCATCAGAATGACTTCCGCCGGGCTCTGGCAAACCAGATCGATTAGGTTGAGCAGGTTCGTGTTGATCGCATCGATCACCTCGGCCAGTACGGCGGGCATGTCGGCCGCGGCGAACATGGTCTGCTCGACACCCATCCAATAGTTCAGCAACTGCCCGGCGGCGCTGTAGCCAACTGAAAGGTACGGCACGCCGATTCCGCCCACGGCCTCTCGCCAGCAGGTATAGCGCTCCCAGGCCGGATGGTACTGCGCGCGGCTCAGCGCGTAACTCAGTACTCGCAAACCGCGCTCGTCCTGTACACCCCACTCGGAGATGCCCCATGAATAGCTGCTTTCGTTCCACAACCTCTTGCGGCAGATCGAGCCGAGCGGCGTTTCTATGGTCCAGGTCAACTCTGGTCCGCGTCCGGTCTCATCGCGGGAAACGCTCGACCACACCTCCGGCGGATAAGAGACGTCGAAATACGAAATCCGGTTGGGGATGGCGAATCCCGCGCCGAACTCGCGATGGCAGGCGAGAAGATCGTCCTCTACGCCATGCACGGCGACCGACAGGTCGAAGGGGACCTTGTGTCTCTGGTAGAACCAGTGCGACAGGTCCAGGTAGAAGGGCACATGGTCGGGCGTCCCGCCCCGGTACACTGTGAGCAACCTGTCTCGTTCCGTCATGCGTTCGTCCCCTATTTCACCATAAGCGCCCACTGTTCATGAGAGAATACGATGAGGAAGACTTTCGTGCGCGTACGTGCTAAGGTTTCTGAGAAGACTTTCCTCGTCCGGCTGTTGTGGAATCCTGTCGGTAAGTTCCTCCTGGTCTTTGGGGTGTGCGCGGTCAGCCTGTCGGCGCTGACGGCCGTGTGGCTGTATATGAAGTACGCGCGGTTGATCGACGAGAAACTACGCGGAGGGCCGTTCACATCTACCTCGATGATCTTCGCGGCGCCCCGCGTAGTCACGGTGGGCGACGAGACCTCTCCCGAGGAGATCGCGGCGCAGCTCCGGTCGAGTGGCTACACCCAAGCGCGGGACAACCGCCTCGGCTGGTACCACATGCGTCCCGATGGCGTCGAGGTGTTTCCGGGCCCGGATTCCTACTTCGAACAGGAAGCCGGCGTCATCAAGTTCAACGGTCCGCGCGTGGCGCAAATCGTCTCCCTGCGGGACAACACCGAGCGCACACAGTACCTGCTCGAGCCCGAACTGATTACGAACCTGTTCGACCGCAATCGCGAAAAACGGCGCTTGGTGCGTTATGAAGATGTCCCCAAGGTGTTGGTGAATGCCATCATCTCCGCCGAGGACAAGCGCTTCTTCATCCACTCCGGTTTCGATCCCATCCGCATCATAAAGACGGTCTACACGGACATTGAACGTGGGCGCCGGTACGGCGCTTCGACTCTCAGCATGCAGTTGGCGCGAGGCCTGGTGCTTTCCCAGGAGAAGACCTGGAAGAGAAAGGCCGCCGAGGCGCTGGTCACCATGCATCTCGAAGCAAGACTCACCAAGGAAGAGATCTTCGGATACTACGTCAACCAGGTGAACCTCGGCCGGCGCGGAAGTTTCGACATTTGCGGCTTCGGACAGGCTGCTCGCGCCTACTTCGGCAAGGACCTCAAGGACCTTAGCCTGCCTGAGGCGGCCACGTTGGCCGGCTTGATCCAACGGCCCAGCTATACGAATCCCATCCGCTGGCCGGAGCGGGCGCGCGCCCGCCGTAACGTAGTGCTGGGTCTGATGCGCGAAAATGGCTACATCACGGACCAGGAGTATGAAGAGGCGGTGCAATCGCCTCTGCAGTTGGCTCCAGGCGGCATCGAATCCACGGACGCCCCTTATTTCGTGGATCTCGTCAATGACAATCTTCAGGAACAGTTCCAGGACCTCGATTTTCAAACGCACTCTTTTCGCGTCTACACGACGCTCGACATGAACCTGCAGCGCGAGGCCGCCGTCGCCGTGCAAGTCGGTCTTAAGGAGGTGGATGAGGCCATCAACCGCCGGCGTAAGCGTACCAGGCAAATGATCCCGGATCCGCAGGTTGCCCTCGTCGCCCTGGATGCGGAAACCGGGGAGGTCAAGGCGCTCGTGGGTGGGCGTAATTATGGCATGAGCCAGTTGAACCGGGTACTGGCCAAGCGGCAGCCGGGCAGCTCGTTCAAGCCTTTCGTTTACGCGGCCGCGCTGGATACGGCCCTCGAAGTCGGCCCGAAGGTGTTCACCCCGCTCACTCTTGTGTCCGACGAACCTACCACGTTCTGGTTCGACGGCAAGCCCTACGAACCATCGAATTTCGGAGATGAATATAGCGGAACCATCACGTTACGGCAGGCCATCGCCAAGTCCAAGAACGTTCCCACGGTGAAGATCGCCGAGGAAGTGGGTTACGACAACGTGGTCGCTCTCGCTCGCAAAGCCGGAATGAACCTGAATATCCGGCCGACACCCGCCGTGGCGCTGGGCGCCTACGAGGTGACGCCGGTCGAAATCGCCGGCGCCTACACGATTTTTCCGAATCGCGGGGTTTACCATAAGCCGACCTGGATAAAGATCATCCGTGACGAAGCGGGGAAGACCATCTTTACGTCGAAGCCCGAGAGCCGTGCCGTACTCGATCCGCGGGTGGCTTACATGATGGTCAGCCTGATGGAAGAGGTTCTGCGCAGCGGGACTGGCGCGGGTGTCCGCTCGCGCGGTTTCACCTTGCCGGCCGCGGGAAAGACGGGCACCAGCCACGACGGGTGGTTCGCCGGCTTCACGTCGAAGCTGATCTGTGTCGTGTGGGTGGGCTTCGACGACAACCGGGAACTGAACCTCGAAGGCGCTCATTCAGCCCTGCCGATCTGGACCGAGTTCATGAAGCGTGCGCACCAGTACCGCGAATACCGCGGTGTGCGGGCCTTTTCGGCGCCGGATGGAGTGGTCAGCGTCGAGGTGGATCCCGCCACGGGCGAACTGGCTTCACCCGCTTGCCCCGGCGCGCGGACAGAGGTGTTCATCGCCGGTACGCAGCCGGTGGCGGTATGCCATCTGCACGGCGCGGGACGCGCCGGTTCGACGTTGGTGGCCGGTTGGGATGCCAGCGCGGCCGTTCCGGCGGCCGATGCTGGCGCCACGCCCGGCACTGCAACCTCCACCGACGCCAAGCCGTCTTCGCGTCCCCGCCGGGCGGTGAAGCAGCCGCCGGCGGTTCCCGCACAAGTTCAGGCCCAGGCGCCTCCTCCGCCCGCGAAGAAGGGCATCTTCCGAAGGTTGTTGGATGTGTTTAAATGAGACTGGTCTTCCAGGAGGGCAACCATGCTCACGGCCGGCCTGCTGCTCGCTCACGCAATGCTCGCACAGCCCGCTCCGGCTCCGCCAGTTCGTGCCGTCGGACCTGAAGTGCGCGGCGACATAATGATGGCGCACAAGAAATACCGGGAAGCTATCGAAGCCTATCGCGATGCGCCGCAGGATTCCGCCGTCGTCGCCAACAAGATCGGCATCGCTTACCACCAGTTGACCGACCTCGGCAGTTCCAAGCGCTATTACGAGCGCGCCATCAAGCTCAATCCCAAGTACGCCGAAGCCATCAACAACCTGGGTACGGTGTACTACGCCCGGCGCAGTTACCGTAAGGCCATCGGTCATTACAAAAAGGCGCTTGAGTTTTCGCCGAATTCCGCATCGATTTACAGCAACCTCGGTACCGCCTACTTTGCCCGGCGCAAGTACGAGGACGCCGCCGCAGCCTGGACCAAGGCGCTCTCGCTCGACGCCGAAGTGTTCGAGCACCGCAGTTCGCAGGGCGTTCTGCTGCAGGAGCGTACGGTCGGCGAACGAGCCAAATTCCACTACCACATCGCCAAGCTCTATGCCAAAGCCGGTCTCAATGAACGGGCGCTGCTCTACATGCGCAAGTCCATCGAAGAGGGTTTCAAAGAAAAGAAGAAGTTTCTCGAAGACGAAGAGTTCGCCGCTTTGCGGGAGTTGCCCGAGTTCAAGCAGATCCTGGCTATGGAGCCTCATGTCCAGTAGGCTCGCCCAGGTGGCGATCCTTCTTTGCGTCCTGGCGGGCTGTTCGAGGTCCAGCCGCCACCCCGAAAGAATGGCGGTATTCCCGCTCGAAAACCTGAGCGGCGATGCCTCGCTCGATTGGGCATCCCGCGCCTCGGCCGAGTATCTTGTGGAGTCGCTGGCCGGCTCGAAGACCCTCTACCCGGTCTTGGTTACTTCGAACGACGAATTATGGAGTACACGCGCCACGCGGACTCTACGAGGCTATTTCTCGGTGGTGAACGGGCGCCTTACTCTGAAAGCCCAATTGGAGGACGCGGCTCGTTCGCGGAAGGTCAGCAGCTACGAGGCGAGCGGACCGGCGCCGGCAGGGGTGCTGCCGCTTGCCGGTGAGCTGGTCCGGCGGATTGACGCGGGCGTCACGCCTTCGCGAATGAATAATCCGGAAGCCTGGAAGGCTTACGTGTCGGCTCTGGCGCAAAGGCCCGAAGAAGCGGCTTCGTCGCTGGGGAAGACGCTCGAGATAGATCCGGATTTTACGCCGGCGACCCTGTTGTTAGCCCGGCTTCGGGCCGCCGCGGGTGATCGTGGTGCGGCTGGCCGTATTCTAGATCATGCGCTGTCGCGCCGAGCTCAGTTAAATGAGGTCCAGTCGGCTAAGCTCGACTTGGCCGCCTCCTCGCTTCGCGGCGATCCGCTTACCTGTTTCCGTGCCGTTTCGCGCCTCGCGATGCTGATTCCGGCGGATTCAGACCTGGTGCGGGAAGCGGCCGAGGCCGCCACCGCCGCGCACGATCTCCGCGCTGCGGTCAGCTGGTACGAACGCGGCACGCAACTGGAACCATCCAATGGGATTCTCTGGAATCAACTGGGCTATGCACGGGCGTATCTGAAGGACTTGGACGGCGCCGTGGAAGCGATCAGGCATTATCAGCGGTTGGCGCCCGCCAGCGCGAATCCGGAAGATTCGCTCGGCGACGTCCATTTCTACCTGGGCCGTTTCTCCAGTGCCGAGCGGCACTACCTCGCCGCCTACGGCAAGGATCCCAAGTTTCTCGCAGGCGGAACGCTCTTCAAAGCGGCCCAGGCCCGGCTCATGTTACGGGACACTGCCGCCGCCAACGCGCTCTTCGAGCGATACGCCGCCGCGCGGCGCGAAGCCCATGATCCGGCCATTGAGTTCACGCGCGCGCAATGGGAATACCTGATCGGGAACCGGCAGCAGGCGCTCGCACGGGTGAAGCAGTTCGCGGCGTCTTGGCCCCGCGCCGTCCTGCAGTTGGTGGTTTGGCATCTCGATGTGGGACAGCGGGAAACGGCGCGGGCCCTGGTCCAGACGGCGCGCCCCTCCGCCTCCCCGCAGGATGCGGAGATGCTCGCCATGGCGCGGTTCCTGTCGGAGCCTCCGGCATCATCGAGTGAGTGGGCGCTGCGTGCTGAGCAGGCATTCCCATCGGCCGGCGAAACCGCGATGAAGAAATACGCCCTCGCTTACACCCTGTTGTTCTCCAAGGAGTACGACGCAGCCGCGCTGGTCCTGAAACAGATCGTGGAGCGGACCGTCCCCGGATCCAGCGACAACGCTCCGGTGTTGTATGGATGGGCGCTCGCCGAAACCGGACATGCCCGTGAGGCACGGGCATTCCTCGATGTTTTCCCGCTGCCGATGCCGAACGGATTGTCGCCGTTCGCCTGCCTGAGCTTCCCCCGCCAGTTGGACTTGCGCAGCCGCCCCTGACTGGGCGCTACTTCTGCAAACCGTCGTAAGAATGGCGGTCGAATGTGGTGCCCAAGGCGGTGTTGTATAGACTCGCCAGTCCCAGGCCTGCGCGCAGGTCTTCCTCGAAATCGTGTAATTCTTTCAGTTGCGCGGCCAGCGCCGGTTGGCGCGAGCCTCCCGGGAGTTCCAGGAACTTCTGGTATCCTCCGTCCACCAATGCGGCAATCTGGCCTTGCGTTTCGATGCCGGCGCGCAGGATCGCGTCTTCAACCGCTATCGCTGCGCAGCGTCCCCGCCTGAGACAGGCGCGGCCGCCTTCCAGCCGCTCAACCGTGAAGCCCATGCTCTTGAGCACATCCAGGCGTTCGTCAAATGTCGGTTTCGATGGCCGCTTTCTGCGGAAGAACATGCTTCTACTATAATGCCAGAGTGCTTTATCTACTTTCGCTTGATGAAGGTACGACCACCGCGCGCGCCGCGCTCTATGACGGCGAGGGCCGGCGCCTGGCCATGGAAACGTCGCCGATTCAGTGCTTCTATCCGCACGACGGTTGGGTGGAACAGGACGCCGGGGGCATTTGGCACGCGCAACTGGACGCCGCCCTGCGAGTGCTGGCGGCCTCCGGTGTTAACGCCGCCGAGGTGTCGGCTATCGGCATCACCAACCAGCGGGAAACGACTATCGTGTGGGATCGCTCGACCGGCAGGCCCATAGCTCCGGCTATCGTCTGGCAGTGCCGCCGCACGTCCGAGGACTGCCGGCGCATCGCCGGCTCCCCCGCGGCTGAGCGCATCACGGCGCTGACCGGACTGGTGGTGGACGCATACTTTTCGGCGAGCAAGATCCGCTGGATTCTCGATCACACGCCCGGGGCCCGCGAGCGTGCCCACGCGGGCGATTTGCTGTTCGGCAACGTGGACACTTGGCTGATCTGGAACCTTACCGGCGGTCGCGTCCATGCGACCGATCCCACTAATGCTTCCCGCACCATGCTGATGAACTTGGAGAGCGGGGATTGGGATTCCGAGCTGCTGGAGTTGTTCGATGTGCCGCGCGCCATGCTGCCCGTCATCGTGCCGTCCTGCGGCGTCCTGGGAGAATGTGAGCCTTCCTTGTTCGGGGCGCCGGTCGCCATCGCGGGCGTGGCGGGCGATCAACAGGCCGCCTTGGTGGGGCAGGCGGCGTTCCGGCCGGGCCTGTCGAAGAACACTTACGGTACCGGGTGTTTCGCTCTCATGCACACCGGTAGCCGGGCCCCCAGGTCTCGCAGCCGTCTGCTGGGCACCCGGGCGGCGTCCCCGGGCGGGGCCTCGCAATTCGCCATCGAAGGTAGCATCTTCGTCGGCGGCGCCGCGGTGCAATGGCTGCGCGACCAGCTCGGACTGGTGGTTACGGCTGCGGAAACCGAAGCGGTGGCCGGTACCGTCCCCGACACGGGAGGCGTCTACTTGGTGCCCGCTTTCGTCGGCCTGGGTGCTCCGCACTGGAATCCCGACGCCCGTGGCCTGCTTTGCGGGATGACCCGTTCCACTTCCCGCGCCCATTTGGTGCGCGCCGCACTGGAGAGCATCGCCTATCAGACCGTAGACCTGGCGCGAGCCATGGAAGCCGACACCGGCGAGCGATTGCGCGAACTTCGGGTGGACGGCGGTGCGGCGGACAACGATTTCCTCATGCAGTTCCAGGCCGACGTCCTGGACTGTCCCATTGTGCGGCCGGCCGACGCCGAAACCACCGCCCTGGGCGCCGCCTACTTGGCGGGCCTGGCCACCGGCGTGTGGAAATCCGCTTCTGATCTGGAGTCGTTCTGGCAGGTCGAGCGCGTTTTCGAACCTCGGATGCCGGCTTCGCGCCGTGAGGCTCTGTTGGACGGTTGGCGTAGTGCGCTTCGGCGGGCCCTATATCCCGCCTAAGGAATTTCGCCGGCTGCTCATAAAGCGAAACGGCTGAAAAGCCGATATGGAACGAGAGAGGAATGAGGCGGACGCGTGCCCTCTCTGAACAGCTCCGCGTAGCATCGATGGCGTTCAACGTAAATTCACGTTTGTGGACCTGGCTAACAGTCCCTCCGGCGCTAATCGCCGCTGTGCTGGCAGTATCCCTACTCGGCACCGACCAGCGCCAATCCATGCTGGTGGTCTGTTCGTGCATGCTGGGCCTGTCTCCGGTGCTCCTGTTCCATGCCTACCGTCGTGACGTGCGCGAGCGGCAGGAGACGGAAGCGGCCTTGCGAGAAAGCGAAGAACGGTACCGTCGCCTCGTGGACCTGAATCCCAACGCCATCGCTGTGGAAGCCGAGGGGAAGATCCGGTACATCAATTGCGCTGGGCTGAAGCTCTTGGGCGCCGAATCCCCGGGGGAGGTTCTGGGCAAGCCCCTCGATGCGTTTGTGCATAGTGACACTCGGGAAGCGTTGCGGGGCCTGATCGAGCGCAGCCGCACTGTAAGCGTACAGGCGCCGCTGGCGGATAGCAAGTTCCTGCGGTTGGACGGGAGCCCGGTGGACGTGGAAGTCTCCACGATTCCCTTTGCCATAGACGGCAAGCTGGCGGTGCAGGTGATCCTCCACGACCTGAGCGACCGGAAGCAGACGGCCGCCCGCCTGCGCAATTCGGAGCTTCGCTACAAGCGGTTATTCGACAACGTGCTGGAAGGCGTTTACCAAAGTACGGCGGATGGGAGGATTATCTCGGCCAACAAGGCTTTGGCTGACATCCTGGGTTTCGCTTCAGAGGAGGAGTTGGCTACGGTGGACGTGGGCCGTATGCTTTACGTGGATCCTCTCGAGCGCAAGGTCAATCTGGAGCGTCTGGAACGTGAGGGAATACTGCGCAATGCGGAACTGACGCTGCGGCGCAAAGACGGCGAACTCATCACGGTTCTGGACAACTGCCGCGTGGTGCGGGATGAGCACGGGCGCGTCCTGCACTATGAAGGCACGCTGACCGACATCACGGACCGCAAGAACGCCGAGCAGCAGTTGATGCGTCGCGCGCAAGAATTGGAGGAGGCCCGCCGCCAGCTCATCGCGCAGTCCAAGGAACTCATCCGGGCCCGCGACGAAGCGCTGCAAGCCGCCCGCTCGAAGTCGGAGTTCCTGGGCAATATCAGCCACGAGGTTCGTACGCCCATGAATGCGATCGTCGGCATGACCCGTCTGCTGCTGGATACCCCGCTCGACGACCGGCAGCGCGACTGTGCCCAGTGCATTCTGAAAGCGGCTGACTACCTGCTCGAGGTGCTCGACGACATTTTGGATCTGTCTTACCTGGAGTCGGGTAGGGAGACGCTGGCCGAACAGAGCTTTCGCTTGCGCGACACGGTACAGGATGTGATGCGTTCGCTCGCTAAGGAGGCCGAGATTAAGGGATTGGATCTGGCCTGCCTGGTTCAGAACTCGGTTCCAGACGCATTCTATGGCGATCCGGCGCGATTGCGGCGGGTGTTGCTGCACGTCGTCCGCAACGCCATCAAGTTCACCGATCACGGGCAGGTGCTGGTGCAGGCCGCCCAGATGGAAGCCGGCCGGGACGAAGTCACCGTGCGCTTCGAGGTGAGGGACAGCGGGATCGGAATTCCGGCTGAAGCCCTCGGCCGGATTTTCGAGCCATTCTCCCAGGTGGACGCATCGGCCTCCCGCCGTTACGGTGGCACAGGCCTGGGTCTGGCTCTTTCCAAGAAGTTGGTCGAGCGGATGGGCGGTGTCATCGGTGTCAGTAGCCGGGAGGGCGAGGGGTCCGTGTTCTGGTTCACGCTGCGGCTGCGGACCGCGCCTCAAGCAGCCAGACCGCCTCAGGGCGTCCACCCGCCGGCGGGGACGGCAGTACCCGCAGCAACAGGCTTCCGGCGCGTCCTGCTGGCCGAGGACAACCCGGTGAATCAGCGGGTGGCGAAGTTCCTGCTCGAGAAGTTGGGCTGCAGCGTGGATATCGCGGCTAGCGGCATCGAGGTCCTCGAGAAGATGTCCGGGCAGTCTTACGATTGTGTGCTCATGGACTGCCAGATGCCGGAAATGGACGGCTTTGCCGCCACCGCCGAGATCCGCAAGCGCGAGGGCGGCTCCAAGCATACACCCATCGTCGCCATGACGGCCCACGCTATGCAGGGCGACCGCCAGCGCTGCATCGAGTCCGGCATGGACGAGTATGTGACCAAGCCTGTCAGCATCGAAGGGCTCAAACAGGCCCTGGAAAAGGCGGAAGCCGCACGGGTCTCCTGAAGCTCAGCCCCGCTCAGTGTACACTGAGACCGGGGAGGGACATCCATCATGGTCGGAAACGACAAGGTCATCGCTCAACTGAATGCCGCGCTCGAGAGTGAATTGGGCGCTATCTGCCAGTACATTTTGCATTCGGAAATGTGCCACAACTGGGGCTACCACAAGCTGGGAAGTTACATCAAGAAACAGGCTATTGACGAAATGAAGCACGCCGAGGGACTGGTGGAACGCATTCTCTTCCTCGAAGGCGAGCCGAAGCTGGCGGTGGTCCCGCCGATCCACCTGGGGATAAATGTGCAGGCGCAGTTGGAGAACGACCTGGCCGGCGAAACGGCCGCCGTCAAGAGTTACAACGAAGCCGTGGCTGTCTGCAGCGCCGCCGGCGACAACGGCACGAGCGAGCTTTTCAAGAAGATGGTGAAAGACGAAGAGCAGCATGCCGATTTTCTGGAAGCCCAGCTCGGGATGGTCAGGGACATGGGCATGGCGAATTACTTGGCCCGGCAGATGAGTGGGGCCGAGGGTTAGGCCTCTCGTGACGGGACGGGAAACCCGTTCTCAGAATTGGAAATACACGAACGGGATCTGAAGGTCGCTGACGGCGATCAATTCCAGGAAGACCAGCAGGGCCGCGATGGTGGAAGCGTAGGCCCACGCAGGCGCTGCGGGAAGTTTGTCGAACCATCCGTGTTTTTCTTCGTACCAGGCGATCCCCAGTGTTGCGGCCGCCAGCACCCAGTGCCAGGCGTGCCCCACCAGCGCGCCGGGCGCCCCGGTGAACATCTGGCGGAGTACGTAGCCGCTGTCATGGAGCGACTGGGCACGGAAGACGGCGTAGCCGGTTAGGATGAGCGCCATAGTCATGAGCCAGCGCAACGGGTAGAGTAAGCGGGCGGCGCGCGGCTGGAGTGTGAAGCGCTTCATAAACGCCCGTTCGATCGCCAGTAGCAGCCCCTGGTGTCCGCCCCACAAGACGAAGTTCCAGTTGGCCCCGTGCCACAGCCCGCACAGCAGCATGGTGATCATCAGGTTCCGGTATGTCCTCACTGCGCCGCAGCGGCTGCCTCCCAACGGAATATAGAGGTAATCCCGCAGCCAGCGCGACAGCGTCAAGTGCCAGCGGCGCCAGTACTCGCTCACGCTTGCGGCCAGGTATGGCCGGCGGAAGTTTTCCGGGAAATGGAACCCTAGCAACTGCGCCATGCCGATGGCCATGTCGGAGTAGCCGGAGAAATCGAAGAACACCTGGATGCCGAAAGCCAACGTGCCGCTCCAGGCTGCCAGCATACCCGGTTGCGCGGCCACGTTGCGGAAATAGGCGTCGGACACCTTGGCAAACTGGTCGGCCAAAGCCAGTTTCTTAGTGAGGCCCAGCGTCACCAGCATGACACCGCGCAGCACTTCGTCGCCGTTCGGCGCCCTCCAGTGGTAGAAATCGCCGAAGAACTCGCGGGCGCGCACGATGGGGCCGGCGACCAACTGCGGAAAGAACGCAATGAATAGCGCGTAGTCGATTGGGTCTTTGATGGGCTCCTGCTGGTCGCGGTACACGTCAACCACGTACGACATACTCTGGAATGTGTGGAAGCTGATTCCCAACGGAAGGACGATGTCGAGCCAGAAGGAATGTACGGGGCGGCCCAGGAGCAGGGCCAGGTTATCGGCCAGGAAATTGTAGTACTTGAAGAAACCCAGGAATCCGAGGTTGGCTGAAAGGCTGCCGATAAGCAGCAGTTTCTTGCGCCGGCCCGGTGCGGTGCGCGAAATCCACAGCCCGGCCGTGTAGTCGATTGCGGTGAGCGTCAGCAGAAGCAGAACGAACTTCACGTTCCAACTCATGTAGAAGTAATAGCTGGCGGCGAGCAGGATCATCCTTCGCAGCGCGCGGGGAGCCGTATAGAACAGGACTAGAACGATCGCCAGGAAAAGGAAGAACTGTGCGGTGCTAAAGAGCATTCGGCCGGCCTCGGTACGTGAGTTGTCCGGCAGCCGGGGCGGCCGGACCCAATAGACGAAGCGCTTCGTCCGCGATCAATTCAGTGAATCGCAACGATCCCGGACCGTTGAGATGCACGCCATCGCCGTACATCTCGGGCCGCTCGAGTTCGTCGAAAAGTTTCTCGTTCATCAGCAGGATGTCGCCCCGGCGCGCCATGTCCCGAACGCTGCTCGCCGGATCGTCGACAGCCAGATCGGGGCGCACAAAAGGCCCGCGCGGCGCGCGCAGCACCAGGAGTTTCGTGCGTGAACCGCGGTAGTACTCCACGATCTTGCCGAACCACTTGCGCCGGTAGGCGGCCCGCTGGCCCGTCCGCCCTCCGGCCGGGCGCAGCAGGTTCACCTTGATGACTTCGCGCTGGGCTTCCGTGAGGCCTTCGGGATAGTGGATGGTGCCCGTGGAGAAATCCACGCTGAGGCCCGTCAGTCCATGGTCGCTGTAAACGTAATTGTAGACGGCCTGCGCGGATTGCTCGCGAACCCACTTAATGGCCGCCATCCGCTCCGGGGCGTCAGACAGCAAGGCCTGGAAATCCTGCTGGTAGGCCCAGCCTCGCAACAGGACCGTCCGGAAGGCCTCCCAGCGCAGCGGCCACTTCGTGAACGAGAAGGTGAACTCGAACGTGTCGCTCAGGCGCAGCAGCGGCGCCAGGTAATGGAAATCCGCAGGCCGATTCGCCAAATCCTCCCAATCGTCGTCGTCATAGTCGTCGATGGGGATCACGATGGCCGAATACCTGTTCCTGGCGGGATCCGCCTCGCGCAGCATGTAGTACCAGATGCGGGGGGTGCTCCCAGGCACCATGATATTGGCGAACGAGTACCCGCTTCCGGCCGTGTGCTCGTGTGCCGCCTTGGGGCGGAACGACATGCGGGAGTCGCCGACCGTCAGCACCTGCTTGGGTGAGCGGATCTCGCGCTTCGACTCGTTGTAAAGCGTCGACACCACCTTGCCGGCCGAGGAATCGGGCTTGACGAACGAGGCGTAAAAGCCGCTATGGAACACCGCCGCTTCAACGGCGGCAAACAGCATCACCGCAGCGGCTAGGCGCAGTGCAACAGAACACAGTTCAATCGATCCGGAAGCCCGCGGTTTTGCGGTTCCGGGGCTTACTTCTACCGGGGGAGCCACAAACCGCTCATTATACCGTGGCCTCCGTCGCAATTACTGCACGGCGATGTAAGAGGTCTTCGACGTTCTGCCGCCTGTCGAAACGGTCATCGGTTGATTACCCGAGCTGACGCCACTCGGAATGATGACGTTGATCTGGTAAAGACCCGCGAAGCCGGGCGCGAGGCCGCTCCAGACGACCGCGGCATCCTTGCCGCCGATGGTTACAACCGGCTTGGTGATGGTTTCCGCCAGCGGACTGAAGGGAGCAGGTTCGCCGCTGGCCGGTTGATTCGTTACCGGGCCCAGACCATTCGCGTACAACATCACAACTTTCCCGCTACTGGTAGGGTTGGAGGTTGAAACCACTCTGTAATCCGCATCCAACGCTGCCACCGCACCGGAGCCGATTTCGAAGAACGCGGGCGAATAGTCGTTCAGCGGAATGGTGACCACGCCGCCGTTGACGTAATCGTAGATCACTTTTACACGAGCCTCCGTCTGGCCCTGCAGTTCCCACGGCACCTGGAGGTTCACCTGCGTAGGACTAATATATGTGAGTCGCCCCGGCACGCTGATGCCCGCCGCGGGCACATCGAAGCTCACCATCAAGTAGTCCTGAACCATGGGCAGGATGGCCGTGGTCGGGTAATTCGTGCTTCTGGCTAAGGCGGTTCCGAAAATACTGATGTACGAGCCTGGGGCGATGGGATCGCTGGCCTGGAAGCTGGCCCCGTTCAACACCCCGCCGGTGGCTATGGTGGGCGGCCTTAGCGCGGTACCAGTAAACGTCGTGGTCATTCTGCCCACTGCGGCAGTGATAGAACAGGTGAGCGGGAACGGAGGCAGGATGGGCACGGCGTAGGCGATTCCATAAGAGTCGGTGACCGTGCTTGCCGCCTGCAGCGTAACGCCGATGCTTGGGGTGAAGGAGACAGGGGCACCGGCGACGGGACCCCCATTGGCATCGACCAACCGGAAGGCAACAATGCCCCCATAGATGTTCCCGCCCACCGGACCCTCAAAGTAACTGTTCGCCAAAGGGATGATGTTGGCGGCCACACCGCTGCCCACCAGGAACAGGTAAGGTGCCTTCAACGTAAGACCGGAGCCGGTGAGCACGATGTTGCCCGAGTAAGATCCTGCCGCCGGTAATGTCCCGCTAAGCGTCACGGTCAGCTTGGCGGAAGAGTTCGCCGCGATATTGAGGGACTGCGGATTCACCGTCAGCTGGGCCGTTGTACTGGCCTTCTCCGCCACGACCGAAGCGGCAAGCGCGACGGCGGACGATCCAGTGTTCGTCACATCGATGGTGATCGTGGCGGGCAGGGCCGTTGACGTGACCGCGCCGAAGGAGACCGAGGACGGGTTCAGTGTCACGGTTGCCGCCGCAGCCGCCCCGGCGTCCAGCTTGCCCGCGCCGAGCGAACGGATGTCCGGGACCCCGACGGTGTTTCCATACTCGCTCAAGCTCACATCATGCGTGGTGCTGTTGACCAGTGCCGAGCGAACCTGGGCGGGCGTAAACGTGGGGTGCAACTGCTTCACGACCGCTGCGGCGCCGGAAACCATGGGAGTCGAAAAGCTGGTTCCGTTCGCTACGACGTAGCCGTCGGAACTGTACATTTCCGACAACGGATCGTAGCTCTGCGTGGCCATGTAAATATCCGAGCCGGTGGCTACCAGGTCCGGTTTGATGGCCGATGTGCCGGTGGCCGGACCGAGCGAACTGTATCCGGATAGCAGATTGCCAGTCGCGTCTTGTTCAACTCCCGCCGGGTTCAATGTCACCAGGTGGTTCGGATTGGTGGCAATGAACTGCTTCAGTGCCAGTCCGTCGGCAAGGGAAATCATGGCCGCCGGCAACGAGTAGTTGGACAAGCCGCCCGGATTGAAGATCGCCGAATTGTCGGCCATGTAAAAGATCACACCCATGGCTCCGGCGGCGTATGCGTTGGACAACTTATCCGCGAAATAACACGTACCGCGCTGGATGAGGGCAAACGCGCCATCCAGGGAATGACTGGGCAGCGGTCCGCAAGCCAGCCCGTCGTTTCCGAGGGTGGTCACGTCGCGCATCGGCAGAGTCACCGCTCCCAGCGTCGCAGAGGAGTCGCCGGTTAACGCGGCGATGGTCTTCAGCGAAGAAGGTGCGTCCGAACCGGGAACGGTCACCAGCGGCGCAAAGGCGTGGGAGTTCGTTGTAGCTCCGACGGCAATCACCGACGGCGCGCTGGCCGGCGACGCCACGGTTCCGAACGTCGGATAGATGCTGGTTTCCCCCGTGTCGCCTTCGTTGCCGGCGGCCGCAACGATGATCATGCCTTTCGACGCGGCGTTTTCAAAAGCCTGCGCCATCAGGTCGCACGGCACGCCATCGGCGTTGCCGCACACCGCGCCTTTATCAAGCGGACCGCTGAAAGCCGGAGCACCGGTCGAAAACGAGACGATATCCATTCCATCGTTGAACGCATCGTCGAGCGCATTGATAATCGCCTCGTCGGTGGTCCCGTCGTTCACGTAAGGCGAGCCATAAATCTTGTAGTTGCCCAGATAAGCTTTCGGCGCAACGCCCGATGCAGTGACAGTGCCGCCGTTTGACACGCCCGCTGCGACCGAGGCGGCGGCGGTCCCGTGACCCATCCGGTCGCGCGCGGAATAATCGTCGGGGCGCGAGTCGGCGGCCGGATCGCTCCCCGTGCCCGCCGCAACCAGCTTGACGTAGCTCCGCGCCACGATCACCTTATTGTTCGTGTACGCGCAATCGCCAGGGCTGCAGAGGGGATAGCCCGCAGGCATGGCGAGCGAGCTGTCCTGAAACGCCGGGTGGTTTTGGTCGATGCCCGTATCGAGAATGGCAATTTTCACGCCTTTGCCGGCATTGTCCTGCCCGCCGCTGAGCGACCAGGCACCCGGTGCGTTCACCAGTTGGGTAGCGCGATTCAGCTTGCGCTTGTAGATTCGCACCGGCACCACGGCCTTCACGCCCGGCAGGCCCTGGAGCTCCGTCATGCGAGACTTCGGCGCTGCGACGAACACTGCGTTCGCAAGGGTTGCAACACGGCTGGTCGCCGTGATACCCCTACCGGCCAGTTCGCGTACGAGCGACTGCTGCCGCGCCTCAATCTGCTGCGCGTACCGCACGGCGGCGGCCGTACGCAATGTAGCCTGGCCGGCAATCTGCGACGAAATCGGCGCATCTTCCAGGATCAAAGCGTAACGGCCGGCGGCATACTGCGCCATGAGTGTTGAGGTCACGGCTAGCGCGAGCGCTATTGTTAAGCAAGTTAAGCGAATCCAACGACTTGTCACGAAAATTGAGACGCGGCGCGACAAATTGTCGTTACGGGGGGAGCGAATTGATCGCATCGACCTTATTGTAGCGGGAATTGGCTCCGCCTTAATCTCCAGGAGCCTGCAGTATGATTGGATATGTCCCGCTCGCTCCGCTTCGCCTGCCAGCAAGGCTGCATCGATTGTTGCAACACGCGAGGCTATGTGTATTTGACGGACGAGGACCTGCGAAACGCGGCAGGCTTTCTTTCGCTAAGCGCGGCGGAGTTCGAACGCCGGTACGTTTACCGTACCCGCCACCTGTTGCGGTTGCGCAAGCCGCGGGACAAGCAGTGCCCGTTTCTGTCCGCCCAAGGCTGTCTGATCCATCCCGTGAAGCCCACCCAGTGCCGTCTGTACCCGTTCTGGCCGGAAATCGTGGAGCGCGCCGCGGACTGGCGTGCCGAGTCGGCACGTTGCCGGGGTATCGGAAAGGGACGTGTGATTCAAATTGGAACCGCGATCGAGACAGCCAACCAGATGCGGGCAGCTTACCCCACCATGTACTGAAAACGTGCCAAAGCTTTGTCATCCGCCATGAATGTGGCGTGCGGTCTCGCCTGTTACGCGCAACTGGCGTCGAGTCCGGAGGTGAAAGCGCCGTGGCAACCCACGTGCTCGGTGGAGGCCGGATATGTTGGGCAGACTCGCAGATACTCTCGAGCACTACATGGACATGGTCGCCGCCCGTCAGAAACTGGTGGCCTCCAACATTGCCAACGCCGATACGCCCGGCTACAAGACCAGGGATATCGATTTTCAGTTTGAATTCCTCTCCCAAGTGCGTGGTGGCTCTCCTCAAGTGGTTGAGCCGGCCGGGCTCTCCACCAAGAACGACGGCAACAACGTCAGCCTTGACCGGGAGGCCCGGCTTCTGGCCGAGAACGCCATGCGTTTTAATTTGGCCGCCGCACTGCTCAAATCACAGATCCGCAACGTGCGTGCGGCGATACAGGATGGGAAAACCGGATGAGCCTATTCGACGTTCTTTCCGTAAGTGCTTCCGGCATGGCCGCGCAACGCGTGCGCGCGGAACTGCTGGCCGAAAACCTGGCCAATGCCGAAACCACACGCACGCCTGAGGGCGGCCCCTACCGCCGCAAGGACGCGGTGTTCACGACAGAAAGCCAGATGTCGCCTTTCTCAGCCGTTTTGCAGAATGAGTTGACCGGCGGAGTCACTGGCGTCACTGTGGCCGAGATCGTCGAAGATACGCGGGAACCGGAAAAGCGCTACCTGCCGGGTCACCCGGATGCCGATGCGAACGGATACGTTGCGTTTCCGCACATCAACCCGGCCGAAGACATGGTTGACCTGATGGGCGCCTCCCGGGGCTATCACGCGAACATTTCGGCGATGACGGCCATAAAGGACATGATCAACCGCTCCATAGATCTGATGAGGTAGGAGGACTCGAACGATGCCTTTGCCAATTGGAAGCGTGGGAAGTGCAGGCAGTTTGCCGCCCGTGGGAGCGCCAGCATCCGCGGCTCGGACTGGCGACTTTCTGAAACTGTTCGAGAACGCGATCAACAACGTGGAGGACCTTCGTGTTGGCGCTGAGCAGAGCGCCCGGAGATTCCTAAACGGCGAGAGCGAGGAACTGCATCAGACGGCGCTAGCCACACAGCGCGCCGAGGTCGCGTTCGACCTTTTTCTTCAGGTCCGGAACAAGGTGGTGCAGGCCTACCAGGAAGTCATGCGAATGCAGCTATGACGGGACGCGCAAGATAAAGGTGGTTCTGGCCGCTCATGAACCAAATCCTCCGACTAATCGGTAACCTGACCCTTCGCCAACGGGTCACCATCATCGCTACCGCGGCGACGGTCGTCGCCGGGTTGATCATGTTCTCCCGTTGGTCGCACGAGCGCGATTTCCGGCCTCTCTACACCAGCCTGTCGCCCGAGGATGGCGGGGCCGTGGTGGCGAAGTTGAAGGAAACCGGCGTTGAATACCGGCTCTCGGAGAACGGGACAACCGTGATGGTGCCCTCCGCGCGGGCGGCCGAACTGCGGCTTCAAATGGCTGCGGCAGGGCTGCCCAAGAGCGGCAGGATGGGTTTTGAGCTGTTCGACAAAACGAACTTCGGGGCTACGGACTTCACCGAACAGGTAAACTTTCGGAGAGCGTTGGAAGGCGAGCTGGAACGCTCCATGATGGCGCTGAGCGAAGTGGAGCAGGCTCGCGTTCACATCACGTTTCCCAAGGAATCCATCTTCCTGGAGGCACGGCAGCCAGCCAAATCCAGCGTGCTGCTTAAACTGCGGCCGGGCGCCAAACTGTCTCCAGCGAACGTACTCGCGGTGACGCACCTGGTGGCAAGCGCCGTCGACGGCCTGGCCCCGGAAGCGGTCTCGGTTCTCGATATGCAGGGCAACCTGCTGAACCGCCCGCGCCGCGGCCTTGAAGCCGACGGCGCGGGGGCGTCCGAAGGCTTCCTCGAATACAAGCGGAGTCTCGAAAAGGATCTGGTGGCCAAGATCGGCGCGGCGCTGGAGCCGCTATTGGGCCCCGAGGGGTTCCGCGCCAGCGCGACGGTCGAGTGCGACTTCACCGCCGGCGAGCAGACGGAAGAGACTTTCGATCCCGCGCGGTCCGTCATGGTCAACCAGCAGCGCACCGAGGACATCAGCGGCGCGGCGTTGGCGAGCGGGATGCCCGGCACCGCGTCCAACCTGCCAAGACCCATTTCGAGGCCCGGCAGTGGATCTTCAGGCGGCGTGGCGCGGCGTACCGAAAACATCGCGTATCAATCCTCCCGCACTACGCGCCACTTGCGCCTGCCGCAAGGAACGCTTAAGAGGATGTCCCTGGCTGTGCTGGTGGACCATACCGTCAGGTGGGAGGGCGCGGGCGCCAAGCCAAGGCGCATCCTCGAGCCGGCATCGCCGGAAAAACTGAAGGTTGTGCATGACCTGGTAGCCGCAGCGACCGGATTTACGCCCGATCGCGGGGACCTGCTGACCGTCGAGAACCAGCCCTTCGAATCCACCTTAAGTTGGGAGCCGCCAGATGTTAGCCCGGTTGCGGGGCCGCTGGCGGACAAACCCTTGCCGCTTCCAGCCTGGCTCAATAATCTTGTGAAGCAGAAGAACATGGCCGTGCTGATCGGAGTGGGCGCGGGGTTGCTCGTCCTGCTCATTCTTTTGGTTTCCGTATTGATCCTCAAGGCGCGAAAACTGCGCAAGAAAGGCGTCGAAGCCAGCATCGAAGGTCCCACCGCGCTTAACGCCGCCGGCACGGGTTCAACTGCCACGATCGAAAACGCGCCCAATCTGGAAGAGCAGATGGCCTCCAAGCTGGCCGAGCAGGCGGCCATGAAGGAGCGCCTGGAAGCCGAGGCGCTAGACTCGCTCAAGCTGCCACAAGTCACCACCAAGAAAACGGAAGTGCTGACCAAGCACATCAACGCGGAAGCCAAGAAGGATCCCGCCAGCATGGCGCACCTGGTACGCACGTGGTTGAACGAGCAGGAGCATTGACGGGTCATGATCCGCAACGCTGAGAAGCCGACCTCCCCCATGCCGGGCGTAAAGAAGGCCGCCATCCTGATGATCATCCTCGGCGACCAGACCAGCGCGGATATTCTGCGGGAACTCGATGAAGACGAAGTGCAGTTGATCAGCCGCGAGATGGCGCGCATCAACTCCATTTCCAACGAACAGAGCGAGGAGATCCTCGACGAGTTCTATCAGATGACCGTCGCTAAGGACTACGTCCTCAAAGGCGGCATCGATTACGCACGCAAAGTGCTGATGGGCGCGTTTGGACCCGAGCGAGGCACGGTTCTGCTCGACAGACTCATGAAGACCCTGTCGAGCGATCTGGCCAGCTTCGACGCGTTGCAGAAAGCGGATCCCAGCCAGCTTGCCAAGTTCATCCACAACGAGCATCCGCAAACCATCGCCTTGGTGTTGTCGCACCTCAACCCGTCGCAGGCGGCGGCGCTGCTGGTTTCGCTACCCGCAGAACTGCGCGCCGACGTGGCGCTCCGCATGGCGAACCTGGACCAGATCTCGCCGGAGATCATCTCGAAAATCGCGGGCATCATCGGGCACAAGTTGAAGGCCATCGGCGAGCTCAGCCGCGAGGCATACGGCGGCGTCCACGCCGTGGCGGAGATGTTCAACCGTCTGGACTCGACATCGAGCAAGGAAATTCTCGATACGATCGAAAACGCCGATCCTACGCTGGTCGAGACCATCCGCCACCTGATGTTTGTGTTTGAGGATTTGCTGCTGATTGATCCTACCGGGATCAAGGAAGTTCTTTCGCGCGTCGACCGTAAGCTGCTGACGGTGGCGCTCAAGGGCACCAGCGACCAATTGAAGAACCACTTCCTGCAATGTCTGTCGCAGCGCGGAGCTGAAATGCTTAAGGAAGACATGGAAGCCTTGGGCCCCGTGAAGATCAAAGAAGTCGAGGCCTCCCAGCAACAGATCATTGCCGTGGTCAGGCAACTGGAAAGCGAAGGAGTGATCAACCTCAAGGGCACCGTCGGAGAACAGTATGTCGTCTAGGCGCATCACGGGAGAAGAGGCGGGCCAGGCGCAACCGGTGGTCTGGCGGCATGCTCCCTACAAGCTGTGCGACGGCCCGGCGGCGACGGCGCCCCGGCTGTATGTGGACCCATCCGGCGCTCGGACGGTGGAGGATGAACCGGACTGCGGCGAAGCTCCACCGCTCGATGAACAATTGAAGCGGGCTCGCGAGACGGGGTACCGCGAGGGTGAGGCGGCGGCATGCCAAGCGGCTCGCGCGAAGATGGACGCAGCGATCGACCAGCTTGGTTCAGTGGTGCGTGAGTTGGCCGGCTACCGTGGCCGGCTGCGCCGCGACGCCGAGCGGGATCTGGTCAAGCTCTCCGTGGCTATCGCGTGGCGCATCCTGCGCCGGGAAGTCCACCTCGACCAGGAGGCGGTCTTGGGCGTCGTCAAGGCCGCGCTGGAACGCCTGGACGCCCGCGAAGTCTGCCGCGTGCGGCTGCACCCGGACGACTTGGCGCTATTGAACGCGCGGATGGAGTCCTTGGGCCTCGGCCGCAATGTGGAGATGGCCGCCGATAGCTCGATAGGACGCGGCGGAGCGATGGTGGAGACATCCCGCGGCGCGCTGGACGCCAGCATCG
Organism: uncultured Solibacteraceae bacterium; assembly: GCA_964384215.1. GTDB lineage: Bacteria > Acidobacteriota > Terriglobia > Bryobacterales > Bryobacteraceae > JAJFUV01. Next base: position 6,122 of record CAYLLB010000041.1, on the reverse strand, counting down.
AGGGCCAATTGCAGGAGATCGAACGCGGCCTCACAGATTTGTTGGAGCGTCAATGACGGCAACCATGGATCGCATAGATTTGACGCCATACCTGGAGCGCGTTGTCCGCGCCGAGCCGTTCCAACTGACCGGAACGGTGACGGAGTTGGTTGGGTTGCTGGTCGAATCGCGGGGGCCCGCGGCGGCTATCGGCGATTTCTGCGAAATCAGGACCGTGGACGGCCGTCTCATCCGGACGCAGGTAATCGGCTTCCGTGACGGGCGGGTGTTGTCCATGCCGCTCGAGGAGACCGGCGGGCTGCAACTCGGCGACCGCATCGTGGCGCGGCGCGAGCATTCGCGCGTGAAAGTGGGCCCGCAACTGCTCGGACGTGTGCTCGACGGTTTCGGCGAACTCATCGACGGCGGGCCACGCGTCGAAATGGAGGACTCCTACGACCTCTATGCGGCGCCACCCGGGCCGCTCGACCGCGAACACATCACCGAACGGTTGGCCACCGGCATCCGCACCATCGATGCCTTGCTGCCGATCGGCAAGGGCCAGCGCATCGGGATTTTCGGCGGCAGCGGCGTGGGTAAGAGCACGCTGCTCGGCTGCATGTCGAAACACAATTTCGCGGACGTCACCGTGATCGCGCTCATTGGCGAGCGGAACCGCGAAGTCCGCGTTTTTTTAGACCAAGAGCTGGGGCCGGAAGGGATGAAGCGGGCGGTAGTGGTTGTCTCCACCTCCGATAGGCCGGCGCCGCTTCGCCTACGCGCCTGCTTTGTCGCGCTGTCGGTTGCGGAGTACTTCCGTGACCAGGGCGCCGACGTACTGCTGGTGATGGATTCGGTCACACGTCTGGCCATGGCGCAGCGTGAAATCGGCCTGGCTGCGGGCGAACCACCCAGCCAGAAAGGCTACACGCCATCGGTGTTCAATCTTCTGCCCAAGGTGTGCGAGAGGGCAGGGAAGTTTCGCCGCGGGTCCATCACGGGATTCTTTACCGTCCTTGTGGAAGGAGACGATTTCAACGAACCCATCGCCGACGCGGTGCGCGCCATCTTGGACGGACACATCATCCTCTCCCGCGCTTTAGGCGCCGCCGGCCATTACCCCGCCATCGATGTCTTGAACTCGGTCAGCCGGCTGGAGTCGCGCATAAGTCCGCCCGAACAGCGGCAGGCCGCTGCTCGCGTCCGCGATGCTCTAGCTACGTACCAGCGCGCCGAGGATCTTATTCAACTGGGCGCCTACGTCTCCGGGACAAACCCGAAGCTGGACCTGGCCATCCGCGCGCGGGATGAACTTAATCAGTTTTTACGGCAGGATGCCGCGTCCAAATCCGGTTTGGACGAAACCCTCCAGCGTCTCGGGCAGATCGCCGAGGTATTGAAAGCGTGAAGAAGTTCTCGTTCGGACTTGAGCGTGTCCTCGAGTGGCGCGCCGGACAGGTCGAGTCGGAGAAGATCAAGCTGCGCAGGTTGTTCGACGAACGTCACGCCCTGGAGGCCGCGGGAGTGATCCTGGACCGCGAGCAGGCCGAAGAGGAAAGGACTATTCGCAGCCAGGCGAACCTGGAGGCCCAGCAATTGAGCGCCCTGGGCGCCTTCCAAAGGCACGTCAAGAACGAGAAGCTGCGCTTGGCCGGACAGATTGCCGATTGCGGCCGCCGTATCGCGGAACAGCGTCAACGGCTGCTCGAGGTGCGGCGCCAGTTCCGCCTGCTGGAGCGCATGAAGCAGCGGGATTGGGAAGCGTGGAACCGCGCGCTCGCCGGCGAAACCGACGCGCTAGCCGCCGAGGCGCACCTCGCCCAGCGGATCAAAATGAACCGGGGGTCAGCGGACAGGTGACGAATCCGCCGGCGCCGCTGCCACGCTGGACGTGAGCGGGTTGGGCAACTTGTGTTCGGCGAAGTAGCCTGGCTGCACACGCTCCACTACCTGGGCCACGGATCGTTCCATCACGTCGAAAAATGGTTTGGGATAGAGGCCGATCCAGAAGGCCCACACAATCAGCGGAGCGAACACGGCGATCTCCCGCCAGCCCAGGTCGCGCAGCTTGGAGTTTACCTCCGCCACTTCGCCGAGGATGGTCCGCTGGTAGAGCCATATCAGGTAGGCCGCGCCGAGCCCGATACCTACCACCACCCACAGGGCCCAGTTCAATGAGACCAAGTACGATCCTTTGAGGATCGTGATCTCTCCAATGAACCCATTCAGAGGCGGCATGCCCATCGAACCGAGCGCGGTGATCAGGAACACGATGCTGAACACGGGCATCACCCGGTAGAGACCGCCGTACTCGGCGATTTCACGCGTGTGCCGGCGCTCGTAAACCACGCCCACAATCAAGAACAGCATGCCGGTCAGAATCCCGTGGTTAATCTGCTGCAGGATGGATCCGGCGATGCCCGCCGGATTCAACGCGAAGATGCCGAGGGTGCAGAAACCCAGGTGGCTGACCGACGAGTACGCCACCAGCTTCTTCCAGTCCTTCTGCATCAGGCTGACCAGCGCTCCGTACACAATGCCGATAATGGACAGCACCGCCATCACGTTCACCACGGTGGGATTCTTCGCGGCGTCCGGCAACAGGGGCAGCGAGAAGCGCAGGAATCCGTATGTCCCCATCTTCAGCAGCACGCTGGCCAGGATCACCGAGCCGGCCGTAGGCGCTTCCGTGTGCGCGTCGGGCAGCCAGGTGTGCAACGGGAACATGGGCACCTTCACGGCGAAGCCGAGGAACAACGCCCAGAACACCCACCACTGCATGTTGCCCGGCAGCGAGGTCCGCAGTAGTTCCTGAAAATCGAAGGTGTACGTCTGGAATTGGCGGAAGTGTTCGAAGTAGAGCGCCAGCACGCCGAGGAACATCACCACCGAGCCTATGAGCGTGTAAATGACGAACTTGAACGACGCGTAAATCCGCCGCGCTCCGCCCCAGATGGCGATGATGAAATACATCGGGATCAGCTCGAGTTCCCAAAAGACGAAGAACAACAGCAGGTCCATCGACATGAACACGCCCAGGATGGCGAATTGCAGCAACAGGAAGTTGGCGTAGTATTCCTTGAGCCTGCTATCGATGGCGCTCCAGCTTGAGAGGATCGAGATGAACCCAAGCAGCCCGGTCAGCACCACCAGCAGCAGCGAGTACCCGTCGATCGCAAGATGATAAGAGGCTCCGATCGACGGAATCCAGTCCATCTTCTCCACAAACTGGAAGTCCTTGGTCTTGTCGAAGTTGGCAACGAGCGGCAAGGTGACCAGGAAACCGGCGAACGAAGCGATATTGGCCCAGAGTTTGATGGCGCGCGGTTTGCTCGAAGGAATCAGAAGCAGCACCAGCAGGCCCACAAGCGGCGTGAGAAGGACAAGCGAAAGCATGTGATCCATGTCTGAAGTCGGCTGACTTCCTATCTTACCTTGATGCCGGCTTGGGTGTTCACGGCTTCAAGGGGCGGAAGCGGGCGCTGAAATGCCGCAGGAAGGGAGGCTGCTCCACGATTTCGTAGCCGCGCAGTTCGCCTTTGCGTTCGTTTACCTCCAGGATGGCTTCCACCACGTAGTCGATGTGGCTTTGTGTATAAACGCGGCGCGGGATGGCCAGCCGCAGCAGCTCGTGCCGGGCGTGCTCTCCGAACATTACCGAGCCGATCTCCACCGACCGGATCCCGGCGTGGCGGTAGAGTTCCACGGCCAGCGACTGCGCCGGGAACTGATGCCGGGGAATATGCGGCAGCATGCGGCCGGCATCTATATAGATCGCGTGCCCGCCCGGCGGCTCGACAATGGGCACTCCCTGATCGGCGATGTGGCGTCCCAGATAAGCGGTAGAGACGATGCGGTATTCGAGGTAATCGGGATCCAGCACCTCTTCGAGCCCCACGGCGATGGCGTCCAGGTCTCGTCCGGCCAGGCCTCCGTAGGTGGGAAAGCCTTCTGTCAGGATGAGGAGATCCTTCTCCTGTTGGGCCAACCGGTCGTCGTTGGCACACAGGAACCCGCCGATGTTGGCGAAGGCGTCCTTCTTGGCTGAAAAGGTGCAACCGTCGGCAAGCGAAAACATCTCGCGGGCAATCTGCCTGGGTGTGAACAGGGCGCATTCCCGTTCGCGCTGCCGGATGAACCAGGCGTTCTCGGCGAAGCGGCAGGCGTCAAGATAGAACGGGATGCCGTAGCGCGCCGTCACTTGTCGCACCCGGCGGATGTTTTCAAGCGAAACGGGCTGTCCGCCGCCCGAATTGTTGGTGACGGTCAGCATGACCAGCGGCACGTGCTCGCGGCCCTCCGATTCGATCAGGTGCTCCAGCGCGGCCACGTCCATGTTGCCCTTGAATGGCAAGTGGAGCTGCGTGTCGTCCGCCTCGGGAAGAGGCAGGTCCACGGCGCGCGCCCCCGTGTATTCGATGTTGGCGCGCGTGGTGTCGAAGTGCGTGTTGTTGGGGACCACGTCCCCGCGGTGGCACATAACTGAGAAAAGAATCCGCTCGGCGGCGCGTCCCTGGTGCGTTGGAATGACGTGCCGGAATCCGGTGAGATCCTGCACCGCCGCCTTCATGCGGAAGAAGCTCTCGCTGCCGGCGTAGGATTCGTCGCCGCGCATCATGGCGGCCCATTGCTCGCTCGACATGGCTCCCGTGCCGGAATCCGTCAGCAGGTCTATCAGAATGTCCTTGGCATCCAGGAGGAAAAGATTGTAGCCTGCCTGTTCGAGGTATTGTTGGCGCTGGGCGGGGGTAGTACGGCGAAGGGGTTCGACACTCTTGATGCGGAACGGCTCGATGATTGTCTTCATCACCCGGAAGTCTAACACTATAAAAAGGAGGAACGGCTTCCCCGGGGTGGAAAACCGTTCCCCTGTTTGCGCTAACCTACGCGCAAATTGTTGGTGAGGGAAAACACGCCCGGTACGCCATTGGCGTACAGATAAGCAAGGTTCTTGTCCGTCTCGTTGGAAACCACGCCCTCCAGACTCACGTTTCCGTTCTTCACGACAATGTGAATCGAAGGCAAAGCACCCATCGAGTAACGCTGCAACGCCGGTTGGCAGTACACGGCCCGTAGTACTGCCAACCGGATCCTGTCGTCAGATGACGACAACGGCAGGACTTCGATCTGGTTCGTCACCTTCGCGACGCCGGGGATGCGCTCCACCACGCGGGCAGCGCTGGACTTCAACGTCGGGCGCGTTACTTCTCCGAGCAACGTCACCGTATTGCCATCGACGCGGCAGGACAGGTTGTCAAACACGCCGTAGAAGGGCAGCATCACCAACTCGTGGCGTACACTACGAACCAGTTGTTCTGTGTCGGGCACTGGCGCAGCGGTCATCGCGTGCATCAGCGCGGGCGACAACGCCAGGGTGCCGGACATCATCAGTTTCAAAACCCAGTTCGTTTTTCTCATTGCCGCCTCCTTCATCTACCCGATCAGACGCGGGTCAAGACGGCGGTGTTGCGCGCTGGCGGGTTTTTAACGCCGATTTAGCTTTCCGCGCCAGCCTGGGGGAGGCGCGTACTGTCGACAACGTACGCCAAAGCTCGCCACGCCTTTGCCGGCAAGCCTTTGCGTGGGGCCCTCAGACTGGAATCACCGTACTCTTGGGTAGGCGCAAAACGCAAAAAGGAGCCAAGCAATGAAGAACCTGATGATGAAAACCGGCCTTCGGATCGCGACAGGCCTTGTCTTTCTACTTTCCGCAACCGCTGCCAGCGCAGATACCGTGGGGCGCTTTCAAATTCCGTTCGAATTCTTGATGGGAGACAAGGTGCTGCCCGCCGGTGACTACAAGGTGACGGTAGACACGGGCAACCGCAGGATCCAATTGTCTTCCTGGGAAGGCAGCGCCGCGGTCAACCTGACCGCCAATATCCCCCACCGCGCGGCCACCGACACCGGGAAACTCGTATTTCGCAAATACGGCCGGGTGCTGGTGCTTCGGGAAATGTGGCGCTACGGTGCAAGTTACGGGCATGAGCTGATCACGTCAAAAGCCGAAAAGGAAATAGCCCAAAAGGCTGCAACGAGCTCTACTCTGGAAGTCGTGTCAATGCGGTAGGGCCTACGTGGGCCCGCCTCTGTCGGTAGCACGTCAAGATGTCCGGTCTAACTAGCAAGTGAATTGTCCGGTA
>CAYLLB010000040.1:0-40612 GCA_964384215.1 uncultured Solibacteraceae bacterium | reverse complement strand
TCCCGCGAATGGCGGGAGGCGCCGTTGTTTTTGACGCCTGTCTTGACGCTTCTCCTGAACCCGTGACATCCTCGTGAGGTCATGAAGAGGAGAAGACTGTTCAAACTGGCGGTGGCTGCTCCCACGGCGGCTGCCATAGGCCGCGGCGCTGCGAGGCCGGTACTAATGGAGGCCGGTTCCCAACACAGTACCGCGGAAGCCGATCTCAAGGCGATGTCTGCGTTCGGGGTGAGGCGTGCCTGCGCAACATTGCCTTCACGCACGCTCGATGAAGCCTGGAGCGCGGCGGCGCTCATGCGGCTGCGGGAGCGCGTGGAGTCCCACGGGATCCGGCTCGAAATGGTTCCGCTCCCGCTCAGTTCGCTGCCTATCGAGCACGTCGAGATGCCCAACATCATGCTGGGCAAAAGCCCGGAGCGCGACCGGGAAATCGACCAGATCTGTGAGATGATCCGCAACGTTTCTCGCGCCGGCATCCCGGCCGTGAAGTACAACCTGAGCATCCTGGGGGTGGTGCGCTCGGAACGGACCGCTGGGCGTGGCGGCGCAAGCCTCAGTACCTTCGTCTACGACAAAGCAAAGCAGGAACCGCCCCTCACTGCAGCCGGTAGAGTGACTGCCGAAATGGCCTGGGAACGCATCGAATACTTTCTCGAACGGGTGGTTCCCGTAGCCGAAGAGTACAAGGTCCGCATGGCGTGTCATCCGCACGACCCCGGCATGCCCGAACCGCAGGGATTTCGCGGCGTGAGCCGCGTGCTCGGCAGCGTAGCTGGCCTGAAGAAGTTCATCTCCATCCGCCCCAGCCCTTACCACGGCCTCAATTTCTGCCAGGGCACAGTGACGGAGATGCTTCAGAACCCCGACCGCGAGATACACGAGGTGATCCGTTACTTTGGTGAGCGGAAGAAGATCTTTAACGTCCACTTTCGTAACATCAAGGGTCGGTACCTGAACTTCCAGGAGACCTTTCCCGACGATGGCGACGTGAACATGCTATGCTGCCTGCGCACGTACCGCGACGTGGGTTACGACGGCATGCTGATGCCAGATCACGTTCCGCATATCGAAGGCGACGCGGGTGGGCGCCAAGCGTTCGCCTTCTCGTTCGGTTACATACAGGGTTTGCTGCAGGTTCTGCGAATGGAGGGATGAAGGGGGCCATCGGCGGGACTTCAGTCTCGCGCGGGCTCAAAGCCCGTCCTTCAGACGCTGCCGGCGCCGTGTTGTAAAGTGAAAGAACACTGGCTGGGGGAAGGACGGCTTCTGTGCGAACTTGCCTGGTCCGGATTGTCATCGGATTACTGTTTATCGCAGCGGTTGTCCTTGGCATGCAAGCCTCGACGCCGCCTGCAGTCATCATGATCGACTACCCTGCCGACGGCTCCATTTTTCCTCCTGAGATCACTCCTCCTACGTTCCTTTGGCGGGATCCAGTTACGAGCGCCGCCAACTGGCACATCGACGTGGATTTCGGGGATGGGAAGCCGGCTATCAGTGCCACTTCCTCTGGCGAACGGCTGCGAATCGGCGAGATCGATCCGCGATGTGTTTCCGACACCAACGAGCCTCCACGACTGAGCGCTTGGCAAGCGGAGGCGCATACCTGGAAGCCGGACTCAGCAACCTGGGACGCTATCAAGAAACGCTCGGTGGAGCGCACCGCTACCGTTACGATCAGTGGACTCGATGGCGGCCGCGTCGTCAGCCGCGGCCGCGTGACAATGCGAACGTCCAATGATCCCGTCGGCGCGCCGATCTTCTTCCGCGACGTGCCGCTGATGCCATCGGAAACCGAGAAGGGTGTGATCAAGCCCCTCGCCAGTGAGGCCGTGCGGCTGATTGCCTGGCGCCTGCGCAGCGTCGGGGAAAGGAACAGCCGCCTATTGCTGGACGGCATGCCCACATGCGCCAACTGCCATTCCTTTTCCCTCGACGGCAAGACGCTGGGCATGGATCTGGACGGCCCGCAGAACAGCAAAGGCATGTATACGCTGGCCTCCATCTCGCCGGTGATGTCTATCCGGAACAGGGACGTGATCGAATGGAGCGCCGCACGCGGCAGGTTGGAGGGCAAGACGCGCGTGGGGTTCATGTCGCAAGTTTCCCCGGATGGCCGTCACGTTGTGACCACGGTCAACAGCACAGCGCTGGAGAACGCAGCCACACGGACGCCAGGGATGACGAAAGAGCCGCCTAGTATTTACTACGTGGCCAATTTCACCGACTACCGCTTCCTGCAGGTGTTCTTTCCGACGCAGGGCGTCTTGGCATGGTACAGCCGCGCCACGGCGATGCTGCAGCCGCTTCCGGGCGCCGCCGACCCGCGCTATGTGCAGGCAGGCGCCGTCTGGAGTCCGGACGGAAAGTACCTGGTGTTTGCACGGGCATTGGCGAAGGAGCCCAATCCGGAAGGCGCGCCGCCCGCCAGACGTGCCAACGACCCCAACGAGGTGCAGATTCAATATGACCTCTACCGCATTCCTTTCAACGAAGGCCGTGGAGGTGTGCCGGAGCCCATCGAAGGCGCGTCGCACAACGGGATGAGCAACAGCTTCCCCAAGATCAGCCCGGACGGCCGCTGGATCGTGTTCGTGCAGTGCCGGAACGGCTTGCTGATGCGTCCCGACAGCCAGCTCTACATTGTTCCGGTTTCAGGCGGCCAGGCTCGGCGGATGCGCTGCAATACGTCGCTCATGAACTCCTGGCACAGCTTCTCACCCAATGGCCGCTGGGTGGTGTTTTCTTCGAAAAGCTGGTCGCCGTACACACAGATGTTCCTGACCTACCTGGACGAGAACGGCAACGACAGTCCGGCCATCCTGATCGAGAATGCGACAGCCGCAAACCGCGCGGTAAACATTCCGGAGTTCGTGAATATCCCACCGGACGGCCTCCGGAAAATCGAGGTGCCAGCCGTTGAGTCCTACCGCTTCGCCGATAATGCCATGGCGCTACAGCAGAAGGGCCAGTACGAAGCTTCGATCATCGAATGGAACAAGGCATTGAAAATCAATCCAGCGGACGCGAGCGCCAACAACAGCCTGGGCATGGCATTGTTCGAGGTGGGACGATTGGACGAAGCGATCGCTCACTTCCGGAAAGCCGTGGAACTCAGACCGCTGTTCATTCAAGCGCATTGCGGACTCGGCGGTGCCCTGGCACTGAAAGGGAGGACCGGGGAGGCGATCACGGTCCTTCGCCACGCTATGAAGATCGACGCCAATTACGCTCCGTTGCACAACAATCTCGGGATGGCCCTGATGCAGGAGGGACGCGCCGACGATGCGATCGCGCATTTTCGCAAGGCCACCGAAATCCAGCCCGGCTTTGTGCCGGCGCATAGTAATCTGGGCGGCGCGCTGGCCATGAAAGGCAATCTGGATGAGGCGGAGGCTCAGTTTCGCAAAGCGGTGGAACTGGACCCCGCTCACGCACGGTCTCTATTCAACCTGGGCTTAGTGCTTTTTGAGAGAGGGAAAGCGGAGGCAGCCATTGCCCCGTGGAGAAAGGCCATCGAGACGAGCCCGAACTATCTTGAGGCGCTGAAGCAGACCGCCTGGATGCTGGCCACGCATCCGGATCCGGCAGTCCGCAACGGCTCCGATGCGCTCAAATTCGCAGAGCGGGCCGCGCGCCTCACTTCAAGGAAGGACCCGGCTGCGCTCCAGATCCTGGCCGCGGCCTATGCGGAGGCGGGTCGCTTTGACGATGCCGTGAAAGTCAGCCGGGAAGAGTCGGCCTTGCCCGTACAAAGCAACCGGGAGGCGCTCCAAGCGAGGATGGCGCTCTACAAAGCGAAGAAGCCTTGGCGCGAACAGCCTCCGGCTCTTGCCCCCCGTTAGCGCGCGTCAAGCCGCGCGGCTTCGCAGGTCCATTCCATGGCGCCCTCGGTTGAATCGGGGCGCTGCGAGTTCTGCGAGCGATAAAGCGACGCAGTACCTTCGAGGCGCGGGATGTTGGCGCGATAGCTGTCCCAGGCCTCGCGCCAGAGGTCGAGTTGCTCGCGGGCGGCGCGCCTTGCGGCTTCCGCACCCGTGTCCTTCCACTGGTAGTAGCGGAACATCCCCTGTATGTAATGGGAGACGACCGTCGCGAGCGAATGGAGGTAGACGAGCGAGTTTCGAGCCTCCCTGTATGTCTGATTGCCTCGTCCGGCGACGATGTCGTCCCGTGCCGCCTCGAACATCGAGAGCATGCGGGCGGCCAGTTCGACGGCCCTGAGTTTTTCGGCACAGGCTTCGTCGAGAGCGTCCTTCGAGCCTTCGTACAGCAGCCGCAGTCCTCCCTCGCCGCCGAGCTGTTTCTCCCCACGTATGATGTCGTCGCGAAGGATGTTGCGGTTGGGGAGCCAACCCTCATGGCGGCGAGCGTAAGGCGCGATGTAGTTGAAGGCCAGCACGCAATCGTCCGAGAGCATGAGCATGTCCGCCACGCGCCGGGCGGCCTTCACTCCGAATTCCTTCGCGGCCCATTCTTCGGCGAGGCAGCGCGGGGATAAATCGGGATTCTGCGCCAGGCGTGATGTGGCGTAAATGTTCAGCCGCACCCAGCGGTCGTTCTTCAAATGGGGACCGCCCCAGCCGCCTCCGAAGTGCCAGACGGAGACGCCAATGGCGCCCCGCTCGCGGATGTAGCGCATGGCCGCGGCGTGTTCCTCGCCCACATAGTTGGGGAACGCGCCCTTACCCTCGTACTCGCGCGCGCACTGGAACTCGACGATCTGGTCCAGGCCGCCGCGCCCGATGTTGGGATTGAAATCGTTGTAGCGCCAGAAATCCGTGTGCGTGTACTTGATGGAGACGATGAGGCCTTCGCGATTCCGGATGCCGCTGAATACGCGGTCGTACACGGCGGGATTGGCGTGAAAGCCGAAGTTGCCGAGGTCCCAGGTGCGCCAGATCAGTTTGCGGTGAAACTCATCCACGACGATGCGCCGCGTCTCATCGATTAGGCGCTGCATGTTCCGGACATAGGCGTCGCTCCGCGTGGGCGAGAAATCCTTCTCCGCGATCAGCAGACCGGTGTAGCCGTTAAACAGGTGCGAATAGTTCTCGCCCGTGCGTACCTGCACGTAAGCGATCTCCGGAAAGGCGCGCAGCACCTCGCGGTACTTGGCACGATAGATCTTCCAGAACTCTTCCTTGTCAAGGTCGACACGCTGCGGATCGTCCGCGCGCGTGATGGAGGAGCGCAGGGCGTCGAAGACAGGGGTGGGGATCTGGATTTCATCCGTGCCAATGCAGACGGCCAGGCCCAGGCGCGCGGCTTCCCGGACTTGCGCACGGAATTCTGCCCTGCGCTGCTCGATCTCGGTGCGCAGAGGATGACCAACGGGCAGGGCCGTCGGGGCCACTTCGGCATACGTCGCCAGTTGAGTTAACCCGGCGCCCGTTCCCAACGCGACGACGTTGGCGCCGGCTTCACGATAGCGGGCGAGATTGGTCTCCCCGCTTGCCATGCGAAGGGGAAAGGGCGGCTCGGCGGCCACCGGAAGGAGTGCAAGCCAGAACAGCCACGGTCGAATCCTGAGGTGAACACCATGAGATCGTTGCTGAAACATGATGTGTGGCCCCCTGTAACGCGTGCCGAGACTTAAGTTCGCGCAGAACCAGTCCCGCAGTCAAGTGACCGTAGGTTTGGTAGTCTTGGCTCATGCTTCGAAAGTGGTGCCTGGTTTTGGCCGCCGCGCCGGCCCTCTGGGCGGCTGACCCTGCGGTCTCGCTGGCGATGGAAGATCTCAGAGCGGTGCTCGCGTCGCTGGGGCGCACGGTTGTGGAGCCTCCGGTGGATGTGCGGATTGAAGCGGGCGCCACGCCTGACGAAGGATATGTGTGGCGCGCCGCCGACGGGCGTGTTGAATTGCGTGCGTCCACGGGACTGGGGGCGGCATACGGGATCGAACGGCTGGTGTGGTTGACGCGGAGCCTGCGGAAGTTCCCGCCTCCGGATGGAAGTGAAGCGCCGGCGCTGCGGCTTCGCCTGATGTTCATCTCGAGCGGGGTGCCGGATTCGGCGGGCGGCCCGCCGGACGATCCCGCAGAGATCGCCCGAGTGGTGGCACAGTTCCGAAACACGCTTCGTGACGTGCTGCGCTTCGGCTACAACGGGGTGACGTTTCGCGGCCTGGAGCACTATGTTCCGTCCAGTGATCCGGTATACGGACCGCGTTCCCGTCGCTACCGGAACTATCTGAAGGCCATCATCGCCGAGGCGCACGCCCACCACATCAAGGTGGTCCCCTACGCCGAGGAGGCCATCTACCTGTCGGCATGGCTCGAAACGGCCAGGGCGAAAGCTTCGGTGAAAGATCCCCGCTTCTGGGACGCAATGGCGGACAAGTACCGCCGGCTGCTGCGGGCGATGCCGGAATTGGACGGCGTGACCCCGTGCGGGGGCGAGATCATCCCGAGTTACGATTTCCGGGCGCTGGACATTGTGCATTCGAAAGAAATCGAGCCCGATCCACGCATGGAGGAGCGCTATCGCGCGTTCTTCGGAAAAGTCCACCAGGTGGTGTCCGGCGAGTTCGGCAAGTTGATGCTGCCCTGGACGTGGGCCACCAACGACTGGGAATTAAGCGCCGTACCGGACGTTTACCAGGGAACGTTCGGGCCGCTGCCGCTGGAGAACCTCTACCCCGTGATCAAGTTGACCAAGCATGACGCCTGGTACTACGGCACGCCTTTCAATCCGACCTTTGGCCAGACCCGGCACGGGACAATTGCGCTGGCGGAGTTGGGCAGCCAGTACCAAGGTTTCGGCACGGTGGTGGATTTTCCCGCGCGCTGGGCCGCCGCTGCCCTGCAGTACGCTTCCGAGCGTGGGTTAGTTGGCGTGATGGCGGCTCGCCCGATGCGGAACCTCTTACAACCGGGGGTGCTATACGTATTCTCACGAATGAGTTGGAATCCCAAGGGGGATGCGGATGCCATCGCGCGAGAGTGGGCCGCGGCGACGTTCGGTCCCGCCGCAGCCGATGACGTCACGCGCATCCTGTTCCTAGGGAGTGATGCGGCGCGGCATTCCTTCTACTGGCAGCCTGTTGCGCTCGACGGATGGCCTCCACAGCAGCACATCCGCGTGAACCAGATCGTCCTGAAGGGCAACGCGTTCTGGGACCAGGGCCGCGAGCACGACGCCTTCCTGCACACCATTTATCTGAAGCTGAAACCGTATGCCGGGGAGACTTACGCGGAAGCGGGACGAGGCCGCGAGATCGTGACGCGGATGCGGACGATATTCGAAGCAGTGTGCGGACGCATCGATCCGCCGGAAGCGGGCCGGAACCTCGGGCAATTGATCGGACACTACGAGGCGACCACCGCGCTGACGCGCGATTACACCCGGCTGATCCTGAGTTACTTCGCGTACCGCGAGAAGAGCACTCCCGATGCCCGCGAGCGCCTCGTGAAGGATACCGCGGCGATACGCGCCTCGGCTGCAGCATACCGGACCGGCTACAAGTTCTTCGAACTGGCCGGCATCGATCAGACTGTGACATTAGCCGAACGGGCGCTCAGCAACCTGGAGAGCGCGGAGCGCATCCTGCGCGAAGCGCCCACGCCGGACCAGATCCGACAGCGAATTCTGGACGCGCGGGATGAGAACCGGAGGCTGCTGGCAGAGCATCCGGAGGCGGAGCGATTCCTGCACTGGAAAGGTTCGGTGGATGCGCGGAACATCCTGCGGATTCAGGGCGACAAGATCCGCATCGAACGGTTGACGGGCGACGGCATTCACGCCGTCGAGGCGACATTCGCCCGGCCGGTGCCGCGCGAAGCCGGGGGGCGATGGGTCATCAAGCCGCTGCGGGAACGTGGTATCGCGCACGTGTTGGAAGCGCCAGCCGAGAAGAACGGCTACACGCTGTCGCTGTATGTGGACGATCCAGAACCGTCCAGCGCCGTGCTGGAGTTCGAGGTCTACAGGGTGGGCCGCTAACGCCGGGCCTTTGTGCCGGCGCGCGCCTCGCGATCGAGCAGCGCGCGCTTGCGTTCGATGCCCCAACGATACCCGCCGAGTTGTCCGTCGAGTCGTACCGCGCGATGGCAGGGAATAGCCACAGCCAGGCTGTTCGCGCCGCAGGCCTGCCCTACGGCCCGAACCGATCTCGGAGTGCCGATCCGCCTGGCGATCTCTGTGTAGCTCATTGTTGACCCAACCGGAATCTCTCGCAACACACGCCAGACCCGCTGTTGGAATGCGGTACCGCGAATGTCGAGGGGCAGCGATACACCGAGTCGCGGTTTGTCCACCAGGCTGACCACCTTTGAAACCAACCGCTCGAATTTGGCATCCGGGCCGGTCAGGCTTGCCCGTGGGAACCGGTGTTGCAGGTCACGCACCAGGGCGTCCGGATCGTCGCCCAGGGCGATCGAGCAAACACCGCGCTCGCTTCGGGCGACCAGGATCGACCCAAGGGAACATACGCCGACGGCGAAGTGTACATTTGTGCCCGCGCCGCCGCGCCGGTACGTCGATGGAGTCATACCCAGAACTCTATCCGACGACACATAGAATCGTCCGTTCGAGTTGTACCCGGCATCGTAAATCGCCTGCGTGACAGTGCGTCCATTGTGGAGTTCGCTTCGTACGCGGTTCTCCCGATGGGCGGCCGCATATTGCTTCGGTGTCAAGCCGGTGATCGATTTGAAGGCGCGCTGAAAGTAATGCGGGCTCAGACCGGCGCGTAACGCGAGTTGATCGAATCGAGGTTCCTGCTCAGCGTTCTCAATGAACCGGCAGGCCGAAAGTACTTTCGCGGTATTCTCGCCGGCTGGCGACGCCTGATCGGGCCGGCACCGCTTGCAGGGGTGGAAGCCCGCGTGTTCGGCTTCCTCACGGGATTCAAAAAGCCGTACATTTTCCCGCCTTGGCCGACGCGCCGGGCACGAGGGCCGGCAATACACGCCGGTGGTCTTCACGCCGAAGTAAACCCGCCCGTCCGCGGCCGGATCGCGGGCAATTATGGACTCCCAGCGGCTATCGGTTCTCGCTGCCTCCTTTGTCTGCTTCTCCATCTCAACGATTCGCGCTCACAGTATGAATTTAGCAGCGATCGGCGGCGCGGAAACTCCGGTTCTTGCTTTTGAATTTCTTCGTGTCGAACTGGCGGACGGTGCCGCAAGTCAGACTGACACGCGGCACGCCGCGCCGCCAGACTAATTGTTCAGCAGGACTTCCGTTTTCGTACCTCCCAGTCGAATATTCTCGATCGTGGTCTTGCCGGCAACGGTCTTGGTCTCGATGGCAGTTTGTTCGAACTTCTTGTCTTCGTTCACGATTTTCGCGTTCGCCTCTGCGACCTGCCGATTCTCGTCGTTTCTGAAGACCACTTTCGAGCCCTGCAACAGCACCCGGTACTCGCCCGGCCTCAGCAGCGCCGTGCCCACCGTCGACGGATTACTAATCACAATCGTGTAAGTCTTGGCACTCGCAACCGCGAGTCCCGCAACCGCAAATACTAACAACATCTTCTTTAGCATCGCTCGTGCTCCTTTGAGTTTCCTGTCCTCGTCAATTGCAGACGCCCGGCGAGAAATGTTCGTTACATTGCTTTGTAGTCACCTAAGAAGGCCAAGGTGTTTTGGAGGCGTTATGTCCTGCTTGAACATGGCTATAAGAGCGATAGTGGTTTGAAAGAAATCCTGCGGGATCCCTGTCCTAATCATGTTAGTAGCTGAGGGAAGATACGACGAAGGCCGTGCCGCCGCGCTTTTTGTCTCCTGCGACAGCTCCGTTCAAGAGCACAAATAAGAGGGAGATCCTGCAACGGGTGGCCGAGGCCAAGCCTATTAGGAATGTTGCCCAGCCTCTGGATCTGGGTTCCTACACGGTGGACACGTCCCAAGGCCAACATCATGTGGAAGGTGAGCTTCCACAGTATACCCGAACTCGTACTGTACACGGACCGTACGCGACTTCGCATACCAAATCGATGGGAGCCTAATTACCGAGTCGACGCGATATGTGGAGTTGGCCCCTGTTGCGTCCATAGAAGTGAGGAAGGTCCTCCGGGATAGCCCACAAGGACCTGAAGAAGAAGCGTTTGAAGAGAGGAGACAATATGAAGCGTTGGATGATTGGAATACGGTCGAGATGGTTGGCCCTGGGCGCCGGCTTGGTACTGGCAACTGGCGGGTTCGGGATTATCCGCGCCGCCATGAATTCTGCCACCAGGCCTCCTGCCACCTTCAGGCTTGCCGATCAGAACGAGGGGCCAAGCAGGAACAGCTTCGCACCAGTGGTGAAGCGCGCGCTGCCGGCCGTAGTCAAGGTATCGTCGGCGAAGGTTACGAAAACTTCGACTGAATTTTACGGATCGGGCCCGCTGGATCCGTTTTTCCGGCAGTTCTTCGGCGACGACTCTGGCAGTCGCTTCCGTATGCCGCGTGAACAGCGTGAACAGGGCGTGGGTTCTGGTGTCATAGTTAGTCCCGAAGGTTACATTCTGACCAATAACCACGTCGTTGACGGTGCCACCACTGTGCAGGTAACTCTTTCTGACAAACGTGAGTTCAAGGCTCAAATAGTGGGCACTGACCCCAAGACCGACATCGCGGTCCTGAAAATCGACGGCCGCAATCTGCCGTACATCACCATTGGTGATTCCTCGAAGGTCCAGGTCGGCGATTTCGCATTGGCCATAGGCAACCCCTTCGGTGTAGGGCAGACCGTTACCATGGGGATCGTCAGTGCGACAGGTCGTGGAGGACTAGGCATCGAAGACTACGAAGACTTCATTCAGACAGATGCACCAATCAATCCGGGCAATTCGGGGGGTGCGCTGGTCAATGACCGGGGTGAACTGATCGGTGTCAACACCGCGATCCTCTCCCACGGCTCCGGTGGAAACCAGGGGATTGGATTCGCTGTACCGGTAAACCTCGCGCGTCAGGTCATGGAGCAAATTCTGAAGAACGGCAAAGTGATGCGCGCGTATCTTGGGATCATCCCGCAGGATGTCACCCCCACCATGGCTAGGGCGTTCGGCACCAAGGAAAATGATGGCGCGCTTGTGGGCGATGTAAGCCCAAACAGCCCGGCGCAGAAAGCTGGGGTCAAGAGAGGCGACATCATTCTCGAAGTCAATGGCAAGCCAGTCACGGACGCGAACGGGCTACGCATGAGGATCTCCATGATGTCCCCCGGTTCGGCCGTGAACCTCAAGGTTCTGCGCAACGGTGGCACACACCAGTTGATGGCGAAGCTCGGCGAACTGGAGCCATCGAGAGCAGAGCGCGCGAGATCCGAGAGATCGAGTGCAGACAGCGGACTTGAAGGGGTCGCAGTCGAAAACGTGACACCACAGACCGCTCGACAACTGGGTCTGCCAGCGAATACTTCAGGCGTCGTCGTTACCAGCGTCGATCCCGCCAGCCCGTTTGTGGATTCCGGCCTGCAAGAAGGGGATGTGATCCAGGAAGTAAACCACAAGCCAATCAATAACGTGTCGGATTACCGGCAGGCGATACGCAACGCTGGGAAGGAACCTCTCCTTCTCGTGAACCGTCATGGCAACACGTTGTTCGTAGCTGCATGACACAGCGCGACGGGGAGTGCCTCTGTACCCCGCAGCAGGATGAGCCGAACCCGGTTGTCTGAGAACCCGGGGGCGGCTCATCCCGTCAGGAACTCTCCGTTACCGAATCCTCTAACCCCCGCCATGCCCTGCAGGGACGATTGAATAATTAAGTGCTCTCATATCTTGTGCATCGTCAGGACACCCACCAAGTCACCATTCCGTTAGATAGGCGGAGTTCAACAATGGCAGTCTTCAAGCCGAGCTGACGCGCGTTCCAGGATCATAGAGTCCTCCGCGGTTTTGAGCCGTACGTTCATCGCGTCCGAGACGCCAGGAGCGCTTCAGGGCCTCCTCCCCTTCGCCAGCCATGACTGCACAAGACACCGCTCACATCGTCTTCGTACTTGTTGATGCGAGGTGCAACACATCAGCCTCCTTAGATTCTCGCGATCTCTTCCCATGGGTGTTCGTGCTTTGAGGCTTTCATATATACTGTTCGCGTTGGAGGGACACGTGATGAAAGCTGATTTTGCTGTCGCATTTGCGATTGCCGCTCTGGTGCTGACGGGAATTGGCTGCGGCAAGAAAGCCGTAGTCTCGCAGGCAGTCGACCCCGATGCGCTCCAGATGTTCGCACCTCTGCCCAAGGAGGTGCCTCCTGCTTCGGGCTCCTTGACAGAGCAACAGATCAACCTCGGCCGGATGCTTTACTATGAAACGCGACTATCGGTCGAACAGAAGACATCCTGCAACACCTGCCACCAACTGGATAAGTACGGGGTGGATGGAGAACCGACGTCGGAAGGTCACAAGGGCCAAAGAGGGACTCGTAACTCTCCGACGGTTTATAACGCTGCCGGACACGTGGCGCAGTTTTGGGACGGCCGTGCGCCCACCGTCGAGGAACAGGCCAAGGGTCCGGTCACGAATCCGGTCGAGATGGCCATGCCCAACGAAAAGACCGTGACGGCCGTTCTGAAGTCGATGCCGGAGTACGTTAATGCGTTCAAGGCCGCATTTCCCAAGGACAAGGATCCGGTTACGTTCCAGAACATGGCTACAGCCATCGGCGCTTTTGAGCGCAAACTCATCACTCCGAGCCGGTGGGACAAGTTCCTTCAGGGCGACCAGACAGCTCTCACGGCAGCCGAGAAGGCAGGGTTCAACGCGTTCATCACAGCAGGTTGCCAGACCTGCCACTCCGGCGCGCTGCTGGGGGCGACGATGTACCAAAGGCTCGGCGTGATCAAACCCTATCCGGATCAGGCGGATCAGGGCCGGTTCCAACTCACCAAGAGTGAAGCGGACAAGATGGTGTTCAAAGTTCCGTCCCTCCGCAATATCGAGAAGACGGGCCCTTACTTCCATGATGGGAAGGTCGGCACGATAGAGGACGCTGTCGCGCGCATGAGCGAATACCAGGTCGGCAAGAAGCTGACTCCTGAGCAAATCCAGTCGATTGTCACATGGCTGAAATCGCTCACCGGCGAGATCCCGACCGACTACATCAAGCCCCCGAAGCTTCCGGAAAGCACCCCGAAGACTCCTAAGCCGGCGACGGCAGGGTAGGGTACGTGGCATGGGAAAGAAAACCAAGATTGTGCTTCTCGTCCTGGCGGTGGTGTTCGTGGGTGCGCAGTTTTGTCAGCCCACGCGCAGCAATCCGCCGTCGGAAGCGGCGTTGTCTTTTGAAACGGTGGCGAATCCCTCACCGCAGGTTCGGGCAATTCTTGATCGAGCCTGCAAGGACTGCCATTCGAACGTTACGGTGTGGCCCTGGTATAGCCACATTGCGCCGGTCTCCTGGCAGGTGGCTGGCGACGTGAGGGACGCGCGAAAGCATCTCAACTTCTCCGAGTGGGGCAAACTAAGCCCTGAGAGAAGACTGCAGGCGCTGGGCGACATATGCAGGGAAGCGAACTCGGGCGACATGCCTCTCTGGCAGTACCGGCTGGCGCATCCGGCGGCCCGTCTTCAACGGGGGGATGTGACTGCGCTCTGCATGCTGTCGGTGAAGCCACAATAGGCGTGTAGGGAGTACCTGGCGTTTCGCTCTTCCGGCGTTCGGCGCGATGGTAGATTGGAATGTGCTTCCGTACTTACTGAGCGGGTTGTCGCTCGGAATCGCGTCCGGACTGTCGCCGGGGCCGCTGCTGGCGCTCTTGGTTTCACAGACGTTGCGCCACGGCTTGCGGGACGGGTTGCGGGTCGCCTTCGCTCCGATGATTTCCGATGCGCCGATCGTCCTGCTATGTCTTTTCGTCTTCTCGAGGATCTCCGGCCTCGGCCAGGCGCTGGCGTGGATGTCGGTCGTGGGCGGCGCCTTCGTCGGCTACCTTGGCTATGAGTCGCTGCGCGCGTGCACGGCCGATCTTAATGAGCGACAGCCCGCGCCCCGCTCGTTCACCAAGGCCGTTCTGATCAATCTCCTCAACCCTAACGTGTACCTATTTTGGGCGATGGTGGGCACTCCCATGCTCCTCAAGGGCTGGGCCAGAAGCGGCGGCGCGGCATTTGCTTTCACAGGTGGATTCTATGCCTGCCTTGTCGGATCGAAGATTCTCGTGGCCATGGCCGTCAGCCGCTCGCGAAATGTCCTGGCCGGGCGAGGCTACCGGTTCACAATGCGCGTGCTAGGCATCCTGCTGCTGGTAGTGGCGGTTTGGATGTTTGCCGGGGGAATCGCGGGCCTGGTTGCTCCGGCTGCCATTTCAAGGTGACCTTCGTCTACCGCATACTCTCGACAACCCCGGTTTGGAAGGCGCGTGAGAGAACTCCAGCCGCTTTACTTCTTCTCAGCCTTTGGCGGCGGAGCGTCGGAATTAAAAGTATCGATCACTACCCTCCAGTTGCCGTCAGCCTGCTTCCGCCACACGGTCAGGTATTTGCCCCTCTCTTGCACGGGCTTTCCCTTTGAGTCCTTCATAGAGAATTCGTAAGGTCCGTATTGGTAAGCGATATCTCCTGCCTTTGCAACCACGATCTGGGTTGTGGTCCAGGTCACGGACATGTCAGGCAGAGCCATAGAATCCTGCCACAACTTGCGCACCGCTTCTTTCCCTACAACTATGGGCCGACCGGGCTCCATGGCGATGCAGTCGTCAACCCAAAACGACAGCGCCCTATCCACGTCTTTCGCGGCAACCGCCTTCAACCAGGCGGCATCGGCTTCGCGAATGGCTTTTTCGTCGGCGATGCGAGTGTCAGGTGCCGGCTTGGGTGCGGAGGCACATCCCACGAAAAACATGACCAGGGCCGTAAGCGCCGAGGCACATCCGGACGGGTGAAGAACCTTTAGCATCATCCTTTCCCTCCATGGTGGAATTACAACGCTGGAAGCAATCATGGCTCCATGTCGTGCCAGTGTCAATCAACATAGTTTGTTTCGCACAAAAATACTGGCGGCGGCCATCATTACCGCGTCAGAATCTACCTATGAAGCTTGGTCTGCTGTTTGTTAACGTCCTGCTGCCGGCGCTGGCGCTTGCCGCGGCAACACCCATTGCGTCGAAGACCGAGGTGGGCCTGGAGAACTCCGCCGCCCGCATCGTTTTCGATAAGCGGACCGGCCAGATGCTGAGCCTGTGGAACATCTTGAGGAACGACGAATACCTGAAGGACCGCAAGGACGACGGCGGTCCATTCGCAATCTATTCCGATTTCCATACTGCATTCGACATCTCCTCGCAGGGGACGGTCTTCCTCACCCGTTCCGATCCGGCGGCCATCGCGGGAGCCATCTTCACGCCGCCAGCTTCTCGCCTGATCAGCGCATCACACCGCCGCACGGGAGCTGGCCTCGCGCTTCACCTCACCTATCGCGATACAGGAAACCGTTGGGAGGCGGAGATTGAAATCTGGCTGCCGGATCAGGGCGGGGCATCGGAATGGGACCTGCGGGTCACGAATTTGCAGCCGCAGGCAGCGGCCTTCATGGCGAGTTTCCCGGACATTAGCGGCTTTCGCCTAGGTACGGGAGAAGCCAATATGCAGACCACGCTGCGCGAAGGCGGCGGCATCACACCAGCGTGGACCAAGTCCGGCGGCATTTACGGCAACGGCGGGCAAATGTCGATGCAATGGCACGCGTTGCTGGACAAGAGCGCGGACGTCAGTTTCGGACTGATCACACTGGACCCTGAGATTCGCAACAAGTGGTTCCGCATTGTAAAGCCGCGCATCGGCGTGGTCTACTTCCCTCCACAGACGCTCAACTCCGGCGAATCCTGGAAAGCGCCGCGCACGAAGATCATGATTGGGGGCGGCGACTGGAAGCCGGTGGCGCGCGCGTATCGCGACTGGTATGGAAGCACCTTCCGCATGGCCTCGCGGCCGGCGTGGGGAGACAGGATAGACAGCTGGATGGGCGCGTGGTTCGCCAAGAAGGGCGGAGTGCTCCCGCCGGGCGGATGCGGCGGCCTGACGCAGTGCCTGGACAGCTTCTCCGAACTACCATCGGCGTACCTCAAGTACCCGGCCGATCTGCACGAGTACGCTTTTCATACGCAAGGCTCCTCGCGCGATCCTCAGGTGCATACCGATGGGGACAATGTTCTGCGAGAGGATCTGGGCGGAGCGCCCGCGCTGAAAGAGGGAATCGCGCGGATACACCAGCTCGGCTACCGGTTTGCTTTCTATGTCGAAGGCTACATCGTACACAAGTCCAGCGAACTGGCGAAGTCGGGCAAGGCGGAACGCTGGAGTGTGATGCATCGCGACGGCAGCATCACGGGTTCCTACACCAAGGCGGGCTTCTACCAGATGTGTCCGGGGGCCGTCGAGTGGCAGGACCATTTGGCCGAGGTCGCCTCGCGCCTTGTACGCGAGACCGGTGCCGACGCGGTGCGTCTGGATTCGCTGGGTTTCTACTTTCTGTCATGCTATAACCCGGCGCATCACCATGAGTCACCGTTCGGTTACAACCGCTGGATCCAGCAACTGCTGGACAAAGTGAGCCGTGCAGTGCGGGCGGTGAATCCGGATTGTGTGCTCACCACGGAAGCGCCGGTGGATTTCTACTCGTCCTGGTTTCACGGCGCGCTGCACCTGAACACCGTCATGGGGCGTGAGATCCCCCTGATCCGAGTGGCGCTGCCGGGCTATCGCCCTTATCTGTACCAGCAGATCGGTCCGATCTACGGGTCTCTGGCGGGACTGCCCGGCGGCAGCAACGGTTATGGCATACAGCAGGAGATGCAGCAACTGGACGAGAACTGGCGCGCGGTCCGGCACGGAGTGGCGTCGACGCTCAGTTATGGGGAGGTGGGTGACACCGATCCTCAACCATCCTTGCCCGATGTCACCTGCCGCCTGTTTCACGGTGCCGGGTATTCCCTGGTGGTGTGCGCCCGAGTGGAAGGGACCAACGGGTGGGACTTTCCTAAGGAAATTCGACTGGCGCGTGAACACAAGCCCTTCACGGTTCGCGTAAGTGGCCTAGGCGAGCCGGTGGCTGGGGCGTATCTGTACGACATCGAGACAACCCGGATCGGACCAGCCGGTTTCAGGCAAGAAGGTCGCAACGGTGTATTGTCAGTGAGTGGGACGAACTGGTTCATGGTCTTGCTGCGGGAGGCAGATGGGCCGGCGGTGGCGGAACTGGAACCGGTGCCGCCGATGCGCGCTGGCGAGTCGCGGCCGGTGGCGGTGCGGTTACTCACGCGGCCGGGACGCGCCATGCGGGCGACCCTGATCGCTCGCGGGCTGAATTTCGGCGATGCGGATGCGAAATCCATCACGATTGCGGTTCCCGGTACCGCCACAGTTACCGCACCGCCCGATGCGGCGCCGGGACGCTACCAAATCGAACTGGAAGGTCCGAATCTGATCGGGATTAAGCGGTTTGTGGATGTGATACCCTAAGGGCAGGTGTTCAGGACTCTGGGAATCGCGTTGGCATTCGTCTTGGTTGTAGGGCCATCGTGGGCCACGTGTGCAGCGTGTTCACCGGCCAAGCAGGATCCCATCGGAGAGCACGATTGCTGCAAGCCGGATTCCAATCATCAGGCGCCCCCGCAGGATTCGAAACCCTGCCCGCACTCTCAGTTCGCCCCGCAGACCTACGAAAAGGTGGACCAAGCCGGGCTGACGGCGCCGGTTCCAATAACCATGGCCGAGGGCGTCGCAGCAGATAGCCTTCCCGCGTCTCCGAAGGCAGTCTGGGCGGTTGAGTTTCTGCCCGACAGCCATCCTCCGCCGAATCTACTCATCCTGAATTCAACCTTCCGTATCTAGTCTTTTCTCTTCCACTCGTCGTGTGTCCATTGGTGTCCCGGCGTACGCCGGGGAGGAGGGGAGAATGCGGAACTGTCTTCTTCTGCTGGCGCTGGTTGCTGCGGAGGCATCGGCCCAGCCTGTACTGAAACTTGACGAACTTATCGACGACGCGCTGCGCGCGAATCCCGAAATTCTCGCCGCGCAGAAGCGTTACGAAGCGGCGAGACAGCGTCCAGGCATGGACAGCGCGCTCCCGGACCCGATGGTTTCGATCGGCTATACGAGCGCCGGTAAGCCGTGGCCACTGGCTGGTATCGGAACGGAACCTACCGCAAACGCCGGCATCATGGTCTCGCAGGAATTTCCGTTTCCCGGCAAGCGCAAGCTGCGCGGGAACGTCGCGGCGAAGATGGCCGAGGCGGAATGGTCAAACTATGAGGAGACACGCCTCAGCGTCATCTGCCGCCTGAAGCAGGCCTATCACAGGTTGCACCACACGTACGCGGTGATCGGGATTCTTGCGCGCAACCGCGACCTGCTCATTGAGTACCTGCGTGTGGCCGAGGCGCGCTACAGCGTGGGCAAGGCAGCGCAACAGGACATCTTCAAGGCGCAAACGGCCCGCTCGATCCTGGAAGCGCGTCTCATCAAGATTGAGCAGGAACGGCGGGCTCGGGAGGCGGAGATCAACACGCTGTTGGCGCGCGATCCGCGGGCTCCGCTTGGCGCGCCTCCTGAGATCCCTCCGGGAACGCTCACAGTCACCCTCGACGAATTGTTCCGCCGCGCCTCGAAAGTTTCGCCCGCGCTCATGCGCGAGCAGAAGCTTGTCGAGCGCACGGAATTAGCCGTCAATCTGGCTCGCAGGGATTACTATCCCGACTACACGCTTTCGGCCGGCTACTTCAATATGGGCCAGATGCCGGACATGTACCAGTTCCGCGTGGACTTCAAACTGCCGGCGTGGTTTCACCGCAAGCAGCAGGCCGGCGTGACTGAGCAGGTGATGAATCTCAGCCAGGCACGGCGCAGTTGGGAAGCCGCCGATCAGGCGCTGCACTACCGGATCCGCGAGGACTACCTGATGGCGGAGACGTCGGAGCGCCTGATGCGCCTGTACAGCGACACCGTGCTACCGCAGGCGCGCCTGGCGCTAGACTCCTCGCTCGCGTCTTACGAGACCGGCGCCGTCGACTTCTTGACGGTGCTCAACAACTTCACCACCAGGCTCGACTACGAAGTGAACTATCGCGAGGAGATGCTCAGCTTCCATCTCGCCCTAGTGCGGCTGGAAGAGATGACGGCCCAGAAGCTGATCGATTGAGGCGGCACCATGAAGATTTCCAAGATTGTGTTCGCAGTCGTTATCGCCGCGGCAGGCTTCGCCGGCGGCTACGGTTACAACCGGTGGTTCGCCAGCCGAGACGGAAGCGGGGCAGGGGCCAAGACCGGCCGCAGGATCCTCTACTACGTCGATCCGATGCACCCGGCGTACAAGTCCGACAAACCAGGCATCGCGCCTGATTGCGGGATGCGCCTGGAGCCGGTTTACGAAGAAGGCGGCGCGGCGGAGTCCTCGAAAACGGATCGGAAGATCCTCTATTACGTGGACCCTCAGGATGCGAACCACCGCTCGGACAAGCCCGGCCTGAATCCGGAAACAGGCAACGAACTGAAACCTGTTTACGCCGACGAGCCTCCGCCCGGTGCGTTCCAGGTGCCGGACAACAAACGGCAGCTAGCCGGCGTGCGGCTTACCGAAGCCGAATACACGTCGGCGACCGACACAATCCGCAGCGTCGGTAAAGTGAGCTTCGACGAGACCCGCATCACGCGAGTCCATGCCCGCATTGATGGCTGGATCGAGCAGGTGTTCGCCGATTTCACCGGCCAACTGGTTGAAAAGGGGCGACCGCTCCTCACTCTCTACAGCCCAGAGATGCTGGCCAGCCAACAGGAGTACCTGCTGGCATTGCGCGCGAAACACGACCTGGCGCACAGCAGCATGCAAAGTGTGCACGGTGATACAACCTCGCTCATCGAAGCCGCGCGGCGACGCTTGGAGCTCTGGGATTTGAGCGAAGCGCAGATCCGGGAAGTGGAACGCACCGGCAAGCCTATTCGCAGTGTGACGTTGTACGCACCGGCTTCCGGCTATATCATCACGCGCAACGCGTTTCCTAACCAGCGCATCACGCCGGAAACGGAACTTTACACGCTGGCGGATTTGAGTCGCGTGTGGGTTCTTGCGGACGTGTTCGAGATGGACGCGCCGCGCGTCCGCTTGGGGCAACCTGCCGTGGTTTCGCTTTCCTACTCGCCGGGTATGCGGATAGCGGGCCGCGTGAGTTACATCCTGCCGCAAGTAGATCCCGTGACGCGCACTGTCAAGGCACGCATCGAGGTAGCCAACCGGAGCCTTGTGCTGAAACCGGATATGTACGCGGACGTCGAGTTCCCCATCGGCACAGGTAACCGGTTGACTGTGCCGAGCGATGCCGTCGTGGATACGGGCCTCGCCAAAACTGTGTACGTCGATCACGGCAACGGTTACTTCGAAGCTAGGCGCATCACGACGGGTATGGTGGTAGGCGACCGCATTGAGGTGTTGAACGGACTCAAGGCGGGGGAGCGCGTAGCCGCCTCGGGAAACTTCCTACTCGATTCGGAGAGCCGCCTGAAGACGCCCATGCCGGGGATGGCGCACGGGGAGCACGCGCATGATTGACCGAATTATCGAATTCTCCGGGCGCAACCGGCTGATCGTGCTGCTGATGGTGGCGGCGGCGACGGCGGCCGGTTGGTGGTCTATGCACCACATCCCGCTCGACGCCCTCCCGGACCTGAGCGATACGCAGGTGATCGTGTATTCGCGATGGGACCGCAGCCCGGACATCGTCGAAGACCAGGTCACCTATCCGATCGTTACCGCCATGCTGGGCGCGCCGAAGGTGAAGGCCGTGCGAGGCTTTTCGGACTTCGGGTTCTCGTTCGTCTACATCATCTTCGATGAAGGGACCGACATCTATTGGGCGCGCTCCCGCACGCTCGAATATCTCTCACCGATCCTTGGCAAGCTGCCGCAGGGGGTGTCCACCGAACTGGGGCCGGACGCGACCGGCCTTGGTTGGGTGTTCCAGTACGCGCTGGTCGATAAGAGCGGGCGGCACGACTTGGCCGAATTGCGGTCGTTGCAGGATTGGTATCTGCGCTATCACTTGAAATCGGTGCCGGGCGTGGCCGAAGTGGCGCCACTCGGCGGCTTCGTGCGCCAGTATCAGGTGAACGTGGACCCAAACCGCCTGCGCGCCTACGGCGTGCCGATTTCCAAGGTCGTCGAAGCCGTGCGCGCTTCGAACAACGATGTGGGCGGACGGCTGGTCGAGTTCAGCGGGGCCGAGTACATGGTGCGAGGGCGCGGCTATGCTCGATCGAAGGCGGACCTCGAAAGCATCGCGCTGGCGGCCGGTCCTGGCGGAGTTCCCATCCGCGTGAAAGACGTGGGCCGGGTGACCTTGGGACCCGATATCAGGCGCGGCGTTGCGGATCTGGATGGAACCGGCGACGTCGCGAGCGGCATTGTGGTGATCCGGCAAGGCGAGAATGCGCTCGACGTGATCCAGCGCGTGAAAGCGAAGCTGCACGAAATCGAACCGGGGCTGCCCGCCGGCGTGAAACTGGTCACCACCTACGACCGCTCCGAGCTCATCCTGCGCTCGATCGAGAACCTGAAGTCCACATTGATCGAGGAGTTGACCGTCGTCTCGCTGGTGATCTTCCTCTTTCTCTGGCACATTCCGAGCGCCATCATCCCGGTGCTTACCATCCCCATCGCCATCCTGATCTCGTTCATCCCGATGAACGCCATGGGGATCACATCGAACATCATGTCGCTCGGCGGGATCGCCATCGCCATCGGCGCCATGGTGGACGCCGCCATTGTTGTGGTAGAGCAAACGCACAAGAAGCTCGAAGAATGGGAGCGCGAGGGGCGCCCGGGCGATTACCACGAAGTCGTCATCAGTGCGGTGAAGGAAGTGGGTGGACCGAGCTTCTTCGCCCTGCTGGTGATCGCGGTGAGCTTCCTGCCGGTGCTGACGCTGGAGGCGCAGGAAGGGCGTTTGTTCAAGCCGCTGGCTTACACCAAGAATCTCGCCATGATTGTGGCGGCGGTGCTAGCCATCACACTCGACCCGGCACTGCGGCTGATATTCACCCACGCGCGCAACTTCGACTTCCGCCCACGCTGGCTATGCAGGACCGCAAACGCAGTGCTGGTGGGGAAGATTCACTCCGAAGAAAAGCATCCGGTGAGCCGCATGCTGATCCGGCTTTACCACCCGGTGGCGGAATGGTCGCTGCGCTGGAAGTGGTTCGTCATCGCGGGCGCGATCGCGATGGTCGTCGCGACGGTGCCTGTCTTCGAGAAACTGGGTTCCGAGTTTATGCCTCCGCTCGACGAGGAGAGCCTGTTCTACATGCCCTCGACGCTGCCGGGCATTTCGATTGCGGAGGCCGAGCGCGTACTGCAGGTCCAGGACCGCATCATCAAACAGTTCCCGGAAGTCGACCGGGTTTTCGGCAAGGCGGGGCGCGCGGATACATCCACGGATCCTGCGCCGCTTTCCATGTTCGAAACCGTCATCACGTTGAAGCCGAAGAGTGAATGGCGGAAGGTCGAGACCTGGTACACGAACTGGGCGCCCGGGTGGCTTGTCGGCGCACTTCGGCGCGTCACGCCGGACCACATCTCGACGGAGGAACTCACCAATCAATTGAACGAGGCGCTCCAGATTCCGGGCATCGCTAACTCCTGGACCATGCCGATCAAGGCGCGCATCGACATGTTGACAACCGGCGTGCGGACGCCGGTTGGACTGAAGATCTCCGCCTCCGATGTAGCGACTATCGACCGCGTGGGCGCGGAGGTCGAGATGCTGCTGCCGCGCGTTCCCGGCACCCGCAGCGTTTTCGCCGAGCGCACCAGCGGCGGATATTTCCTGGACCTCGACTGGAAGCGCGACGCGCTGGCGCGTTACGGGCTCACCATCGAGGACGCGCAAACGGTGGTCATGAACGCCATCGGCGGGGAGACGGTGACCACGACGGTGGAGGGCAGGGAGCGCTACCCGGTCAATGTGCGCTATTTCCGCGACTTTCGCGGGGACGTGAACGCACTCGGACGCGCGCTGGTGCCAGCCATGAACGGCGCGGCGCAAGTGCCGCTGGCCCAATTAGCCGACGTGCGCAAAGTGGCCGGCCCGGGGATGATCCGCAACGAGAACGGCCTGCTCACCGGCTATGTGTATGTCGATGTCGCGGGTCGAGACGTCGGCAGCTACATCGACGAGGCGAAGCGCCTGATACGTGAACACCTGAAACTGCCGCCGGGAGCCTCCATCGCATGGAGCGGCCAGTACGAAGCCATGGAACGCGTGCGGGCGCGGATGCTGGTCATCGTGCCGCTGACCCTCTTCCTGATCTTTCTGCTGCTCTATCTCAACACGAGATCAGTCACCAAAACGTTGATCATCGTGCTGGCGGTGCCGTTTTCCGCCGTCGGGGCGATCTGGCTCCTATGGGCGCTCGGCTACAACATGAGCATCGGGGTGTGGGTGGGGCTGATCGCGCTCATGGGAGTGGATGCGGAGACGGGCGTGTTCATGCTGCTGTACCTCGACCTGGCTTACGATCGCGCGCGCCGTGAGGGACGCCTCCGCAGCCTCGCCGACCTGCAGGCAGCCATCCTCGACGGCGCCGTTCGCCGCATGCGGCCGAAGTTCATGACCGTCGCCACGATGTTCGCCGGCCTGGTGCCCATCTTATGGTCAACCGGCACCGGTGCCGACGTGATGAAGCGCATTGCCGCGCCTATGGTGGGCGGCATCTTCACGAGCTTCCTTTTGGAACTGGTGGTCTATCCCGCGATTTACGAGGTTTGGAAATGGCACTTCGAATTAAAGAAACAGCTTTCGTGATCCTGCTTGCGGCTCGCGCGTTTGCTGACGGCGAATTGCGCTTCCAGGTGCGCCACGAGCACCTGCGCAAAGGCTGCCAGGGCGTCCTGCGCGTCGATGAGCAAGGCATTGCTTTCGAGGGTAAGCCGTCGAAGAAGCCACACGGGTGGCGCTGGGAGTTCTCCGACATCCAGCAACTCAAGATCGAGCCACGGCGGATGACCGTGCTGACTTACGAGGACCGCAAGTGGCTGTTGGGCGCAGATCGCAGCTTCGAGTTCACTCTACCAGTCGGCGCTTCTTTCGAAAGCGCGTATCAGCTATTGAAGAATCGTCTCCACCAGCGGCTGGTCGCCGCGCTGGCGGATGAGCAGAACCTAATCCTCTGGAAGTTGCCGGCGAAACGGACCGGACGGGTGAAGGGCGCGCAAGGAACGCTCGTGGTGAGCACCGATCGCGTTGCGTTCGAGACCGCTGAGCCGGGCGCATCACGCACTTGGCGCTACTCCGACCTCGACAACATCAGCAGTGCAGGACCGTTCGAGTTCACCGTCGCCACGTACGAACGTTCCAAAACCGGCTACGGAGGCTTGAAGAGCTTTCACTTTCAACTCAAACAACCGCTCACCGAGGACCGCTACAACGACCTCTGGTGGCGGATCAATCAGAACCGAATCAGGAGAATCCAATGAAAACCATCACTACCCTTTTGCTGGCCGCCGGCCTGCTTGCAGCCGCTGACACGCGCACGTTCGTGGGCGTAATTACCGATACCATGTGCGGCGCCGATCACGAGCACATGGGCGTTTCCCCGGATGAGAAGTGCGTGAGGGAATGCGTCAAACACGGCGCCAAGTACGCGCTCTACGACGGCAAGAAGGTGTACCGTCTGAGCGACCAGCAAACGCCCGAAAAGTTCGCCGCGAAGAAAGTTAAGGTGGCCGGGATCCTATACGAGAAGACCGGGATCATCAAAGTCGAGAAGATCGAGGCTGCCCGGTAGCTTAAGATTACCTCGGAGGCCGCCCCGATGCCGCCTCCGCCCCGGCGAGCTTGAGTTGGCGCAGGAACGGTTCCGGGATGAGACCCCGGGCGTCGCGCGGGATGTCCCAGGTGATCGCGCCGCCGCGCGCAAGCGCCATCCTCGTGAAGCGCACTACGTCGGCGTCGGAAAAGCGCGCCGGCGCGCCGCACCACCATTTGCCGAGGTAGGTGAGCACGTGGAACTGCGATACGTCTTCCCAGAACTTGCCGTTGCGGCTGATCATCTCGGGATTGTCGGTTTCTCCCGCCGTGTAGTCTTCCTCCGCCGACTCCGGGTGAATGGGATGGACCACGCCGCGATTGAAAGCTACCAACGAATCCGGATTTCCTTTCCTTGCCGCGGCGGCGAAGCTGGCGTAATTGGGAGGCTGCGGCGAACGGTACATGGCGTTCGGCCAGTAGCAGCCGTCGAACCACCAACCCGAGACGCGGTTACCCCAGCGCGTGGACCACTCGGCGATCACGCGCTCCCATTTCTTCTGAAACTCCGCATTGCGGTAAGGGCCTGTACGCCATTCCAGCTTGCGCATGGCCACCTCGTCCCGGTCCGGTGCGCCTGCGGGCAAATACACCATTAAGCGGATGCCGCGCTTGGTGAGTGCCGCGGCCAGGTCCGCAACCAGGTCGCGCCCCGAACACTTGCTCGGCTGAATGCCCACGATCTCGTCGTAGGTGCGGTTGGGCGAAAGGTAATGTCCAGAATTCTGCCCGAGAGTGATGAAGAAGTACCGCGCCTGGACGCTGGAAAGCTGCGCGGCAAGTCCTTCAACGTCGAAACCGTCGATTAGGCGGTTCCATTCATCAACGCTCAGATCGGGCTTGTCGGCCAGGTAATGCATGAAGACGCCGAAGCCCGCCTGACGCATCCATTCCCCGCGGCGGGGCGGTGTCTGGCCGGCAGCAGGCGCGCCAAGCGGCGCGAGAAGGAGAAGGAAGAGCACGACTCTCATTGTGTGTGTCATGGATGCTACCGGCCATTCTACAACCACGCCCGGCGGCGCTTGGCCACCCACTTGCTTAGATCCATGGTATGCACGGTCGCGAACCCTTGAAACGAAGTGTTCATGGCGGGTGTTCCGGTAAGAATTACCGGTTACAGATGGTAAATCCGCCAACGTTTCCGAGGCAGCTTCCTCAGACAAAGACGGTTCCCGACCAGAAGGAGAATGTATGAAAATCAATCGTGTTCGGTCATTCGGGGTAGCCGCCATCGCATTGCTTGGCATGATGACAATGGGCTGCGCGACGAAGCGCTACGTGCGTTCGACTGTAGCTCCACTGGATGCCAAAGTCAGCCAGATCGACAAGAGGACTGCGGACAAGGATAAGGAACTCGCGGGCGGGATCGAGGGCTTGGAAAACGACTTGTCTCGTACCAAGGAGCACTTGTCAGACACCGACGCCAAGGCGACTACCGCCAACGAGAACGCCCAGCGTGCCGAGGGGAAAGCCGTGAGGGCGGGCCTTAGCGCCGACGAAGCCCGCACGCTCGCCGAAAAGGGATTGAGCCGTGCCAGCCTGCTGGAACGGGCGCTAGAGGAACAGGACAAACTGGAACTGCACGCGGAAAAGTCGGTTTTGTTCCGGCTCAACAGCAGCGAGCTTACGCCGCAAGGCAAAGCCATCCTGGACGAGTTGGCGAGCCAGATGGCATCGCTGGATCGTTACGTGGTGGAACTCGAAGGCTACACGGATCGCACGGGGGATCGCGCGCTCAACTTGAGCCTGAGCCAGCGGCGAGCCGAAGCAGTGGCGCGGTACCTCACGGTCAAGCACAATGTGCCGTTGCGCCGCGTGCACGTGCTGGGCCTTGGCCAGGAAACTCCAGCGGCCGACAACAGCACGCCCGCGGGCCGGGCGCAGAACCGCCGTGTGGCGGTACGCATTTACGTGCCGGGATCGAATGCTCTCCAACAATTAGAGAAACAGAACGCCTCGGTGGAGGCGCCATCAAGGCAGTTGGCCCAGAAGGTCTCTGGCCAGTAGTTCGGCGCGGCGCGCCAGGTTGACAGCAGCCACCAGGTCCGACCGGCGCAACTCCTCGGCCTGTGCCAGGAAGGTTCGAATCCTGGCGGCGGATTGGGATTGATCGGCCGTCAGGTTGCGTTTCAGAATTTGCGCGAGCATACGCTGTGTTTCACGCAAGCTGTAGGCGTAGTTCCTGGTATGCTCCCGCAATTCCTCGGGGCTGAGCATTTCCCCGAGGCGCGGTTGCGGAGCCGCCGATGGGGCCCCTGCGGGAGGGGCTTGAGCCGCCGGCGGCTCCTCCGCGACCGTAGAGTGCTTGGCGCGCCTATTGCGTTTCGAAGAGCGCGGAGGCGGCGGAGCGGGGAGCTTGCCTTGCGCCTCGATGGAGGATGGAGGGGTTTGCGCCGCAGGCGGCGGCTCGCTTTGGATCTTTGGAGGCGCCGGCGTTTCCACCTTCTCCTGCTCTCGCGGTTGTGCCGGCGGAATGCGCGTCGGCGGAAGCTGTTTCGCCCGCTTCTTGCCGAAGGGCCAGCAACCCGGAGCGAGAAGCAGGACGAGAGCCATCGCCACGATGATCAACAACCGGAGCCGCTTCGTCATGAGGCACCCTGTGCCGGTAATTTCAATATAAACGTGCAGCCATGGCCCGGGGTATCTGCCAGATCAATAGTGCCGCCGTGTAACTGCACGGCCCGGAACGCCATGGCCAGTCCAATGCCCGACCCTTTCTCCTTCGTCGTGAAATAGAGCCGGAACACCTTGTCCCGTAATTCCGCCGGGATGCCCGGGCCTTGATCGATGACGCGGACAAGAGCCTGGTTCGCGGCACGCGCCAATTCCATGCGCAACGTGCCACCCCCCGCCATCGCTTCGACTCCATTCATCACCACGTTCAACAGCGCCTGCTTCAGGTGATCCGGATCGGCGCGGACGATAATGGTCTCGGGCGGCGCCAAAATTTCGATGCAAACGTTGCGGCGGCTTGCCTCCGGAGCGACTAATGCGGCCACTTCCCGGGCCAGAGTTCCCAGATTCACTTCCTTGAAGTCCAGTTTCAGCGGGCGCGTAAAATCAAGGAACATCTTTACCACGCGATCCAGGCGCATGATCTCCTTCGAGATCAACGCAATCTCCGGGCCGGCCTCCGGAGTCTGGGTAGTGACGAGACTGCGGAGTATCTCCAACCGGAGCGCAATCGCGTTCAGTGGATTCTTGATCTCATGCGCTACACCGCTAGTGAGGCGCGAAATTGCTTCAAGCGGATCCATGCGCAGGCGCTCGCCCAGGAGGTTCAACTTGGATTCGACGACAGCGAGTTCGGGCGTTCGGGGCGAAGCGCTCCTTGCTGGCGCCGGCGGGCCGCCAGCGCGCAACCGGTCAATCATTTCCGCCACGCGATTGAGCGGACGGAGCGCAAGGTTTGCCGTGACCAGCGCCAGCACGATGGCCAGCGCCAGGCTGAAGAGTGAGACCGCCACGAGGTTGCGCACTTGTGGCGCAAGGGCGTCGCGCAGAAGCACAGAGGACACGGCGATCTGGATCAGAAACACAGGCCGTGGCTGCTCGCTCACCCCCAACGGTATGACTACAGCGAAGTCCCGGCTGCGAGTGAGCACATCGCCCAAGCGCGCGAGGGAATTGGTTGAGCGCCAGAGGGCAAACCCGGGCAGGGGAGCGAGCCTGGCGCCCTTGCGGGTGGGATTGGAAGAGGCCAGGATCCGCCCGTCCTCTCCCGCGACGTTGATCTCCACGATGGCGCGTCCGTATGCCATGGTGCGTTCGAGCATGGTCGCAACGGCGCGGTCGTCGGCTATGATCTCACTCCACAAACGCTTGCTCTCTTCCAGCGTCGCCGGCGGAACGGGCTGCTGCGCGGACCGCTCCGCGACCCGTTCGAGCAGAACCGTCTTCACTTGCTGGCCGGCCAGTTCGGCACGTTCCAGCACGCCGGCGGACCATGCTTCCATCACGCCGTTGAGGTAGAGCAGCGACAAGGTGACGACCACGGCGGTCATCAACGCGACGATAAGCGCCATTAAGCGGAGCTTCAAAGGCAGGGCGCGGAAGCCATGTGCGTGCGCCGGAGCGCCGCGCGGTGTGGGGGCGGGTGCGGCTGTAATCGGAGCGGCTATGACTCTACCTCGCGCGCGCCGTAATCGCGCAGCTTATTGAAGAGTGTTTTGACGCTTACACCGAGAATTTCTGCCGCACGCGTCTTGTTGTTCTTTGTATACGCGAGCGTGCGGTAGATGAGGGCCTTCTCGGCCTGCTCGACCGTGGTGCCCACACTCAGCACTACGTTCATCTCTTCATTGGCCGCCTGCGGAGGCGCCGCCGTCGCCTCTACGAGCGGCGGTCCCAGGTGCGTTTTCGCGATGGTGCCATCGCCGGCCAGAATCACGGCGCGCTCCAACACATTGCGCAGCTCGCGAACGTTTCCGGGCCAAGGGTAAGACGAGAGGCGGTCCAGCGCTTCCTGGCTCACGTCGGTGATCCGGCAGCCGTGTTTCTGGTTCAGGTCGGCGAGCAGCGCGGCGCACAAGGCTGGGATGTCCTCGCGGCGCTCGCGCAAAGGCGGCAGCGTGATGGGGAATACGTTCAGGCGATAGAACAAGTCCTCGCGGAACGTTCCTTTTTTCATGGCCTCTTCCAGGCTCTTATTGGTGGACGCAATTACGCGCACGTCCACCTGGATCTCCTCTTTGCCGCCCAGGCGACGCACGCGCGAATCCTCGAGCACCCTCAACAGCTTGGCTTGCGTAGCCATCGGCATATCGCCGATTTCATCCAGCAGAAGCGTCCCGCCGTCGGCCAGTTCGAAACAGCCGGAACGCCGTTCGAGCGCACCGGTGAAGGCGCCTTTCTCGTGGCCGAACAATTCGCTTTCGATCAACGTCTCCGGCAGCGCCGCGCAGTTCACCGCGACGAATCCCTGGACTCGCCGGTTGCTCAAGGCGTGAATCGCCCGGGCGGCCAGTTCCTTGCCGGTGCCGCTCTCGCCGAGCAACAGCACCGCCGCACGGCTCGGCGCCACCTGGCGCACCAGGGAGAACACGGATTGCATGACCCGCGAACCACCCACCAGTTCGCCGAGTACGCCCTGGTAGCTTAACTGCCGCGTGAGCGAGTCGGTCTGCTCCTTGAGGCGGCTCTGCGCGACAGCGCGATCCACCAGCATTCGCAGCGCCTGCGGCTGGAAGGGCTTCTCCAGGAACCAGAACGCGCCCAAATCGTGCACCGTCGATATGGCGGTTTCCAGGTTTCCGAATGCGGTCAGAACGATGACCGGCGGGGGGCTGGGATGCGCCTTCAACCTTTCAAGGAATCCCACTCCATCCAGGCGCGGCATCATCAGGTCGGTAATGACCGCGTGGGCGGGAAACTCGCTCAACTTTTCCAGAGCTTCAAGGCCGTCCGCGGCCGACTCCGAGGCGAAGCCCCACGCCTTGAGCATGGTGGCAAGCGCGGTGCGCTGGTTCTCTTCGTCGTCGACGACCAGCACGCGAGCCAGATTCTCACTTGATCCCATAAGACGTGGCCTGTGGCAAGCCCGCTCCTGTCTTATTGTACAGTTCCCGGGAGCCGCTACAACGAATTTGGCCCTGATTTCAGCATGACGCGGCGCCCGCCGTGCTCGAACAGGCCGGTGAGCCCCTGGGGCAGCGTTATGGTTCCGGTGAGGGCGTTGCCCTTGCGTTTGAGGTCCACCGTGATAGCGCCGCGCGGATGCGGCACTCGCGCACGCAGCGCGGGCAGCGGGCCCAGGTGCGGCCGGATCAGGACGGACCGGAATCCCGGCTCGTTCGGCTGCACGCCCGCCACCGTAGACAGCAGTTCGTAGTTCGGGCTGGCGCTCCAGGCGTGGCAATCCGAGCGCGCCTCGCCCGGCGTTTCGGGCCACGTCGTGAAGCCCTGTTCCAACATCTCGCGGTAAGGAGTCAACTGCTCGATATAGCGTTCCCCGAGCCCGGCTTTGAGCATAGCGCGCGACAGGTAGTGGCGAAAGTAGAACGTAATCGGCGTGAGCGAGTTGTCCTCGAACAGCTTCTCCGCAAAGGCCCTTTGCTCCGCCGCAGGCACGGCGCCTTCGAGCAGGGCGAGGATATTGCCCTGACGGCTGAAGGTTTTCTGTTCGGGCGTGTCGGCGAAGACGCCGCGGCTCTCGTTCCAGGCCGTGGCCCTCACGCGGGCGACGATCGATTCGGCGCGCGAGCGGTAGCGCTCCGAAAGTACGCGGTCGCCCAGCGCCGCTTCCAGGTCCGCCGCGGCGCGCAGCGCGCCTGCCCATTGCAGGCTCACTACCACGGACTCGCCGGTCTCCGAACCCGGCGGATTCCCGTGCCGCCAAGTGGGGTTCCAGTCGACGAACGGCCACCAGGAGATGGCTCCGGCCAAACCGGACGGATGGCGGCGGTCCTCGAACCAACTCAGCACGGCGCGGATGCCGGGCAGACGAGCCCGCACGAATTCGGCGTCGTCGCGGTGCATCCAATAGTCGTGCACCATGTTGATCCACAGCAGCGAGAATGTCGGGATGAACTGCGGCACGTTCGAGGGGTAGCGGCTGTAAGTGATTCCGTCGGAGATGCGTGAGTCGTCGAATTGTTGAATGGCGTTACGCAGAAGGCGGTCGTCGCCGGACATGTAGAGCGAGATCAGCCCCTGCACGCGCGTGTCGCCCACGTACTGCATTTGCTCGAAGTAGGGGCAATCCATGTATGTTTCGTGCGCGCAGAGCCGCGCGGTTCGCCAGCCGGTTTCGAAGATAGCCTGCAGCCCCCGATCGGCGGTTTCGAGAAGCGCCTCGTGCTTGAACGGGTAGGCGGTGAAGCGCGCCGAGAAATCATGAACCATCAGCGGATCTCCCTGCGTCTGGATCTCCAACTGCACGTAACGGTAAGGGCGCCACCACAGCGGTCTCCAGGTACGCCTCGCGCCGCCGCCGGATACATACACATCCGCCATGCCCAGGATTACCTTGCCCTCGGTTTCGTCGCGATTGCCTTTGGGCCAGCGGGATTCCTGCTGTCCGGCGACGGGCTTGTAAAGCGACTCCGAATAAACCATCTCTACTTTGGCGCCACGCCCTCCGGATACGGTCAATTCGGGAAAGGCGGTGGTGACAACTGCGTTGTCGAGCAGGATGACGGCTTTGCTGTTGGCGGGAACCTCCAACGGCGCCTTACCACTTGCGAAGCCGGGTGGAACTTCCACGCCCTCGGCGCGGACAACACGCGCCAAGCGCTGCGGAGAATCTTCTTGCGGCGGTAGCGGATCGGGCACCAGGAACCACCGGTCTACGTCGTTGCGGACCCCGTACGGCATAGCATTGCCGGTTACAACGGCGGCGGCCCACTTCGAATCGTCGTAGGCGGGCGTCTGCCAGCCCCACGGGTACTTCGTGCCGTCCACGGTTTCGCCCGCCCCGGCCAGCACGCCGGCCGGATAACCGGGACGGTGCCGGTCCAGCGGCGAGTAGGCTTCGTCAGCGATGCACTTCCAGCCTTCGGGCGTGTTGATCACGGATTCGTTCGATCCGTCGCCTTGCATCAGGAAGGCCGTTTCGTTAGAGATCTGCGCGGCCGGGGCATAGCGGCCCCAATTCCACACCACCGCAGCCACGACGTTGCGGCCAGCCGTCATGTGTGGCGCCAGGTCCAGCGTCTGATAACGCCAGTGCGCCAGGTCGCCGCGCGAGGGACCCATCGCCACCCTGGTTCCGTTGACGAAAAGCTCGTAGCGGTTGTCGGCAGTAACGTGCACGAGGAACGAGGCGGGTTTTTCAGAAAGCGTGAAGCTCTTGCGAAAATGATAGACACCGAACCCGCGGTTAGCCGACGGATGCGATGCCCACTTGGCGGGCCAAGGGGCACGGAGAAGGGCAGGATTCGCCGCAAGCAGCATTGCGAGAGACGAGAAAAAAGTGACGAGGAGACGCATCGAGCGTCATTGTAGCAACGCGGGGAGTTCGAGCGGGGGGCTTACTCGACCGCGACACCGAGGCGCGCAGCGAGCGACGCGATATTTTGCCAGACATCCTCGGCCAGGGGGATTCCTTCGCGGCGGCGGTGGTGTTCGGCACGCCATTCCGGATCGCCCGCCACCAGCACTTCGTCGTAGCCTTTCGCGGGGGCTGCGGTCTTGGTGTGCGCCACCAGACGGCGCACGCGCGCGGCGAATTCCTCGAGCGGCATGAACCGGCGGACGTCGATCGCCAGGAACATCTGGCTCGTGCCCGAGCGCCGTTCAGTGATGTAGAGTCCTCCGACATTAGTGCTCATCGCGCCACCACTGAGCACCGCACAGAGAATCTCCACCATCATGGCCAAGCCGCTGCCCTTGTACCCGCCAAGAGGCATCAACAGGCCCTGGATCGCCGCCCGGGCGTCCGTTGTCGGCACACCTTCGGAGTCCATGGCCCATCCCGCCGGGATCGTGTCGCCGCCCTTGGCCACCAGGTTGTAAATCTTGTTGGCGGCGACGGTGGTGGTAGCCATGTCGAGCAGCCAGGAATCCGGCGGCTCAACCGGCAGGGAGACGCACAAAGGGTTGGTGCCGAAGCGTCCCTGTTTGCCTTGCCAAGGCGGAACCCGCGGCGACGAGTTGCACATGACGATGCCGATCATGCCCTGCTTGCTGATCTTCTGTGCCCAGTAAGCCGCCGCGCCGAAATGATTCGAACTGCGCACAACTACCATGCCCAAACCATGCGAGCGCGCCAGTCGCACTGCGTGGGCGCAGCAATTGTCGGAGACGACGTGGCCCATGGCATTCTCGCCGTCGTAGACCATGGTGGCGCCGCTTTCGCTCACCACGCGGCCTTCGGCTTGGCCGTCGATGCCGCCCGATTCGATCTGCTTCACGTAGGCGGCGAGCAATTGTACACCGTGGGAATCCACTCCGCGCAGATTGGCCTCCACCATGGCGTCCGCAGCCAGCGCGGCGCCGCCGGCGGATGCGCCGGCTGCCAGAAGAATGCGCCGCGTGAGTTCCCGCAGTCGGGTATCCGCCAGCAGGATCTCGCCGTCTACTGCGCGCACCAGCCACCGTCCATCAGGATGTCGGTGCCGGTGATGAAGCCGGCCGCTTCCGAACAGAGGTACAGAGCGAGTTGGCCGACCTCGTCGACCTTACCCCAGCGTCCCACCGGAAGTTTAGAGATGAACTCCTGGTTCACTTCCGGGTTCTGGATGAGCGGCAGATTCATCTCCGTCGCGTATGGGCCGGGGCTGATGCCGACCACCGTGATGCCGTCGGGCGCCAGTTCAAGCGCCAGTGCCCGCGTGAAGCCCAGCAGCCCAGTCTTGCTGGCCGCGTAAGCGGTGCGGCCAGGCAGCGCCACATGGCTCATCATGGACGTTAGGTTGAGGATGCGGCCGTAACCATATCCCCTCATGTGCGGCACGAACGACCGGCAAAGCAAGAACACGCTGGTCACGTTCGTGTCGATGACGCGCCGCCACTCTTCAAGCGTGAACTCCACCACCGGCTTCCGTATGTTGATGCCGGCGTTGTTCACCAGAATGTTGACCTTGCCGAAACGTGCGATGACGGCGCGCTCCAATTCGAGC
Source organism: uncultured Solibacteraceae bacterium (assembly GCA_964384215.1). GTDB lineage: Bacteria > Acidobacteriota > Terriglobia > Bryobacterales > Bryobacteraceae > JAJFUV01. The sequence goes on along the minus strand of CAYLLB010000040.1, from coordinate 6,329 downwards.
ACCTGTGGTTCGCTGGAGACGTCGGCCAGGAAGACTTCCGCCGTGCCGCCCGCGGCGCGAACCTGGGCAGCTGTTTCGGCGAGCTTTTCCTTGTCGCGCGCCACCAGGGCCAGTTCCGCGCCCGCTCCACCCAGGGCCAGCGCGATGTTCTTGCCGAGGCCGCGGCTCGCGCCCGTAATCAAAGCAACGCGGCCGGCCAGGCTTCGTTCACTCATAACTGCTTGCCCTTGTCCTTCTTGTCGCCGGCCTGGGAAGCATCCAGGATGTGTTCAGCAACCTCTTGAGGGTGATCGATTCCGCAAATCGTAAGGCGGCTGGTTTCGCCAGCGGTTTCGATGGAGAGGGTGCCCACGCCGAAGATCCGCTGCCAGATTGACTGCTCAACGCGCACGTCCTGGACTTTCGAAACCGCGATGTTGCGCGTGACTTTCGAAAAGACGCCGGTCTCGTAACGCAGCTTGTCTCCCAGGACCGTCATCACGGTGAAGCGCCGCTTGATTTGCAGGCAGATCGCGCAGACGAAGATCAGGGCGGGGAAGACGAGCATCCACCAGTCGCGGCTGGTGGCACTGTTCTGGATATAAATCAGAATGGCCAGCGCCAGCAGGAACGTCACCCAATTCAAGAACCGGACCAGTTTCAGCGTCGGACGAACCATCATATCGGCCATATTCCGCTATTGTAATGCACCGCCCGGTTGCTGAGATGGTACAATGCGAATCCTTCGATGGACTTTCGCCAACGCTGTAAACAGCTTGCCTCGATGCTCGCCCCGAATAAGCTGGATGCCCTGGTCGTCACCAGCGCGCCCAATGTGCGGTATCTGTCCGGATTCACGGGCGACAACGGCGCGCTGCTCGTTTCGGCCGGCTCGACGACGCTGTTCACGGATCCGCGTTACGAAATTCAGGCTGCCGGGGAGACCGGCTGCAAAGTGATCGTGGCACGCGGTCCGCTGCTGGAGCGCCTGATGGCGGAGGCGCGGCGCAAGCGTCTGCGGCGGTTGGGCTTCGAACGGGACCGGATCTCATATCGGGAGTTTCAGACGCTCGACGAGAACCGTGCGCCGGGCGCCCGGCTGGATCCGGTTGTGGGAGCAGTCGAACAGCTAAGATGCTTGAAGGACCCCGGCGAGGTCGCGCTCATCCGGCACTCCATGCAAATCGCCGTCAGGGCCTTCGAGCAGGCTGCCGGCTGTGTCCGCTCCGGCATGACAGAAGCGGATCTGGCCGCCGAACTGGACCACCGGATGCGGACAGGCGGGGCCGAGGCCTCTTCGTTTGAAACCATTGTGGCGGCGGGCAGGCGCAGCGCCCTGCCCCACGCGCGGCCTGGCCGGGCGCCAATCAAAGAAGGACAGCTTGTGCTGATCGACATGGGTGCGCTGGCGGACGGCTATGCCAGCGACATGACGAGAATGCTCCATCTGGGCGAGCCGTCCCGGAAGGTCCGGCAAATGTATGCGGCTGTCCTCGAGGCGCAGATGGCTGCAATCGAAGCCGTCCGTCCGGGTGTTCCGGCAGCCACCGTGGACCGCGTGGCGCGCCGGACGCTCCGTCGATACGGTTTCGATAAGTTGTTCGTCCATTCGACCGGACACGGAGTGGGCCTGGAGATCCACGAGGGCCCCCGGCTGGGCAGAACCAGCCAGGATACCTTGGAAACGGGCATGGTGGTGACGATCGAGCCCGGCGTCTACGTGGCGGGCTTTGGGGGTATCCGGATAGAGGATACAGTTGTTGTAACCTCAAATGGAGCCGAAGTACTCACCCAACTGAGCAAGCAACTGCGGATTCTATAGGCGAACAGAAAGGAAAGTATGAAGCCGCCCAGATGCGACGGCAGGGCTGCTAGACTAGTGAGAGCCAATGACTCTGGATGAGATACGTGAACTGATCAGTCTGGTGCGCGAGACCGGCGTGGCGGAGCTTGAGTTGCAGCGCGGTGGCGATCGCGTGAAGATCCGTCTGCATACGGAGCCGGCCAAGAACGAGTTCGTTCTGCCGTACCCGACTTTTAGCGCTTCCCAGCCGGTTGCGGCCCAGACCGTGCCCGCCGCTCCTGCGCCCACGACGCCGAATGGCGCCAAAGCCGAAGCGGTGGACGAGACGCTGAGTGACCCGACGCTGGTTTACGTGAAAGCACCTATCGTAGGCACTTTCTATGAATCACCTTCTCCAGGCGCGCCGCCTTTTGTGCAAGAAGGCGACCGGGTCAAGCCTGGCCAAGTGCTCTGCATCATCGAGTCCATGAAGCTCATGAACGAGATCGAGGCCGAGGTCGCGGGCGTCATCGTCAAGCGGTTCGTTCAGAACTCCAACCCAGTGGAGTACGGCGAAACGCTGTACGCGGTGAAGCCCTCCTGATGCGCTTGTCAGCCGGACAGTATGTTTGAAAAGATCCTGATCGCCAATCGCGGGGAGATTGCCCTGCGCGTGATCTGTGCGTGCAAGGAACTCGGCATACGCACGGTGGCCGTCTATTCCGAGGCCGACCGCAACAGTCTGCACGTGCGGTTTGCCGACGAAGCCATCTGCATCGGACCCGCCAAGAGCGCCCGCAGCTACCTGGACATTCCCAGCGTCATCAGCGCCGCCGAAATCACCGACGTCAACGCCATCCATCCCGGCTATGGCTTCTTGAGCGAGAACGCCGATTTCGCCGAAGTGTGCGAAATGTCCGGCATCCGCTTCATTGGTCCCAAGCCCGCGGTGATTCGCCTGATGGGGTCCAAGCAGCGGGCGCGCAGTGCGATGGCGGCGGCGGGAATTCCTGTGGTTCCGGGCTCGGAAGGCATCCTGAAGGATTCCGAGGAAGCCATTCGGGTAGCCGGGCGGATCGGTTACCCCGTCATGTTGAAAGCGGTGGCGGGCGGCGGCGGGCGCGGCATGCGCATTGTTCGCACCGCGGAGGAACTCCCGGCGCTGTTTCAACAGGCACAGCAGGAAGCAGCGGCCAGCTTCTCCTGTCCAGACATGTACATGGAGAAGTTCATCGCCGCTCCGCGCCACATCGAGTTCCAGGTGCTGGCGGATAATCACGGCAACGTCGAGGTATTGGGTGAGCGCGAGTGCTCGATCCAGCGCCGGCACCAGAAGCTCATCGAGGAGGCTCCCTCGCCCTGCGTCACGCCTGAATTGCGAGCCAGGATGTGCGACTTGCTGCGCAACGCCATGCGCGAAGTGGGTTACACCAATGCCGGCACGGTCGAATTCCTGATGGATGAGGACGGCAGCCTCTATTTCATCGAAGTGAACGCCCGCGTTCAGGTGGAGCACCCGGTGACCGAATTCATCTCCGGCGTTGACATGGTGAAGAGCCAGATTCTGCTGGCCGCCGGCGAACGACTCGATACTTGTGTGCCTTCCCCGCTGGTGCTGCGCGGCCATGCCATCGAGTGCCGTATCAACGCCGAAAACCCTGTCACCTACACGCCTTCGCCGGGACGCATCACGGCATTCAACGTTCCGGGCTGCGTGGGCGTCAGGGTGGACACCGCCGCATATGCCGATTGTGTCATCCCGCCGTACTACGATTCGCTGCTCGCCAAGCTGATCGCTTACGGGCGCGACCGCGGGGAGGCCATCGCGCGCATGAATCGCGCCCTGGAGATGTTCATTGTCGAAGGCGTGGATACGTCCATCCCGCTGCACCAGCGCATCCTGGCGGACCCGGACTTCTTGGCGGGCAGTTTCACGACGGACTTCCTGAGCCGGTTTGCGGCCAACGGGGCGCGTACCGCCTGACGGAAGAGCCGGTCGTTCTTAGCCGAGATACCGCACTTCCTCTTCGAGTTCCAAGCCGAAGCGTGCGCGGACGCGCTCTTTCAGTTCGGCGATGAGGGCGACGAGGTCGGCGGCGGTGCCGCCTCCGTCGTTGTATACGAGGTTGGCGTGGTAATCGGCAACCCGGATTGCGCCGCGTGAGCGCCCCTTGGCGCCGGCCTGCTCCAGGAAGAATGCGGCGGGCACTTTACCTTCGCGCACTTTCGATTCCGGAACCTGGGCTGCCACGCCTGGAGCCAGTTCTGCCAGCAGGAGGTTCTTGAAAATGCTGCCGGCGCATCTCATTGTGGGCGGAAATTTCCGGTTGCGCGTCTCGACGATGCCTGCGGCAGTTCGGGAGAGTTCGTCCGGGCTGGCGGGGGTCAGGTCGAATTCAGCGGCGAGAACGATCCAATCTCCACGCCGCTTGAAGATGCTGTCCCGGTAAGCGAACCCGCACCCCACACGATCGATTGTGCGCACCTTCTCTCCGTCGAAGAAACGCACCGTGCGGATGCGTTCGGCTATGGCGTGGCCGTACGCTCCCGCGTTCCCATACACGGCGCCGCCGAGCGATCCCGGAATGCCGGCCAGGGTTTCGATTCCTGCAAGCCCGCGAGAGATGGCGAAGTTCACTACCGTATCGAGCATGGCACCGGCATTCGCGCGCAGCGTCCCGCTCTCTACGGTGATCTCCTCCGAGGTGTAGCGCAATACCGTTCCGCGGTAGCCCGCGTCCGCCACGACGAGATTCGTCCCTCCGCCGATGACAGCGTACGGCGCTCCGGCGGCCCGCAACGCGCGCAGAGCATCGGCCATGGCGCTTTCGCTGCCGGTTTCGGCCAGGACGTCGGCCGGTCCGCCGATGCCGAATCGTGTGTAATCGGCCAGTCGCGCGCCACGGCGCACGCGCAAGCCCGGGATCTCATCCAACATCCGTACAATTATAGAAGAGGACGCACGATGAACACCGAGTTCGCCGGATTTCCCGAAGAGGGCTTCAAGTTCCTGAAGAGTCTGAAACGCAACAACCGGCGCGACTGGTTCCAACCCCGCAAGGAAGTCTATCTGGAGTATGTGCGCGGCCCCATGGTGCAACTGGTGGATGCGCTGAACCGCAGCCTGGCTCAACTGGCCCCCGAGTACATCCATCCCCCAGAAAAAGCTATCTACCGCGTGTACCGCGACACGCGCTTCAGCAACGACAAGACCCCATACAAGACGCACATCGCCGCCATCTTCCCTCGCCGAGGCATGGCGAAGCACGTGGGAGGCGGCCTGTATATCAGCGTGTCGCCGTGGGAGGTGGAGGTGGCCGGGGGCGCGTACATGCCGGGATCCGAACAGCTCAACCTCATCCGCTACTACCTAGCGGGGCACCACGAGGAGTTTCGCAGGATCACCGGCGACGCGGTGTTCAAACGCCTGTTGGGGCCGGTGGTCGGCGACCAGCTCGTGCGCGTGCCCAAGGGATTCGAGAAAGACCACCCGGCGGCGGACCTTGTGCGCTACAAGCAGATTTATGTGGACGCGGTCCTCGATCCGGCATTGGCGCTCACGGCGAAGTTGCTGCCGGAAATCGTGGCCCGGATCAAGGCGATGCTGCCGCTGGTGGAATTCCTGAACCGGCCGCTGGTGGACGCCCAGCGCGTCCCGCGCGCATCGGAGTTCTTCTTCTAGGCGCGGCGCCGGTTGGGCGACGTGAATATGTTGCGTGCGCCGCAGCCGGCGCAACGGTACGACGTGACCAGGAGCCGCCGCTCGAGGCCGCGTTGCTTGAGTTCTTCCCCGGTGAAGGCCTGCCCGCACCGGATGCAGACGTTTTCGAGCGGCGTCGTGTCGACAGCCTGTTCAATGCGCCCGAAATAGAACGCCCAGCCATAGACGCTCAGGCGCGAGCCAAAACGACGGTCCATCCAGCGCGCCACGGCGCCAACCAAGGCAAGGACCGTTTCCGGCAGTCCCGCGAAGCGTACCTGGCGCAGGCGGACCGCCTCGCTTGTGTTGCGCCGGTTCAAGTAGCTCATCGAGGTATGCAAGGTTCGCGTGGCCACGTGCGGCAGACCGAAATACCAGGCGAGCATCCTCTCCAGCCTGGTGGCAGAATCAAACAGGTTCACGTGGCCGCCCAGGTTGCGGTAGACCTTGCGATAGACCCGGTCGGAGAAGGTGGTGGCGTCAGGCACCGCGACGAAAACGGCTCCATCCCGGCGCACCACCCGGCCCACTTCCTGCAACGCAGGCTTGAGCTCCCGGATATGTTCCAGGCTGTGGTTCAGGATGACGGCGTCGAAGGTCCGCGCAGCGAAAGGAAGTCGCGCGGCATCCGCCTGGACGAACACTCCCTGCCTGTTTTGCGGCACGCCTATGTCAAGATGTACCGTCCGTACAGGGTAGGTGCCGTCGGTGTAGCTGCCTTCGCGCGAACCAAGATCGAGGACCAGCGCGCCCTCGCGAAGGCACTCCAGAATTTCATACACCTCTTGCTTGTAGACCAAAAATGACTTGAAACGCAAGGTGTCCGGCCGAGGCCGCCGCCCAGCGGCGCCTATGGTCATTTTGGGT
>CAYLLB010000039.1:0-41860 GCA_964384215.1 uncultured Solibacteraceae bacterium | reverse complement strand
GAAATCGAATTGACGAGTTTCTCTTGCAACCTGAACCTCAGATGCTCTGTCGATTCGTGTCCTGCTCCGGGTCTCGGCGACCAACCTCAGCCTTCCTGCAGCCCCTGGCTTCCACCTTACAGCCGCCCGTATTTAGGATCACTTTCGACTATCTCGTTCTATTTTCAAGCGTTTGTGCTTGCGGGATTCACACACGATGAATGCCGCTACACTTCCACCGGACGCGGACATCTTTATACTTACCACCGCGTCACGCCTCAAGTCAAGGATAATCTTGCAATTACCCCCGCCTGAAACCGGTGAAGCTCAAAGCTGAACCTTCTCCTGGAGATTTAAGCACGCCCGCCAAGGGATGTCAACTCTCGAATGCGCGCCGCGCCGGCTCATGCACTCGCCATCGGTGGTATTCCTAATGAGTATGGTCTGGCACGAAATCCACGACCCGGCGGATCCGGAACTCGACAGGCTGGCCGAGCGTTACGGCTTGCACCCGTTACACGTCGAGGACTGCCGGCACCGCAACCAGAGCGCGAAGACCGAAGAGAACGAACATTATCTGTTCACCGTATTGAAGCCGGTGGAACGTGGCGAGAGTGGGGACCTGGATGTCGGCGACCTGGACATCATCATCGGACGCGACTTCGTAATCACCGTGGAGGAACACACCGGCCCCACGCTGCGGAAGGTGCTCGACCGCGTTCGCAACGCAGCCGCCGATGCGCGCCCGGACCAACTGCTGTATCGCATCGTGGATGGGGTGGTGGATTCGTATCTGCCCATCCTCGACCGCTTCGACGACGCGATTGACGCGCTCGAAGACCAAGTCCTCGAGGATCCCCGGCCCGAGGTTCTGGAACGGATCTTCTCGGCGAAGCGCGGGCTGATCGAAATGAGGCGGGTGCTCGCAAACACGCGCGACGTGGCTGCCCATTTGCAGCGCGTCACAGGCGCGTGGGTGGCGGAGGATATGTGGCCCTTCTTCCGCGACGTTTACGATCACCTTTCGCGCAGTCTCGACACCGTCGAGATGCAAAGAGACCTGTTGACTGGTTCGCTCGACATCTATCTCTCCAGCGTGGCGAACCGCACCAACCGCGTGATGAAGGTCCTGACCGTGCTGGGCACCGTCGCCTTGCCTGCGGTGATCGTGACGAGTTTCTATGGGATGAATCTCAAGGGTCTGCCGGGCGCGGACTCGTCCTTCGGCCTGATCGTGGCGGGGGGAGTGATTGTCCTGTCGACCGCAATTCTCTTTGCGATCCTGAAGAAGTTCGACTGGCTGTAGCCGCGCCTACTTCGCGCTGCCCGGATCCCAGATGGTCGCGGCGATGTAGCGTTCGGTGTCTTTTTGGCGCATGAAGTAGTAGACCGACACGATCTTGCCGTCGGGGCGTTGAACGCTGCGCGGGTAGCCGAGATCCCACCACGCCCCATCCGGGCGGAGATTGAACTCTTGCCCCCAAGTCTTCCCTTGGTCGGAACTGAAGCGCGCCCGAATGCCCCAGGGCTTGGACCGATAGCCGTAGATCACTACCAGCCGTCCATCGCGCAGGCGCAACAGGCTGGGCGGATTGCCGCTCTTCAGGCCGGTGTCCGGCGCCGCCTTGCCGAGCAAGCGCCAGTTGGCCCCATCGTCCTCGGAAAGGTACGCGTCGATCCAGTTGGTGGTCTCATTCTCCTTGTGGCGGACCGTGGTGACCAGTGTCGCCGGCCCCAGCCGCACGGTAGACGGCATGATGGTGAACCCGGCGGGTTCGGGGCCGATATAGGAGATGAATTTCCAGGTGAGGCCGCCATCGGTGGTGCGCGCACAGAAAGGCCGTCCTTCCCTGCGGTTCGATTTCGAAGCCGTCAGGAACACCAGGCAGTCACGCTTGCCGTTGACTATGTAATCGGTCCGCGCCGGGATTCCCAGTTGACCGAGCATAGGGAATTTGTACGGGCCGTGCCAGCGGTGGCCGCGGTCGGTGGAGTAGTAGAACAGGGCCGCACCCGCATCCGTGTTCGTCGCCTTGAGCTTCATGGCGAAGTCCGGATGGGTGAAGTCCATCGGCTCGGTCAGGTCCACCGGTTCGCCTTTGACATCGGAGGTGAAGGTCTCGAATTTCCACGTGCGGCCGCCGTCGAGGCTGCGGCCCAGTCCATCCACTCCCGGCCTGGTCCTGTCCACCAGGTGCCTGTCCAGGTCGCCGGCCTTGAAATAAGCGGCGCTGAAACCGACCAGAATTTCGTCGCCCCAGCTCCAGATGCCGTGGTTGGCGGGCCATCCGCCGAACCGGCCCGGCTCTTCCCACACCGTGACGTTCTCGATGACTTTCGGCTGGCGCGCCGCGAAGGCGGAAACCACGCTCAGCAAAACAGTAGCGGCAGCGGTGAGCATTCGCATAGTCACAGCATAGCCGTGCCGCGTGTACGGTTGTTCAGCCTAGCGGCCCAGGAATTTGATGGCGCCGGTCACGCCGATCTGCGTTCCCACGGCGTCCGCGCATCGCAGGGCGCCTTTCGCCGCCCCGCCCGCGACCGACAACTCGATGTTCCGGCAGCCGAACTGTTTGCGCCTGGCTTCCCGTTGCTGCGCATAGCCCGGACTGCTCATCTTCTGGATGTTCGCCTGCATCTGCTCCTGCATCTGTTCCAGGCGCTTCATCAACTGCTCGCGCTGGGCGTCGCTGATATTGGGGTCCGACAACTTCTGCATCAGCGCCTGCATGTTTTCCACACCGCCGGTTATTTGAGGATCTTCCTCGCTGATGTTGAAGCGATAGTTGGTCTCGCCGTATGGCTCGAAATAGAGAGTGGCCTTGCGCTTCTCGAAGGGATTCGCCTCGCCCTTCCGGTAGAAGAGCAAGTCGTACGAATCGTCGCCGCCGGATTGCGCCGGGCACGCCTTGCCGGAAGGGCTCCGCGCAACGATGTGCCAACCGTTGGCGGAATCCAAGCTCCACTCGAACTTACCGCCGATGGAGACCGCGCGTTCGGCGCGCGCCGTGAGGCAGGTGACCGGCGTGATGGCCACGAGCGCGGCGCTCTGCGCCCCTACTCCCGCCGCGGCTTTCACGGTGGCCCGATACTCACCTCCCACGAGGCTTTCCTTGATCACTTCAATGTTGTCATTCTCAAAGAGGAACTTCGTCCCCGGGGCGAATTTCCCTTTCACGACCACCTCGGCCGTGCCGCCGGGCAGCAGGCACCCGCTGGTAACCAGGCCGATCGACGGCGTTGGATACTTCACCTTGGCGTCCGCGCGGGTGATGCCCAGCTTCTGCAGTTCCGCCCGGCACTGCTCCCGCAAAACGCGCTCCTTCTCCTGGAAGCGCTGCATGCCGGCGCGCCCGAGCGCCAATCCTGCCAGAGCTAGAACCGCTGTGGTTGCGATTCGCTTCGACGTCATAAAGAGTTATTTCCTCCGATCTGAATTATCTTACTCTGCCCGGCCGCTCCCAGTAACGTGAGCAGCAGAGTCCATTCCGCCGGTCGATGGAAGGGGAAATCCACCAGCCCCACCGCTGCAAGCGCCGCAACGCCGCCCCAGGCGCCCAGCACAACGGCGTCGTTGGGAGCGTGGCGCGCGCACCAGGCAAGCGCTCCAGCCAGGGCGAGAAACGCGCCTAGCCCCAAGGGACCTAACTCGATGAGCATCTCGAGGTAATCGTTGTGTGCGTGATCCACGGCGCCGGCGAACGCGGCGCCTTCCCCTGGATGCGCTCGCAGCCATGCCGTTTGTTGCTTCGCGAATTGCAATTCGAAGCTGCCCGGCCCGTGACCCACCACCGGGATGTTTCGCCAGCCGCTCCAGGCGACGCGCGCCAGGTAGAGGCGGCCATCGAGGACCACACCGAGCGGCCGCCCGGGCGAGCACCACACCGCCGCAACAAGAACCACGCCTGCAGCAGCCAACCACCACCGGCTGAGCTTGGCTCCGCGCGGCACCGCCATGGCGGTGATTGCGACGGGTATCGCCAGCAGGAACACTCTCGATCCGGTTGCCAGCATCGCGCCCAAATGCAGCGCGACCACGCCCCAGCCTGCGAATGCCGGGCGCCAGAACTCAGACCGCCGTATACCCGCGCACATCACAGCCAGCGGTAACGCTCCCGCGCACCATGCCGCCACGAAATCCGGATTGCCAAGCGTGCCGTACACCCGCATGCGCGGGCTGCTGAATGTCTCCGGCGACCATCCCAACCACCGCAGCGGATCGGCTCCCGCATACTGCAGCACGGCGATCGCGCACATGGCCGATGAACCGGCGAGGATCGCCCGGCACACCCGCTCACGCGAGATCATTCCGCGTTCGAGCGCGAACGCCAGTGGAACCGGGGCCGTCAGGATAAGCAACGCCTCCAGGGAAACGTAAGGCGCGGCCAGCGCGGACACGGCCACGGAGGCCAGCCACACGAGCCACAGCCAGCCGGAAACGTCCGGCGGCCGGTCGAGCTTCGGACGCGCCAGCAGATAATGCGCGGCCAGCGCGGCGGCCACCACTGCCAGCAAAAACAACTTCGGACCCTCGAACGGGTGATCGAGGTTCGGCCAGCAAGCCAAAGGCAGCAGGGCGATGGCGGCGCAAACCAGCCACTCCATCGCAGCAGCCGCGCGCAGTCTCATGATTGCTCCGCCCGACCGAACCAGCGTCCGATCGTGACCGCGCCGAGGCACAACGCCAGTGCGCTCACCAGAGCGGTGAGCCCCCCGATCAGCCAGGCGGGCCCGAGCGCCGTATCGGCCAACAGGCGCATGGTCCGATCCCCCGCGGCGCAGTAGCAGGTTTGGAATTCCCGCCAGCGAATGTGCCCCTCGCCGCACCCGGCATATTGCGGGATCAGCTTCAACACGTAAGTCGCAATGTTGAGATACACGAAGCCGGCGGCGAGCGTGGCAGCCAGCCACTTGCCCCAGGCGCGTGAGCGGCGCAGGCCGCACGCCAGCAGGCACGCCAGAGGCAGGAAGGCCGCCACCGTGTGCCACGGCATCAGGCTCGGCAGGTCCGGCCGGGAAACGTGGAAAACGGCGCAGGCGTAGGCCAGCGCCAGGCAGAATACGCCGAGGGCGATGGCTATCCATTGTTCGAGTGGCCGGCAGCGCGAACGCCGCAGCGTCACCAGCCACGCGGCAAACGCCATCGCCAACAGCGTCAGCACCACGTTGAGCGTAAGGCGTGAGAACGAGTTGAAACTCGAGTTGCCCGTCCACAACGCGCCCCGCAACTGCGCCGCGACGGTTTCTCCCCAAGGCATCCTGAGTGCTGCACTTACGGTGTCGCCTATGGTCGCACCGCGCATGGTCTGCTGCATCACGCTCAGGCCGCCATAGAGATGATAGTTGCGGGCAAACCACGGTGCCGCCAGCGCAAACAGCGTCGATCCATAAGCGAAGACGTGGGCCGGACGGGCGCGCCGGTTGAAGAACGAAGCGAGCACCGCGAGCGCCCCCACGGCCGCCCAGCTAAGGAAGGATGCCTTGGTCAATACCCCTGCGCCGGCGATGAATCCGAGCCAGAACGCGGCGCTCGTGGCGGGCACATCCAGGTAGCGGGCAAGGGCGGCAAAGAACCACGCCGAAAGGCTTACCGAGAGCCAGTCGTTCGCCACGTGGGCGGTCGCGCCATAGAACATCTGCGCAGACAAGAGCAGCAGGAGCATGAACGACGTGGCGGCCCGGTCCATCTCGAGCCACTTCGCCAACCGGAGTGCCGCGGCGAAGTACAGCAGGACCGCCGTGATTGCGCAGACAAGGCGCAACCTGAGCACTCTCGCCGCAAGCGGCGTCCCGGCCCACAAAGCGTCCAGGGGCGCCAGAACCAGGTAGGCAAGCGGCGCCTGCTGCGCTTCATAGTTCATGTTCGCGCCCGGGAGCACTTGCTCGCGCCACGCACTCGGAATACGCCACAACGCCGCGCGGCGCGCCGACCGTCCCTCATCGGACAAAGCGAAGTACTCCGAGTACGTCATCACGTAAGGGAGGTTCACACGGACGGGTGGGGCAGCCGGCGCCAGACGGAGCGATTCTTCTACGTCAAGGGCGACGTGCGTGGAGCCGAAAACCGGCAGCGCCCCGCGCGTCGCAACGTGTTCGACGAACGCGTAGTGGAACGCTTCGTCGAATCCCTCCCAAAGCGGCTGCAGATTGGCGTACAGGACTGCGTTCGCCACCCCAAGAACGAGAAAGATCCAGTAAGGGGCCCAGCCCTTCGTGAGTTGCAGCCGTTCGACCAACCTAATAGTTGACCACAGCAGCGCACTGGACGGCGCGTGTGCGGTTGCTTCGCGCCTGCCGGACCTGTTAGCATCAAAGGTTCGTAAGGCGCTTGCGCGGAAGGACTTGCAGCGCAAGAAAAGGCATTGGATGCGGAAGGTTCCCCTCTCAGATTCCCTCAGAATTATCGGGCGCGGCTCACTGAACTGGATCGCCGAACGGCCGATCGTCGTCTCTTTTGAAGTGACTGACGGCTGTACCTGCTATTGCAGGCATTGCGACCACGGGGGCCCAAAGGAAGACGCCTATAGCATGCGGCCCGCCGACTACCGGCAATACACCGAAGTTCTGAACCCCTGCGTAGTGCAGGTTTCCGGCGGCGAGCCTCTCATGCGCGACGATGTGGTCGACATCGTCCGCAACATCAAGCCGGACGGCGGCTTGCCTTACACGATCCTGGTTTCAAACTGGTCCAACATGACCGAGGAGAAGTACTTCGCCCTGCGCGAAGCGGGCATCGACCAGTTTTCCGTAAGCCTGGATTTTCCCGACCGGCGCCACGACGATTTCCGGGGCTATCCAGGGTTGTACGACCATTTGTCCGACCTGATCCCGCGCCTGGCCAAACACGGCTTCGACGACATCGTACTCAATAGCTGCATCACGAGCGAGAACCTCAAGGAGATTGTTCCCATGGCCAGCAAAGCTCGCGAGTGGGGCGTCAACATGTGTTACAGTTCTTACTCGCCGCGCCGCACCGGCTGCCGGGACTACTTCCTCAACACACCCGAGCAGCTCAAGACCTTGCACGAAGAATTGGATAAAGTAGAAAGGCTCCGCGACAGTACGAACTGGCTGGTCAACTCGCCGAGCACCCTCGAAGCCACTCGCCGCTACTTCGACAACGGCGGCATGCCCGGCTGCAAGGCCGGCCTGCGCTTCCTGGTGGTGAACGCGCACGGCAAGCTGCAGCCTTGTTCAATGCAGTTCACGTCCTACGAACTGGAGGACCGCGAGCGCATGGTGGAGGAATTCACGCGCACCAATAAGTGCGATGAATGCTACGTGTCCATCCGCTCGTACCTCGACAAGAGTTTCCCTCAACTGCTGTGGGAGAACGTAAGCGGATTCTTTTCGTTCAAGTCTCGCTGGGAAGGCCGGGGCGAGCAGCCCGGCGCGTAATTCAGAAGCTCCAATCGTAAAGCTCCGGATCTTTCCGCTTCGGGCGCATGCGCAGATCCAGGCGCAGCAAACCGGCGAGCAGATCGCCTACCGCGGACTTGGCTTCGTAGTAGTGGTCGCCGGCTTCGCGCACGAAAAGTCCGTATTGCGCATTGGAAACCCAGAACTTCTCCAGCGCGAAATCGGCATAGCGCCGCGCCTGCTCCAGATAACGCTTCTCGCGTGTGATGTCATAGAGGTCCAGGTTGAGATTCAGCGCGAAAGCCACTCCTTCGAGCGAGACACCCTCGGGCATGGGGGTTGCCAGGGCCAGTTCGGCCACGCGGCGCGCTCTGGCCAGGCATTCGGGGTCTTTTTCAACGCGCGCAAAATACGCCTCAATCCGCCCGTTGGGAAGAATACCGGGCTCGCCGTAAGCGATGTTCCACACCGTGGCGGTTTGCTTCGATTTGGGCGAGCCGTCCATGCCCACGCTTACCAGAAAGTTGCGGCTCGCCGGCTCATAGAAGTAACGGTTGTATGCCTTCATGTACGCCATTGCACGGTCCCTGAACACCGTCTCTTGGGGATTCACCTGGTATGCCTTATGAAGCCAATAGGCCAGCTCCGGCATTTGCGACGATGCGTCCTGCGTGGAGGGGCGCGGATCGCCGATGCAGCCCAGCGTAAGGTTGTTCGCCGGATTGCGGTGGTTCCAATACAGCGTGCCGGTGCCCCGGCTCCATTTCAGCCATTGCTGGTCGCCGGTCTTGGCGTAGAGGAACATGAAGGCGTGCGCGTACAGGCCGCTGTGCTTGATCCAGGGCTGTCCGCCCGGCTTCTGATACTCGGCCTTGCTCCAGCTCGCATGGCGGTTGAACAGCGCCGTGGGGTCGTCCGCATAGAAGTGGTAGCGGAGGGCCGCGATTTCCTTGCGCGTGGCTTCCGGATCGGCCTCCCACAGCAGATCCCAAGGCGGGGTCCATTCGAGCAGTTCGTGGTTCTTGCGTTCGGCGGTAACCTCGTCGCGGAAAAAGTGATAGTACAGATGCTCGCCCCAAGCCAAGGCGCCGGTAGCGGGGCTGGACGCCAGATCGAGATAGGCGTGCACGTAGTCTCGCGCGGCCCGGCTGTAACGGGCGTCGCCCGTCAGGGCGCTCAAGAGATGGAAGACGCGCAGGGTCACGACGTCGTGATAAAGGTTGGCGCCGCCCACTGCGCGGTCGCTCTCCCGAATTCCGCGGGGTGCGCTCACGTCCGCCTCCGGGACCGTGAAATCGCGCGTGTCGATGACCCCCGCCCACATCGGCGTGTGCCTGGGCCCGTAAACGTCCAGGCCCTTTTCGAGGATCGTGCCGGCGCACTTGCGCACCGATGCCTTGTAGCCGGGCGCCGCCAAGGCGGCCGCAGTGAGGACAAACGAAGCTAAGATCAGACGCATAGCGGAAGTTCGATTACGATGTTTCAGCATTTCGACCTTTGTTCGGCGCGAGCCGGACGCCGTCTCGCACCCGCTCTTGCCATTTGAGGATTCTTAGCGTACGCGCTCGGGGCCCAGCCCACTATCTTGCGGAATACACGCGCGAAATATGCCGGCGTAGCAAAGCCGCATCGCACTGCGACGGTGCTCACGTTATTAAGCGGATCCAGCAGCAAGCGGCGCGCATGCTCCATGCGGCGGAACATCACGTAGTCGCGAAATGTGGACCCCGTCATGCGGCGGAACAAGCGGCTGAGGTGACCGGTGGAGACGCCTAAGGTCCGGGCAGCGCCTGCCAGCGACATCCTGTCGGTGTGCCGCCCATCCTTGAGTTGCCGGTCCAGCATCTGCCGGACGCGCGCGAAGATTTTTTCGTGTTTGCTGCTCAACAGGCGCCGGATGTCCTCCGCAATGGCTTCCGCAGTCTCCAGAAATGCCACCTGAACGTCATAAACGGTGGCTGCGCGGGCGAGTTCCAAGTGAGCATCCATACGCAGCCGAGCAACGTTCTCGGCCTCGCAGCCGGCCTTCAACGCCGTCAAACATAGCGATTCGAGTGCCGATGAGAACAGAGTCCGCTGGCCGGCGTGGGCGCTGCCGCCCAGACGCCGGTTCGCCAACATGGGCAAGGAGCAGAGCGTCAGGCGCGCCTCTTGAATGCGCTGATCGGCCAGCAACCGGCAGGCTTTTTCCAACTCGCCCAGATCCACATAGCTCAGGTGATTGATGTCTTTCGCGATGTGTTCGAAGTCGGGCTTGGACGGCGGCCCGTCTACCACAGCCGCTGAAGATGTTGCAGAAGCGTTGGCTGGGGTCCTTCCGGGTCCATTGCAGATAACGCGAACAGCTCGATCTGGCGGCCTGCGTGGTACCGATTACCTGCCGCACGCCGTCCTGCACATCCGCCCAGGTAATGTCGACGCTTCCCGTGGCGCAGGATTTGCCGACAAGCAGGATCAGGAGTTG
The DNA here is from genome assembly GCA_964384215.1 of uncultured Solibacteraceae bacterium. GTDB lineage: Bacteria > Acidobacteriota > Terriglobia > Bryobacterales > Bryobacteraceae > JAJFUV01. Next base: position 32,058 of record CAYLLB010000039.1, on the reverse strand, counting down.
GATGAATTCAACGTCCTTCTGGAATTCCTGCGCGAAGAGTTGCTGCTCCTCGACGGGTAAAAACTCGATGCCCGGCGCACTGGCCATTCAGCCCCCCTGTCTTTACCGGTTGACACTTACGCACACGCCTCGCCTAAACGCGACTCCCTGAGCTACGAGCCTGACTATCTGGAAGTATAGTGCTGTGGCACGGCGACCGCCCAATAATTCTACGACATTGTGAGCATATTCGTGCGCGGTCGGATTAGTGGCAGAAAGATCGTCCACTCGCATGGTCGCAAGACGCGCACGACTGTTGACATCCCGTAGAGTCAGCCGGGCTGGGCGCAAGGAGATTCCACGAAAATGAGTGAACTGGCAATCTTGGGAGGCAATCCGGTGCGGCGCCGGTCATTCTCTCCCTGGCCGCAGTATCTACCCTCGGATGCGGAGCGTGTGCAAAGAGTGCTGGAAAGCCGCCACTGGGGAGGGTATACGGTGCCCAGCCGTTTGGCGGGAGAATTTGCAGACCGCTTTGCCGCGATGCACGGCGCCAGGTATGGACTGTGCGTCGCCAACGGCACCGTTGCGCTGGTGGCCGCGCTGCACGCTGTCGGCGTAGGCTTCGGCAACGAGGCAATTGTGCCGGCTTACACTTGGGACGGAACCGCGACGGCCGTGTTGTTTGCAGGCGGCGGCCAGGTGGATCGCAACATGGACTCGGCCTACCGGTCCCACTATTACGCCATGTTCATACAGGACGACTTCAAGGCTTCCAGCAAGCTGACCTTGAACCTCGGCTTGCGGTGGGATTATGAAACGCCGCGGCTCGAGCGCTTCGACCGCATGATCGCCGGTTTCGCTTTGGGTCAGGCAAGCCCGATCTCCGCGGGCGCCAAGGCGTCGGCGGATGTGGCCAACTGCCCGGCCTGCGCCGCAGGCCTTACCGGCGGGCTGATCTACGTGAATACTGGCGGGTTGAACCGTTACGCGTTCGATCCCAAAAAGGGGAACATCCAGCCGCGCCTGGGCGTCGCTTGCAAGGCTTTGCCGAAGATGGTGCTTCGCGGCGGTTACGCCATCAGCTATCTCGGACAAAATTACAACGGTGCGGCTTACGGCTACAGCCGTCCGACTCCGCTCGTCGCGTCGCTCGACGGCGGCCTGACCCCTGCAGCGACTCTGAGTGATCCATTCCCGACATCGATTTATCCGAGCGGCTTACTCCAGCCGGTCGGCAATTCCCAGGGACTGTCGACCAATCTCGGCCAGGGCATCGCTTTCCCGTACCGCGACCGTCCGCTGCCCTATTCGCAGCAGTATTCGGTCGGGTTCCAGTACGAACTGCCGGGCAAGTGGCTGGTCGATGCCTCGTACGTCGGGAATCAGACTAAACGACTGCCAGTGGACCTATCTTTGAATTTCCTCACCCTAGACCAGTGGAACGCCGTCCCCCTCGATAAGCGTGTGGCTTATTTCAGCACACAGGTAGCAAATCCAATGGCGGGACTGATTCCGAATTCCTCGTTGAACGGCGCGAAACTGAGCCGGGCGCAGTTGCTGTACAAGTACCCGCAGTACACCGGCGTCACCGCGCAGCAGGTACCGATCGGCAGCCAGAAGTACGATGCAATGCAACTGCAGTTCACCCACCGCTACTCGAACGGGCTCTCGCTGCAGGTCGGCTACTCCATTTCCAAGACATTCGAACGCGTGTCTGTTCTGAATTACCAAACGGATGTGGATCCCAACAATCTGCTCAATACCAAATTGGAACATCGCTTGATTGCCTATGAAGTGCCGCAGCAATTGCAGATCATCGGCACGTACGATTTGCCGTTCGGCAAGGGCCGGCCGCTGTTCGCGGGCATGCACCCGATCCTGAATGGCGTGTTCGGCGGGTGGACATTCAGCGATCAATGGCAGTCGCACTCCGGCTATCCAATGACTTTCCCGAACGCCGCGCCGCTCGCTGCGCGGAGAGCCAAGCTGAGCGATGCGCAACGCGACGCAAACGCTCAGGCCCTCGGCCGGACGCAGTGGGATGTCTCCTATGACAAGTGGATCGATGTGACCCTGTTCCCGAAGACGGCCGGCCCGGCGCCATACACGCTCCGCAACTTCCCGACGATGTTCCCCGATGTGCGTACCCGGCCTCTGAACATCCTGGACGCCTCGATCTACAAGGAGTTCCCGATTAAGGAGAAGATCCGGTGGCAGCTTCGTCTGGACGCTCACAATGCCGGGAACTTCCCGTGGTTCGCCAAGTGGCAGTCGAATGACGTGACGAACTCACGCTTCGGCCAGCTTCAGGCGAGCATGGGCAACGACATCCGGGTCTTTGTCATTGTCGCCAAGTTGCTCTTCTAAGCAGGCTCTCGCTTAAGGGCTGAAGACTTGGGTCGTCTGACGATAGCCGGGCTTCAGCCCTTTTCGACGTTTCCCGACAGGGCATTCGCGCTTGCCCTAAGGCGCGCTGGACAGTCTATACTTAGAGTCTGATTCAGATGGGATCCCAACACCTGGCAGCACAGCCTGGGCAATCTCCGGATATCCGCTTGCTCACAGCAGCGTTCCAGGCGGCCTACGATGAGATTGTCATCACCAACCGGGAAGGGGAAATACTCTGGGTAAACCCTTCCTTCACGCGAGTCACCGGTTACAGCGCCGGGGACGTGATGGGGCAGACTCCCCGCCTTCTCAAGAGCGGTGTTCACGATCAAGCTTTCTACACGTCCCTGTGGGAAACGATCCTCAAAGGCGAGGTGTGGCGTGGCGAGTTTGTGAACCGGCGCAAGGACGGCACGCTCTACAACGAACATAAAACCATTACGCCGGTGCGCGACGAGAGCGGGGAGATCGCCCACTTCATCGCCGTCGCCCAGGACATCACCGAGCGCAAGCGCGCCGAAGAAGCTCTGCGCGCGAGCGAAGCGCGGCTCCGGTCCTATTTTGAATCGCCGCAGGTGGGCATCGCCATTGTCGCTCCGGACAAGAAATTCCTGGAGGTGAACGACAGACTCTGCGACATGGTGGGTTACAGCCGCGAGGAACTCGCCCAGATGACCTGGGAAGATCTCACCCCGAGTGAAGATCTGGTCGTCGAGTTGCCCGATTACCAGCGTGTCATGGAGGGCGCAGAAAACACCTACGCCGTCGAGAAGCGTTACATCTGCCGGGATCGCTCCTACATTGATGTGAGCGTTTCGGCCTGCGCCGTGCGCCGCGAGGATGGATCTCCGTCGTACTTCGTCGCGCTGATACAGGACATCACTGAGCGCAAGCGCCTGGAGAGCGAGTTCCTCAGGTCCCAAAAGCTAGAAAGCGCGTCCCGCATGGCAGGCGGACTGGGGCACGAGTTCAACAACCTGCTCACGGTCATCAGCGGTTACAGCGAGTTGCTGCTCCACCGGGCGGGCCCGGATCCGGAAATGCGGGCCGCCCTGCAGGAAGTGCTGCGAGCCGCCAGTACCGCAAGCACGCTCACGCACCGCCTGCTCGCATTCGGCCGCAAGCAGGTTATGCAGCCCAAGTTGCTGGACATAAACCAGGTGGTGGAAGACCTCCGGCCGATCCTGAAGGGCATGCTCGGTGAAGATGTACAGTTGGTGACGCTGCTCGGCTCCGATTTAGGCTTGGTGAAAGCCGACCCCGACCAACTTCAGCAGGTGATTATCAACCTTGCTGCTAACGCCCGGGACGCCATGCCGTACGGCGGAAAATTGCTGATCGAGACGGTGACCGCCGATATCGAGCCGAGAGGGACGGCCGGACACCCGGGGGTAGCCCCCGGAGAGTACGTCGTCCTGACCGTCAGCGACACGGGCTACGGCATGGACCGGGAGACTCTGCGCCATTTGTTCGAGCCCTTCTTCACGACTAAGGATGCAAGCGGCGCGGCGGGGATGGGCCTCCCGGTGGTGCACGGTATCGTGGAACAAAGCGGTGGCCATATCTCGGTCAGCAGCGAGCCTGGCCTGGGAACCAGCTTCCGGGTCTATCTGCCCCGTTGGGAAGGCTCGATCCAGCCCGAGAAGGCCGCGCCGGCCCAGACCGCGGTGGGCGGCGAGACGTTACTGATCGCCGAAGACAGCGAACCGGTGCGCCATTTGGCGGCCTTGATGCTTCGAGAACGCGGCTACCAGGTGATCGAAGCGGGCGATGGGCAGGAAGCCATGCTGGCGCTCTCCGACCCGGCACGGAAGGTCGACCTTCTAGTTGTCGACGCCGTGATGCCCGGCATGTCGAGCGTCGATCTCATTGAGCAGGCGCGGGCCGCCAGGCCCGGCGTGAAGGTGTTGGTGATGTCCGGTTACTGCGGAGACGCGGCAGTTTATCAGAAGATCACGACCCTCGGCGTGCCCTACCTGGAGAAACCCTTCGACGCTGCCACTCTCTTCGCCAAAGTGCTCGAAGCGTTGCGGTAGCCAGCGGGCGTCGTCACCGAGTGGAGGAGTTCTCACTGCGGGGACTAGCTGATTGCGGCGCTGCGGCGTCAGGCGTTTTGTTGTACTGCACAGTGAGAGAGATGCGGCGGTTGCAGGCATTCTCCGGATCGTCGGGCTTGCGCAGATGCTGATCGGCATAGCCGCGCACCTGCGTCACCTGGCCTGGTTTCAGGCCGCTTGCTTGCATGAGCCGGCGGGCCGCGTTGGCGCGATCCACCGACAGTTCCCAATTGGTGTAGTTGTTGTCGGGGGCGAAGGGCCGAGTATCGGTGTGCCCTTCGATCAGGACGCGGTTCGGCAGCTTGCCGAGTTCAGCGGCCAACCGGGCGAGCATGTCGCTGCCGGCGGCGCTGGGTCTGGCACTGCCGGTCTCGAAAAAGGTTCCCGTTTCCGTCTCCATCAATTCGATCCGCAAGCCCTCGCCGGTCACCGTCATCTCCACCTGATCCTTCATTCCGGCAAGCTGGGGCGCCTTGTTGATGGCCTTCTGCAATTCTTCCTTGAGGCGGGGCATGTCGTCCTTCCTGATCAGCAGGCCATCTCCGCTTCCGCCCTGGCCGCTTCCTGACTGCTTTCCCTTGCCGCTCGGATCGCGGAAATAACCGCCCACGGCCTCCTGTACCTGCTTGCTCGAATTCATCAGCCACAGCACGATGAACAGGGCCATCAGGGCCGTCACGAAGTCGGCGTAGGCCACCTTCCAGGCGCCGCCGTGGTGGCCGCCATGCCCGCCCTTCACTTTCTTGATGATGACCGGCTGGGGCGGAGCCGCGTTAGCCGGATTCGACTCAGACATGGTTTGCCCTCACCCGCTAGCTGGCGGCTGGCGCGCTCCCGCCCTTGCACGTCTTCTCGAGTTCTTTGAACGACGGCCGCACATGGCCGGGGATCGCCCGGCGCCCGATTTCAAGCGCCAGCAGAGGAGTTGTGCCTTTAATGAAGCTCGTGAGGACGGTGCGCAACACCGCCAGATACGCGCCTTCCTCCTCGTTGCGCTTGGCCATGCTGCTGGACAACGGACCCACCAGCCCGTAGCACATCAGAATGCCCAGAAACGTACCGACCAGGGCCGCTGCCACCTTCTCCCCGATCTGTTCCGGGGGGCCGCCCAAGGCTCCCATGGTGATGACCACCCCGAGCACGGCGGCCACAATGCCAAGTCCGGGCAGCGCGTCCGCCACTGTGGTCAATGCGGAGACGGTTTGCCCTTCCTGACCGTGGTGCACGTCAAGGTCGGTTTCCATCATTTGGTCGAGATCGAGAGGAGTTACCGCGCCGGTGATCGCCATCCGCAGTGAGTCGCAGACGAAGTCCCGCGCGTGGTGGTCTTTCAGGAACTTCGGATACTTCGAGAAGATCTGGCTCTTTTCGGGTTCCTCGACGTCGTTTTCGAGCGACATCAGACCATTCTTGCGGGCGTGGTTGAACAGGTCATAGAACATCTTCAGGGTTTCAAGGTAAAGCTGCTTGGTGAAACGCGAGCCGCTGAAAGCGCCAAGCAATCCTTTGAAAACTTTCACGATCAGATGGCTCGGATTGGCTACCAGCAGCGTTCCCAGGGCTGCGCCGCCGATAATCAGCAACTCGGCCGGCTGCATGAGCACGGCGAGGTGGCCGCGCTCCAACAGATAGCCGCCAATCACGGCCCCGAAGACAACAACCAGTCCAATAATCGCGAACATTGCTCAGTCTATACTCCAAGTCCGAAGCTTCCCGAGAAGCCCAGGCCTCAAGCCTCCCCCTGAAGAGTCACGCGGTTGCCACCGCTCGATTTGCTCGATGCCAACGCACCTCCGGCCCGCGCGAGTAAAGTATCGACGGTGTCACCGCGCCGCGCCGTCGCACCCCCGATCGAGACGGTGACCGAAAGCTCCTCGCCCCACCAGGAAATCGCCGAAAACGACACCACCAGCCTGGCGCGCTCGGCGAGATCGAGCAGGGCTTCTCCGCTGCAACTGGTAAGGATGACGAGGAACTCGTCCTCGTCCATCCGGGACAGAAGGTCGCCGTGTGCCAGGTTCTCGGCCAGCGTCCTCGCCACCAGGCGCAAGACCGCGTTGCCGGCCTCGCGGCCCCGGCTGTGGTTCACGTCGCGCAACCCGTCCACGTCCACCCGGAGCACCGACAGCGGCAGTTCGTAGGCCTCGAATTCCGAGATCTGTTCGGCCAGGTATGTGGTCGCATAGGCGCGATAGGCGGCCCCCGTCAACGCGTCCAGGCAACCGTGGGCATTCAATTCGTAGGATCGGCTCTGACGGCAGGCGGCATTCGAGCCGCGCTCGAATACCTCTGCCACCCCGATCAGTTCACCGGACGCGGCACGAATCGCCGTCGTCCGCGTGCTCACGGGAATGCAATGCCCCTCGCGGTGGCGCAGGAAAAGCTCCGAATTGCGCGTTTTGCCGTCGTGGATCGTCCGCGCTAACGGGCACGCCGGCCCGCACAGCGCCCTTCCGTCGCTGGTGGAGTGCGAAAAGATCTGTTTCGTGCAGGACCGGCCCAACACCTCCTGCCGCTGGAAACCCGTGATCTGTTCGGCTCCCTGGTTCCAGAATACGATCCGGCGTTCCCGGTCAACCAGGCATACCCCGTCTTGCAGACAATCCAGGATTGCCTGGTAAATCTCTGGTGAAAGTCTGCCAGCCAGTTCCTCCACTACTTTCTCTTCGGGCAGCAGGCGCAACTGTATTAGCTTTACGTCCAAAATCGCTTCGGCGCGCAAGCGCAACCAGCCGGTGGGGATTCGCTACTGGCGGGCGTGGTGCAAAACGTATTCGGCACTTATGGGATAGTCGTTCCTGGTAGTCACCCGCACAAGCATCTCAAAAGCCGGCGGGGGGCCCCCGGTCGCCGACCAACCCTGGGGCAAGTCGCGCAGGATTCTTCCGCTGGCAAGGTACTCGCTCGCGCCGAGCGTTCCAGCGCTGGTAGAGCCGGCCACTACAAGCCAGTACGAGCCCTGGGCACGGCCCGGCAGGAAGCTTATCAAGGCATAGACTTCTTGCGGTTCGTCCTCCGTCCGCCCCGTTTTCACCTCGTACAGCGACTTCTCACCCGATCCCGGATTCAAGTTCTCAACGGCCGGAAACGACCGGCCTGAACGACTTCGCGGGCGGACAAAGCGGAAATCCGAGGTACTCCCGCGCGCCAGGGTTACGGCATCCATGTCGGGAACCCCCAGCAGCAGCACGTTATTCCTTTCGAGTTCCTGCCTGCCCAGGCTGGACCAGGGCCGCACGTCGAACCCGTCGGCACGGCGGGCCAAATGGCGTCCGAACAGGGCCGCGGAAAGCGCCTCGCCGGAGCCGGTAATGCCGCCGTTCGGGTAGAGTGCTTCCGAACGAGCCAGTTCCGGGTTTATCAGAAGGCGTTTGAGGCTTTTCGGTCCGGCGGCGTTCAGGTCATCGGGCGATCCGTCTTTCAAACGCAACAGATTGCCGTTGGAGTCTTCCACCAGCGGCAGGCCGCAAATGGCCAGAATCGTCCGATGCGAACCGTGCAGAAACGGGACGAGGATCGGGTTGGCCGCCTCGCCCGATCCAGAGTCCGGATCGAGCCTCGCCCTGTAAAAGGGCCAGATCCGATAGAGTCCCCAGGCCAGAAGCAGAACGCCCACGGCAAGACCCGCCATGAAGGTGGCCGGAAGTGCGCGCCGCAGACTCCCCTTGGGCCGGGTGAACTGGGGCAGGTACTGGCCCCGGGGAATCTCGATCCACACCGGGTCGCGGCCGCCCCCGGCGCGGTAGTGCTCGGCGAGCTTCCTGCGCACGCGGCGGGCGCAGGATCGAACCAGCGGATCCAGACGGGGGTCGAAGTCGGGGGTCTGTCCCAGCGCACTGGTCGCGATGATGTGCTCGGTCAGCGCTCCGGCCTCGCCGCGAATCACCTTCTCCGCGGTGAATTCCAGGAAATCCCTGAGCTGCGGATTACCGGCGATGCCGGCCACCGCCAGCGCCCGGTTCAGCGCCGACTTCATCTCTTCGGTGGTTATGTTCGCGTTCATCTCGCGCCCAAGGTTCCGCCCTGCCGCCGGCAGGCCCGGAACAAGGGTACATTATACCCTCCAAGGGAAGAATCGCCGTCGTGGAACCGCGTGTTACGCTCGAAATATGGGGTTCGAGAATTCCTTTTTCGCCCGCCGTTACGGCATCACGGGGCGCGATCTCGACCAATACTTGTCGGAGGCGCTCGCGCGCGGAGCCGACTATGCGGACCTGTACTTCGAATACGTGGCGACGAGCCACATCTCGCTCGATGAGTCCATCATCAAAAGCGCTACCGAGGGCGTCTCGCTCGGCGTAGGCGTCCGCGTGGTTTCCGGCGAACGCACCGGCTACGCCTACACGGACGACCTCGTGCCGGAGAAGATCCGCGAGGCAGCCCGTGTGGCCGCCTGCATCGCCGACGCGCCGGCCAAGGTCGAAAAAGTAGGATTACAGCCAGTCGCCGCGCACAAGCTTTACGAGGTAGCCCTGGCGCCGACCGAGACGTCTTTCAAGGAACGCGCCGCCCTGGTCGAGCGCGCCGACAAGGCCGCCCGCGCCTATGACCCGCGTATCTTCCAGGTCCAGGCCACGTATGCCGACAGCCTGCGCCACGTGATGGTGGCATCGAGCGACGGCGCGCTCAGCGTCGACCGGCAACCGCTGGCCCGCCTCAGCGTGACCGCGCTCGCCCGCGCCGGTTCCGGCGCCCCTCAGCGAGGTTACGCCGGAGGCGGCGGCCGCCTTCCGCTGGACACTTTCCTGACCGACAAGACGCCGGAGCGTTACGCGCGCGAAGCTGCCCGGCAGGCTATCGTGCAACTCGACGCGGTGGAGGCACCGGCCGGTGAAACCACTGTCGTGCTGGGTCCCGGCTGGCCGGGTATTCTGCTGCACGAGGCCGTGGGGCACGGGCTCGAAGCCGACTTCAACCGCAAGGGCGTCTCGGCTTTCAGTGGGAGGATCGGCGAACAGGTAGCCAGTCCGCTCTGCACGGTGGTCGACGACGGTACCATCCCCAGCCGCCGCGGCTCACTCAACGTGGACGATGAAGGCGCCCCTACCACGCGCACCGTGCTCATTGAAAAGGGCATCCTGCGCGGATACCTGCAGGACAAGCTCTCCAGCCGCATCATGGGCGCAAAGCCTACCGGCAACGGCCGCCGCGAGGGCTACCAGCACATCCCCATGCCGCGCATGACCAACACATTCCTGCTGGCCGGCGAAAGCGATCCGGAAGAGGTTATCCGTTCGGTGGCGCGCGGCGTCTACTGCGCCACCTTCGGCGGTGGCCAGGTGGACATCACCAACGGCAGCTTCGTGTTTTCCGCGTCCGAGAGCTACCTGATCGAAGACGGCCATATCACGCGCCCGGTGAGAGACGCGACCCTGATCGGCAACGGACCCGAGGCTATGCGTCACGTGAGCATGGTGGCGAACGACCTGGCGCTCGATGAAGGAATGGGAACCTGCGGCAAGGAAGGCCAGAGCGTCCCGGTCGGCGTGGGCTTGCCGACTATCAGAATCGATTGCATGACCGTGGGCGGAACGAAATGAATTCGAGTGTGAATAATCTGGAAGAACTGGCGGCCGGTGCAGTGCGCCTTGCCCGGGAACTGGGCGCCACCGACGCGGAGTGTACTGTCTCGGCGGGCGACGAATTCACTACTAATGTGCGCATGGGCCAGGTCGAGAGCCTGAAGGAATCCGGCTCCCGCGGCGCTGGCGTCCGCGTCCTGAAGGGCCGCCGCACCGGCTCGTCCTACACGTCGGATCTTTCCGGCGAGGGCGTCCGGCGCATGGTCCGGGCGGCGCTCGACCTGGCTTCAATCACGAGCGAGGATCCGCACGCAGGTCTGCCCGAACCCGAGGAACTGGGCCGGATCGACGCGGACTTGAAGCTTTACAACGATGACATCGCGTCCATCGAAGCCGCCCGCAAGATCGAACTGGCGCGGGAAACCGAGCGTGCCGCGCTCGACTTCGATCCGCGCATCACCAACAGTGAGGGCGCCTCGTTCGACTCCTACACCGGCCAGCGCGTTTTCGCCAACTCGCGTGGTTTCCTGGGTTCGTTCCGCGGCAGCCAGTGCTCGCTATCCACCGTTCCCGTGGCGAGCCAGGACAATACCATGGAGCGCGACTACTGGTACAGCGCGGCGCGCAGTCTGGCCGCCCTGGAGAAACCCGTCGACATCGGCCGCATTGCCGCCGGGCGCGTGTTGCGACGCCTGGGCGCCCGCAAGGTGCCGACGCAGAAGGCCGCCGTGGTTTTCGAGCCGCGCACCGCGCGCACGCTCATCGAACACATCTTCGAGGCCGTGCATGGCGAGGCCATCTACCAGCAGGCCTCGTTCCTGGCCGGAAAGCTGAATTGCAGAATCGCCTCCGAGTGCCTCACGGTGATCGATGACGGGACGCTTCCGGGCTTGTTCGGTTCGGCCCCGTTCGATGATGAGGGGGTTCCCACACGCCGCACGCCGGTCATCGAACGCGGTGTGCTGAAAAGTTACCTGCTCAACACTTACACCGCCCGCAAGCTGGGTCTGAAGACGACCGGCAACGCCAGCCGGGGGTTGGCCGGGAACGCCGGCATCAGCCACACCAACCTCTTCGCCGGGGCCGGACCGCTCCCGCCGGCCGAAATCGTCAAGAATGTCCGCCGTGGACTTTTTGTGACCGAACTCATCGGTTTTGGTGTCAATATTGTTACGGGAGATTATTCCCGCGGCGCAGCCGGAATCTGGATAGAGAATGGGGAGTTCGCCTACCCGGTCTCCGAGGTGACTATCGCCGGCAATCTGGGCGGGATGTTCACCTCCATCGAAGCGATAGGGAACGACCTGGAGTTCCGCGGGTCCACGGCCGCGCCGACGATTCTCATTGGGGAGATGACCATCAGTGGCAGCTAAGACCGCAGTCGAGCACCCAGGCCCCTCGAAGGCATTGCTGACCTCCATCGTGATTCTGCTGGCCGTGGGCGTCGGAGCGTTCTGGTACTTGGAGCGCCTGGCCAAGCAGCCGCCCTCCGCCGGACCCGCGCTGACCACGGAAGCCCGGGACTACGTGCGTTACCTCAAGCTCAGCGGCGTCGAGATGAAAGCCACGGAAAGCTACATGAAGCAGACCGTGGTAGAGATTACCGGCTTGATTGCAAACAACGGCAACCGCCCCGTACGGACCGTGGAGTTGAATTGCGTCTTTTACGACAGCTATGGGCAGGTAGTGCTGCGCCAGCGCGTGGCCATCGTGCGCCCCAACGTCGGCCTGCAGCCCGGCGAGATCCGCAATTTCCGCCTGCCGTTCGACGATCTGCCTGCAAGCTGGAACCAGGGCATGCCCCAGCTTGTCATCGCGCACATCAAGTTCGACTGATATCCTCTCATGGCCCGCGTTTTACTGGTGGACGACGATCCAGATCAGCTCGAGATGCGCCGTTTGCTGTTCCAACAGGCCGGCCACGAGGTTTGCGCGGCCCTGGACCCGGCGGGAGCACTGGAGGCGTTCGGGCGCGATGACCCGCAGTTGGTGGTCACCGACCTGCGCCTGCCCACGACCGCCGACGGCCTGACGCTCATCCGCGCGTTGCGGGAGCGTTCCCCTTCCGTGTGCATCGTGGTGCTCAGCGGCTGGCCCACCGACCTCGATCATTTGCCCGAAACCGGCCTGGTGGATGCCGTCGTCAGCAAGCCCCCGCGTACCGACCGCTTGCTGGCCCTTGCGGCGAAGCTCACCATTTGGATGCTCGCCGCGCTGATCGGCTTCGCGCCGGCCGCAAGCGCCGCGGAGTTCGTGGCGGATCTTGAGATCACGTCGAGCCGCGTGGAGCGCGTGGAACTGTCCTTCGACGGCGCGCCTGTCCAACACGTGATGGCGTACCCCGGCTACGTGAAGCAGCGCGTCTCCGTGTTCTTCTCCACCGCCGGACCGGCCCGCCGGCGCATCAGGACAAAGTATTCGCCCGGCGTGCAGGTTGATGTTGCGAATCTACGCGAAGTGGCGCCGGGCGACGAGTCCTATCTGCCGCTCGCCTACGCCCCCATTGTGCACGCGCGCGCCGACACAATCGAGAACATGAGCGACGCGCCGGTGGTGGCCTACTGCGAGCGCCTCATCGAACACGGCACGCCGCTGCTCCAATACACCATGGTCTTCGCCAACGAGGACGGCGGGACCTCCACCCGCGGCCTGATGGCGCGCTGGGGACGCACCACCGACATCGAGTACATCTACCGCGCGTATCTGAAGCCCGACGGCAGCCTTCTGCGGGCGACGATCCAGGGGCGCGGCCACAAGGAGGTCGAATTCGAGGGCCGGCGCGACGGCCGGCATCCGTTGCTGATCCCCGTCACGCGTAACAACATGGTTTCGGGCGAGGCCACTTCGCCCGTGCGCTTTCAACTGGCGCCACAAGTGGTTGACCTCTCGTCCAGTTCCCGCGAACTGGTCATGGACCGGAACCCGTTCCTGTACCGGGTGGCCAGCTGGGAACTCGCCCGCGAAGACAAACTGCGCCCGTTCGGCGCCGTGGACGGCGAGAAGATCGGCGACCCGCGCAACTACGTCTACATCGAGGCCAAGGTTGCGAATCGCGGTTCCGCCGTTGCCGCCCTGTTGCGCCTGAAGGGCGAGAACCGCTGGCGCAGTTCGCACCTGGGCCGGCCCGGTTTCGCCATCGAACGCGACGGATGGGTGCGCACGGCCGTGGAACTGCCGCCTGCTACAACGCCGGACCGGGTGGCATCAATTGGATTTGAGTGCATCGTGGTGGCGCCCTCTAAGAGTGCGCCGTTGCCGTATTCCGGACAGTGCCTTGTGGAACAGGTTTCCAAAGCCTTCTTTCTCGACAAAGACTACCGCCCCGGTGCCTCGTTTTTCGGAATGACGAAGCCCGTCGAAATCCCGTCCGGCGAGATCGTTGAGTTCCCGGTGCGTTGATCATGGACCTGCGCGTCAAAGTGATTCCAAAGAGCTCGAAAAACGAAGTGGCCGGCTACATGGCCGACGGAACGCTGAAGGTGAAGATCGCCGCCGCGCCCGAAAAAGGCAAGGCCAACGCTGCTTTGTGCAAGTTCCTGGCTGAGCATTTCGGAGTGCCGGCGCGCGACGTCGAAATTCTGAGCGGCGAAACCAGCCAGCACAAGCACGTCCGCATCATGGGCAAGTGAATTGCTCGACTACTTGACGAGGCGGCGGCTTGGGTCGGCCTTCCGCGCGCGTTCGTAAGCCATCGCGAGCTTACGGGCGATTTTGTCGGCCACGTCCGCGCTGGCGCCGCGGAACTTGCCGCCCGTGCTTTCTTCGATGGTGGACCAGATGACGTCGCCGTCCTTCGTGACCAGGCGCACAGAAGCCGTGGCTTCGTGCTTGCGCTCGGCGATGCGCGTGGATTCGTGCTCGCCCACCGACGCCCCCAGGTTGCGGCCCGCCTGCCGGGACGAGCCCGAGCTGTAACTCGATCCGCGCCCCACCTGCACACGGGCGTCGATGCTGTCATTCGACTGAAAGGTATCGGTGAAGACCAGGTCCTCGGCCGAGCCTCGCAGGAAGGTGTCGGCGCGTTCGGCGTTTTCGGTTATTACGAACAGCTTGGTAGACTCCAGGGTCGCGATGATCATGTCGCGCAGTTGCGCGGCCGTTTCGCCTCCGTTGAAGCGGTCGACATACACCCGGCGGACGGTCAGCAGATGGCGCAGCGCGTGGTCCTCACCCCCCGGGGCGGGAGCCTGCTGTGCCGCGGCGGCAGCCGCGGCCGCGAGCCAAAGAGCCAAGCCGCGCATCAACCTTTCCCCGCCTTGCGCGCTTCCTCGTCCTGGAACGTGACCTTACGCCCGGTGCGCGCCTCCAGGCTGACCAGCAGGGCGCGTATGTCGTTCTTGTCCACGCGGAAAATCATGGCCTGCTGCCGCCCCTGTTCATCGCTGTAACCCACGGTGAGGAAGTGCGCCCGTTTCTTGCTGAGCATGAACATGGGAGAGATAACGATTGCCATGGCCAGGCGGCGGTCCACTTTCTGGCCGTATTCGAGCAGGTTGACGCGTTCATAAGGAACCTGCACGGTCAACTGGCGGGTGCGGAAGAACAGGTACTGGTCGTGGGTGGTATCGAGAGCGCCCGCGGGTTTCTCGGCCAGCGCGGCGACCGTGCCTCCCACATACTCGACGCGGGAGCCGGCATCGGCGGCAGCCACTAAAAGCGCCAGCAGGCACAGGCAGCCATGGAGACACAGCTTGCGATGCGACACACAATCTAGTGCGCCGGGAAAGGATAAACTCTCGCCCTTACTTGTGAGCGGCGGCGGACAGGCGGGCCTGGGCCCGCTTCATGGCGTTCAGCGCACGGGCGACGTCCAGGTTGGCGTCGGGGTGCGCCAAGCGCTCAGTGGCGCGGTTCAGCGCCTCCTGGGCGCGCTTGGCGTCGATCTCGTCGGCTTTTTCGGCGTGGGTAGCCAGGACGCGCACGCGGTCGGGCAGCACTTCCACCCAACCGCCGTCCACAGCCAGGTACTTGCGCGTGCCGTTGGGCATCACGAAGGAAAGCTCGCCGGCTCCGAGTTCGGCCAGCAGCGGCGAATGCCCCGGCATGATACCCAGATAGCCGTTCGATGCCGGCACCTGCGCCTCGCGCACATCGGCGCGTATCAGCAGCCGCTCGGGCGTGGCGATTTCGAGTACGAAGGTATCCGCCATGGCGCTTCCAGCTTACGAGTTGGCCTTCTTCAACTGCTCGGCATGCTCGAGCACGTCGTCGATAGTCCCCTTCATGTAGAAGGCCTGCTCGGGGATGTCGTCGTGCTTTCCGTCGCAGATCTCCTTGAAGCCCTTGATGGTGTCGGCGAGCTTCACATAAGCGCCCTTGAAGCCGGTGAACTGCTCGGCCACATGGAAGGGCTGCGACAGATACTTCTGAATCTTGCGGGCGCGGGCCACGGTGAGGCGATCCTCATCCGACAGCTCGTCGATGCCGAGAATGGCGATGATGTCCTGCAAGTCCTTGTAGCGCTGCAGGATCTGCTTGACTCGCTGGGCCGTTTGGTAGTGCTCCACGCCGACCACCAGCGGATCCAGGATGCGCGAAGTGGAAGCCAGCGGATCGACGGCCGGGTAGATGCCCAGCTCGACGATGGCGCGCGAAAGGTTCGTGGTGGCATCCAGGTGGGCGAACGTGGTGGCCGGAGCGGGATCCGTATAGTCGTCGGCAGGCACGTAGATGGCCTGCACCGAGGTAATGGACCCCTTCTTGGTCGAAGTGATGCGCTCCTGCAACTCGCCCATTTCCGTCGCCAGGTTGGGCTGATAGCCCACGGCCGACGGCATGCGTCCTAACAGGGCCGATACTTCCGAACCGGCCTGCGTGAAACGGAAAATGTTGTCGATGAACAGCAGCACGTCCTGGCCTTCTTCGTCGCGGAAGTACTCGGCCGCGGTCAGGCCGGTGAGCGCCACGCGGAGACGGGCTCCGGGGGGCTCGGTCATCTGCCCGTAAATCAGGGCCGCTTTGGACTTGCTCCAGTCCTTAGGATTGATGACGCCGGACTCCTGCATGTCCAGCCACAGGTCGTTGCCCTCGCGGGTGCGCTCACCAACACCGGCAAACACGGAGATGCCGCCATGCTTCATGGCGATGTTGTTAATCAGCTCCATGATAATGACGGTCTTGCCGACGCCCGCGCCGCCGAACAGCCCGATCTTGCCGCCGCGCAGGTAGGGCTCAATCAGGTCGATGACCTTGATGCCCGTCTCGAACATCTGTTGCTGGGTGGACTGTTCCTCAAACGTGGGCGCAGGGCGGTGAATGGGGTACGACTTGGCCGTGGCAATGGGCCCCATGTGGTCCACCGGCTCGCCGATCACGTTCATCACGCGCCCGAGCGTTTCCTTGCCGACCGGCACGGTGACCGGGCGGCCGAGGCTCTCGGCCTTCATGCCGCGCACCAGCATATCGGTGGGCTGCAGCGCGATGGTACGCACGCGGCCTTCGCCGATGTGCTGCGCCACCTCGGTGATGATGTTCACCGGCTGAGGCGTGTCGAAGCCTTCGCTGGTGATCCGGATCGCCGTGTAAATGATGGGGATGTGCCCTTCGGGAAACTGAATGTCCACGGCCGGTCCGGCCACCTGGACCACTTTGCCGATCATGGGGGATTTCGTCGTTGCCATTGTGCCTTATTCCAGAGCGGCGGCGCCGCTCACGACCTCGATAATCTCGTTGGTAATGCTGGACTGGCGCACACGGTTCATATGCAGCGTGAGCCGGTCGATGACTTCGGCGGCGTTGGATGTCGCGGCGTCCATGGCCGTCATGCGGGCGGCGTGTTCGGCCGCCGTCGATTCCACCAGCGCGGAGTAGACCGCGATCTCGACATAGCGCGGCAGCAGGGTCTCAAGCAGCGCCATGGGATCCTGTTCATAAATGTAGTCGGGCGGTTCCTGGCCCTGAGGCAAGCTCAGGGGGAGTACGCGCTCGATGGTGAGTTTCTGGGAGACTACGCTCTTGAACTCGTTGTAAAGGACGTACACCGAGTCGATTTCGCCCGCCGAGAAACGGCCCATCACTTTCTTGGCGATAGCAGCCGCATCGTCGTAACGCACCTTCGCGGCCAGGCCCACGGCTTCGCCGGTAACCGTGACTTCGCGGCGGCGGAAGAAGTCCCGGCCCTTGCGGCCAAGCAGCTCGAGTTCCACCCGGGCGCCTTCGTGCTCGTCGATGAATTTCACGGCGGCCTTGATGAGGTTCGAATTGAACGCGCCGGCCAAGCCGCGGTCGGAAGTGACGAAGATAAGTTGAATGCGTTGTTCGTCGCGCTGGGCCAGCAGCGGATGCGAAGCCAGCCGCTCGTCCCTGGCGGCCGCGGCGGCCACGTTGGAGAGCAGCTTCGAAAACATCCCCGCGTAAGGACGCGCGGCGATCACGCGCTCCTGTGCGCGGCGCAGCCGGGCCGCCGCCACCATCTTCATGGCTTTGGTGATCTGCTGCGTGTTGCGCACCGTGCGGATGCGCCGTCGGATGTCTATGAGGCTCGGCATAGTAGCTTACCCGCCCCTCAGTTGTTGGACTCTGCGACGAAGCGCTCTTTGAACTCCTTGAGCGCGGCGTGCATGCGGGAGCGCAGGTCGTCGTCCAAAATCTTCTTCTCGCGGATGTCCTTCAAAATGGCGCCCTGGGAGTTCTCCACGAAGCGATACAGTTCCTGTTCGAACTTACCGCAGGATTCCACCGGAAGATCGTCCAGGTAGCCGTTGGTCCCCGCAAAAATGATGAGCACCTGCTTCTCGACCGCCAGCGGCTGGTACTGGCCCTGTTTCAGGATTTCGACCAGGTGGCGGCCGCGGTTCAGCTGCGCCTGCGAGGCCTTGTCGAGATCGGAGCCGAACTGGGCGAACGCAGCCAGTTCTCGGTATTGCGCCAGATCCAGGCGGAGCGAGCCTGCCACCTGCCGCATGGCCTTCACCTGCGCGCTACCGCCGACGCGGCTGACCGAGAGGCCGACGTTGATGGCCGGGCGCACATTCGAGTTGAACAGATCGGACTCCAGGTAAATCTGGCCGTCCGTGATTGAAATCACGTTGGTCGGAATATAGGCCGAAACGTCGCCAGCCTGCGTCTCGATGAAGGGCAGCGCGGTGAGCGAGCCGCCGCCATTGGCGTCGCTCAGCTTGGCGGCGCGCTCGAGCAGCCGGCTGTGGAGATAGAACACATCGCCGGGGAAAGCTTCGCGTCCTGGCGGGCGGCGCAGCAGCAGGGAGATTTCGCGGTACGCAGCGGCGTGCTTGGAAAGGTCGTCGTAGATGCACAGCGCGTGGCGCTTGGTGTCGCGGAAGTACTCGCCCATGGCGCAGCCGCTGTATGGAGCCAGGTACTGCATGGCGGCCGGGTCGGACGCGGTGGCGGCCACGACGATGGTGTAATCCATGGCCCCGTGCTCCTCAAGCGTCTTCACCACCTGGGCCACCGTGGAACGCTTCTGGCCGATGGCGACATAAATGCAAATCACGTCGCCGCCCTTCTGGTTCAGGATGGTGTCCAGGGCGATGGCGGTCTTACCGGTCTGGCGGTCGCCGATGATCAACTCGCGTTGCCCGCGGCCGATCGGGATCATGCCGTCGACGGCCTTGATGCCGGTCTGCAGCGGTTCCTTCACGGGGCGGCGTTCCACCACGCCGGGCGCCAGGCGCTCGATGGGGCTGAAGTTATTGGTCTCGATGGGCCCCTTGTCGTCAATGGGACGGCCGAGCGCATCGACGACGCGCCCGATCAGCGCCTCGCCCACCGGCACCGACATGATGCGGTTGGTGCGCCGGACTTCGTCGCCTTCCTTGATTTCCGAGAAATCTCCGAGCAGCACGGCACCCACCTGGTCTTCTTCCAGGTTCAGCGCGAGGCCGGCCACGTCGTGCGGAAACTCGATCATCTCGCCGGCCATGACTTTATCCAGACCATGAATGCGAGCGATTCCGTCCCCCACCGAGATCACATTGCCGATCTCGGAAACGTTAATCGCCTTTTCGTAATTCTCGATTTCGTCGCGGAGTACCCGCGTAATCTCGTCCGCTCGAATCTGAGCCATATATTCCTTGTCCTAGTAACCCGCGCTACTGCACCAGCCGCCGGCGCAGGGCGCTCAATTCGCCTCGCACCGAACCGTCATAAACCCGGGAGCCGATCTTGGCCGTCACACCACCCACCAGCGCTGGATCGGTTGCGAATTCGCATCGCACCTTCTGGCCGGTGAGGCGCTCCAACTCCTCCGCCACCGCCGACTTCTGCTTCTCGTCCAGCGGCCGGGCGCTCGAAATCGCGGCCTTCACCACACCCATACGCTCGTCGATGGTGTCTTGGAACGCTTCCACGATGGCGTCGAGCATGGAGATGCGGCGGCGCCCGATGATGACAAACAGAAAATTCTGAACCAGTTCCGAAACACGTTCTTCGGAAAGAATTCGCGACACCACCTCTCGCTTGCGCACGGTAGCTACCGCGGGCGAAAGCAGGATACCGCGCAGATCCGCAGAACTTTTCAGAGTTTCACTGAAAGTCTTGAGCTGCGCGGAGACGATGGCTGGATCCAATCCGGAGCCGGGGCGAACAACCAGGTCCGCCAGCGCCTTTGCGTACCGGGAGGCGACAACTTGTGCCATGCGTTTAGTTCCTCCCCTCATGGGCCTGCCGGCGCAGGTTGTCGACGAAGGCGCGCATCAAGCCGGCGTCCACTTCGGGCGTCAATTCCGCGCGAACCTTCTTCTCGGCCAGCTGAATCGCCAAGTCCGCGGCGTAGGTTTTCACTTCCTGGCGCGCGCTCTTGACTGCGGCGGCGATTTCCTGCTCGGCGTCCGACTTGATCTTGGCCGTTGATTGCTGGGTCTCGCGCGTGATGCGCTCGCCCTCGGCCGCGATCTCTTTGGCGCCACGTTCGCGCAGTTCCGCGATGTCGGCTTCCAGGTTTGCCAGGCGCTTCTCAATTGAGGCTGCGCGCGCATCGGCGTCCGCCTTGATCCTGGTGGCGTCCTCGATACCCTTGCGGATCTCCAGGCCGCGTTGCTTGAAGTACGGACCGCCCTGCTTCACGGCCAGGTAACCGAGGCCGCCCGCGAGGATGAAGAAATTCGCCCAGAGCCAGATGCGGCTGGGGCCGTGCTCGGCGTGTTCGGCGTGTTCGGCCGGCGCCGTCTGTCCCTCGTCCTGCTGTGCGCGAACGGCCGGGATCATCATCAAAGCAGTCCCGGCGCAGAGGAGAAAAGCGAGGCGCTTCAATTCGCTCTCCTTTCGAGAATCGACCGGGCGATGCCGTCCGCGAGCGCCTGGCTTTCGGCGGCCAGCGACTGGCGGGCGGCGGCGGCCTCGGCGGCGATCTCTTCGCAGGCCTGCTTCACGGTCTCGTGGGCGTTCTTTCTTGCCTCTTCGATCGCGGCGGCGCTTTCCGCGCGCCACTGGTTGCGTTTTTGGTCCTGCTCGCGGGCTAGTTCGGCGCGGGCGGCCCGCAGCGCGGCGTCGTATTCAGCGGCGCGCTGCTCGGCTTTGGCCAGTGCCGTCTCAGCCAGTTTGCGGGCGCCCTTG
Organism: uncultured Solibacteraceae bacterium; assembly: GCA_964384215.1. GTDB lineage: Bacteria > Acidobacteriota > Terriglobia > Bryobacterales > Bryobacteraceae > JAJFUV01. The sequence continues at coordinate 11,594 of CAYLLB010000039.1, read as the reverse complement.
GTGGCTTCATCGCGCGCCTTCAGCGCTCGTTGAAGCGGCGCGAAGAACGTCCGCTTCAAGTAGAAGTGCAGCAGGAGCACCAGAATGAAGGTGGGCAGTGCTTTAATGAAGAGCACGCCGAGTGCGTGAAGAGTTTGGTCCATCTGATGTCAGCCTGGTCCGAATCCGGGGGGTTCCGTTGCAGACGCTCAACGCAGGTGCAGTAAGAAGCCCTAAACCGCTTATCCTATCGTAGGGCTGGAGCGCCGGTCAACACCCCAATCCGGCGCTGACAGCCGCCCGGGGATGCAGGCACTATAGAATGAGGAGGGCCGATCTGATGCCGACCAAGAGCCTCTGGGAACTGTTGTGGGATTACGATCCTAACGGCTTGCTCGCCGTGGACGCCGACATGAAGATCCGGGTGGTGAATCCCGCTTTCTGCCGGATGTTCAAAACCTCGCCGGAACAGGCCCTGGGCCGGGCCGCGGCCGAGGTGCTGGGCGACGCTTCGGACTTCCAGCAGGCCGGCGAGGACGTGCGCGCCTTCGAGAAGGAATACCCGGCCGCCGGACTCTACGTGAGGCAGGTGATGTTCTCCATCAAGGGTGAATCCATCACGGCCTCGATCTTCGTGAACCTCACCGACGAGTGGAGGCAGCGGCAGGAGATGCAGCGTCTGAAACTGGAAACCGCCGTCGAGGTCAACCGCGTGGTGGACCGGCAGATGCGCGTGGCGCAGGAGATCGCCGGCCTGCTTGGCGAAGCTACCGCCGAAACCAAGGGGAGTTTGCTCAAGTTGAAGCAGATGATCGAAGCGGGACTCGTCTAGGATGTTCGTCGATATCTACTCGGAGAGCTTGAACCGTCGAGGGGAGGAGTTGTGCGGCGACGTGGTGCGCGCGGCGCGCCAGGCCGACCGCAGCATCGTGGTTCTGTCGAGCGGCTTCGATGGAGGCGTGAAAGCCTGCATTCTGGCCACGCTCACCGCGGAGATTATCGTCACCTTGTTCCGCATGGACATCCCAATCGAGGATGTCGTGGCCACGGTCATCGGAACGCTGCCCGTGTCGAAAACGCACGGCGCGGCCTACTCTACTTTCACCGTGCTGGAGATACACCACGAGAATCACGCGTTCCGTGTGCTGAATTACGATAACCCGGAAACCTTCTTCTTCCGGAACGGCGCGCCGTTCCGGATCGACGCCCGGCCGGAATTGGTGTTGGGTAAGAGAATCCTGATGCGCGAGGGCACCCTCCAGGACGGGGATTTCCTGGGGCTGGCAAGCGGCGGTCTGGTGAATGCGGGGCGAGAGGAACTAGCCGCGCACCTGTCGGATCTGATCCGTCGCAGGCCCGGCTCGGCGCGCTATGTGGTGCACGAAACCATCAACCGTTTCCGGGCTTCCTGCGAAGGCCAGCCCGAAGACGACGCTACTTTCGCCGGCGTCTATTTTCGTCCGCACCGTTCGCTGATGGTGTTCACCGGCCCCCCGCTCAACCGCGACGAGGATGACGCGCGCGCCCGCCAACTGTTGGCGTTCCAGGGCGCCAAGGTGGTTTGCGGAGGCACCACGGGCGGCATTGTGGCTTCCTACCTGGGTTGCGCCGTCAAGACCGAGCGATCCACGGAACTGAGCAGCCTTCCACCCATCGGAGTGCTGCCGGAGGTGGACTTGGTCACCGAAGGCATCCTCACCATGGCCTCGGCACTCGATTGTATGAAGAACGCGGGCGGCGACCTCTGGCGCCTTCCCGGCGAGCGCAACGGCGCCGTGTTGCTGGCTAACGAACTGCTCCGGGCCGACTCGATTCATTTCCTGCTGGGCCAGGCCATCAACCCGCACTACCAGAACCCGCTGCTCCCGCGATCCATTTCGATCCGCCGCAACCTCGTGGAACAAATTGCCGAATTCCTGCGCGGCCTGAACAAGGAAGTCGAGATCGAATACTGCTGAAGTGGGCACTAGCATCATTGGCCTGAACGCCATTCCCTGTGGTTGGCTTGCCAGGGCAGCAATGTGCTTGACCGATCCTGCGGTGACTGTGGATTAGCTGTGATGGCTCGGAATTGACCTCGCAGCTGACGCCACCAGATGGGATCGTGGGTGTCAGATGCACCCAAGTTCCGGTTTGCGTGTGATCCGGGAGCAATCCGGACAGGCCACTTGTCCGACATGGCGACATCTCGTCTAACTGGAACGATGAATACAGACTGGCCGCACGTCCTTGGGTGGTCGTTACTCAGCGCGACGCGCGCTTGCAACCACAAGGGACCTCGAGGGTGAAAGTGATGTATGCTCGAATGTTCACGTGGAGCATGAGATGACTGACATCCCAGCCTCGCTTCTCGCCCAGTTTGAGCGTGCAGCCAAAGAACTTGCGGATAGGGCGACAGGGCTCCCCGACACGGCAGTTGGCCAGGATCTCCGAAATTGGCTCGACGGGGAAGACGAGCCGCTCCGTTGGCACGACCGCCGCCACATCACAGCGGATGAGTATTTCTTTGTCACGACGCTTTTTGGGAATATGAATCTCGAAGGCCAGCGGACGATGATCCGGAAGTTTTTCGGGCCGCTATTTGTGGAGGCGGCAAAGCGCGATATCCGCAATTTTCGGCCTGACACCCCCGGCTACGCCGGCCTGCGTTCAAGTTGGATGAAGGACCGCCTCTGCAAGATGGCGGCGATTCTCCGGAGGCGCGGCTGTTCAATGCAAGAGTACGTTGAGGAATTGCGTGCCTTAGAAGAAGGGGCCACATTGGACAATCCGATGCCCGCGCTGGACAAGATCGTTGAGGATCACGGCGCCACCGGAGTTAAAACCTTGAGCGTATTCGTGCGGGATTGCGTGGGCGGTAACTGCTTCCCAATCGACCTGCGCGTTAGACGACAGCTTGAGAAGTACAATCTTCCTGTCGATGAGAGGCTGTTGGTACGCATGTCTCTGGCGCTGGGACAGAATCCGCGAGAGCTTGCCCGTATTTTCTACCTGGCGGAGGCTGAGGGAATGAGCCTTGTTGATCTAATCAAGCTCGACGAATCGGAGCCGAGTGTTTTCTACACTTGGGAAGGGAAGTGCTGGCTGAGAGACCCCTCCCGTAATCCGATCCGCCAAATGAATACGCTCAAGTTTGACGTCTTCGACAGCGACGCTGAGGACTGGGAGCCTTGCACGATGACGCTTGAGGAGGATGGGCTGTACCACTGGCACGATTCTGACGGGCTTGGCCATTGGTGGGGGGTCCTCTCAGAAACTGAAACGCACGCCTATCTTACTGGCAACTACATCAATCCCGACGGACATCAGGGCGTCCAGGTTTTCGTTTGGCCAAAAGCCTGAACGGGCGAAATAGGGTTCACTTGGCTGTATCACGCCCTATCGGCGAATCTGGTAAGCCGGAACCCGAGCGGATGGTCGACGACCTGGAATCGCGGATTCGTGGCCAACAACTCGAGCCTCGGTCGTTTTGTCCGTCAGGTCGAGTCCAAGCCAAGACAGAGTCCGAGACGAACAGAATATCCGCTAGAATGGCTTCGCCGTCTGTACACCGAATCTGGACACGCTTCCCGCAACTCTGTTTCAGCGTTGTGATCTCAGCGAGAGTCAAACAGACAGGCCGTACTACGTTTCGCTAGAGTCCCAACCCTCGCGTGGCGTCCTTCAGGATAGCTGCCGAACGGCGTAGGGCGCCGAGTTCCTCGTCGCTCAGTTCCACGGGCAGCGCGGGGCCTACGCCGCCGCTGCCCACCAGGGACGGCACGGCCAGGCACACGTCGTCGAAGCCGTGGAACCGTTTGAGCAACCGGCTCACGGTGAGAACGGCATTCTCATCGCGCTGCACCGCTTCCAGGATGCGGGAGACCGCCAGCCCCACGGCCCAATTCGTCGCGCCCTTGGCGGCGATTACTTCGGCGGCCGCGTCGCGTACTCCGTGGAAGACCTTCTCGCGCTCGGCCTCGCTCAACGGCCCGCGGCCGGGCGTGCTGAACGCATCCAGCGGAATGTTGGCGATCTGCGCGCAGCTCCACAACGGCACCTCGCTGTCGCCATGTTCGCCGATCACGTAAGCGTGCACGTTGGCCACCGCCACATCCAATTCCGCGGCGAGCAGCGCGCGGAACCGCGAGGTATCGAGCACCGTCCCGGAGCCGAACACCCTGGAAGCGGGCAGTCCGGAGATTTTCAGGGCGGCGTAGGTAAGCACATCCACGGGATTGGAAACGATCAGCATCATCGCATGAGGAGCACACGCGGCGATGCGGGGGATCATGTCGCGGAAGATCGCCACGTTGGCGCCCGCAAGCTGCAGCCGCGTCTGACCGGGCTTCTGCTTGGCGCCCGCCGTGATCACCACGATGCCGGCCTCGCCGCACGCCTCCAGCGGTCCGGCCGTCACTTCCACCGAAGGCACGAACATCGAACCGTGCATCAGGTCCTTGGCCTCGGCCTCGGCTTTCGATGCGTTCACGTCGGTTAACACGATCTTGTGCGCCAGCCCCTTGAGCATGGCGGCATAGGCGATGGTGGAGCCTACCGCGCCCGCGCCTACGATGGCGACACTGGTCGCCGGCGGCGTGGAAGACGCTTCTGTTCGATCCAAGGTAGCCTCTCTGCGGCCGCATTGGCCATTCGGACATCAGTTTATCAGCCGCCAGGAAATCAGAGCCACGCGATGAAGGAAAATGTCTGGGGGTGACTCCATGGATCTGACCCGCCGAGACCTGCTTCAGGCCGCTGTCGCCGCGCCGCTCTCAACTGCCGCCAGCCGGCCCAACATCCTGTTCATAATGACCGACCAGCAGCGTTTCGACTGTCTGGGCGCGAACGGGAACGCGAACATAAGGACGCCGAACCTGGACCGGCTCGCCGCCGCCTCCGTCAATTTTCAGAACGCTTTTGTACAGGCGCCGGTTTGCGTCCCTTCGCGCGTGAGCTACTTCACGGGACGGTACCCGCACAGCCACAAGAACCGTGTGAATTACACTCCGTGCGACGGGCGCGAAGTGTTTCTCCAGCGCATGCTTCGCGACGCCGGCTACCGCACGGGCAGCGTGGGCAAGCTGCACTACCATCCGCCCACCGCCGATCATGCGCGTTCCACAGGCTGGGACACGGTCTATCTGGACGACGGCGTGTCGCGCACCGATGTCCACTCGGACTATGTGAGATGGCGCCAGGCGAACGACCCGAACGCCGCGGTCGGCTACAATGCGCTCGCGCCCGCGCGAAATCCGTTCCGCGCCGCGATTCAATACGAGTACACGCATGCGGCCTGGACCGGGCTTCACACGCGCAAACTGCTTACAGAATTCGCGGCGGAGTCCAAGCCCTTCTTCGTGTTTTCCTCGTTCTTCGATCCGCACAGTCCCTATCTCGCGCCGCAGCCTTTCGATTCCATGTACGACGATATCGAACCGGCCCTGCCTGGCAAGGTCACGCTCGACGACATCCGCAATCTCCCCATACCGCTGCAGAAGCAGATCCTACGCTTCAAGCCCGAATACGGCATGGACCGCACACGGCTCGCGTGGATCTACCGCAGCTATTACGCCATGGTCTCGATGGTGGACCGGGAGGTGGGCGGCATCCTGGACGAACTCGAACGCTCGGGGAAAGCCGGGAATACCATCGTGGTGTTCGCCTCGGACCATGGGGATCAGCTGCTGGAGCACGGGCTGATGGGGAAGAACGTCTTCTTCGAAGCGTCGATGCGGGTGCCGTTCATGGTACGCTGGCCGAACCGCATCGCGCCTGCCCGCCGCAACGAACTCATGGAAACGGTGGACCTGGTGCCCACGCTGCTCGAACTGTGCGGCCTCACGGTGCCGGACCGCGTGCAAGGACGCAGTTTCGCGCCTCTGCTCACCGGCAGGCCTTACCAGGCGCGGGAGATGGTGTTCGCCGAGAACTCGATCCCGGAAGTCATCACGGCCAACAGCATGGAGTACGCCTATTGGCCGGGCAAAGGGGTGGCGGGCATACGCCACCCCGACGCGAAGATGGTCCGCACGGCGCGCTGGAAGCTGACGCACTATCCAGGACACGGCGGCGAACTGTACGACTTGGCGAACGACCCCGGCGAAACGCACAACCTCTATTCGGAGCCGCAACGGGCGGGAACGGTTCAGGACCTCAAAGGCGCGCTGCTGGACTGGATGATCGTCGCCGACGAAACCGACCAGATCGCCCCGAAGTGGCTGCCGTAACGCCGCGGCGCTTCAACACTTCAACTGAGCGCCGCGTTCCTCGACAATCTTGCGGACCTCGGCCGGATCGAGATCGCGAGGATCCGCGCGCTTCGTCGCGCACAGGGCGGCCGCGATTCCGGCGGCTTGTCCCATCATGGATCCCGACGTCGACACGCGCGCCGAGGAGAGCGCCAGTTGATCGGCGGAGAAGCAGCGGCCCGCCATCATCAGGTTCTTCCCGTCGCGGGCAATCAGGCTGCGCAAAGGGATCTGGTACGGCGGCACCTGAAGCTGGTCCTTGGGCAGTACATAGTTCAGTTGATCGTCGTCCAGGCTGTGAGCGTCCAGTTGGTAAGTCCCGCGCGCCACGCCATCGTCGAAAGAACGGCCGGCGCGCACGTCTTCGACTTTCAGGACATAGTCCCCCATCACGCGACAGCCTTCGCGAATGCCGATAATGGGCGAGCAGTGATCCAGCCGCCAGGGTTTCTTCTCGACGGCCTGGTAGTAATAGAGAACCTCCAGCATGCGCCGGCGCGCGCGAATCTCGGCGGCGGTGAGGCCCTCGGTCGACGTCGCGTCGAACTTCGGGATCTTCAGCTTCAGCGCGTTGCTGCGAGGGCCGTCTGGCCAAACGCTGACCCAGGGCATCTCCTGATGGCTCTTGACCGGCTGCAGCCAGTTCGCCGCCAACTGCGGAAATGCGTCCTGCGGTTCCACGTGACGCACGAAGTACATGAACGACATGGGCAACTGCACCTGATCGCCTTGGCGCCCCTTGACGGTCGCGAAGCCCGCGAAGCGCGCGGCGTCGGCTTCGCCGGTGCAGTCGATGAACTGTCGCGCACGGATGGCTTCGACTCCGGATTTCCCCGCGATCAAACATTCGGTGATCCGGCCGCGGGAAACGTTCACGTCGGCAAGGCGCGTGTGCAGCAGCAGTTTCACTTTCCGCGCCAACAGCAACTCCTGCAGAACCACGGCGAGGATCTCATAGTGGAAGATCCGCTTGCGCACAGGATCGAAAGCGTTAAGCTGCCGCAGCCCGTCTACAATGGCGTCGAAGACCTCTCCCTGCCCTTCCATCTGGCCGCAAAAATTGGCTACCCCGCCGGTTGTGAGCACTCCTCCGGTTACGGCGAAGCGTTCCACGAGAATCACCTTGGCGCCCGAGCGCGCGGCGGCGCAGGCCGCTGAAACGCCCGCAATGCCCCCGCCCAATACCGCCACGTCCGCTTCGTAGCGGACTGGCACGCGTCTGCGCCAAACGATGGAAGAGGGTTCACGCGCGGGAGCGGCCGCGGAGACGGCGGGAACCGCCAGCGCACTCTTGAGCAGGTTTCGTCGTGTGGATCTCATGGCGTATGTTTCCCAGTGCCCTACATGATAACCGACAGCCGCCAGGATTATGCTATGAGGCATGCTGAGTCGAATCCTGGGTGCATTCGTATTCCTGGCCGTCCTGCCGCTCGCGGCGGCCCAACTTCCTCACGCCGTTGAAGGCGGTTTTGAACTTCCGAACGGGTGGCGCATTACACCCCTGGGTAAGCCGGTCCCCACCGAGGATCTGCTGCTGAACATGGTTCCTGCGCCCGACGGCAGGGCCGTCATCGCCACGCACGGCGGGTGGAATCCGCACGGGTTAGTGGTGATCGATCCCGCGACCGAGGATGCCGTCCAGCGCATCCCGCTCAAGAGCGCGTGGCTGGGCCTGGCCTGGCATCCCGGCGGCAAGAAACTCTTCGTGAGCGGCGGCAACGCCAACGGACGCACACCGGCCGCCGCCCCGGTCTACGTCTTCGATTACGAGAACGGCCGCTTGTCCGCCAAGCCCACCGGCCTGCTTGAAGAGACCGTGGGCCCCGAAGAAATCTACTGGTCCGGACTGGCGCATCACCCCAACAAGCCGGTCCTCTATGCCGCCAACCGGGGCGGCTCGAACCTGGCCGGCCACGTGGTTCTCTTCGACACCGGTACCGGCAAGCTGCTCAAGCGCGTCCAGGTTGAAAACGCGCCTTACGACCTGGTGCTCTCCCCCGACGGCCGCCGTCTCTACGTGTCGAATTGGGGCAGCGATTCGGTCAGCGTGATCGACACGGAGCAGGATCGCGTGGTGGCGCGCTACGCCGTCGACGACAACCCCAACGACATGGAATTGCACAAGGACGGACGGTTGTTCGTCTCCTGCGCCAACGACAACAGCGTCGTGGTGCTGGATACCGCCTCCGGCAAAGCGATCGAGCGGATCTCCGTTTCGCTGCACGCCGGCGACCCGGCGGGCACTACGCCCAATGCCCTCGCGATGGATGCTTCCGGCCGCACCTTGTTCGTGGCCAACGCCGACAACAACGCCATCGCCGTGGTAGACATTGCCAAGCGCGGTGAAAGCAACGTCGAGGGATTCCTGCCCGCCGGCTGGTATCCCTCCTCTCTCACCCGGATAGGCGGAAAGACACCGAAGCTTTACGTAGGCAATGCCAAGGGCCTGGCGTCTTATTCGAATGTCAACGGGCCGACCAGCCCGCTCGTCCCCGCCAACCAACAGCGGCGCGAGCACGTGGCGGCCTTGCAGAAAGGCAGCATCAACATCGTGCCTCTGGCGGGATTGCGGGCGCAGCTCAAAGCCTGGACCAAACAGGTGTACGACAACACACCGTATAAAGTCGAACTGCTACAGCGCGCCACGTCGCCCAAGGAGCCGACCGTGGTCCCCAGCCAGGTGGGTGTCGGCTCGAAGATCAAGCACGTCATCTACATCATCAAGGAGAACCGTACTTACGACCAGGTCCTAGGCGACATGCCGAAGGGCAACGGCGACGGGCGGCTGGCCATTTTCGGCAAAGAGGTGACGCCCAACCACCACGCCATCGCCGACGAGTGGGTGCTGCTCGATAACCTGTACTGCGACGGCGAGGTGAGCGTGGACGGGCACTCCTGGTCGAATTCCGCCTACGCCACCGATTTCAACGAGAAAATGTGGCCGGCGCGTTACGGCGGCCACAGCCAGAACTCGATTTCGAACGCTTACCGGCCGAAGCTGCAACTCTGGGACCTGGCCGCGCAGAAGGGTCTGACGTATCGCACGTACGGTGAATACGCCGTACGCGCTAGCGACGGCACGCGCATGGATGCGGTGCCGGGGATGGGCGGTCTGGTGGACCACGTTGCCCCGAATTTCAACATGCCGAAGATGCGCGACACCGATAACGTCCGCGAGTTCATTCGCGAGTTTGATGAGTACGAAAAGCACTACGACAGCCCCGATCCGGGCAAGCGGCTGCCCAACTACATCGTGATGAGCCTGCCCGAGAACCACACGCGCGGCACTCGTCCCGGCGAACTGACGCCCAAGGCCATGGTGGCGAACAACGATCACGCCGTGGGCATGCTGGTGGAGCGCGTCACGCACAGCCGCTACTGGCCGGAAACCGCCATCTTCATCATTGAGGACGACGCGCAGAACGGCAGCGACCACGTGGACGCCCGCCGCACCGTGGGCCTGGTAATCAGCCCGTATACCAAGCGCGGCGCAGTGGACAGCACGCTTTACACAACCAGCGCCATGCTGCGAACCATCGAGTTGCTGTTGGGACTGCCGCCGATGAGCCAGTTCGACGCCGCGGCCACACCGATGTATGCGAGCTTCACCGACAAGCCCGATCTGAAGCCGTACCAGTGCATCGCGCCAAAGATCGATGTCAACGAAAGGAACCAGCAAACCGCCTGGGGCGCGCGCGAATCCTTGGAGATGGATTTCAGCGAGGTGGACCGCGCGCCGATGCTAGCCCTGAACGAAATCATCTGGAAAAGCGTGCGCGGCCCCGATTCACAGATGCCGGTTCCCGTCCACCGCTTCTGGTTCGCTGGACGGCGGTAGTAAGGTTGCAGAGGTCCGCGGACAGATAGCGAAGGGAGAATGACGGACGGCATGTCTCAGCCGTTTCGGAACATAGGTAAGCAGCGGGCGGGCGCAAGCCGCTCCGGGTCAGGTTCAGACGCAATACTGTTCACTTAACGATCCTGATCCTATTCGAGAGGTCCAGGAGGCGCGTTGGGTGGCGCTCCCGCGGCCGCAAATTATAGTTGCTCATCTTCCGCTTCCCGCCGCGGAAGTTGATCCGGTTTCTGCTGGAGACGACACGTTCTTCGAGGATCTCCACGAGAATGGCGCCATGCAGGGTTTGCCTCTGCCGAGGGGGGGAATAACGGCGTAGCGGGCCAACCGCCGCTGCACAACCCTGACGGCATGCAGGAAGGGGAGCCGGTCGGGATCCACATCGGCCTTCAGCGCCGCCTCATACATCAGTCCGCGGATGGCGAAGTGGGCTAACAGCAAGCCCCAGAACTCCTGCTCCACCAACTCCGGCGTCTTGCTGCGTAGCACGATTTGAGCGCCACGCAGGTGCGTTTTCAACTCGTCGAGCGAGGTTTCTATCTCCCCACGCTCATGAGAGAGCGCAGCCAATTCTTTGGCCGGTGCCTGCTTCGGGTCCAGGATCGTCGTGATCAACCGGGACAGCGGTTCGGCGCCCGGCACGTGGTGAAGGCGGTAGTCGAGCACCCGCACCACGATGCTGTTGCGTTGATTGCGGCGATCGGAAGTGGAAGCGTAGATCCGGCTGAGATAGGAACCATCGGGTAGCCGCCGGTCGATGTCCAGACGCACATTTTGGCGGACCCGCCACAGCAAGTCCGCCCCCGTCTTGGCCGCCCTTTGCCAGAGATCGTAGCCGGGAAAGAAGCGGTCCGCCAGGCAAAGCATGCCTTTGCCTGGCGCAGGCACCACGTCGCGGGCCAACGTGATTTCGCCGGTGGCGAATGGCCCCAACGGCGCCACCCACAGCACATGCGTTCCGTTCTCCAGCAGCGCCACGAAGCGGAGCTTCGGGAAGGCGCTCTCGCCCCGCCTGGCCCCCGGCCTGCCGAAGGCTCTTTCGTTCTCCTTTGTGTCCGCCACGTCCAGCGAACTGCCGTCCAGGCTCACCAATCGCCAATCCCGATACCAGGCGCCCCTGGTACGCGGCTCGGCAATGGGGCCAACCGGGCGGTCGTAGAGCAGGCGGAGCGGCTCGGGCCCAAGCCGGCTGCGCGCCTGCGAAATGCCCGACTTGCCGGCCACCTTGATGCCCGCCGACGGGTCCAGCAGCCATTGCACCCCCTCCAGCAAGCGGCGCAACACCTCGCGGGTGGAGGATCGCATGTACAGAGCCAGCGCAATCACGTAGTAGACGACCACGTGAGCGGGCAAATCCCGCTCCCTCACGCTGACGCGATTGGCTTCAGTCAGTACCTGCCGAACTTGATCGAGGGGAAAGAACTTCGCAATCACGCCGAGGCTGAGGTAGTCGGTGATGCGACTCCCGGCAGGTAAGGAAGCAACAGTTCGAGCCATTCCTGGGTCCTCCCGCCCCGAACGGAATAGCA
>CAYLLB010000038.1:0-44781 GCA_964384215.1 uncultured Solibacteraceae bacterium | reverse complement strand
CCCTCTACAGTAATTGACGGCGGGGAAGGTGTCTCAGTCATATTGGCACAGAGGGCCTTTGCCCTCCGTTTCACTTCTGCCTCAAATCGAAGCGGGTCAGCGTGGAATCGCGTGAAGTTGATAGTCTGGCCGTACTTGCCGAACACATCAATATCACCGCCCTGGTTCTTCTCAATGCCGCACACATCAGCCCACGGTATAAACACTGCTTTCCTCCACCAGAGGTAGTGCTGAACGCCATCTGGCCCAATGCTGATTATGGCTGGCCAACAGAGGAGCCACCCGATCACGAACGCAGTTCAGAGCGCCAAGAGCCACGTTTCCTCGTGACCGATGCTGAGCAAAATCCCGATCGTGAAACCGACAATGCCGCACGTGAACATCGTGCGTATAGCAAGAACCCCATTGAATACCAGCAGGCTTCCCTTGGCTTTTGCGTGTGCCAGGCGTGCCTCCAACGTAAGTAGGCGCAACCCAGTCAGCACTAGCGGGCCAATCCACCAAGTGTTGGATGTCGAGTCAGATGAAGGGGGCATCGAGAACCTAAGCCGCACCGTACTACCATGCAGGCTCGGACTTACACTGTGCCTTGTTGATGATATGCATCGGGAACCTGGCCCAAGATCCGGGCACTGACTTCCTATCGACCGTCCGCGATGCGTTATCTCGCATCCTACTCTGGTCTCCCAAGAATTTCCGTGGCTGCCGGAATGTATGGGTCTGTTCTGACTTGACGTATGCGACGGGATCTTCGAGAGGCTCCCAACCCCGCATACCATTCAACTGGTTTGAGAGAACACTTACGTCTGGTTCAGTAGGTGTTGCGTCCGCCAGGTGGGGCGAGCGCGTTTGCGGAGTGGATCCTGCAGACGCTAGAAGGCACGCACGGTCTCACGGTTTTGGCCGGGCGCCGTGTCGCCCTTCCGGCGCTCAACCGGTTCTGTGGAACATCCCCGCCCATTCGATTCTCCCCTCTCGCGGATCGAGTCTGCTAGATTGTCTTTGACTATGAATCGAGTCAACTTCATCATCGGGGACATCACCGTCGCGTCTGAGTGGAGGGACACGCCGACGGCGCGGAAATTGTTGGCAGCTTTGCCCATCGAGGCGTCCGGGAGCTACTGGGGCAGCGAGTTCTACTTCCGCGTTCCAGTCGCGGCGGAGCAGGAGGCGGACGCCACCGACGTTGTCGATCCTGGAACGGTCGCCTATTGGCCCGCGGGGCACTGTCTGTGCTTGTTCTGGGGACCCACTCCGGCGAGCGCGGGCGATGAGTGCCGGGCGGCGAGCGAAGTGAATATCGTCGGGCGGGTCTCCAACCTGCCGGATCTGTCGAAGCTCAAGGCACGGCGGGTCCGGGTGGAAGCCGCATAGGTGCGGGACCTGGACAGGGGCCCGGCGGTGCGGCACAATCGAGGCATTGGGTGAATTCCACATGGATGCTGTTCCAGAGTCCTTGATCAGTGAGTTGCGGCCGAAGATTCTCGAACGGCGCACGCGGCTTCGGGCTGCCGCCGGCTCAGTCTCACCCGATTACATCCGCGACCTTCTTTCGGAGATAGATGCCGCTCTCGAAAGAATCGACAACGGGTCCTACGGCCTCTGCGAAAGCTGCCACGATCCGATCGAAGCCGGCCTGCTCGAACGCAATCCCTTGGCCCGGTTTTGCCTGGATCATCTCAGTGAACAGGACAGGAAGGCCCACGAGCAGGACCTCGAGTTGGCCGCGCAGATCCAGGCAAAGCTTCTCCCATCGAACGCCACACGTTTAAACGGTTGGGACACGCATTACCGGTATGAACCGGCCGGCACGGTGGGGGGCGACTACTGTGAACTGATCGTCTCGGACGATGGCAAGTCCCTCTTTTTCGCCGTCGGCGACGTGGCCGGCAAAGGCGTGGCCGCATCGCTGCTGATGACGCACCTCAGCGCAATCCTGCGCAGTTTATTGTCGCTCAATTTGCCGCTGGCGGAGGTGATGTCGCGGGCGAACCGGCTGTTTTGCGACAGCACCGCGGCCGGTCACTACGCAACCCTGGTGTGCGGCCGCACTTCTACAGAAGGCGTGGAACTCTGTAACGCGGGCCATTGTTCTCCCCTGCTTTTGAGGCAGGGTGCGATAGAGCGGCTTGATTCCACGGGGTTACCGCTGGGCTTGTTTTGCGACGGCCGGTACACGCTTACGCACAGCCGCCTGGCCGAAGGCGACAGCCTTGTCCTGTATTCCGACGGCATCACAGAGGCGCAGGATCGGAACGGCGATGACTATACCGAAGAACGCCTGATTCATTCGCTGCGGGCTCACCTTGGCCTGGGCGCCCAAGCGATGGCCGACGGCGTCATCCGGGACGTTGCCCAATTCCGCGGAACGCTTCGGCCGAACGACGACATGACGCTGCTCATTGTTCGCCGGCTTTGCTGACGCAGCCGCGCGTCCTTGCGTTTCCATGTTCCGGCATTACCGGCATGTTTCCGTCAAGCCAGTTCCGCATGAATGAGTTCACCGGCGCAGTGGGCATGGCTCAACTGCGGAAGCTGGACGGAATCGCCAGCGCTTTGCGGAAGAACACGAACCGGGTTTACGAGGCCATCAAAGACCTTCGACCGGTGAGCGTGCGTTCCGCTCGACCCCAAGTTAACGCCCAGCGACGTGGACGATGTGATTGCCGCGATATGCAAAGTCTTCCCGGCGGTCGTGGCCTGAACCGCAATCGAAGGCGATTCCGAACGCGCGATGTGACTCTGCGCTCGCCAGCTCAGAGTCGGACCGAGGACCGACGTCGCCAGTGTCCCGGCCAATGGAATCAGGCAGATCTACTAGGAGCCTGCGGGACTGGGATTGACTTTGTTCCAAGTCCGTTTCACTATCTGCCGTAAGGGGGCTTGCATGCGGGGAAGCGCTGTCGCGCGGCGCAGTTTCCTTCAGCGAGGTGCCGAGGGGGTGCTGGGAACGGCACTCCTGCCGGCGCCGTCGGTCCGCGTGCAGGCATGTACTTCATCCTCCAGCGGGCGGCGGAGTTTGGATCTGTCGGTCATCAGCGCCATCACCGACGAGGTGGGAACCACGGAGGAAGAGGCCTTTGCGTTTGTCAGACAATACGGGCTTCGATGGATCGAAATGCGCACCGTGCCGGGCACCGGACGCCTGTATGTGGAATTACCTCCCGCCACGCTGCGCGACTTCAAGAAGCGGCTCGACGGCCTCGGCCTTGGCGTCTCTTTCTTGAACACTTGGATGCTGAAATGGACGTTGCCGGGTACGAGCCCCCTCAGAAGGCGGCAGTACGCCGAACCGGAGTGGAACGAACTGTGCCTTAAAGACGTTCAGCGGCTCCGGGAGCGGATGGATTACCTCAAACGGTGCATCGAGGCCGCCCACATATTGGGCGTGCAGACCATCCGCATTTTCACATTCTGGCGCGTCGCAGACCCCAACCCGCTCTACCCCAGGGTTGCCGGCATCGTCAGTGAAATGACGGACCTCGCGCAACGGGAAGGCGTACGCTTGCTCGTGGAAAACGAATCCGCCTGCAACGTCGCCACGTCGGAGGAATTGCGCCGGTTTGTGGATCTGGTGCCATCCCCGGCTCTTGGGATCAACTGGGATCCCCACAACGGTCTTCCCTATGAACCGTCCCCGTTTCCCCAAGGTTACCGCCTCTTGCCGCGGCATCGCATCGGGAATGTCCAAATCAAAGGGGAGAGCCTTCTGTCCCCAGGAGAGTTGCTCGATTGGCGCGCGATCATGAGGGCAATGATGAACGACGGCTATCGAGGCAAGTTCGGACTCGAGACCCACTTCGGCGAGGGCCGGGCACGGGTTCGGAACGCACGCGCGTCGATGACCGAAATCGTGAAACTGCTGGAGTTGCAGCCGCGGGCGCGCACCGAATGGATGCCGTTCCAGAGTCCTTGACCGGCGAGTTGTAGCCGAAGGTCCTTGACAGGACAGGAAAGCTCACGAGCAGGACTAGAGTTGGCCGCCCAAATGCGGGCAAAGCTCTTTCCATCGAACGTCATACGTTTCGACCGAAGGCGACAGCCTTGTCCTGGTTCGTCGGCTTTGCTGACGCAGCCACGCTCTCCATCCTGTCATCGGGGTCTGAGGGCCTAGGGTGGCTCTGCGCCTGCCAGATCAGAGCGGGTTAGCAGGACTGTAGCCGAACTGTCATCGTTTGTTAACCCAACGGTACTACGCTTAATCCGTGAGCGGCGAGTCCGCTGGAGTGGAAGGTCCTGTCATCGTACTGAGCGCACTGACCTGATCGCATCCGTAAACGATTCGGAGGCCGAAGAACTGGGGCGCCGGGAGGATACTTGAACGGGACGGGATTCCCGGCGGCTCCGGTTTGCACCTCTTCGTCACTATGTCGCCCGAACTGATCCTGGTTCTCACCGTTGTCGTAGTTGCTCTCTGTTTCGACTTCATTAATGGTTTCCATGATTCCGCCAACTCGGTGGCAACGGTTGTCTCCACGCGCGTCTTGACGCCATACCAGGCGGTCTTGTGGGCAGCCTTTTTCAACTTCGTCTCCGCCTTCAGCTTCGGGACGGGGGTGGCCAAAACGGTGGGCGCGGGGCTGGTCGACCTCCGTGTTGTGACGGTGCAAGTGATTTTGTGCGGGCTGATCGGAGCGGTCGTCTGGGACCTGATCACCTGGTGGTTCGGGCTGCCCACCAGTTCGTCGCACGCCCTGTTTGGCGGGTATGCCGGCGCCGCCATTGCCAAGACCGCCATTATGAAGGGCTTCTCGAACAGCTTTGGCGTACTCATCATGAATGGATGGATCAAGACGATTGTGTTCATGGTGCTGGCGCCTCTGATCGGTCTGGTCGCCGCGTATGCGTTCATGATCGCTGTGTACTGGCTGTTCCGCCGGTCCAGCCCGCGGAAAATGGACGTGTATTTTCGCAAGTTGCAGCTGGTCTCGGCGGCGGCTTTCAGCTACTCGCATGGCACCAATGACGCGCAGAAGACCATGGGCATCATTACCGGAGTGCTGGTGACGGCGGGTTACCTGGAAAGCTTCGTTGTTCCGATCTGGGTGATCCTGTCGGCGCATGCGGCGATAGCCCTTGGCACACTTTGCGGGGGATGGCGGATCGTGCACACGATGGGCGCCAGGATCACCCGTCTGAGACCTCGGGGAGGCTTTTGCGCGGAAACCGCCTCAGCGGTGTCGATACTTCTCGCCACGGCGGTGGGCGTCGGCGTATCCACGACGCACGTGATCACCGGAGCCATCGCTGGCGTCGGTTCGATTCAGCGGGTCAAGGCCGTGCGCTGGGGTGTGGCCGCCAGTATCGTGTGGGCCTGGTTCATGACGATTCCCGCCGCAGCAGTTGTAGCCGCAGTTTCCTACCTTGTTGTGCACTGCTGTTTCTAGAACTATTATCTGCTGGAAGCTTCGGGGCAGGACCGGAGACGGCGGTGCCAGACCGGCATCCCGAGCGAGATCCCCTTCCGCAACCGTCGACGACATGGTGAGGCACATTGAACACGCAGTGAAGGTCGCCGGCATCGATCACGTCAGACTGGGCAGCGATTTCGACGGTGGTATCGTTCCTCCTAAGGGCTCGGAGGACATCTCCAAACGCGCTGTTCTCCGACAGGCGCTAAGAGATAAGGGCTATCCAGACGCCGACATCGACAAGATCATGGGCGGAAACTTTTGGCGCGTGATACGTGCCGTAATCAAGTGAACCGTTCCGAGGGGCCGTAGTTCCCGGGGACGAAGACTGCAGCCGAGGAGCGGGCCATGGAAGATCCAACCATTGCCTCATCAGACGTTGGCGCGCCGGCCTCCACGGTCGGGCCCATCACCGCCCAGGAGCGCATCAATTCGTGGACGTGATTCGCGGTGTCGCGGTGCTGGGCATCCTGCTCATGAACATCGCCAGCTTCGCTCTACCGCAGCAGGCCCACTTCGACCCGACGGTAGCGGGCGGAGCTGCCGGCGCGAACCTCGCCGTCTGGGCCATCAACTATGTGCTCTTCGAAGGCAAGATGCGCGCGATCTTCTCCATGCTCTTCGGCGCGGGCATGGTGATCTTCATCTCCCGGGGCGAGAAGCGCGGCGCGGGGATGATCGTGTCCGACGTCTATCACCGCTGCCTCCTTTGGCTGCTACTGTTCGGCATCCTGCACGCCTATTTTCTCTGGGCGGGCGACATTCTGTACTGGTACGCTTTGACGGGCCTGATTCTGTACTCCTTCCGAATCCTTGCCCCAAAGTGGCTTCTCCTCGCCGGTGGGCTGGCCCTGGCCATGATGATCCCGCGGAACTTTACGGACTCGCAGGAAATTACGACCCTCCGCCAGAAAGCGGCGGCAGCGGACCTGGCTGAGAAATCCGGCAAGACGCTAACCGAGGAGCAGCTCGAGGACCAGAAGCAATGGAGGCAGCGACTCGAGGAGTTGAAGCCACCGCAGAAAGCTATCGACAAGGAGATCGCGGACCACCGCGGCAGCTATTGGAAGCTCTTCGCGCGTCGCTCCCGTTCGGCGGCCAGGATGGAGAGCCTCCTTTATTATCAGTATTTCTGGGACGTCGCCGGCATGATGTTGATTGGGATGGGCCTGTTCAAGCCAGGCTATCTCTCGGCGGCGCGCAGCTACCGAGAGTATGCTCTGGTCGCCTGCATCGGCTACGGTCTCGGTCTGCCCGGCAGTATCCTTGTGGCCCGGCAATTCATCGCTTCGGGTTTTGAACCCTCTCGTGTCCTAATGCTCGACACCACGTACGATTTGCGCCGCCTGGCCATGGTGATGGCCCACACGTCGGTGGTGATGATCGTGTGCAAGAGCGGCGCCCTCGGATGGTTGACCTCCCGCCTGGCGGCCGCGGGTCAGATGGCTTTCACCAACTACCTCACGACCACCCTCATCTGCACGACAATCTTCAACGGGTACGGTTTCGGCCTGTTCGCAAGGCTCGACCGGATGCAGATCTATGCTGTGGTGCTGGCTGTTTGGACAGTACAACTGGCCTGGAGCAAACCGTGGCTGCAGCGCTTCCGTTTTGGGCCATTCGAGTGGATATGGCGCTCGCTCACATACTGGAAACGCCAGCCCATGCGGCTTGAACGTCCGAACCGCTTGGAGGGCGCTGCAGTTGTCTGACCGCGGGTGCGTGGTGGGCTGCAGGCCACTCACCAAGGGGAATGCCTCGTGCCGGTTGACGGCGGAAGAGCCCGTGCACTTGCCGGATTCCAGCCGGTTGATTCCAAACGCCGCCCACAAAAAGTTCAAAGCACCTGTGGAGACAACTTCTCGCTTCAAACCTCGCGCACCGTGGCCCGGTCCATCAAAACCTGCATCAAGGGGCGTCCGCTGCCCCTATGGCCGTGGCCGTCACGGAGTTCGGCGTATCGGCACATCAGTTTCGTAGATCGCGACCTTGTCGGCATCTATCACCCCGTCTCCCGCATAGCCGACAACGTGAACTCTGCGTCCAACAGTCAACTGCTTTCGGCTTGTCCCATAACGGGTGGTTGGATTGAGAAAGACAAACACGCCAGCCTTCCGGTCCGCCGAAGTCGCATCCGTCGAATCGGGGAGAACCATAATGTGGTTTGAGGCGGCTTCCGTTATGACACCGGAAACCGTGACCCTCACTGAGATGTTGACTGCGGTAAAAACGCCTTCGCCGTAATAATTGACGCGGACCTCATCCCCAACCGCCAGGGGCGAGAGACCCTTTGATTTTCTCAAGTTCGTAACCGTGGTCTTTTCATCGGCGTTGAACGTGATTAGCCCCTCTGAACTCTTCACCTGGAATTGGTCTTTGTCGATCTTCTGGATCTTGCCGACAACCGATTGGCCGAATACGGGAGAGCAAAGAGCCGTAAGCAACAGAACGTATGGTTTCATACCACACCGTCCTCTGCCCATATCCTACGTCCGTTCACACGAGAATAGAAGCACCTAACGCACCCTCGGGTTAGCGCGCGGCATGTTGACAAAAGGCTAACATGATCCTGGTGAACTCGACTCCGCACACCGCCGGGCCGGAAGCTCCTGGCGTTGCGGCGAGCATCTCAAGCCGCCGCCGCTGGGGCATTGTAGATCTGCTGTTCAGCGCCTCGATGATCAATTACATGGACCGTGCCACGGTCTCGATGGCGCTACCGTCCATCTCCTCCGACCTTGGGCTCGGCCCGACGGCCAAAGGCGAATTACTCTCGGCATTCTTTGTCTCTACGAGGTCGGCATCTGGACCGGCGTCCAGAATTTCGCGGGGAATATTGCGGGCTCCGTTGCCCCGCTCACGACCGGATTTCTGATCAGTTGGACCGGCTCGTACTTCCCCGGGTTTGCCCTTGCCGCTGTCACACTCGTTGCCGGATTGCTCGCGTATTGGTTTATCGTGGGTCCATTGCCGCACAGGCAAACCTGTGGTTCGCCATAATCCGATTCGAGGCTCACGCCGCGACAGTACTTGTGGTGAAGCCGGCGAAGAGCGGTATCTTTGTAGTCTGCGTTTTGCTCCAAGGTGCGGCCTTTGGATGAAAACGTGTATGCCTCATAAGCTGAGAAATCTATGGAGTCGCGCAGGATGAACAGTGAACACCGTCTGATCGGATTTGTAGTTGCGGTTTTGTGCCTGGTGGGGGCGGCCAAGGCGGGCACCGTCTTTTACGTCGCCACCGATGGTAATGACGCCTGGTCTGGGCGCATGAGGGCCGCGAACGCCGGCAAGTCGGACGGGCCATTCGCCACACTTGAGCGCGCACGCGATGCAATCCGCGAACTGCCCGCTGCGAAGCGCAGGAACGGGGTCACGGTCATCGTGCGCGGAGGCACTTATTTCCTGCAGGTCCCATTAGAACTTGGCGCGGAGGACTCGGGCACAACCGCGGGCCGCATCATCTATGCGGCGTTTCCAGGCGAGGAGGTGCGAATCTCCGGTGGCCGCGAGGTGAAGGATTTCAAGCGCGTAACAGATCCGGCCGTGCTTGGGCGCTTGAGCGAGAGCGCGCGGGTTCGGGTCTATCAGGCGGACCTGAAAAGGCAAGGTATTACCAACTTTGGCGCGGCGGATGACAGTGGGCTGGATGTGTTTCACGAGGACATGCCGATGTGGCCTGCTCGCTGGCCCAACCAGGGTTTTGTAAAGGTGGGCGATCTTGTGGTGAGCGACGGTTACGACATCCGCGGCACCAAGGGGAGTAAGACGGGCAAGTTCCACTATAACGGCGACCGCGCCCGGCGCTGGGTAGGCGAGAAGGACCCGTGGCTGCATGGTTACTGGTTCTGGGATTGGTCCGACCAGCGCCAGCAGATCGAATCCATCGACGTCGAACGGAAGATCCTGGCGGTGAAGCCGCCCTATCACGTATACGGTTATCGAAAGGGGCAGTGGTACTACGCGTTCAACATGCTGTCGGAGCTGGACGCCCCAGGGGAATACTATCTGGATCGCGAGGCCGGGATCCTATACGTCTGGCCGCCGACATACCTGGGCTCTGGCAAGACCATGGTTTCCGTTCTCGAAAACCTGGTGGTGATGAAGGATGTCTCGAACGTAGCGCTCAGCGGTTTCACGTTCGAAGCGGTGCGCGGTACTGCGGTGCGGGTGGAAGGAGGATCGCGCGTTCTGGTGGAACGGTCGGTGATGCGCAACCTGGGCGGATACGGTGCGGAACTCTCCGGGTTGGGCCATGGCGTTGCCGGATGCGAAATCTACCAGACCGGCAAGGGCGGTATCGCGCTTAAAGGAGGCGATCGCAAGACCCTGAAGGCCGGAGGACTATTCGCGGAGAACAACCACATTCACCATTACGGGCGAGTCTTCCGGATGTATCATCCGGGAATTTCGTTGACCGGGGTAGGTAATCGCGCGGCGAACAATCTGATTCACTCCGCGCCCCCATGGCCATCTATTTCTCGGGTAACGAGCACGTCATCGAATACAACGAAATCCACCATGTCTCGTTCGAGTCGAACGACGCCGGCGCCATCTATGCGGGCCGCGACTGGACCATGCGCGGCAACGTCATCCGCCACAATTACCTGCACGACATTACGGGTTTCGAAAACCGCGGATGCGTGGGCGTCTACCTGGACGACATGTTTGCTTCGGCGGCGATCTACGGAAACGTCTTCCGGAATGTGACCCGTGCGGCGTTTATCGGCGGCGGTCGCGACTGCACCGTGGAGAACAACATCTTCATCGACTGCAAGCCGTCGCTGCACGTGGATGCGCGCGCGATGGGCTGGGCCGGCTACCACGCCGACGACTGGATCAAGGAAGGCCGCGAAAAGGGCACGCTCCTGGGTATCGCTTACAAGGATGCGCCGTATGCGGCGAGATACCCGAAGCTACCGTCGATCCTCGACGACGAGCCAAAAGCCCCCAAAGGCAATGTGATTGTCCGCAACATTTCAACTGGCGGCCAGTGGGACGAGATCGAAAAGAAGGCGCGCCCGTACCTGAGCATAGAAAGCAATCTGCTTGGTCAGGATCCCGGCTTCGTAAACGCGGCGGGCGGCGACTACCGTCTCAAGGCTGATTCACCGGCCTTCAAGCTTGGCTTCAAACCCATTCCGATGGAACGGATCGGCCTTTTCAACGGCGGTTTCAAGGGCGATGCCGCGGTGCGCGCCGCGCTGGAGCGCGCCGGGGCCGCGCCATTGGGCCTGGCGCGGGAGGCTCGGCTGCACAAGGACTATGGCGCCGCCGGCCGTTACTTCCAGAAGGCCGCTTCGGATGCGGACACGCGCATCGAATGGGGTAACACGCTGATGGAAGCGGGCCGGTACGATGCTGCGCGGCGTGTGTGGCGGCGTGTAGCGGAAGCCCCCCAGGCCCGGCCGGAGCGGCGCAGCGTGGCGCAGATGCAGATCGCCCGCAGCTTCGCGTTCGAACAGCGCTATGGGGAAGGCATCGCGGCCTATGCCAAGGTGAAGACCATAGCCGGGATTCCGCCGCACCACATCTGGGAGGCGGAGGAGAGCGCGAAAGAATTTGAACGTTTGAAGGCAGGGCAACCTGCCCGCGATCCGCAGTCGAGCCGTACCAGGTTGGCGCCGCTGCCTCGGCCCGGCAAGACAGTTTTCGTCAGCCCCAGTGGATCCGACGAGAACGAGGGAACGCGGGAGAGGCCGCTGGCGAGCTTTGCACGCGCGATGGACGAGGTGCGCCGGATCAAGCGAGCCGGGTTGCCGAAGGGCGGTGTCAGGGTTGAGTTCGCAGGCGGAGTCTATCCGCTTCAGGCGGGTGTGAAGATCGGAGAGGATGCGTCCGGGACCTCGGAGTCGCCGGTTGTTTTCGATGCCGCCGCAGGCGGCCGGCCGGTGTTTCGCGCGGGCGTCAGGATCGAGGGATTCGAGCCGGTCACGGACGCGCGAATCCTGGCAAGACTGCCTGAGGAAGGCCGGGGGAAGACGCTGCAGGTCGACCTCAAGAAGCGGGGCATCACGCAGTACGGCAAGCTCGGTACACGTGGAGTCGGGGTGACGAACGGCAGTAACGCCTCGCTGGAGTTGTACTTCAACGGGCATCCAATGACGCCGGCGCGCTGGCCGAATGAGGGCTTCGTCCGCACGGGCAAGGTGCTTGATACCGGCGTGGTGGCAGAGGGCAGGACGGGCCGGTTCGTGTTCGATTCGCCGCGCATGGAGCGGTGGAAAACCGCCCGCGAGGCCATGCTCTATGGTTACTGGGTCTACGACTGGGCGGACGTCACGGTGGGCGTGGCGCGGATCGATCCTGTTGCAAGGCAAATTCAGACCGCGCACGGCACCAGCTACGGGTTCAAGCAAGGCCAGCCCTTCCGCGTGTTTAACCTTCTGGAAGAGATTGACGCTCCTGGCGAGTGGTACCTGGATCGTGTCTCAGGCATGCTGTATTTTTACCCGCCGGGAGATCCGGCGAAGGCAGTGATCGAATTGTCGATGCTCGAAGAGCCGCTCGTGCTGTTCACGGGCGCGTCGCACGTAACGCTGAAGGGGCTCACGTTCGACCTGGGCCGGGGCGACGGGCTGGTGATGAAGGGCGGGGAAGCCAACCGTATCCTGGCTTGCACGCTGCGGCGATTGGGCGGCACTGGTATCACGGTGGATGGCGGAACGGGCCACGTAATCATGGCTTCGAATCTGCACACCTTGGGACGCGGCGGCGTCAGCGTGAGCGGAGGCGATCGCAAGACACTCACGCCGGCCGGGCACATCGTGGAGAACTGCCATGTTTACGATTTCTCGCGCATCGACCGCACTTACACGCCAGCCGTCTACCTGGAAGGTGTTGGCATACGCGTCGCGCACAATCGATTTCACGACACCCCCGCGCACGGCATGCGCATCGAGGGCAACGATCACTTGATCGAGTTCAACGAGGTGTACGACGTTGTGCGCGAGACCGACGATCAGGGCGGCATCGACATGTTTTACAATCCCACTTACCGCGGCACGGTGATCCGTTACAACTACTGGCACGATATTGCCAACGGGGAACCTTGCGGGCAGGCGGGCATTCGCCTGGACGACGCCATCAGCGGCACGCTGGTGTACGGGAATGTCTTCCACCGCGCCTCCGGTGCGAATTTCGGCGGCGTACAGATCCACGGCGGGAAAGACAACTGGATCGAGAATAATCTGTTTGTCGATAACCCGTACGCTATCAGCCTTTCACAGTGGCCCGACAAGCGCTGGGGCGAGTTCCTCGCCACGGAAGCCGTCAAGGGATTCATCAGTGCAGTGAAGATCTCCGAACCGCCTTACAGCACGAAGTATCCGGACCTGGCGCGGATCAAGGAGAACCCATATGTCAACAGGATCTGGCGCAACCTGGCGGTGAACAGCGTAAGATTCGTGGCGCGCGAACGGGTGAAGCAGGATCAACTGGACAATGTCGTCACGCGCATCGATCCCGGCTTCCTCGACATGGCCTCGGGCGAGTTGGGATGGAAGGCGGGCGCGGCGGGACCCCGGTTCTCGAGCTTCCGTCCCATTCCATTCGAAGAGATCGGGCTGTACACGGACGAACTGCGCCCGGAGCTTGACAGTTCAGCGGATGGGGTCCGGGTAACCAATAGCAGGTAAGCGAAAGGTAGCCTTGCCAGGGATGCTGCTCGATATGGGAGGATCTGGATGTTCCTAAGTGAGGTGAGAAAACCATGGCCAACGGAAAGTTGGGGCGCCGCGAGTTCCTGACCGCGCTCGCTGGAAGTTCAATGCCAGTGACCGCTTCGGTGAAGCGGCCGAACATCATTCTCCTTTTGCTCGACGATCTAGGCTGGCGGGATTTTGGCTGCTATGGCAATAGCTTTCACGAGACGCCGAACCTGGACCGTCTGGCGGCCGAGGGAGTACGTTTCACAAGCGCGTACGCAGCTTGTCCGGTGTGCTCGCCGACCCGGGCTTCCATCATGACGGGCAAGTACCCGGCGCGGCTTCACTTAACGGACTGGATTCCCGGACGGAAACAATGGCCTACGGCGAAACTGCTAACGCCTGAATTCGAGCAGCAGTTGCCGCTGCAAGAGGTAACCATTGCGGAGGCCCTGAAACCGTTCGGTTACCGCACGGCGAGCATCGGCAAATGGCACCTGGGCGGGAAAGGCTTCTGGCCGGAGAACCAGGGCTTCGACTTGAACGTCGCGGGGACCGAACGGGGCGCGCCGCAATCCTACTTCGGCCCATTTAGCCTCCCCAACCTGCAGGGAGGCACGAAAGACGACTATCTCACTGAGAAGCTGACAGAAGCGGCGGAGCGATTCATCGAGGAGTCCGCAGGTAGAGCCCCGTTCTTCCTCTACCTGCCGGAATACACCGTCCACATTCCGTTGCAGGCCAGATTGGCCGCGGTGGAAAAGTACCGGAGCAAGAACGGCGGCAAGGAGTTCCCGAACCCAACCTACGCCGCGATGGTGGAGAGTTTCGATATCGCCGTTGGACGAATCCGGCAAACGTTGGAACGACTCGGGATCGCCAGGGAGACACTGCTGGTGATCACCTCCGATAACGGTGGGTTGCGTTACGAGGGAAGATCGAAGAATCCGGTAACCGACAACAGTCCGCTGCGTGCCGGCAAGGGTCATCTCTACGAAGGCGGCATTCGTGAGCCGCTGATTGTGCACTGGCCGGGTGTGACTAAAGCGGGAACGGTTTCGGACGTACCCGTAACGAGCGTCGACTACCTGCCAACTTTTGTTGAAGCGGCAGGCGGAAAACCACCGGGACCGCCGCGGATCGACGGCGCGAGTCTTGTCCCGCTGTTGCGAGGCAAGGGCGCTCCAAAACGTCCGGCCCTGTACTGGCACTATCCGCACTACAGCAATCAAGGAGGGGCGCCGGGCGGCGCGGTGCGTGCCGGGGACTGGAAGCTGATCGAATTCTATGAAGATGGACGCCTGGAACTTTACAACTTGAAAGACGACATCGGCGAACGCCGCAATCTCATCAAGGAAGAATCACGGCGAGGCGCGGAGTTGCACGCGATGCTGAAACGGTGGCGCAATCAGGTGAACGCCACAATGCCGTCGCCCAATCCGGCCTACGATCCGGCCAAGGCTGACCAGGGGTTGACCGGGACTGAGCGTCCGTAACAGCGGCCGGTACTCGCCGCGGCACCGGGATGGTGCACAAGATATGCCCGGGATTGCCCGTCGCGCAGACTTCCATGTGGTCTTCCCGCAACCGGATGACTCGTCCTTCGCTTCCACCGCGGGCGAAAATCGCGGTCCTCACCTGCACAAAATTCCGGCCGCCGATTGACCTGACTTCCACAGCGTCAGTGTGCCGGTGGCCGGCCAGCACCAGGACGGGCCGGCCGCACCTCGCGATAGCACCCTCCACTGCCTTGGAGAAATCGTTATCACCCAGTGGAATGTGCATGGAGAGGATTACCGCATCGTCGCGGCTCGCCGAGATCTGCTTGTCCAGCCACTGTAATTGGGCAGACATGAAGGTGGCGTTGCGAGTGTCTCCGTTATCGAGCACCAGGAACCGATAGGACGTCCGCCCGGTCTTCTTCCGGAAGCTGTAGTACGTGCCTTTCCGGAAGCACTTGAAGTTGTTCCGCCATGCCATGCGCGCCGCTGCGGCAATCGACCGATCCGACACCAGCGAGGGCGGATTCACCGAGTAGCGGTAGCGTTGAACGTCATGATTGCCCAGCCCGAGATAGACGGGGATGCGGCTGCGGCGGCAAATGGACTTGAAGCGATCCAATTGCCCGCAGACGTCGCCGCCCTTGGCGCTCTCGAAACAAAATGCATCGACGAGGTCGCCTGTCGCCAGCAGGAAAGCGGCCGGGCGCTTTCGACTGAGAAACTCCGCCAGCGTGGACGCGGAGTGCGCGTAATGCTTACGCAGCTTCACGAGTTCGGGGCGGACGCCCGTGAGATCCATAACGTGGCTGTCCGTGATGTGAACGAATTCGAGGAAACGCTCCGCGGCTCGAGAAGGCGGGCCCAGCAGTATTACGGCAACCCCGAGGACTATCAGGCGGTTCATGCGGAATCGCACCATCCCCAGATGTTAGCAGGACTTTACACGGGTGTTGCTCGGCCGAAGTCTGCCGCAGATCGTACTTTTTCAAATAGCTTCCGCTTGAGATTAGATAGTAGAGATCCTGCGCTGCCTTACGCTGTTCGTGCATCTGCTGCATGAACTGGCGCATTGCAGCAATGTGCCCGGGCGACCGGCGCTCCATCCACGCTTCAAAACGCTGAGCGGCTTTCTCCACATTGTTGGCCGCCTCCTCTTCGGTGCTTCTTCAACGGCGCCAGTGCGGCCGCCGTGAAACCTCAGGCTATGGCCTCGTCGAGAATCCTGGTATCGGTAAAGTGCCCAAGGATGTTCGTGGGTCGAGATTGGCACTGACCCGGGTGTCGGCATGCGGCCAAGCGGCCCATGGATTTGTGGAATGTCGGATCGCCAAATTTTGGATGTGCAAGGCGGGCGTACTGGATTCAGCAAAACGCTCTCAGCGCCCCTTGGAATCCGGTTCCCAGCCGTAAGCCGCCAGCATGATCTCAAACAGTCTGGTATTTGGGAAGAATCCGCGGACCCGCTCGGCTCCAGGTCCTTGCGCAGCAACCACTACCTCTTCGCCGGTGTGCCCGCCGAGGACGCGGATGGGCGCTTTCGGAGAAGCGAGTTCTTCTTTCGAGGCGCTGGCCGGCGGCACCAGGACGTCGCCCTTATTCCCTCCTCGAAGACGCGTGTCGAACGAATGGTCCGCGGCGAAGATCACCAACGTGTTCTTGCCCGCTGTGCGAACGGTTCGCTCGATGATGCGATCGAGGAGCAGAAACCGGTCCAGGCCTTCCCTCAGGTTGTTGGTGTGCGCGTCGACCTCAACCATCAGGAAGTATCCTTTCCTGTTGCGCGACAGCGTCCCGATCGCATGCTCCACCGCGGCGGCGACATCGAAAGAGGGCTGCTCGATCAGCACCACTGCTCGCCCAGAAGCCGATTTGAACTCATCAACCGTTTTGAGGACCGCGTACCCTCGGTTCTTCAGGCCAGCGGCGACTTCGGTCCCCGCCGCCTTTTCGGCATCGGTGAGGACGTTCTTGCCTCCTCCGATCAGCACGTCCACTCCGTCCCCGTAAGGAGGCTTGAGAAGCTGAGCGAAGATCTCGCCGGCTTTCGAGCGGCTGTTGGAGTGCGCATAACACGCCGCCGGAGTAGCGCCCGTGACCCGATCCGTGCTGATGACACCGGTGGAGAGGCCCCGCTGTTCGGCGTACTCGAGGATGGTCTTCAGTGTCTCGCCGTCCTTCTTGCCACGGATGGCCGTGGCCGACTGTGAAAGCACCCCGTTCTCCGTCTTTTGGCCCGTGACGATGGCCGTCATGCCGGCCGCCGAATCGGATACCCAGGCTGACGCCGGGGATGTATCCATTAATCCAACATGCGGCATTTTCTGTATGAACAGCGACTGGGGCGAACCCTTATAGGTCGCGGCCGCGTTAATTACGGGTACGCCGGCGGCATCTCCAAGAAAAAGGATCACGTTCTTCGCCTTCGGCGCGGCGGCCAGGGTTGTGGCCAGCCAAATGGAAAACACAAGGACACGAACTGTCATAAGTAACAGTTTCTCATATGGGGCCGGTTCTCTACATTCAAACAATAGCCTGCACGACCGCAGGGCGAAGGCGATTCCAGTCTCCTGTTACCGCCCCTCGCGCGGCCCTGCAGCGATGCTGGTATAGGCTTCACGCGCCTTCCGGATATCCGCGATGAGAGCATCACGGTCTCTTTGTAGAACAGCTTCCGCGACGCCATCGCTTCCGGCCGGCTGGGACAGAATGGGAATCTGATCGGGGGCCAGGCGGGCTTCAAGATCTTCAAGACGAGCGATCCAGCTCCGCGCCATGGCCTGAGCCAGTGGCCCTTGTGCCAGCCCCGGCGCATTCTTCAGTGTGAGATAGACCGGCGCCGAATGCGCGAGCGACTTGTTGGAGAAAGAACTTGTTTCATCCAACCGCCTGCCACGGGAGCGAATCGCCAGCCAGCAGCTCTGATGTACTTGATACGGGAGGCGGAAGCTGATCTCACCGGCATTGTTCAAGCGGGGGAAGCTCCCGGTCAGTTGGCCGTTCTCAATTAATTCCAGCCTGTCCACTCTGTCGCGCTTCGGATCGAACCGGACACGCCCTTCGATCGTCACCGCTCCCGCACGGTCCAACAGGACCTCTTCGCCCATCTCCTTGCCGGCCACGCGGAAATCGAGTATGGGCCCATTGGTCACGAAGGTCCTCCCGCGCCTGACACCCGCCAACCAGGCCTCATAGGTTAACGGGCCGTCCAGGCGGGTGTAGAAGCGTTCGCGGCCCGGCAGGGAGGCCAGACAGGGATAGTCTGTTCCCGCCGTGGGGATCAAACGAAAACCGGTGTTCAGGATCTCGTACCACGCCCACCACTCCTCGTCTCCCTGCTGCAGGATTTCCAGCAGGTTCAGCAGTCCCGCCGGCAGGTCAACGGCGAGGCCATACAGCGCGCCCAACCACGTCCCGCGGTGGGCATAGCCGCTGAGGGCGCCCCGTCGCCGCGCCTCTCCGAAGAACCTGGAATAAACGAGGTACTCGGATGGGAAGTCAATGGGGGCATCCGCGCCCAGGATGAAGCTATGCCCTCGAAAGTACGTGCGCGGATTCTCCTGTCCGGCGGCCAGCAGGTAGCCGTCTTCCTGGTAGGAGCCGGCTTTGCCGAAGGCGTATTGCAGGGTGTTGTGCGAGACCCGCGAGTTTCCCCACTGAAGCAGATTCGCGACGTGTACGTCTTCGGCCTGCATCCATTTAGATAGGATCGGGTTCAGACCCTCCCCCGACCGTGCGATGTGCAGGTGGTCATCCGAGCTGTACCAACCCTGTCGCGGGAGATCGATCCACCGGGCGAGTTCGACGACAACCCGTGTGCGATCGCCTGGCGAGATTCGCACTTCGCGCTCCTCGACGTAATACTCAGGGCCCTTGTGGATCGTGAGCCGGTAGGCGCCAGGCGGCAGCGAGGAGAATGTTGAGTTTCCGGTGCTGTAGAACTCCGTTCTCTTCGTGTACGGGTTTTTGAGCGGCTTCGACAGCTTACCAACTGCCTCGGCCAGCGTCATGCGCGCGGCTTCGCCGCGATCCAGGCAGTCGCCGTTGGCCGGTGACGCGTCGTCCGCCACTTGTCCGTTCTGCTCCCTGTCGAGCAGTTCGACACGGGCGGGCGTGGGACGACCGCCGATTCCGTCAAGAACAA
The DNA here is from genome assembly GCA_964384215.1 of uncultured Solibacteraceae bacterium. Classification (GTDB taxonomy): domain Bacteria; phylum Acidobacteriota; class Terriglobia; order Bryobacterales; family Bryobacteraceae; genus JAJFUV01. The sequence continues at coordinate 26,084 of CAYLLB010000038.1, read as the reverse complement.
CGAGTTCCAAGCTCCCCGGTCCCCGAGTTTGGTAGCCGGCGGCAAGGAGCAGGACCAGGAACACAAGCATGATCGAGGCCCTACGGGCAGAAACTCCCCATGGTCTTTTCACCGGAAGTCACTCACCCCTTCTGTAAAGATGTCCGGCTTTGTGTCCGGTATGGCCGCAGTATAGACTCCTGGTGCTCACATTTGTCAAACCTGCGCGAGGAGAGCATTGATTCCGGCAGTCACTCACCGGGTTCAGCGGAACCATGCTCCAATCCGCCGCAACCCTGCTGTTTAGCATCGGAGATAAAACGCACTCCGTAGCGCAGGCAAGGACAAATCTGGGGTGCGTGGGCACACTACTTGCCAGCCGCCCCATCCAACTTTTCCGTGGCCGCGATCATCTGCCGGGCGTATACTGAACCCGGGAAAATCGATTCTGGGAGGGATTGCATATGCCGATTACGGTGAAGAAGATTGCTCCCTGGCGCAAGGAGGTCGAAGACACGCCGGGCGTCCTGGCTGGTGCCCTCGAACCACTGGCCGCTGCCGGCGTCAGCGCTCGTTTTACCCGCTACCTCTCGTGCGTCGCGAGTTCCTGCACCTGCTCGGTGCCGGGACGCTTGGCGCGGCAACTGGGCCGGCCGCTGTTTCGGGCCCCACCGGAAAACCGCTGTGCGGCATCTTCCCGATCGCGCAGACGCCTTTCACCGGCTCTGGAAAACTGGATGTGGACACGCTCGCGCGCGAAGTGGAGTTTGTCAACCGCGCCGGTGCTCACGGCTTCGTTTGGCCGCAGATGGCGAGTGAATACATGACGCTCTGCGAGTCCGAGCGGATCGCAGGAGCCGAGGCGATCCTTCAGACGGGAAAGAGACTCAGGGCCGCCATCGTGATCGGAGTGCAGGCCGTCGACGCCAAGGCAGCAACGGCGTATGCGCGTCATGCGGAGCGCATCGGTGCGGACGCCATCATCGCGATTCCTCCGGCCATGCGGGATGACGACACAGCACTCGTTGACTACTACCAAGCCATCGGCGCAGCCTCGCAACTCCCGCTGTTCGTGCAGCCGGCCGGCGACATGAGCGTCGACTTGTTGCTGCGGATATTCAAGGCCGTCCCGTCTTTTCGGTACGTGAAGGACGAGGCAGGATCACCGTTGGCCCGCATCGGTCCTCTGCGGGCAAAATCGGGTGAGGCCCTCAAGATTTTCATTGGCGGCCACGGCATCACACTCCTTGATGAACTCAAACGAGGTGCGTCAGGAAGCATGCCGGCGGCGTTCGTCGACATTTACGCATCCGTGTGGGGGGTGTGGCAGGGCGGCAAGCGCCGGGAGGCGATGGACCTGTTCGGCAAGGCGCTGCTACTGATCACCGAGATGCAGGCATACGGCATTGAGTCACTCAAATATATCCTTAACTTGCGAGGAATCTTCCCGAAATATGCTGTGCGCTCCGGTAAAGGTAGTGCAGTATTGGACGAGTCAGAAAAGCAGACACTTCGCGACGTCCTTCAAGTCGTGAAGCCCCATCTCAAGGCATAGGTATGGCCAGACACAGCGTTTCGCGCCGGGGTTTTTTGGGGGCTGCCACCGTCAGTCCGGCTGCCCGTGCGTGTGCGGCGGCAGGAATCAAAGCCTCCGATCTTCCCGACCTCACTATCAAAGAAGTCAATGTCCATGTGACGGCGCACGGCCGGCTGGCCTGCGTCATCACCAATGGGGGCATCGAAGGCAATTACACACTGGCCGAGCGATATTGGCATCCAGACTGGGACAACCGGGGCTGGCTCGACTTTGCTAAGCAGATACTGTTGGGCAAGAATGTGCTCGATCGAGCTGCGCTGACCTCCTCATGGGATCCTCCGAAACGCCGCCGCGGGCAAAGCCCTTACACTTCGGCCATCGACAACTGCCTCTGGGACGCACTGGGAAAGGCCGTAGACTTGCCCGTTTACCGTATTCTCGGCGCTTACCGCAACCGCGTGCTGGCTTACGCCAGTTCCCAGCACCTTAAGACGGTAGACGATTTCGTGGAATCTGTGCTCAAGTGCAAGGCTGAGGGATTCAAAGCGTACAAGATCCACCCGCCGGAAATTCCACCGCGCGGTGGGAGTGACTATAAGCTCGATATCGAGATCTGCAAGGCCGTTCGCAAGGCAGCCGGTGATGATTTCCAGTTGCTGATGGATCCGGTTGGCGTTTACTCGCGTCGCGAGGCGACGGAGGTCGGGCGCGTGTTGGACGAGCTGAAGTTTGTGGCATACGAAGATCCGTTGCCGACCACGGACATCGAAGGCTACGTCGAACTGTGCCGTGCGTTAGATGTGCCGGTGCATGCTGGCGAGTTCATTTTCTCGATCTACGGCTATGCCGAGTACGTTCGCCGCCGGGCAGTGGACGTGTTGCGGTTCATCGTGGACAACATCGGCGGGATCACCGGTGGGATGAAGATCGCCGCGATGGCGGAATGTTTCGGCCTGGAGTGCGCGCCTCATAACTGGGGGGACACGCTCGACCAAGCGGTCCACTTCCATTGTGAACTGGCCATGCCAAACAACGCTTTCTTCGAAATGACGATACCTCAGGGCGCCTATGATCGGCCGTACATGAAGGACCGTATCCGCATCGCCAAGGACGGCTACGTCTACGCTCCGACAAAGCCAGGCCTCGGCTACGAGATCGACCGGAACGTCCTGGACAACGTGACCCAGCGTGTCGAACGGTAATTCGGCCGGTACCGATAACGACCGCGGTGCTGCTCTAGTAGACTTTCAGGAAAGGACTGAATCCGATTTGCCGCAGAGCGGATGTGGTGCTGGCTATCTCATCCGACCGTAGTGGGCCGACGAGCACGCGGTATGAGCTGGTGTCCCTGCCAGCGGCGATCTGTCCTTTGAAACCCCTCCGCAGCAGTTCCGCCGAGACACAATCAGCCACGCCGAGGCCTGCCTCCGCTACTTGCAGGAATCTCTGTCCCGGCTTGGGTTCTAGCGAGGGGCGTTGCACGAGTCCGCGCGCCTGCGCCGGACGGGTCCGCGGCCCAGGGGACTCCCAATGTTCGCTTGGTGGGGGAGGCAGTTCTACAAACGACGCGCCTGGTGTGTTTGGACGAGCCTGTGTAGCCAGGTGGGAGAGAACTCCTTCCCGCGATTCGTTTGCAGGACTCTCGACTGACGCCGAGCCTCCGGTGCGGTTGAGCGTCCTACCCCCCACGTACCCCAGGCTCATGGCTAGACCCGCGACGACTACCGCCACGAACGCAAGAGCGATGATTTGCGGCTTCGTAAGCGTCACACCGTGCTGGACGGGTTCCCCGCCCAAAGACATGGAATCTACCTCCGTGCCTTCGTTTTTCGCTTATCTATCTATCGACGGCCCAAGGCAAACTGCTTAGGCTGTCCAACCACCCGGCTTGCGGGTAGGCGAAGAGTACTGCTCGGGTCCAGGACTCGTAGTACTTCTTGAATCTTGGGGATGCACACCAGAGCGGACAGCATTGTTTTGGGGGGTGAAGCCGACGGCCTGTATGCCACCAGAGAGGCAGCATTCAGACCGGCCGGCGCAAAGGTATGTCGATCTTCACGAACGACGGACATATAAGCCGTGACGCGCTGACACTGCAAATCCTGGATGACCTGCCCGCATTGTGGATTATTCCCGTCGAGCAGCATCTGTCCTCCTGCTGTCGTTGCCAGGTGGACAGGATGGAAATCAGCGAGCTGATCGCCGACTTGAGGAGGCTAGCCAAGCGACCTCCGCCGCGAGACCGACGAGCGGCGATGACGAACTGAAAGGTGCAGTTATTTCAATGCCTTCGCGAAACTGAGGGCGTTGCTCCATGAGCCCGGCATGACGTACCAAACCAGGTATTTCCGGGCGATGCCGTCGAGGGCTTCGCTGGAGGTCAGGTAAAAGTTACGGTTGCGCCACATGTAGCCGCTATTGAAGCTGCCGCCAACCTGGCTCTTGGGATAACTACTGTTTGGCATGGCCACGGCCAACCCGCTACTGCGCTCTTGATCCCTGTACCAGCCGCCCGCAATGTAGTTGGTGGCCGATGAGGGACACGAACAGTTCTCAGAACTCACGGCGCGCGCGCCTCAATCGTGTAAGGCGAACCATAACTGAGCGGGAACACGTCATTCAGCAGGCCGCCCCAAACGGCGATGAGAGGCTTCTCATAGAAGCCGTTGTTGTGGTTGAAGTCGAGCATCATCGTCAGGATGGCAATGGTTTCGGTGCCTTTGCAGGCTACGCCGACCACCGGCGAGCAGCCCGAACCGTCGCCCGCCTGGGTGGGATTGTAGCCGCGGGGCCAAGGGCCCCGTTTCACGGAATTGTGGAAAGCTATCCGCAGTAGGCCTCCGCCGTTCCATCTCCAGATATGTTCGACGCCCATGTACTTGTAAGAAACAATGGACCCACCGGAGGTTGTATCGAACACGACAGTCCGCTCGCCGGCCCGGTCTCTGATGACTACGTCGTTGTCCACCTGTCCGGGTTGCATCTGAAAGGCAGTGACCTGGCAGGCCCCGCGCACCGCCTCTTTATCGGGCTGTTGGGCCGCCGCAGACAGCGTGAGGACGATCGCAAGAATGATCAGATTGCCCATGATCTTCTCCTACTGCGAAACACGATCTAAGAAGGCCCGCGCCTGTGTCCAGCCTTCGGCGACCACACACCAGCTGAAGCGGTTGGCACTGACGCCTTCGATTTGCCTGGCCTGAGCCTCCCCAGATGAACATACCGAACCAAATAGCCGGTCGAACCGGAACGCATCAAGCTGGATCGATGTATACTCGCCATGCTGAGGAATCTAGAACTTGGATCAGAGGGCCTTCATGAAAACACTGCTCTTGTTCGCTGCCTCAACACTGGCAGGTGCGCCGGTCGTGCTGGTGGAAAACGGCCGTTCGGCTCATCAGATTTGCCTTCCGTCACAAGCCACCGCCGCAGAGCAGCGCGGCGCCCTTGAGTTGCAGAAATTTCTCGAAGAAATGTCGGGAGCGCGGCTGCCGGTATCAGCCCGGTGCGGCCCCGGTCCAGGCATCCTTCTCAAATATGTCCCGGAGTTAGGACCGGAGGAATTTAGCCTGAAGACCGTGGGAAGCAACATTGTCATCACGGGCGGCCGGCCCCGAGGCGTGATGTACGGCGTTTACACATTTCTGGAGAAGCTCGGATGCCGCTGGTTTTCCAGCAGCCTCAGTCGAATCCCCAAGCGGAAAACCGTACTGGTCGAGGAACTCGAAGATCACCAGCGGCCGGCCTTCGAAATGCGCTGGCCCGGAATCACCGAAGCCGCAGACAAGGATTGGGCTGCGCGTAATAAGCTCAACGGAGGGGGATTGCCGTTGGACGCTTCGACGGGCGGCCGCGTCGAATGCGCCCCCTGCGGCCACTCTTTCTACTGGTTGGTTCCTCCGGACAAGTTCTTCGCGGCGCATCCCGAATACTTCGCACTGGTGGAGAGCAAACGAAGGAGCAGTGGCGCACAGCTCTGCTTGACGAATCCCGGTACGATCCGCGCCGGCGTGGAGCGCATACTGCGCTGGCTGGAGGAACGCCCGGAGGTAGACATCGTCGGTGTATGCCAGGAGGACTGGCGAGGTTTCTGCGAGTGTGATAACTGCCGCCGCGTGGAACAGGAAGAAGGCGGGGCTCACTCCGGTCCCATCGTCCGGTTCGTAAACGCGCTCGCCGAAGAGGTCACCAAGAAGTACCCGAACAAGCGCATTCTTACTTACGCTTACCAGTACTCGGAGCCAGCACCGAGCAAAACACGTCCCCATCCGAACGTCCGCATCCAGCTTGCTCCCATTTCGGCCTGCGTGGGCCACCCGGCGGAGGAGTGTCCTCTCAACAAGACACTGCTGATGGACAACCTCAAGGGTTGGTCCAGACTGGCGAACCAGATTTACATGTACGGTTACGCCACGAACTTCGCGCACTTTCTCTACCCGTTCCCGGATTTCTACAGGTTGGCAGCCGACATACCGATGCTGAAACGCAACGGCGTGGCCGGAATCTACTACGAAAGCTCGCATCAGGGTAATGGCGGAGAGAGCGCGGAGATGCGTGCCTATGTGATGGCCAAGATGTTCTGGAACCCTTCGGAGAACATGGAGCAACTGGTGGACGAGTATATGGAAGCGGCGTACGGGAAAGCGGCGCGTCCCATGCGCGCTGTCTTCGACCTGATGCATCGCGAAGTGCGTTTCCCGCCGCACGGCAAGGGCAAACACCTGTGGATTTTCCAGGCTCCGTGGCTGCCGGACGAGGTGGTGGAACAGGCACGCAAACGCTACGCCGAAGCCATGGGTGCGGCGGTCAACGAAGCCGAGCGCACGCGCATCCGCAAGGCCAGTCTGTGGGTGGAATATGCGGCTTTGTTCGAACAGCGGCGCTTCGAAATGAAGGATGGCTGGTATGCACCCGTCGATGTCGAGCCACTCAAGGCACGGTTCGCACAGTGGTGGAAGAGCAAGACCGAACTCGGCGTCGGTTACCTGAACAATGATCGCCTGGAAGACGACAAGGCCTTTGTGAGCCGTCTGAAACCGTACCGGGTGCTGACGATCGAAAGCGCGGCGCTGAGAGCGGACATTGTCCCGGAACTGAGCAGCCGCATCGTGCGGTTGATCGACAAGCGCACAGGACGCGACATCGCCCGCAAACCGAATTCCGCGGGCATCAATTATCCGGACGGCGCGGGTATCTTTGCCGCCGTACACCCGGACCCGGGTGGTGACGGCTTCGCGGCCAACTGGGAGATTGAATCACAGACAGCGGGCATGGCTTTGCTGCGAGGCACACTGAGCAACGGGCTCGTCATTCGCCGCAAGATTGAGCTCGTAGGCGACGGCGCGGTCCTGCGCCTGGAGAGCATCCTTGAAAACCGCGGGAGCGCCGCCAAGAACGCACAGTTGCTCACCCGCTTCGACACCATGCCGGAGCGTGTTGCGGACATCCTGTCCGAGGAGCGTCCCGGTGAGATCGTGATGCGCGACAAGCGCAGCGGCTTGAGGATCGATGCGAGGTTTCCGGCCAATCAAACCAACCGCGCCTCCGTGACTTGTGACGACCGGCACGGGCGGCGCGCCAGTATCGTGCTATGGACCCCGCAGAAACTGCTGGCCGGCGGTGAGAGCGTGCGCCTGGACGTTGAATACAAGGTGATCAATGAGGCGATGGCCGCTGAGAAGGCGCCGGTGAAACAGGAGTGGAAAGAACACGCCGCGGGCGGCGCCCGGATGGAACTTGCCGTTGCCGGCACAACCGGCTACCTGATTCTGCCTGAGAAGCCGGCCTCCGCGGATGCGCTGCCATGGGTGTGGTACGCGCCGGTCATCCGCGGAGAATTCCCCAGGATTGAAACCGACTGGTTGTTCACCAGGCTCCTTGAGAACGGCATTGCGATTGCGGGCATGGATGTCGGCGAGTCCTATGGGAATCCTCAGGGCGTGGCGCAGTTTACACAGTTTTACAGGCACATCGTGGGGAAGTACCACCTCGCTTCAAGGGCATGTCTGGTCCCGCAAAGCCGAGGCGGGCTGATGCTTTACAACTGGGCGGAGGCGAATCCCGAGTTTGTGAAGTGCATCGGGGGCATTTACACCGTTACGAATCTGGCCAGTTATCCAGGTCTTGCACGCGCCTCGTCCGCTTACGGGATGAGCGTGTCTGAGATGCAGGAAAAGCTTGACGAGTACAATCCCATTGCCAACCTTGCACCGCTCGCCAAAGCACGTGTTCCCATCCTGCACTTACATGGCGACTCCGACAAGGTCGTGCCGCTCGAGGAGAATTCGCTGGAACTGTCGCGACGTTATCGGGCCCTCGGCGGCGACATGCAACTGTTGGTAGTCAAAGGCAAAGGCCACCAGGTGGATCCAGGTTTCTTCGAATCGCAGGCGCTTCTGGACTTCCTGGTGTCCCATTCGCGGCCATCACACTGAAGCATGCCCCGACGTTACTGTCCTACCCGGGCGTTGCCGGAGGCCATGATCGCGGCCGCCACCAGCAACATGGCGACAGCCCAGACCATCTGGCGGCGTGGTCCGACGGGTACACCACGCCATTCGCCGAAGACCACGCCTACACCCTGATTACCCAGCAACTGCATGGCTTGAAAGATCCCCCATCCCACTGAAGCACCCAGAACCCCGAGGATCACATTGCCATGACCCAGCAACGCGATCGCCAGAGAGAACTGTGCACCGAACACCACCAGGAAAACAAGTTCACCGCGCGCCTCGATAAACCGCTTCCAGGACTTGCCACGAGTGATCACGTAGGCGGGATAAGCCAAGTTGACCAAGGCGCCTCCGAGCATTCCCACCGCCCACACGGCGAAAGTGGCTGGAAGTTCACCCGCGCCGCGAATTTTCATGGCCTCCACGATGGGTCCTTGGCTATAGGCGAAGGCGAAATTGGGGCCCGTGGAGAGGATGCCCGAGATCACCGCCAGAGCGAGCCCGCCGGCAAAGCCACTGGATTTGCCTTTGGCGCCGCTGAGGGCACGGTCCCGCCCGAATCCGGCCAATACGACGAGCACCACGCCAATGAGCATCACGACGGCGCCGGCGATGACGGTCATGCCAGCCTTTGAACCTGGGTCAGGCGCTTTCTCGAACAGGCCAGAGGCTTTGAACACCATTGGGATGGTCACGCCCAGCGAGGTGCCCAGTCCGCCGAGGAGGCCGCCGGTCAGTGCCACGCCAATCCGCACGAAACAGATGGCGCAAAGGACGTTGGCGATCCCCCACCCGAACGCGAACAGGTTGGCCTTGATGAGCGCGGATAGCGGGACTGTGCCGTAAGCCGCCAACGCATTCGGGCAGAAGCCCAAGGTGACACCCCAAGGCAGAATGATGAGACCGATCAGCATACCCACGAAAAGCCAGTGTTCAAAGCCCAATCGCCTGAGGACCTTGATGGTCCACGAACCGGACCCCATGCTCAGGCCGGCTGCCGCCACAATCAACGCACCTACGAGGGTGGTCATACTGCAAGTCCTATTGCCCGGACGGCGCCAGTGGACATAGGATATTTCAGATTTGCACCCTGTCGGGCCAGGGCGGCCGACTGGAGGGACGCAATCCCGGAGATTCTCATCAGGAACCCCTCTCTTTCCCGAGACAGAATTCCTCCCTATAGTAGTCCAGGAATCGGCCGGCTGGAGTCTCTGAAGCTCCATTCACGTGGCCATACTTCTCGATATACTCTCTATCGGGCTATCACAGAATATCGGTCAGGTCACATGGATGGGGCACCAAGGTGTGTCGGTCGAGTGTAAGTGGGCGTTCGAAACATAGGTAAGGAGGCTCTTGGTCATGGCGGATCAGAGCAGGGCAGGGAGGATGGGTATGGACGACGCCAGCCCGATCGGAGATGGATTCCCGATGATCGAGGCGTATCGAAGGATGGTGCTGATACGCCGCTTCGAGCTCAAGGCGCAGGATCTCTACCGTCGCGGAAACATCCCCGGTTTCATCCATCTATATGTCGGGGAGGAAGCGGTTGCGGTGGGGATCTGCCTGAACCTGAAGGCCGACGATTACGTGACGAGCACGCATCGTGGGCACGGACACGCGCTGGCGAAGGGTATTCCACCCAATGAAGTCATGGCCGAGTTATGGGGCAGATCCACCGGTTGTTCGGGCGGGCGCGGGGGGAGCATGCACCTTTATGATCCGGCCGCCGGTTTCCTGGGAACCAACGGGATGGTCGCCGCCGGGATCCCAATCGCGGCAGGCGCCGCGCTGGCGGCCCAGCTCCGCGGATCCGATCAGGTAGCGGTCGCCTTCTTCGGCGACGGTGCGGTGAATCACGGCGCTTTCCACGAGGGCATCAACCTCGCCGCGACCTGGAACCTTCCGGTGGTCTTTGTCTGCGAGAACAATCTTTACGCTACCGAGACCCCTTTTGCGATCGCGACCAAGAATCGAGACGTGGCAAGCCGCGGAGCCGCTTACGGCATTTCCTCCGAGTCTGTCGATGGCAACGATGTGGAGGCTGTATGGGCAGCGGCGAAGCAGGCCATAAGCCGCGCCAGGGCGGGCGAGGGCCCGACGCTCATGGAGTGCAGGACCTACCGGCTGGTCGGACATCACGAAGGCGATCCGGGATCCGGTTACCGGAGCAAGGAGGAAGTCGAAGCCTGGAGAAGGCGTTGTCCAATCACCTCTCTTCGTGCGAAGGCCCTCAAGGAACACCTCGCTAGCGAGGCCGAATTGAAAGCTCTTGAAGATGAAGTCGACTCCGTTATCGGCGATGCGGTTCGCTTCGCGGATGCCAGCCCCTGGCCTGACGCGGCCGAGGCTTTCAAGTACGTATTCCCCGACTAACGGTGAAGAATCCGGAGGTTCACATGCCGTCGACAATGGACACAGATATCACGCAGCAATCCCGTGAGATTTCTTTTGTTGAAGCGACCGTGGAGGCCCTCGCCGAGGAAATGAGGCGCGATTCCCGGATCTTTTACATGGGGGAAGGGATCGGTCCGCGAGGCGGAAACTTCAAGCAGACCAAAGGGCTGTATGAGGAATTCGGCCCTCAACGCGTCCGGGATACTCCCATTTCCGAGCTCGGTTTCACTGGTGTTGGCGTAGGCGCCGCGATGGCCGGTATGCACCCGGTGGTGGACCTGATGTTTGCGGATTTCCTCACCGAGGCCATGGACCAGATCGTTCACCAGTCTGGGAAGATTCATTACCTATCAGGGGGACGCGTCGACGTACCCCTGGTCGTCCGCGTAGCCCATGGCGAAGTCCGTTCAGCGGGTGCGCATCACTCCGGTAGTACTTACGCCTGGTTCGTTCACGCGACCGGGTTGAAGGTCGTGGTTCCCTCGACTCCCGCGGATGCCAAAGGGATCTGGAAAACCGCGTTGCGGGAGCGGTGTCCTGTGCTCATCTTCGAACATAAGGCGCTTTACACCATGAAGGGGCACGTTCCTGGTGGAGAATATCTGGTGCCATTTGGGCAGGCTACGGTGGTCCGCGCCGGACGGGATGTTACGGTTGTGGCAGTGGGAAGCATGGTGCACAAAGCCCTGGCTGCGGCGGGGACTTTGGAAGGAGAAGGGATCGCGACTGAGATTATCGATCCTCGGACGCTTGTTCCTCTGGACAAAGAGACGATCCTGGATTCCGTGAAGAAGACCGGGCGCCTTGTCGTCGCCGACGACGGATTCGAGCCATGTGGATTCGGCGCCGAGGTCGCTGCCATCGTCGCCGCGGAGGGATTGGACTGGCTCGACGCCCCTGTGGCGCGGGTCTCGATGCCCGCTGTTCCCCAACCTTTCAGTCCTCCGCTTGAGCAAGCGCTGGTTCCTTCGGCGGAAAAGGTGGCTACCGCGGTGCATTCCGTGTTAGGCAGGTGAAAATCCTATGATTCGCGATCTTGTGATGCCCCAACTTGGCCTGACGATGACCGAAGGGAAGGTGCTGCGCTGGTACAAGAATCCCGGCGAGATGTTTAAGATTGGCGAGCCCATTCTCGAGATAGAGACAGACAAGGTCAACATGGATGTGGAGGCAACAGATGCCGGCAAGCTGCTGGAGATCGTTGCTCGTACGGACGAAGTACTGCCGGTGAAGACCGTGATTGCCCGGTATCTCCCGGAGGGAGAGGAAGAGGCACCGCCGGAGGTCCACCAAGCAGTCCCCGAGGCCACGAAGAGAATCGCCGCTTCCCCTCGAGCCCGGGCGCTCGCCAAAGAGTTGGGAGTCGACCTGGCCTTGGTTAAGAGCAGCGGGCCGGGTGGTCGCATCGTGGAAGGGGACGTTCGCAAAGCTGCCGAGGCATCTGTGAGGATTGCGGCGCCCCCGACCGTCGCACCGCCACTGAAGGAACGAGTGGCTGACCAGGCCGCCAGGCCGGAAGCGGTCGTCCCGGCCTCGAACTATCGTCGCGTCACCGCGGAGCGAATGACGCGGAGTTTTCAGTCTGCACCACACTTTTACGTAACGCGCGAGATCGACGCCTCGGATCTGTCGGTTGTCAGACGCACGCTGGCAGCAGCGATGGCCAAGCGCGGCATGCCCGAGCTGACAGTCACGGACCTGCTGTTGAAGGCGGTTGCCGGTTCGATCGCCGCCAACCCTGCGGTGAACGTGACATGGAAGGACGACCGTGTTTTCGGCAATCGCGGCGTTGCCGTTGGGTTTGCCGTCGCAACGGAGAATGGCCTGATCGTCCCGGTGGTCCGGGAGGCGGATCAGTTGAACATCGTTGAGATTGCCCGGCGCCGTGCAGCGTTGGTCGAACGCGCGCGCTCGGGCCAACTGAAACCGGATGATCTTGGAGATGCCAGCGCCACGCTCTCGAACCTGGGAATGTATGGTGTGGATCAGTTCCAGGCGATCCTGAACCCGCCTGAGAGTCTCATCGTCGCAACCGGGGCCATTCGGGACCGTGTCGTCGCCCGGAACGGATCGCCGGTCGTGAGGCCGACGCTCTTCTGCACGGTTTCCGCCGACCACCGGGTCCTGGATGGCACCCTGGTGGCCCGCTTTCTGGCTAGCCTCGCCGAAGCACTGGAAAACCCCGGCCTGCTGTTGCTCTCCGGCGTCGATAGCATGGAGGTCAACTCATGAAAGTCGATTTGGACGATAAAGTCGCATTGATAACAGGCGCCGGTGATGGGATCGGCAAAGCTACTGCACTTGCGATGGCGGCAAACGGGGCTTCCGTTGTTGTCAACGATCTTGCGGGGAACGGCGGGGCGACCGTTGAACAAATCAAGAAGGCCGGAGGCCGCGCGGTCTTCATTCCCGCCGACGTGAGCAACCGTGAGGACGTAGATCGGCTTGTATCGACGGCGGAGGCTGAATTTGGGGGAATCGACATTCTCGTCAATAACGCTGGTGTTAACACGACGGGTCCGGCGCGGCGAAACATTCACGAATATGACGAGACCGAATGGCGGCGGATCATGTCGGTGGATCTGGATGGGGTCTTCTATTGCTGTCGTGCCGCCGCCCCGGGGATGGTAAGACGAAGGAGCGGCGTCATCATCAACGTGGCGTCGGTCTTGGGGCTTGTCCCCATCCGGCTGCAAATTGCGTACTCGTCGGCCAAGGCCGCGGTGATCAACTTTACCCGCTCGATGGCGCTCGAGCTTGCTCCATATGGAATCCGCGCGAACGCAATCGCTCCTGGCTCTATCCTGACTGCGGGCACGCGGGCGCTTTTCTACAACCCCGAAAAGAAGGAGATGGCCGAAAGTCTGATGAGCCACATTCCGTTGGGGCGGCCCGGAGAACCCGAGGACATCGCGAATGCCGCGCTGTACTTAGCTTCCGCAGCCTCCTCGTACGTGACCGGTACGGTGATCACCGTGGACGGCGGATGGACGGCTGGATTCGCGAGGGAGTGGTGAGGAAGGATGGGCACGCGAAGGAGTGAAGAAGGGAATGGCACAGTTTCAGCAACTGGTTGAAGCCACCGGGGGTGCCGGTCTCGGTCCACGGGTTTGTGCCTTACCAGACGGGTCGATGATCCTGGTTCTTCGGCATGGAGGACGGATCCTCGGTCTTTTCCCGCCGGGGTGTGAGCGCAACTTCTTCTGGACCAACCAAGCCATCCACACTCGCGAGACAGCGCGGCAATGGGCGATGAGCCGCGAGTGGCACAACTCGGGCGGCGATCGAACCTGGCTGGCGCCCGAAGCAGATTTCTTCTTTCCCGAATACCCCTCGCTGGAAAAGTACCGTCCACCGGTTGAGTTCGATCCTGGCGACTACCGTTTCGAGACAGCGGATGGCAGTCCAGTTCTGGTCAGTCGCTTCACGCTTTTGTCCCCAGGTCAACAACGGAGTTACGTGTGTGAACTCAGGAAGCAGGTTTCCGCCGCACCGCACCCCGGCTTTGACGATAGGCTCGCATACGCCGGCTGTACTTTGACCACCTCACTGAGGTTACTGCCTCCTCTGCCCGATCCGCCATGGCGCGTCGGCTTGTGGAGTCTGCTCCAGATGCCGCACGGGGGAGAGTTGCTCATCCCAGTGTCCTGCCGCCCCGAGGTTCGGGTATTGTTCGGGAACATCGGAGGAGAGGATGTGGAAACCACCGAGCGCGTGGTCCGTTACAGGATGCATGCGCAAGGGAACCACAAGCTGGGAATCGGCCCCGAGCCGCTCAAAGGCCGCGCCGGCTATTTCTACACCGATGGCGACGAGGCCTGTCTGATTGTTCGCAACTTCCACGTCGATCCTTCGGGCGAATACGTCGACGTTCCGTGGTCGGAGCCGCTGGGGGCGGGCACCGCTTTCCAGGCCTGCAACGTGAACAGCGACATCGGCACTTTTAGCGAACTGGAGTACCACGCACCGGGGCTTACTTCCAGCCGCGGCGCGACATATTGCGAGGATACCAGCGTGGTGTGGGCCTTCCGTGGATCTCCGGCGCTCATCCGGAAGGCCGCCCAATCGTTGTTTTGAGCATCGAAAACCGGATGTAGCGAAGGGAGGCTTCCATTGGTGAATGCGAGTTGGCTGACGGGAAAGAAAGCGCTCATTACGGGTGCGGGGACGGGCATCGGCCGGGAAATCGCGATGGAGTTCGCGCGCCGCGGCGCGGACGTGGTCCTTCACTACGCGCATAGCAGCGCGGGCGCCTTGTCGGCGGTCAGCGAGATTGAAAGGATGGGCCGGCGTGCCTTTGCAGTCCAGGCGGATTTCGACAAAGTCGAGGCGGTGATCGAACTGGCAGAGAAGGCGGCTGCCGCGCTCGGCGGGATCGACTGCTTGGTGAACAATTCGGGCATCACCATGAACAAGCCATTTCTGCAGGTGACGCCGGAGCAGTTCGACACGCTGTACCACGTGAATGTGCGCGCCCAGTTTTTCCTCACGCAGGCGGTGGTTCGCCACATGCTCGGATCTGGCGGAGGGGCGATCTGCAATCTCACGTCGATCCACGGGCTCCAAGGCGCGCCTGAACACTCGGTGTACGCGGGCACCAAGGGCGCGATCATAGCTTATACACGAACCCTCGCCGTCGAGCTGGCACACAAGGGGATCCGCGTGAACGCCATCGCGCCAGGCTGGATTACCGTCGAGAACCATTTCAAAGCGAATCCGGATTCGACCCCGGAATCCGTGGCTGAGATGGCTTACCGCGCGATTCCGGTGGGGCGAGTGGGTGTGCCGGTCGACGTCGCGCGGCTGGCCGCCTTCCTCTGCTCGGATGAGGCGGACTTCATTATCGGCCAGACGATCGTCACCGACGGCGGCTCAACGGCCCTGATGTCTTTGTTCCCCGATTTCCGCACCGAATCCAAAGCTCGCTTTGGAATCGGCTATGTTTCCGGCGTATAGCATGGGCACGGCACGCCGGGCGAGTCCATGAGGGCCTGCCATCGAAAGGAAGTAAACGGGAAGTTTCGGGAGGAGTTTCAAGGCTGAAACCGTTTCATAGCCTCTCGAGTGCCATGTTCATAAGCGTCGATGAGCCTGTCGAAGAGGGCATCGGCTTCTTCATCGATCTGCTTCCGCGCGGGATCGGCGTCGAACCAGGCTATCGAACGGCGGATACCCTCCGCGAATGGCACCGTGGCGCAGAATCCGGGGACAAAGCGTTTGAGCTTGGTGTTGTCAAAAACCACGCTGGAGGCTTTGTCTCCAATCAGAGTGCCAAGCTTCTCCGGAATGCACTCGGTGATGAAATCGGAAGTCATGTGGATCAACCGGGGCTCCGCGCCCGCAGCTTCCGCGGTGATCCGATAGAACTGGTCCCAGCACATCACCTCGTCGGAGGTGATATGGAAAGCGTGGCCGATCGTCTGTGGCAGGCCCAACAACCCCACCAGGCCCTTGGCAAAATCCGTGTTGTGCGTGAGCACCCACAGCGAGGACCCGTCGCCTGGAACAATGACCTTCTTCCCCCGCCGCATGCGGTCCACGACGGTGTAAGGTCTCGGCGAACTGTTGACGGCCAGAGGTATCCGCGTCTCCCCGTAGGTATGCGACGGGCGCACGATAGTGACGGGGAATCCCTCTTCGCGATAGGCCTTCAGCAGCCGTTCTTCACAGGCGATCTTGTCGCGAGAGTACTGCCAGTAAGGGTTTGCCAGGGGCGCGGATTCCGTCATGAGGTAGTGCGTCACGGGCCGCTGATACACGCTGGTGGAGCTGATGAAGACATACTGCCCGGTCCGGCCGCGGAATAGATTCAAATCACGCTCGACGTGCGCGGGCGTGTACGCGATCCAGTCGACGACAGTGTCGAAAGTGGCGTCCCCCAGCGCTTGGGCGACAGCGGCGTGGTTGTCGATATCCATATTGACCGTTCGCACGGCGGAAGGCTGGCTGAAGGTCCGCTTCCCGCGGGTGATGAGCGTAAGGTCAATGCCGCGTTCGACGGCAAGTTGCGCACAGGCGCTGCTGATGTTTCCTGTTCCACCAATGAAAAGTGCTCGCATGTTGTCTTTGTAGCAGGCGAGTGGAGATTGCGCCAGTACCTGGGTGACCTGACCGGGCAGTAGCTTCGCCGTTACCTAAGGCTGATTTTATGGAGCGGGAGACGGGACTCGAACCCGCGACGTCCAGCTTGGGAAGCTGGCATTCTACCACTGAATTACTCCCGCTCGGCTTGGGTGCGTACGGAATTCATTTTAGCAGATCGCCGCCGCGCGGAAATTATTTCCTGGCGGGTTTGGCAGGGGTGCCAGCCCGTGGCGCCACGCCGGGATGTTCGACCGGGTAACCCAAACTCAACCACTCGTTCATGCCGAAGGTCCGGACCCCTTGGTAGCCGTGTTGCTCGAGCTGGTCGGCGGCGTGGGCCGCCCTGCGGCCGTGGCTGCAAACGGTCACCAGCGGTACATTCTTGGGCACCTCCCCCAGCCGGTCCAGCAGCGCGCCCAGCGGAATATTGATCGCGCCCCGGATTGCCCCCTCCTTGGCCAGTTCCTGAGGCTCGCGCACGTCCAGCAACCACACCTTCCTTGGCCCGCTCAGCCACTGCTTCAACTCGGCCGCCCGGATGTAGCGCGGATCCGGGCGCACCGCAGCCTCACGCCCGGTCTTCGGCGGCGTTTGCGCCCCCACATCCAAGGAAAGGCAAGCGGCTATACCCATCCACGCGAAAAGCACTATCCTCATGATCTGTTCAGTATAAGCAATCTGATGAGAGGACAACTAGGTGCGAAATCCACTAAAGAAATCAAGCCCGCCGACGATGGAAGGGGAGGGATGGGAGGCGTAGGAACGGGGAGACAGTTAGCCCCGTCCGGCCCAGCCCCCTGAACCATATGCGACTGCTTGTGATCAATTCCGCAGATGAAGTCGTCGCCCGCTGGGCATCCGGCCGCAGGCAGGAGACGGCCGTGGTGGAGTGCGCAGCCAGCGCCGCCGAGGGTCTGGCGCGCTTGGAGGCAGCTCACTACGACGCCGTTCTAGCGGCGCTTCCTTTGGATGATTGGACGGCGGACGAGTTGCTTGAGGAAACCGGCCGCATGAACGCCCTGACGCCGGTGATTATCCGGGCCCGCGCCGGCACGATGTCCGACGCCGTGCGTCTGGTGAAGCTGGGCGCCTATCATTACTTCGGCCCGGCCATGCAGGAAAGGGAACTGGAGCGCGTGTTGGAAAGCGCCGTCGAATACCATCGCAGCCGCCAACTGGCGCTGTTGGGCGAAGCCTCGGCGCGCGAACCTTGGCGCGGCATTCTGGTGGGGGAGAGCCAGCCAATGCAGAGCATCGCGCACATCATACGCTTGGTGGGCGCCCGGCGCTGCACGGTCCTGATCACGGGCGAGACGGGTTCGGGCAAAGAAATGGTGGCGCGGGCGCTGCACATGGCCTCCAACCGCTCCCACCTACCCATGGTGGCCGTCAATTGCCACGCGCTCCCTGAGAATCTGCTCGAGGCGGAACTCTTCGGACATGTCCGCGGAGCATTCACGGGCGCGCTCAGCAATCGCGTGGGCCGCTTTGAACAAGCTCACCGCAGTACGATTTTTCTAGACGAGATCGGCGATATGCCGCTCGACTTGCAGGCCAAACTGTTGCGGGTCTTGCAGGAGCGCGAGTTCCAGCGGCTGGGCAGTTCTGAGACGGTGCGCGTGGACGTGCGCGTCCTCGCGGCCACCAACGCGGACCTACCCGAACGCATCCGGCAAGGGCGCTTCCGCGAGGACTTATACTACCGCCTGAACGTCGTCCCGCTGCGCGTACCCGCTTTGCGTGAGCGCCTGGACGACATTCCACTGCTGGTGAACCACTTCATTGAGAAGATCTGCCGCCAGGAAGACATTCCACTCAAGACGGCTTCGCCTGAAACCCTCGAGCGCCTGCGCCGTTACGACTGGCCAGGCAACGTACGTCAATTGGAAAACGCGGTCGAGATGGCCATTGTATTAAGTGGTGACCGCCGGACCCTGGCGCCGGGCGATTTCGCGCTGCCGCCACTAGCCGGGCGCAGGATGCCGGAGGGCGGCGAGCCCGTGATCGCGTTGCCGGAGGACGGCCTGGATTTCGAAGCCACGGTGAGCCGCATCGAGCGCAGCATTTTGAGACAGGCGCTGGCGCGCACGCGCGGCAACAAGAAACGGGCCGCCGACATGTTGGGCCTGAAGCGCACTACGCTGGCGGCCAAGCTGCGCACCCTGGAAGCAACCGCCGTCTAAACGATAGTTCCGGCTCCGGCGCAACCCGCGACCG
Organism: uncultured Solibacteraceae bacterium; assembly: GCA_964384215.1. Lineage (GTDB taxonomy): Bacteria > Acidobacteriota > Terriglobia > Bryobacterales > Bryobacteraceae > JAJFUV01. The sequence goes on along the minus strand of CAYLLB010000038.1, from coordinate 7,421 downwards.
ACCTTCGAAACTGGCGCGAAGGAACATCTATCCCAAGCCGAGGTGAAAGGCGACACACTCATCCGCGGATTCGCCGCTGCGCCCGGCCAGGTAGTCGATATAGCGTGAGTGCATGGCGTCCATCAGTTCCAGGGAATGATCGCGGCGCCCCAGGTCGAAGGCGGAGACGTAAGCGAAGTACGGCATGGACACCCGCTGGAGCGCAGCCCGCAGCCAAGTATTGCCGGTGAATTCCCACACTGCCGAATGGAAAGCAAAGTCAGGTTGGGCGCAGACCCGGATCCCGCCCCACCGGAACGCCTCGATCAGGCTGGCTTTGAGTTGCTTCAGTCTCTCCAGCCCTTCGGCTGAGATGCGCGGGCGCGCCATTTCCAGAGCTAGGACTTCCAACGGCCGCCGCACTGCCCCGATCTGCTCTAAGTCCGCCCGTTCCAGTTTCGGAACCTCAAAGCCGCGATTGTGGCGGTGCACTACCAATCCCTCCTCCGCTAAAACCAGGAGAGCTTCCCGGACTGGACCGCGGCTGACGGCGAACTCGGCAGCGAGACGGGAATCCGACAGTTCTTCACCCGGCTGGAAGCGCCCTTCCAAAAGAGACGACCGCAGAACATCGGCGACGTTGCGTCGAAGAGATGTTGGCCGGATGGCCGGGAAGGGTTTCCCGCCCACCGCCGCCGGGATTTTCGCCATGTATGTAGCTTACGCCGGCTTGTTCTTATTGTCAACTGAATTTTGTTTACAGTTTTGTGTTGACAAGAAACAATCACCACCCTATAATGGCCGCATGCGAACCATATTGGTGGCGGCGTGGCTGTCACTCTGCTTTGCTTCAGCGCCGGGCCCGGAGCTACGGTTGATCAGTGTCCGGCGGATTTGGGACACGGCGCCGCATAGCGCCTTCGGCGATATCATCCGTTTCCACAATTATTGGTTCGCAATCTTTCGCGAAGGCGAGAGTCACGTCACCCACCCCGGTACGCAGGCGGACGGAATACTACAAGTCATTGTCTCCGCTGACGGCAAGACGTGGAAGGCCGCCGCTCGCATCGAGGAGCCCGGCATCGATCTTCGTGACCCCCACCTCTCCATCACGGCAGATGGCCGGCTGATGGCCGTAGCCGGGGGTTCGGAATATCCGATGGGAATTTACAGAGGGCGCCAGCCGCGAGTGATGTTCTCCTATGACGGTTTCACCTGGACCGCGCCTCAGAAAGTGCTTGAGCGTGGGCATTGGCTGTGGCGCGTGATCTGGGAGAAGGGTACGGCGTGGGGAGTCTCCAAGTACGGCTCGCCAGGGAAGGAGCTACCGGACAATCCGCGGCGGGTGAACCTTGTGCGCAGCCGCGACGGCCTCAGATGGGAAACGGTCTGCGAGCTGAACGTGCCGGGCGGGGACGAGACCACAGTTCGCTTTCTGGCAGACGGCCGCATGGTGGCCCTGATGCGGCGCAGGCTCCAGACGGGAGATCCCGGCCCGGTCATTGGCGTGGCCGAACCCCCATACCTCAATTGGAAATGGACTGAGGTTAAGGATTTCATGGGTGGGCCGAATTTTATTGTCTTGCCGGACGGGCGTTTGATCGCAGGGGGCCGGTGGTACGAGCACGGCACTCCGGATTCGCAGACAACCGCGATCGGACCGATGACATTAACCAGCTATCAGCCGCAGTTGGTGTTGCCGAGCGGCGGTGACACCGGCTATCCGGGATTCGCATTTCACAACAACCGGCTTTGGACCCTTTACTACAGCTCTCACGAAGGCAGGACCGCCATCTATCTGGCGGAGATTCAGGTGAGGAGGAGAAAATGAAACAAGTCTTGCTTGTATGTTGGTTATTGGCAGCGGTCGGAACTGTTATGGCTCAGACTGCGCAACTTACCGGTCGGGTGACCGATCCCACGGGAGCTGTGATATCCGGAGCCAGCGTCGTTGCTGCTAACGAAGCTACAGGAGTGGAATACCGCACCGTGACAACCGACGCCGGCTATTACGTACTTACGAACCTGCCACCTGGCGAGTACCGAATGACCGTGGAATCGCGCGGCTTTTCCAGCCAAACACAGAAAGGAATCCGTCTGGCGGTGCAGCAGGTAGCGCGGGTTGACGTGGAACTGAAAGTTGGGTCGGTGACGGAATCGGTCGAAGTGAAGGCGGCGGCGGCTGTGCTAGAGTCGTCCAACGCTACCGTGGGGTACGTCGTGGACAACAAGCGTGTGGTCGATCTGCCGCTGAAGGGGAGACAGTTTCTGGAATTCGCTCTGCTGGGGCCGGGCGTCAACGGCGGCCGGCCGGGTGATCCACGTGCGTCCCAGCAAGGCGTGGCCATCAGCGCCAACGGCCTCTACACCAAGAACAACAACTTCCTGCTGGACGGCGCGGACAACAACGAGAGCTATCAAAACCAGTTCTCGATCGCGCCCTCGGTGGACGCGGTGGAAGAATTTAAGGTACAGACCGGCCTCTATCCGGCCGAGTACGGACGCGGCGGCGGAGCCATGGTGAGCATCGTCACTAAGTCCGGTACGAACCAGTTTCACGGAGTGCTCTTCGAGTTCTTGCGTAACGATCTGTTCGACGCGCGCAACTTCTTCGCCACTTCCAAGCCGCCGCTCCGCCGTAATCAGTTTGGAGGTTCGTTAGGCGCTCCCATCATGCGCCCCCCGACTTTTTTCTTCGTCAATTACGATGGCACGCGGCAGGTCGGGCGCGGGGTCGCCAACGCCACCGTACCCAACAGCGCACAGCGCGAAGGCGACCTCTCGGCCCTGAGCGGCAACCTGCTCGATCCGTTCTCCCGTATTCCATTCCCGGGTAAAGTGATTCCGGCCAGCCGGATCAGCCCGGTGTCCCGGAACCTGCTCGCATATTGGCCCCTGCCCAACCAGCCAGAAGGCTCGCGGACCAACTACTACAACAGCCCACCAACTACCGATAACATCGATACCGGCATTGTCAAAATCGATCACCGCTTCTCGGACCTCGATTCCATTTTCGTGCGCTATGGCATTAATCATCACGAGACGTTCAGCTCCGGGACGGCTCCGCTGGCTGGAGGAAGGCGAGCCGACGATGCCGCGCACGGAGCCACTATCAATTGGACTCACATCTTGTCGCCGACACGGTTAAACGTGTTTGCAATTTCGTACAACCGTTTTATCCAGGATTCATTTGGGCAGAACCACGGTACGCCCGTAGCGGCCCAAGCAGGCATTACAGGAATCAGCAACAATCCGAGGGACGTCGGCTTTCCGGAGTCCGTCAGTTTCAGCACCGGAACTGGATTCCTGGCGATCGGCGAGGCTTCCACACGAATCCGCCGCATGAACACATATCAGGTCCAGAACAGCACGACGTTCACCATGTCGTCCCACACCTTCAAGTTCGGCGAGGACTTGCGCTGGGTGCAGGCCAACGTCCTGCAGACTTCGGCGCTGCAAGGGAGCTTCACATTCAACGGCCAGTATTCGGGCAACGGCTTCGGCGATTTCCTGCTGGGTGTGCCTTCCGCCACCGCCACCTCGCTCAATGCCGGATTAGTGTACCCGCGGCGCAAAGCCCTTGCCCTCTACGTGCAGGATGACTGGAAAGCGACGCCGAACCTCACCGTGAACCTCGGCCTGCGGTGGGAATACAACTCGCCCGTTACGGACACCCGCGGGCAGCTCTCAGCGTTCGACAAGACGACGGGAGCCATCGTGTTTCCCGACACCGCCAACCTTGGGACCTTCTACTCGCAGATCCGTCCAGATCTGAAGTATCGCGTCTTTGACAGCAACTCGGCTTACGACCCCTACCACAAAGCGTTTGAACCCCGGCTGGGGGTGGCGTGGCGTCCGTTTGGAAACACGAAAACGGTGCTGCGGGCAGGCTTTGGAATCTTCGGCCTCTCGCCGGAAATGAACTCCGAGCAGAACACCGGAAACTCCCCGCCCTTCCAACTTCGTATCGATGCGGCGGGCAACACCGGGACACCTAATCTCTCTTACACCCTGGGTGGCGATCTGAGCAGCCTGAAAGTAGCGCCATTCGGAATTTTCACATTTGACGCAGCCCGCAATTTCCGTCCCGGTTACATCACGGAATGGATGGGCGAAGTTCAGCGTGAATTCGGTGGGGGGTGGGTGGCCAAGTTGGGATACATCGGCAACAAAGGCACCCACCTCGACACGCATTTGCAAGTAAACGATCTGCCGCCGGGGCCGGGGCCGGCGGCGACGAGGCGAATCTACCCGCAGTGGGCGCGAGTGCGTTCTTACGAGAGCGACGGCTGGTCAAGCTATCACTCGATGCAAAGCTCCGTGGAGAAGCGTTTTGCCCGCGGCCTGGCGTTCTTCGGCTCGTACACGTTCTCGAAGGCGATGGACTTCGGCTGGACACAGGATATTTGTTGCGCGCAGGACCAGAACAATCTAGCCGCCGAAAGGGCACTGGCCAGCCAGGACCAGAGGCACCGGTTCACAGCGAACGGAATCTACGAATTACCGTTCGGCAAAGGACGGCGTCTCTGGAGCAGTCCTCCCCCAGTTGCTAACCTCATCGTGTCGGGATGGCGTGTCGGCGCGTTGCTGACGCTGGCGAGCGGACTGCCTGGGAACCCTTCGATTTCCAGCAACCGGGATAACGTGCCAGACAACACCGACCGGCCGGACCGCATCGGAACTGGCAGCGTTGCCAACCCGACTGTGGACCGGTGGTGGGATCCGGCGGCGTTTCGCGCCCAGGCACTGTACACCTTCGGCAACTCGGGACGAAATGTGCTGACGTCACCCGGTGTGAGATCGGCCAACGTCGTGATCAGTAAATCGACAGCCGTCAGGGAGCGCCAGCAAGTCGAGTTTCGCGCTGAGTTCTTCAACTTTACCAACACGCCCAATTTCGGAGTCCCGACATTGGACGTCGCCAATCCGAATTTCGGCAAGATCTTCTCGGCTGGTGCGCCGCGGCAGATGCAATTCGGACTGAAGTATTATTTTTGATCCGCCTCTGTTAACCCCGTCAACCGGGTTAGAGAAGCACGGCGGAACGACGCCTGCGGCAGAGGGACCTCGGTTACCTCCGGGGTGCGGAACTCCATCGCAATTTCGAAAACGTCGGCTTCGGGCGGTTCTTGGCGCACCCGCCACGCCGTGCCACCCTGTCAACCCAGCGGCTGAACGGGCCACACTCGCCGCCGGCTGGCTCGTTGGGGCCCTCTGCGCAGCGCCGGCTTCTGTTGCCAACCGCGCTTCGGTTCAACGACATACGTGCGTGCAGCAGGGTTTGCGCGCAAACTTCCCCTAAACCCTGATGGCGCGCCGGGCCGGGTCGTAGGTCACTTCCTTGCGTTTCTGGAAGGAAATGTCGGCCATAATGGCGGCCACAGAATGCGCGTAACCCGCGTCGATGGGAGCGTTGGGTTCACGGCGCGAGCGCAGGCACTCGAAAAAGTTCTTCATATGATGGACGCTCTCGGCGGGCGGAAGGACCTCGCCCGGCCGGATGCGGTCCTCGTCTTGCGTGCCTTCGCCGCTGATGGTAAACGAATCCTTCCATCCCCAACGGCTGGCGTCAAGCACGCCGCGCGTGCCGAAGAACTTCAGGTAGTTGTTGGCGCCGTTGCCGAAGGTGGAGTTGTAGCGCACCAGGAAACCTTCCGGGTATTCCAGCAGAACTTCAATCGAGTCCGGGCAGGTGCGCGCATCCTTCCAGCGGTAGGTGCCGGCCATGGCCATAACGCGGCGCGGCACGCTGGCGCCGGTGATATAGTGCAGCAGGTCGACGAAGTGGACCATCAAACCCGCGTGCGCACCCTGGCTGAACTCGCGGTAGCCCATCCAGGCGGTGTACTGGTCGGCGTCGAAGGGGCGGGGTTTCACGTGCATGAGGAAGGCTTTCCAGTCGACGTCGGATTCCTTAACGGTGGGGTCGGCGTAGCCGTGCCAGTACGGCTTCCAGGCGTTGCGGGATTGCTCGACCTTGATGACTTTGCCCAGCCCGCCGGAGGTGACGAACTTTCTGGCCGCCACCGAAGAGGGCAGGCTGCGTATCTGCGTGCCCACCTGGACCACGCGCTTATTCTTCTTCACCGCGTCGACCGCCATGATCAATTCCTTCATGTTCATGGCCATGGGCTTTTCAATGTAGGCGTCTTTGCCGGCGCGGGCGGCGGCCGCCAGTTGCGTGCAGTGCTGGTGATCCGGGGTGGAGATGATGACGGCGTCGATGTCCCGGCGACCGATCACGTCTTCCCAGTGGACCACTAGCTCCGGCGTGGAGCCAAGAGTGTTTTGGATGCGCTGGGCGGCGGCCTCGCGGCGCTGGCGCCAGGTATCACACACCACGGGCAGGTCAACGTTACATTCCTTGGCGAAGGTCAACGCTTCCCCTAGCAGGCCGCGGCGCCCGGCGCCAATCAGGGCGAGGCGGATGCGGTCGATCGCGCCCAGGATGCGTTGCGGGCGCAGTATGGCGGCGGATGAAGCCGCGGCCAGCACTTCTCTCCTGGTCATAGTCGAGCTGTTCATGGTTCGATCTCCGGTGGTTAACTAAGATATCAGACTGCGGAGGCCGTTTCGTAGCGGCCTAACTCCTCGGCCAGCGGCGTGAGCATCTCCAGCTTCCACGGCTCGACGCGCGGCGCCACCGAGCATGCGGTGCTGAGGATATAGCCGGCGCCGGGCATCCCCACACGGATGCGGCCGGCGGCGTGCTCGCGCACCTGTTCAGCCGAACTCATGTGGAGCAGTTCGACCGAGTTTATGTTGCCTTTGAAAAAAAGGCGTTCTCCGAACTGGCGTTTAGCTTGGGCGAGGTCGGCATTTCCAAGCGGCGGCGGATCAAGTGTATCGATCCCCAGCGTCCCGGTTTCGGCCATCAAGTCCAGGCGGTCGCCGATTCGCCCGCAGGTGTGGGTGTAGCAGATGCCGCCGGCACTCCGGATGGCTTCATTCACGCGCTTCTCATACGGGACGACGAACTCCTGGTACTGGCTTCGGGAAAGGAACGGAGCGCCGACAAAAGCCGAGGACAGGTCCAGTGCGTCGGCGCCGTGCTCAAGCAGCGCCAGCGCCCACGCGATGACGCCCCCGGTGAGCAGGTCCAGCACGGCGTGGGCTCGTCCAGGATCGGTTCGCAAACCGATCAACGCCGGTTCGTAGCCGAAAAGCTCGAAAAAGTGAGTCAGTGGCGAGTAGACCGAGCCGTGCACGGATAGATCCGGCGCTTGGCTGCGCACTATGTCGAAGGTGCGGAACAGGTATGCCGGAATGCGCCCGCTTTCAAGTGGCCCGCCGTAGTCTTTCTCCGGCAGGCTCTGGATATGGTAGAGGGCATTCCAAATGTGGCCGAGGTAGGCGTCGATGTGCCGGATGCCGGTTTCAGGATCGAAGCTGTCGAAGTCAGCGCGCACCGGCCGGGTCGGGTCGGCCGGATAGTGGTGAGG
>CAYLLB010000037.1:0-45265 GCA_964384215.1 uncultured Solibacteraceae bacterium | reverse complement strand
CATTCAATGTATTTCTTCCCTTAACTCGCTGTCTCACTTTTGGGGTTCACTCCAGACAGACACCGCCCCAAGCGGGCTGTGTCGCTGCAACTACGGAGGAAGACTCGGACGGTTGCCAGCGGTGAGGAGGTGAACGTGAGCACGAACCCATCCTTCCAGCAGGACATATCGCCGGTGTGGACGACGAGGTCGAGTCTGCTCTCAAGCCATTGATTTCACGACGCGATGGTGTTTTGTCCGCAGACAGGCCCGGGTGGTTGGGGTATACTACTGCGAGCGGGTGATGACTCGATTAGGAAAGAGGTGGGAGTATGTCGATCTTTCATCGCTTTTGTGCCCTGACCTGCCTAGGTCTGGTGATTGTTCTCAGCGTTCTTGGACAGTTTGAAACAGCGTCAGTTCTCGGAACCATCCGGGATTCTACTGGGGCCGTGATTCGCGGCAGCAAGGTCACGCTCTCCAATACGAAGACCGGCATCTCGGTCAGCACGCAGACCGACGGCGCGGGCAATTACATCTTCCTCAACGTCCGCATCGGTTCGTACCGTGTGAAGGCGGAGTCAGCCGGTTTCAAGACCGCCGTGGCCGAGGATTTCACGGTGACCGTGAGTGCGCGGCAAAGAGTCGATCTCACGCTCGCGGTGGGCGACGCAAGCCAGAGCGTCGAGATCCGCGATGCGGCTGCCGCGCTCGAAACCGATTCGAGCGATCGCGGGCAGATTGTAGGACGCGAAACCATCGTGAATCTGCCCTTGAACGGCCGTTCCTATGCCGACCTCGCGCTGCTCACGCCCGGCGTGCGCAAGTCCGCGCTGGGTATGGATCAGACCAGCAGCAACTATCGCGAATCCTCGTTCAACGTGAATGGGTTGCGCAGTTCTCTGAACAACTTCCAAGTGGACGGCGTCGACAACAACGCTTACGGCACCAGCAACCAGGGCTACTCGAACCAGGCCGTGCAAGTCAATCCCGATGCCGTGGCCGAGTTCAAAGTTCAGACCAACAATTACAGCGCCGAGTACGGGCGCGCCGGCGGCGCCATCGTCAACGTGTCGGTGCGCAGCGGCACCAATGAACTCCACGGCGCCGCGTGGGAGTTTCTCCGGAACACCAAGCTCAACGCCGTCGGATTTTTCAAGCCCAGCGCCGGCAAGCCCGTGTTCCAGCAGAACCAGTTCGGCGCGGCGCTTGGAGGCCCCATTCGCAAGAACAAGACTTTCTTTTTCGCCGACTACGAGGGTATGCGGCGCATCCAGCGGACCCTGGCCTTCGCCACCATCCCCACCATGGACCAGCGCAATGGCATCTTCACATCCGCCGTCAAGAATCCGTTTTCCGGGACCGTCTATCCGAACAACACGATTCCGCAGTCCGAACTCACCACGTTCGCCAAGAAAGTCTTCAGCCAGTTGCCCGCGCCGACCCGTAGCGGTATCTCGAACAACTTCGACAACCTGCCGCGCATTCCCACCAGCGACAACAAAGGCGATGTGCGCATGGACGAGTACTTTGGCGGCAAGGTCACCGCATTCTTCCGTTACAGTCATCGCGAATACAACCAGAGCGACAATCCCCCCATCCCCTTGCCTCTCGGTTCGAGCGGCAGCAACGGAAACGTCAATATCGTGAACAAGCAGGCAGCCGGAGGGTTCACCTATACCCTCAGCCCCACGGCCCTGGCCGAGTTCCGCATGGGCATCACGCGCACCATCGGCGGCAAGTGGCCGCTTCAGGCGGGACTGCCCGACATGGAGCAAGAGTACGGGATCAAAGGGCTGCCCACCGACCCGGCCCTGGCCGGCGGGTTGAATACGCAGGAGATCAACGGCTATATCGGCCTGGGGCGGCGCAGCAGCACCCCGCAGTTCCAGAATCCCCTGGTTGTCAATCCGAAGGTCAACCTGTCAAAGATCCACTCCCGCCACACCATGAAATTCGGATGGGAGTTTCAAACCATTCATACCGAAATTCTGGATTTCAGCCCGCAGTATGGTTCCGACAGTTACAGCGGCCAGTTCAGCCGGCCCTCGACTGTCAGCTCCAACACGGCTTACAACGTCGCCGACTTCCTCCTCGGCGCACGCAGTTCCTACTCGCTCGCTAACTGGGTGGTGGTGGACTATCGCCAGCGCATGAACTTCTTCTACTTCCAGGACGACTGGAAAGTGAGCAAGAAGCTGACCATCAACGTCGGCGTGCGTTACGAGTACGCCACGCCGCAGTGGGAAGCCCAGAACCGTCTGGCGAACTTCGACCCGGTGGCCCTCAAGCTCGTACAGGCGCCGGGAGGCGGGATCTATGAGCGCTCCATGGTGCGTCCGGATCGCAACAACTGGGCGCCGCGGTTGGGGTTCGCCTACAATCTCACGCCCAAAACGGTGATCCGCAGCGGTTACGGAATCAGCTACATCCACTTCAACCGCATGGGTGGGGAGAACATCCTCTCCTACAACGGTCCCACGGTGATTAACGCGAGCATCAGCCAGTTGCCGACCAACCCCACCTGCGCGGCGGATGTGGCAGCGACCAACTGCTTCCGTACGACGATGATGGGTTATCCGCCCAGCATGGTGGCACCCGACAAGTTCAGCACGGCCATCACGCGCACCAACTACATCCCCGCCGACTACCGCACTTCGTATGTGCAGAGCTGGCACTTCACCGTCCAGCGCGAGATCGGCAAGGGCTGGATCACCGACCTGGGCTATGTAGGCAACCGCGGCGTGGGGCTCATGATTCTGGGCGACTACAACCAGGCACGTCCGAACAATACCGGCGAGAACGTCGTGCTTCAGTCGCGGCGGCCTTTTACGGCATTCACCGACATCCAAATCGCCTGGGGCGGCGGGTTCTCGACCTATCACGGCCTGCAAACCAAAGTCGAAAAGAAGTTCTCCGGTGGTCTGTATTTCCTGAACTCCTTCACCTGGTCGAAATCGATTGACAACGCCGCGGGCCACCTGGAATCGGCTAATGGTGACAACTCGCGCGTCAACTTCCGGGACCTGCGGAATGAAAAGGGTGTCGGCAGTTATAATCAGCCGCTCAATATGACCACTTCGCTGGTCTATGACCTGCCATACGGCAAGGGCCGCAAGTTCGGTTCTTCCATCAACCCGTGGGTGAACGGGATGGCGGGCGGCTGGCGGCTGACCCTCATCAACACCATGACCAGCGGGCAGCCGGTGAACCTGAATTACAGCCCGTCGTCGCAATTCTCGGTTAGCGGCTATCCGACTTACCGCGCCAACATTTTAGGCGACGTGATGGCGCCGGAGAGCCAGCGCTCCATCGACAATTACTTCAACACCGCGAACGTGGTGCTGCCCACCGACCCGCGCTTTCCCTTCGGAAACGCGGGCCGTAACATCGCGCGCGGCTACGCCTTTCATCAGGCCGACATGGGCCTGCACAAGGATTTCCTGCTGGGCAGCGAAAGCCGCCGTCTGGAGTTCCGGGCCGAGTTTTTCGACCTGCTGAACAAGACCAACTTCGGAGCGCCCAACAGCACCCGCAGCAATTCGGCCTTCGGGACCATCCGCTCGGCATTCCCGGCGCGGATGATTCAATTCGCGTTGAAGTTGGTGTTCTGAGCAGGCCCAAGGTTTGGATCGACCTGGCCGAAGCCGGGAGTGTGAGCCCCACTTGACGATGCAGGGGGAATTGGTTGTGCGGTAGTCGGCCGCGCCGCATTCTAGCCCTGGTGCGGTTCGCGGCTAAGGCTTGAGCTGCACCGTGTCCAAAACGCGCCCGTCAAGGCCGATGGCTTGGGCGCGGGCAGTCTTCCCGTCGATCTTGACCGTCACGAAGTGCTCCGTACTCACCACCTTCTGCGTCACGCCCGGGATCGCCGCGTCCACCGGGTAGAGCGGCGCGCCACCTCCGCCGGTCACGATGTAGTGCACTCCGTTCTTCAGATGGTGCTGGTAGTTATGGTCGTGGCCGTTGAACATGGCCGTCACCTTGTACTTTTCGAGCAGTTCGACCAGCATCTCCATTCGTTCGTCATGCTTCTGCCGCTTGCTCATGGCAGTGAACGGCGGGTGGTGGCAGACGACGAATATGAAGCCGGCCTTCGCGTTCTTCTCCAGGTCGGCCTCGAGCCAGCGCATCTGTTCCGCCCAGAATCCGTCCCGCGCCATTTCGCTCACCGCGATGTTGCCGACATCCGTGTTCAACACGATGAAGTGCGCGGCGCCCCAGTTGAACGTGTAATACGGATAGCTGAGGTCGAAGAACTCATAGAACTGGCGATTGTTGCGCTCGTGGTTGCCGATCACCGGAAAAAACGCTGTCTTGCTCAATAGCTCACGCTCAATGGAGAAGAATACCGGCCATTGGGAGGTGTCGCTCCCGTTCGCCACCAAGTCACCGGTATGGATGGCAAAATCGGGGTTGAGCGGCGCGATGGCGGCGATCAGTTTCTTATGTATTTCGTGGCGAGTACGGGTGTCGCCGAACACCACGAATTGGAAGGGAGCCGCAGCCACGGGCGGGGTCTTGAACGAACCCTTCCCCGCCGGTCCGGCGACGGCCACGTCATAGTGATAGGTTTTGCCAGGTTCCAGCCCTGTGAATGCCACTTTCTCGCTGCGCAACGACGCCGTATGCATCGTCCAGTTGCCCGGCGCCGGCCCCAGTTTCACCTCGCTGGTTTCGACAATCCATGCCACCGTGGCCGCGCGCGGCTCTACGTTCACCACGAATGGTCCGCCCACTACCTTCTCCGCCGCCAGGCAAAGAGCGGCTAAACAGAGCCCCATCAACAACAAACGCCGACACAGCATAACGGTCTCCTTCGATTAGCGCTGTAACGTCTCAACCCCCGCTATCTACCGCTAATCACTAGCCTACCGTGTAATCCCCTTCTCCGGGGTCAGAGTGCGCGCAGCGCATCGGGCGGAAATTGCACGATCCACTCTTTGTTGTGCCGTCCGGGCTCGAACTCTGCCCGCGGCATATCCACAAAGATGCCGCCGGAGAATTCCAGCCGCACACCGCCCGGCTTGTCTATGATGCGCCCGAGTTGAACGGGCACCTGGTTGGATCCCGGCTTGCCATCGCGCGGGCGCGCGGTAAGCAGTTCCGGCCGCACGCAGAGCCAGATGCGATCGCCGCGCAGCTTCCCTGGAAAATACGGCCCGTTCAGTTCGAAATCGGAAACCCTCACGCGACTGGTCTTGTTGGCCGGATCGAGCGCCGTGATTTGCGCCTCGAGAATGTTGAAGATGCCCATCAGACGGGCTACTTCCACGTTGGCCGGCTGATCCAGGACGCGCACGGGCTGGCCGCTCTGCACCAGCTTGCCCTCCCGTAGAACGAGCATCTCGTCGCCAAGTTCCAGGCATTCCTCCAGATCGTGCGTGACCAATACGATCGGCGTGCCGAACTCCGCGCGCACCTGCCGGAGCACGGCGTACAACTCAGCTCTGAGGGGAGCGTCCAGGCCACGGGCGGGTTCGTCGAGAAGCAGGACCTTGGGTTCGCCGATCAGCGCCCGCGCAATCGAGCAGCGCTGCTTCTGGCCCCCCGAAACCTCGTTCGGTCTGCGTCCGGCGACATCCTCCAGGCGAAAGCGCTCGATCATCTCGTTCACCTTGCGGTGCCGCTCTAGCCGCGGCTTGCGAGTACGGGAACCGGCGCAGGTGGCGGCGAAGTTCAGGTTCTCCCGCATCGTCATATGCGGGAACAGGGCGTAGTTCTGGAAGACATAGCCGCAGTGGCGCGCATGCGGAGCCAGATGCACCTGCGTCGCGCCGTCAAAGAGGATTTCCTCGTCCAGCATGACGCGGCCTTCGTCGGCGCGGACGAAACCCGCGACAATGTCCAGCGTCAGCGTCTTGCCCGCGCCACTGGGGCCGAACAACACCGTGACGCCGAGCGATGTGCTGAAGTCGACATCCAGGGAGAACGCCGCGGACTCTGCCCGCGCTGGAAACGATTTGCGGATGCGCGCCCGGATCATTCCGCCACCTGCTTAGGGCTCAAACGATTCGCCAGGTACAGGATCACCAGAGCCACGGCTGAGATCGCCACCGCCAGCGCTGCCGCCACGGTGCCATTACCTCCTTCCACCGCGTCGTAAATGGCCACCGCCACTGTCTGCGTGCGCCGCGGGATGTTGCCGGCCAGCATGATGGTGACGCCGAAATCGCCGAGCGCGCGCGCGAAGGCGAGCACCGTCGCGGCCAGGATCGAGCGGCGAGCCAGCGGCAGCGTGATGCGCCAGAAAATACGCCATTCGCCGGCGCCAAGGTTCCGCGCCGCTTTCTCATAGCTGGGGTCCACGCTCTCCAGCGCCGCGCGGGCCGACTTCACCAGCAGCGGCGCCGAATGCACCAGTGCCGCTACGACCGCAGCCTGCCAGGTGAAAACCAGCGGCCCGCCGAACACCGCTTCGTAGAGCTTCCCCAGCGGGCTGGCGCGTCCCAACAATACCAGCAGATAGTAGCCGAGTACGGTCGGAGGCAGCACCAACGGCAACGTCACAGCCGCGTCCAGCAGTTCCTTGCCGCGGAATTCACGGTTCGCGAGCAGGTAGGCCAGCCACAGCCCAAGGATCAAACCGGCGGCGGTCGCAAGCGCGGCCACGCGCAGACTCAGCCATAACGGGAACCAGTCAATCGCCATGCGAGACTTGCTATTGTATAACGTGCCGGAGCGTCTTCCATGCAGCAGTTGGATCTGAACTGGACACCCGAACGCCAAATACTCACGGTCAGCGAGTTGACCAGCATCGTGCGCGAGATACTGGGAAAAACCTTTGGCGATATCTGGGTGGCCGGCGAGATCTCGGGCGTGAAGCTGGCATCGAGTGGACATTACTATTTCGCGCTGAAGGATCAGGGTGCGCAACTGCGCGCCGTGGCCTTCCGCAACGTCGCCCGCCTGCTGCGTTTCAAGCCGCAGGACGGTATGGCGGTGCTCGCGCGCGGGCGCATCGACGTCTACGAGGCGCGCGGCGAATACCAGTTAATTGTCGAAGCCCTCGAACCGCAGGGGCTCGGCGCGCTGCAACTGGCGTTCGAGCAGCTCAAGAAAAAGCTCGCCGAGGAAGGCCTTTTCGATCCGGCGCGCAAGCGTCCGCTGCCGCGCCTGCCCCGGCGCATCGGCATCGTGACCTCCCCCACCGGCGCGGTCATCCACGACATTCTACACGTGCTTGGCCGCCGGTTCCCGGGTTTGCACATACGCCTCTATCCGGCGCTCGTGCAGGGCGAAGGCTCCGTGGAAGAGGTGGTCCGCGGCATTCAGTATTTCAACGAATCGGGCTGGGCGGAGGTTGTGATTGTCGCGCGCGGTGGAGGCTCGCTCGAGGACCTGTGGACGTTCAACGAGGAAGCTGTCGCCCGAGCCATCGCGGCTTGTTCCGTGCCGGTGATTTCCGCAATCGGCCACGAAACGGATTTCACGATCGCGGATTTCGTCGCCGACCTCCGCGCGCCTACGCCTTCGGCCGCCGCCGAAGTAGTGATCTGCACGCGCCAGGAACTGCTCGACAACATCCAGGCTTCGATCGGCCGGATGCAGCAGTCGGTGCGCCTGCGCATCGGCGACGCGCGGCACCGTCTGCAAGCGCTTACCACACGCGTCATGCGACGCGACGTGCGGCTGCGCCTGGCGCGTGCCTGGCAGCGCATCGACGCCGCCGACGCTCGCATGGCCGAACTGATTCGAGCACGGCTCACACGAGCGCGAAGCCGCCTGGACCTAACCAACGCTCACCTGACGGAATTGAGCCCGCTGAAGATTCTCGACCGCGGCTACGCCATCGTCCAAACCACCGCCGGCCTGATCCTGAAAGACCCCGCCGACGCGCCGCCGGGCACTGCGCTCCTCATTCGCCTTGCCCGCGGCCAGATCCGGGGACAGGCTACGTGATTCCGGAATTCCATGCATAGCAGCGCGGCTTACACGACCTGAGTGAGCATGACGATCACTCCAACCAAGGCCATTGAACTGACCAGACCGCCCGGCCGTATTGCTGGGCATCAGCCTTGTGAGCGCCATCACGGCGTAACTGCACGATTCTGATGACGCAGAATAGCGTCCAGGTGATGTGAAATACAGGAACAACAAAAGCGTTATCGGAAAACCGCCCCAGAATCGCATCAAGACTACGGCCACATACACCGCCAGCAGAATTCACGTTGCCTTCCAGAAGCTCGATTGCATGAGGCAGAATGTCCTTTCAACATTTGGACATAGCATCAAACTACCTTATTCTCCTCTGCCATGCCACGGCGCCTTGAGCCGCCAGGTCCGCTTGCCGCGCTTCACGACGGTGAATGTGGCGTCGTTAGTCCGCAGGAAAGACATGCGGAACTCGCCGGCTGAAGATGATGCAGCCTGGATGCCTACGGCGTTGCCGCGGCGCGTCGTTTGTACCGCGCCCGCGGGCGCCCGGCCCTTTCGGTAGACGCGTAGCACGGTGAGCGTGAACGCCTGCATCTCGGGCTCCTGGCTGGACGCTTCGACGTGCCACTGCGGGGGAATGGCCGGCAATTTTGCCGAATCGAGATACTGCTGATCCGGCGGCGGGTCGTACCCGGTCCATTGCTTCATGCGCAGACTGTCTTCGGCCACGTAATCCACAACCACGCCGCCGCGCTCCCGCTCGAGCACCAACTGCTGTGCGCCTTCGCGCAGTTCGAACGGTTTCTGCGCGTGGAGCATCCATTGAAAGGTGGAAGGCCGCGGCGCACGCAGTTCGTCGGCCACCACCACGACGTCCGGCTTCAGGAAGATGACGTGCCGGCGCGCGTCGGTCAGTTTTCCTTCGTAGGAAGCCGCCGCATCGCCTACCACGTAGTCCAACTCATCGCCGAGGTTCGCCAGTACAATCCAGCCACCCAGGTCCGCCGAGTGCGGCTTCTGCCCGGCCCCGTTCACCAGCACCGCGTTCTGCGAGCGCGTTGACCACACCCAATCCTTGTGGAACGGCGTGCCGTAAAGGTCGCGGTACACGTTGTTCACCAGCAGCGCCTCGCCGTATGCGTTCAACGTGAAGCTGTTGTGCGGATCGTGCCCATGGCTCCAACGCCCCATGGGGCTCGACTTGAAGCGCACCTGCACGTTCGACTCCGAGCTGGTGAGATCCGTATTCAAGATGGCTACGCCGGTGCCTCGAAACACTTTCGAAGGCGGCAGATTCACGGGCGCTTTCGCCGCCACCGAGGGCGCCGCGCCGCAGAGGAAATCCCACACAATATCCTCGGTGCCGGAGGGGATGTTCCATTGCTCCGTCCACCAAGCCCAGTACGGGTTCTTCGCGCGGCGCACATAGTAGTGCATGAAGGACCAGTTTGCCGATACCGGCCGGTATGCCAGGTCTCCCAGGCCCAGGTCCGGCGAACCGGGCGGCGCCGAATACATGGCATAGTCGCCGAAACGGGCGAAGAACGGCTTCAGGAAGCCGTCGATCCCGAGCGGCGTGCGCGCAAGCTCCATCCACCAGGCGGCCTTCGACATATAGCCGCCGAAATAGGACAGTCCCTCGTGCCAGCCGCCATCGTCGTCCGACCACACCGGGTAAACCGCAAAGAACTTAGCCAACGCGTAAGAGAGCATTTTCTCCGCTTCCGGCGTCTCGCCCAGCGTGGCGACGGCGTACTCGGCCAGTTTGTGCCAGGTCCGGTTGGCGTGGCTACCGTAAGGCTGATTCAGATGCCCTACGCCCTGCTTCACTTCGCCGCTCATCCACGCGTCGGTGGCGCGCCGCAGCATGACGGCGCGCATACGGGCGCGATCGGATTCGCTCAGCGCATCGAAAGCCCAGTCGTATATGCGCGCCAGCCGGTGCAGCATGGGCTTGGCGGCTTCGCAGTTAACGGTGAAGTTGGTGGGACCGTCCGGGTCCCAGGCCGCAAGTTCGAGGGCGCGCTTGCGGGCCGGTTCCTTGTACTTCACGTCGCGCGTCAGCAACCAGGCGAAGGCGAGCACTTCGCCTTCCTGCAGTGCCTTGAGTGTTTGCAAGCGGTTCGACCACCAGTACTGGCGCGTGGCTGGATCATAGGCATTCGCGCGCACAGCGGGCTCCGGGGTGGGCGCGGCGCCAAGCAGCGCGTCCACTCGCGCGATCAGCGCTTGATAGGCAGCCTTGCCGTCCCTCATCGACCACTGGCGCAGGCGCGCGACGTCAGCCGCCCGGACAAATATCCGCGGATGCTCAGTCCCAATTCTCCGGCGAAGCTCCTCCACGGTGGGCTGTGGGAACTCAACCGCCTTTCGGCCCACGAAGAAGCTGCGCGCCTTGCTCCACGCCGAGAATTGGCCGTCCCTGGTTTCGATGCGATATCGCCACCAATAGCGGCCGGGCGCGAGCGGCGCGCTGTGCGTGTACACAGTCCAAGGAATCCCCCGCACCGCCACGGGCGCTTGGAATGACGAGTCCCGGGCCCACTCGATCGTGTATGCCGCGGCTTCCTTCTCGTATACCCAACTGAGCGACGGTGGATTCAGCGCCACGCGCTCGCCTTCCGCCGGGCGGTACCCCCACTCGTCCACCAGCGGCGGGCGGTCGGGAGTCTGCGCTCCCGCGAAAACCGGCAATAACGCCAACAGAAGAAAAACCGCGCGAACCATGCGATTACTATACACTCGGTCGAGTAAACTGTTGGGCATGCCTACCCGCCGCGATTTCCTCGCCACTTTCGCCGCGGCCCCGCTTCTGGGCGCGACGCGTCCTCCCAACATCGTTTACATCCTGGCCGACGATCTCGGTTGGGGCGACCTGCGCCGGTACAATTCCGATTCCGCCGTCCCCACGCCAAACGCCGACCACCTGGCCGGTGAAGGGATGCTGTTCACCGACATGCACTCCCCGTCGAGCGTCTGCACACCGACGCGCTACGGCATCCTGACGGGGCGCTACTCATGGCGCTCGCGTCTGAAAAGCGGCGTACTCAACGGCTGGTCACCGAATCTCATTGAACCGGGGCGCATGACGGTCGCGTCCATGCTACGCGCGCAGGGCTATTACACGGCGGGTGTCGGCAAGTGGCACCTGGGCCTCGGCAACCGCGAGAAGACCGATTATGACCAGCCACTCAAGCCAGGTCCGTGCGAACACGGTTTCGATTACTACTTCGGGATTCCGGCCTCGCTCGACATGGACCCGTACCTGTATTTCGAAAACGACCGCGTCGTGGAGCGCCCGACCTCACGGACGGAGGGCAGCCACCTGAGCGACCCTCGCGGCCCGTTCTGGCGGCCCGGACCCCAGGCGCCGTCGTTCAAGTTCGACCAGGTCCTACCCACCTTGGCCGACAAAGCCGTTGACATCGTGCGCCAGCGGGCCGCCAAGCGCACTCAGCCTTTCTTCCTGTACTTTCCGCTGACTGGCCCGCACACACCGTGGATGCCCATCGCGCCGTTCCGCGGCAAAAGCAAGGCGGGAGAATACGGCGACTTCGTGGCACAGGTGGATGGCGTGCTCGGCCGTGTCATGCAGGCGCTCGAAGAGACCGGCCAAGCGCGCGACACGCTGCTTATTTTCACCAGCGACAACGGCGCTTACTGGGGGGCGCGCGACAAGGCCACCTACCCGCACCTTGCCAACGGCAACTGGCGTGGCATGAAAGCGGACATCTGGGAAGCCGGTCACCGCATTCCATTCCTGGTGCGTTGGCCCAAACACGTTCCCGCCGGCATCGTGTGCGCCGAGCCCGGCTGCCTCACCGACCTGATGGCTACTGCAGCGGCAGCGAGCGGGGCACGCCTACCCCGCGACGCCGCCGAAGACAGCTTCAATCTACTACCGGCCATGGAAGGCTGCAGACTGAAGAAGCCCATCCGGGAAGCCATCGTGCACCACAGCGCCATGGGCCACTTTTCGATCCGCCAGGGTGAGTGGAAGCTGTGCCTGGAACTGGGCTCGGGAGGCATCACCGAGCCGCGCAAGGAGACCCCCGCCGCAGACGGCCCGCGCGGCCAACTGTACAACCTGCGCGAGGACCCCGGCGAACTGGTCAACGTCTACAAGAACTTCCCCCAGGTCGTCGAGCGTCTCACTGCGTTGCTCGAAAAGTACAAATCCGAGGGCCGCTCGCGTCCCGCCTGAGTTCCGGATGGTGATAAAGTAACGCACAAAGAGGAGCTGACCATCATGTCTCCGATCGACCGCCGCAGATTTATGACCGGTTCGTCCGCCGCGCTGCTGGCAGGAGGATTCGTGACCCGCCCCATGGCCCAGGCCGAAGCCGAAGGATGGCCCAAGCCGCGGCCCACCAAGATCCATGTTGTTTACATGGGATTACGAGGAGCCTGGCCCAAGCCGGAATTCGACGCGCCGGCCGAGGTGGCCAAATTCAAGAAGTATCTGGCCGGGGTGGCGGCCCGTCTGGGCGATGTGGAGTTCGCCGGTGGTGAGCTGATCCCGAATCGCAATGAGGGTGTGGCGACGACCATTGCCAGTCTTGGCGACGCGGACGCCATCCTGTTGATCCACCTGGCCTTTGGCTCCAGCGAGCCAATGCGGAAGCTGGCCGATACCGGGCTTCCGATGGTGATCTTCTCGCAGCCCTTCAGCGGGCACGATTGGATGTACGTCCCGCGCTGGCAGAAGGCCGGGGCAAAAGTCGTGCTGCTGCCTTCGAGCGACTACGCCGACCTCGACCGCGCCGTCGCGCTGCTGCGCGTCCCGGCCCGCATGCGGCAGAGCCGTATCCTGCTGGTCGGATCGGCGGCCGGCACCGCCGCCGCGCAATCGCCGGATCGCGTGCGCGACCGCACCGGCGCGGAAGTCGTTCCCATCACCGTCCAGCAGGTGATCGAGGCGCACCACGCCGTAGACCTGAAGGCCGCCGAAGCCGAGGCCGAGCAAGAATGGCTCCGGCCGGCAAAGAAGATCGTCGAGCCGGCGCGCGAGGAGATCGTGAAGTCGGCGCGCATGTACCTGGCGCTCAAGCGGCTCATGATCCGCGAGCGCGCGCAGGCCGTAACCATAAGGTGCCTGGGCGGCATTCCCATCGCCACGCTGGGCTATCCGTGCCTAGCCTTCAGCAAGCTTTGCGACCTGGGCCTGGTGGGCGCCTGCGAAGCGGACATGGACTCGACGCTCACCATGCTCGAATTCGCTTACGCCTTTGGCAAGCCGGGCTTCATCACCGACCCACTGTTCGACATCTCCAAGAACGCTATCATTCACGCCCACTGCCTCGCGCCCACGCGCATGGACGGGCCGGGTGCGGAACGGGCTCCGTTCCTGATTCGCACGCATCGCGACGACAACAAAGGGGCCTCGCTCGAAGTGGAACTGCGCGTCGGCCAGGAGATCACCTGCGCCAAGCTCGCCAACCTGGACACTATTTTGTTGTCTTCGGGGAAGATCATCGAGATCCCGGACTTCGACGACCGGGGCTGCCGCACGCAAATCGTCACGCGCGTCGCCGACGCCCGCCGTATGCTTGCCAACTGGGGCAGCGGCCTGCTGGGCGAGGACATGATGACGCTGCTGCATCGCGTCGTGTTTTACGGGAACCACATCGAAAGCGTGCGCGACCTGGCGCAGCTCATGGGCCAGAAAGTAGTGATGGAAGGCTAGCCGGCATCACCGGCATTGGGCTTGTAGTCTGCGTGATAGACTGAGCTTATGCCGGCTGGTTACTTACCGATTCTCATCTATCTGCCAGTAGCTATAGCCTTTGTCATCCTGCTCCTGCTGATCGCCAAACTGCTTCGTCCTTCCGCGCCGGAAGCCGTCAAGCTGGAAGCTTACGAGTGCGGCGTAAAGGCTGGCTCCGACGCACGCGGCCGCTACACGGTGCGTTTCTACATCGTTGCGATTCTGTTCGTCATTTTCGACGTCGAGACGATCTTCCTCTATCCGTGGGCGGTGCGTTACAGGCAGCTTGGATGGTTCGGCGTAGTCGAGGTGGCCGTATTCCTGGCCATCCTGGTTGTCGGCTACATTTGGGCGTATAAGAAGGAGGCGTTGAAGTGGGTTTAGGAGAGAATGCCGTGATGCGGTCTTTGTTATTGATAGGTGCCTTGTCGGCATCGCTCTCCGCCGCGCCGAAACTCCGGCTGGTCAGCAGCACAGTCGGACCGTTGTCGATCACGCAGGGGACCAACGGCTCGGTGCAGACCGTGGAAGCCTATAACGGCGGAGACGGCGCACTTTCCCTGAGCGCTTCCAGTTCAGTCTCGTGGGTGGTTCCGAATGTCGGCACGTCCCGGGCATGCACCGGCCGAACCGGCACGTGCATTCCCGTCCAGCTCACCCTTAACACTTCATCGCTCGCAAAGGGCACTTACACCGGCACGGTAACGATTTCGGACCCGAACGCGGTGGACGCTCCGCAGACCGTCATGGTCACTGTCCAAATGGGGGGTGGCGTGCCCGACCGTGTGGACCTGTACGGCGCCCCGAACGGCTCTTATGCCGATGGAACGTTTTACACCAACAGCTATTTGACTAGCTCGGTTTCGACCACCGACGGAAGGCCCTGGCTGTCGCTCTCCCTGGACGGCACCGGCACCTTCGGATTCGTGTTCCCGTACCGCTTCCGTGCCACACACCTGAGCGGCATGGCGGAAGGCACTTACAACGGCTCGGTAACCATCACGAAGTCTGCCGTCGCGGCTGAGAACAAGACCGTCCCGGTGAGCTTCACGGTGACCTCGAAACCGATTGCCGCCGTCGCGTCGGCGCCAACCGAGATCCGGCTGTCGCAGAATGCGAAGAAGTCCACGCAATACATCGTAATGTCTAACCGCGGCCTGTCCGCCCTCACGCTCACCGGCGCCACTGCCACTAGCTCGGGCGGCTCATGGCTTTCCGCGCAAGTGCTGGCGGGGACGATGTACGTCCAAGTGATGACGGATCCGGCGGGAATGGCTGTTGGCCGTTACTCGGGCTCGGTGACCGTCACATCGAACGCAGCCAATTCCTCAGTCACTGTGCCGATCAACTTCGAAGTGATCCCCGCGGGGGCTCCGCGCCTTTACTACCGCGGCTTGGTCAACAACATCACATTTGCAGGCGGTGATGCTTTGTCGCGAGGTGAAATTGTCGCCCTGTTCGGTGAGCAGATGACGATGTCCGATCCGCTGCCGGCCGCGACGCTGCCTCTCGGCGATCTGCTCAACGGCGTGCGCGTGTACATTAACGAAAAACCCGTGCCCTTGTACTATTCGTCTTACGGGCAGGTAAACTTGCAGATTCCCTTCGACGCCACGGTTGGCGATGCGGCCGTGCGCGTGGAACGCAATGGGGAAAGCAGCAATAAGATCTCGGTTCAGATCGCGGCCCGCGCGCCACGCATCATGCGGCTGGGCATAGGCGACTACGGCATCATGGTCAATCAGGACGGCTCCTTCCCGATTCCCGCAACAGCGGGCATTTCGAGCCACCCGGCCAAGGCAGGCGACTACCTCGTCATTTACGCGCTGGGACTCGGAGAAACGGTCCCGGCAGTCGCAAGCGGCGCAGGCGCCCCGGCCGTTGAGCCGTTCGCCCGCGTTCCGCAGCCGCCGAAGGTCATCTTCACCGGAGGCGCGTGGGGCCAGGCCGTTTCGGCCGATCCGTTGTTCGTGGGCCTGACGCCCAATTTCGTGGGCCTTTACCAAATCAACGTGCAGGTGCCGCCGAACCCGCCGAGAGGCACGACCGTGTCGCTCTATACTGATGACGGCACTTATCGCAGCAATACGGTCCACCTCGCCATCGAATGACCGAGCGGCTTTACCACCGCGATTCTTACCTGGTCGAGTTCAGCGCGCGTGTCGTCACGAAAGAGGGTGGCGGTAGCCGCCTAATTCTGGACCGTACGGCCTTCTACCCGGCCTCCGGCGGGCAACCGTGCGATTTCGGCACGATAAACGGCGTTCCGGTACTCAACGTCGAAGAGGATGACGACGGGCGAATCGCGCACACCCTGGCCGCGCCGGTTGCCGGCGAGACAGTGGATGGCCGCGTGGACTGGGAGCGGCGGTTCGACCATATGCAGCAGCACAGCGGCCAGCATCTGCTGTCGGCTGTCATCATTGAATGTTGCGGCATCCCCACCGTCAGTTTCCACTTGGGCGAAGAGTTCTCCACAATCGACATCGCCGCCGGGTCGCTGGATGCGCGCGTGTTGGGCAGAATCGAATCGCGCGCCAACCAGGTGATCGCGGAGAACCGCGCCGTGACTGTCGAGTATCGCGACTCCTCAGACCAAGCCGGCCTGCGCGTTCCCAGTTCGCGGCAGGGTACGCTGCGTGTGGTTACGATGGAGAACCTGGACGTAAGCGCCTGCGGGGGAACGCACGTCCGCCGTACGGGAGAGATCGGCTGCCTGCTCGTGGGCCGCCTCGACAAGATGCACGGCAACGTCCGTATCGAGTTCGTGTGCGGTTCGCGCGCCGTGCGTCGCGCCCGGGCCGATTACGATGCGCTCAACCGAGTCGCGCGCGCGTTGGGGACTTCCACGGCCGCAGTGCCCGATGCCGTAGCCGCACAACAGGAGCGCGTCAAGGAACTGGACAAAACGTGCCGGCGACTCGCCATTGAACTCGCCAAGCGGCGCGGCCGAGAACTTTACGAAACAGCCGCCGCCACGGCGTCCGGGTTGCGCGTCCACGAAAACATGATGGCGTCCGGATCCCTGGGCGACGACGTGCGCGCCGAAGCGCAGAGCTTCACCGCTTCGCCGCGCGCGGTCTACGTGGCGGCCTCGCGCGATCCAGCGGCGATTCTGCTGGCCGTCTCCGCCGATGCCGGGTTACAGGCCGGCACCGTGCTTAAGCAGGCGCTGGCGGACGCCGGCGGGCGAGGCGGCGGCAGCACCGGCATGGCACAGGGCAGCGTGCCGGGCGCGGAAGCGCTCGATGCGGCGCTGGCCTCCATCCGTGGTGTAGTGAATTCGGTCCGTCTTACTTGACCCGCGCCCGCGGCACGCTTAGCGGCAACTTGAGGAACGCCACGCCCACGTCCCGGCGCATGTGGCTCACCTCGTCTCCCGCCTGTCCGTCATAGAAGATCGCCAGGCGGTCGCCGCATTTCACGACCGATGGCAGTCCAATGATGTTCTGCGACCATTTGCAGTTGGATGAGTCGAGGACGATGGCTTTGTCGCGCGCTCGCCACCGGTTCAGGTTGCTGGTCCAGTAAACCCATACGGCATCGGTGTACTCATATTTTTTGCGCAGCCCGACGTGGTTGGTGAACAGGAACCATGTTTTGTTGGCGGACTCGTAATAGAGGGAAGTGTTCTCGATCTGTTCTTCGAGCGGCAGAATCGGCCGGCGATCGATGGTCCACGTCCCGTCCAGATTGCGTGTGCGCGCGATGCCGAGCGTGCGCTTGATGCGGCGCGTGCCGGGGTCCACAATCGAGGCGCTGAAAAACTGCAGGTACTGTCCTTTGTGTTTGATCACATGGCCGGGACTCGCCGTCACCGAATAGTACGTGCCGGGCTTGGGGCGGAACGGCACCACGTCGCGCTGCTTCACCCAGGGACCCGCGGCGGATTCGCCGCGCGCTTTCATCGTCAGGTAGGGGAACGCCGGAACACGATCCGGAGGAGGCGACGTGTGGGGCGTCCCGAGGTAGAACATGTGCCACGTGTTACCGTCGAAGTAGGTTACGCCGTAACTGGCCGACTTTGAGTCGTCTTCGCCCGCCGCGCCCAGTTCCAGCACCGGCCCCTTCTTCTCCCAATGAATCAGGTCCTTGCTGGTGGCCAGCGCGCAGAGCCATCCTTCGGGACCGGCGGCATCGTAGTGCATGTAATAGGTGCCTTCCGATTCATACACCCAGACGTCGCGCGCCCCGAGAGTGTCGCACTGCCGCGGGCCGTCCCCGTGCTTCAAGACGACGCCGTAGTCTTCGGCATCCATGCGTAAAGCGGCGCGAGGCCGCCCGTCTTCGTACGGCAAGCTCTGGCACCACCCCGCCGCGCAGCAAAGCAGAACGTTGAGAAGGCCCGGCCTCATCATGCGTCCCATTATCGCGCGCGCATCCAGGCACATTACGCCTTCGATTTGAAGCACAATAGTCCGTGGCCGTGCCGACTCCCATCCGGAGGATTGTCAGTTGAACACGGGACTTCTGTTTTGCTTTCTCGGCATGATCGCCTTCGGGCTCTTGGGCGCTTTTTCGAAAGCGGCCGAAAGGCGAAAGTGCGACGCCAACGCGCTGACCGTGACCTTGTTCGCGTGGGCCACGCTGGCAATGCTCGCGCGGGCGGTTGCCAGCGGGGCAGCTTTAGTTTTGCCCGCGAAGGCCGCCGCCGTGGCCGTCGCCTGCGGCGTGTGCGGCGCGGTGGCGTATTACGCGTTCCAATCGTCGATCCGCATGGGGAAACTGTCCACCGCCTGGCTGATGATGAACCTCTCGGCGGCCGTGCCCGCGCTGGCGAGCGTGGCGATCTATGGCGAACCGCTCCCGGCGCTTAAGGTGGCGTCACTCGCGCTGGTCGTCGTGGCGGTGTTCCTACTGTTCTTTGGCCACCGCAGCGAGCATGATGCGCAAACCGCTGCCGGCGGGTCGAACGTGCTGCTTTGGGTCACGCTGATGGGGATCGTTCTGCTGACCAACGGCATGAGCGCGTTCGGCCTGAAGGTGATCGCCGCCTGGAGATTGCCCGAGAGTCTGCAGCCCTCTTATTTCGCTTTGTGGTACGCGGCAGGCATGTTCATAGTTGCCGTTCCGGCTTGGGTACGAGGCGCACGGCCGCGGATGCGTGAAGCAGGCTGGGGTGCGCTTCTGGCGTCGCTGAGCATGGGCGGGCAAATAGCCATGGCCATGGCCCTTGCGCGCGGGACGCCGGGTCATGTCGTTTTCCCCGTCGCCGTGGGTGGCTCCGTTCTTGTCGTGACGCTGGCGGGCCGCTTCGCATTCCATGAGCGGATGAGCCTCGCGTCCACCGGCGGCGTTGTGCTGGGACTGGCAGCCGTGGTCCTGTTGAGCGTAAGCTAGCGTCTCAGGAGAAGGCGTATGAAAGCACAACCGGGTGAAATCATTCTGATCACGCGCGCCGACGACATGGGCTACACGCATAGCGGGAACCTGGCGATCCTGGATTGCATGCGCCATGGCATTATCCGCTCCGCAGCCATCCTGGCTGTGGCGCCGTGGTTTGACGAGGCCGCGCGGATAGCGCGGGAGAATCCCGACCTCAGTTTCGGCATTCATCTGGGGATCATCGGTGAATGGCGCGGCTACCGCTGGCGGCCCGTGCTGCCCTACTCCGAGGTGCGCAGCCTGGTGGATGAGAACGGTTTCCTCTGGCAATCGCCCGCTCAGTTCTGGAGTCACAACCCGGACATGGGCGAACTGGAGCGGGAGTTCCGGGCGCACATCGATCTAGCGCGAAAGATGGGAGTGCGCATCGACTATCTCGACACTCATTACATCATGCCTTACGACGAGCGCTTCCGCCCGGTCCTGGAGCGCATCGGCGCGGATTGCGGCCTCCCGATATCGTGCCTGCTCGGCGAGCATGAGATCGACGATTTCGGCGTCTACTATCTGCCTCCCGAAGAAAAGGAGCGCGGCCTGGAGCGTATCCTGCGCGAGTTGACGCCCGGCGTGCACCTGCTGATCACGCATCCCGGCCTCCCTTCGCTTGAAAACGACGCGCTGGTTCACTTCGAACCGAAAGACGTGCAAACCCTCGGCGTCGGCCGCATGCGCGCGGCGGAGGCACTGGCCTACACGAGCCCGCGCATTCGCCGGTTGATCGATGAGTGCGGCATCCGCTTGATGAGCTACCGCGAGTTCATGGCGCTCCGAGACTGAACGGCGCCGTAGATGACGGCCCTCCCCGTTCGCTGGATTCTGCGCGGTTTGTAAGTGTTTTTCTAAGCAAATAACCTTAGATTTTTGCTCATGTACCCGACCTAGGACCGTCGGTAATAGGGCTTTTGCAGTCTGGTAGTGGCCGCCATAATTCCATACGATGGAAACGAGGCGGAACGGTGGGTATCGTTCCGGGTATGGCATGCAGTGTCTGTACTGCGGAAAACGGCTCTCTCTTCTGAGGAAACTCAAGGACAGCGAGTTCTGTTCGGAACAGCACCGCGACCTATACCAACAGGAACAGACAGCGCTGGCACTCAAGCGGTTGACGGAGGCTGGCAACCGCTTGAGCCAGCAGCGAGCCACGGTGGAATCCCCTCCCCGCGTGGAGGATACGATTGTGGATGCTTCTCCGCAAGAAGAGTTGCATCCGCCAGAGGCGTCGGGCTTCCTTCGCGAGCCACCCGGACCTTTCGTGCCACCGTGCTTTAAAACGCAAAACGCGATTGCCGGCTGGCTCACGGTCACGGCGTTGCCGGCATTGCTAACCCCGCCCTTGAGGACGGATTGGCAGCTGTCGTCCTACCGGCAACCGGCCGTTCCGGCGGCCAGAACGGGCGTTGAAAGATCGTCTCTTTCCGCTGCGGTCTCTCAAGCCGATTTCAAGCCGGAAGCATGCCGGCCTCCGGTTCTGGCACTGGGACTGGATCTGAGCAGCCCCGAATCGATCGAGAGTGGAGAGAGCGCATTCTCTGTGGTGGCTCCGAAGGTGCCCGTACCGCCACCGCTTGCCGCGCGGCCACCGGAGACTGTCTTACAGTCGATGGATGCGGTCAACTTCAAGTGGCCGCCGCCGGCCATAGAACCGCACCTCGCGCTGCCGTTACTCAAGCCGGCTTTTGCGGGTGAGGTCTCCCCGCAACCCCGCGCGGCTGCGCCGCACGCCAGTTGGTGGATGCCGCAGGCATGGCCGGCGATGCCGCGCGTCAACATCCGCACGCTCGTGGATGGGCCGTTTGAACGCGCGGGTGCGATCGACATTCTGGCCGATCCCCGGTGGAAGGTCCAGGTCCCGCCGCTGGCGCACGCCCTCCCTTATTCGTTCAGAGCCCTTTCCAGCTCTTTGCGGGCGCGGGAACCGGAAGCTGAGGTAAACGTAACACCACAGCGATTGTTGCCGGCCGGCGCGCGTTTGGACAATGCCGGATTCGCTCTTGCGCCTGGCCGGATGCCCGCTCCATGTGCGGTTCCCGCATCGCCGATCATGTTCGGGAAGGGCGTGGGCTTCGCGGCCCCCTCTCAAACGCCGGTCGGCATTCCCGCGTTCCCGGTGCGAACCACCGCCAGGATAACAGCGTCGGGCGGGCGCGTGGGCATACCCATCAAGACCTTCAAACTTACGGTGGATGAGGCGCGGATGGCCGGGGAGATCCCGATCGAGGCCCAGCGCCGCTTGCCGGAGTTCGACTGGCGCTTTGCCGAGCTTCAATTCAGTCCGGAAGGCGGCTGGGAATCCTGCGCGCCAGCGGTCATCCTGCTGCCGCCGCGGGCGGTGGCCGGCTCCGATCGCGTGACGCCGCTGGCATCGCGTGCGAGGGGTGGACGCAAGGTTGCCGCCAAAGTGGCGCTTCCCGGACCATGTCCTTCGATAGGGGAAGCCCACCTGGGCAGCGCCAGTTGTCTTGTGCCGTTGGCGTCGCCGCCCACTCCCGCTGGACCGGACCTGGCTGGTTGCGCGCCCGGGCCTGAAGTTCGCACTCTGATTCCCTGCCGCCGCAGGACGGAGCTTCAGGCGCTTGTGGCGTTGCCGTGCTGGGCGGAGTTGACCCCTTGCCAGGGGATGGCGGCCTCCAGAAAGCTCGCCCGGATCGAAGCGGGCACCAGAGTCGTGGAAGATCCGCGGATGGCGGCTCACGGCGTCGCACGCGTCGTGGACTGGACCTCGTTTCCGCCGCCGGCCATGCCATCGGCCGAAGCGATTCGTGGTTCGCTGCCTCTGCATATCACTGCGCCGTCGATAGGCGCGCAGACAAAGCTCTTTTCGATCCAGCCCGGCGGCCCGGCCAAGCTCACGTCCTCCACCGCGCACGACGGAGTGGTCCCGCCGCACACCATCTGCCGCCCGCCCTGGCTGCCGTCTCTCGAAACGCCGCAGGACAGCCGCCTGGCGCACGAACGCACCTCGGCCTTGCTGAACGCCATACTCGCGCGAGTGGAAGGCGGAACGCAGCGTTGGGCGCTAGGGCGGTTCTGGCGCCGCACGCCGGTTACCCTAAAAGGACTGGTGGCCGGCGTGCTCCTTCTCGGCGCCGTGTTCGCCATGGGAGACGGCTCGACCAGCCAATGGATGAGCAGCCTGCGGGAAGATATCCGCAGCCGCGCCGCCGTGGATCTGGTGGACGATTTCCGAGCCGGCATGGGAGCCTGGAGCGGCGGCGAGAACTGGGCTGAAACGTGGTCCTATGACAGTGCCGGGCTGGTCCAGACGGGCGACCTGGCGCTGTACCGCCCCTCCATGGCGTTGAGCAATTACCGGTTCGAGTTCCTCGGGCAGATCGGCGATCGAGGCATCGGATGGGTGTTTCGCGCCGTGGACATTGAGAACTACTATGCGATGAAGATCGTGTTCGCCGACAGCGGCCCGATGCCGGCGGCCACCGTGGTGCGCTACGCCGTGATCGACGGCAAGGCGGGGCCCAAAACGCAATTGCCCTTGCCCATGGGCGCGCGCCCGGACCGTATGTACCGCGTTCGCGTGGACGTGGATGGTTCCAACTTTACCGCCCAATTCCAGGACCAGATTATTGACGTGTGGAGCGATAAGCGGCTGGCCGCGGGCGGTGTGGGTTTTTTCAGCGAGAAGGGCGAAAAGGCCAAGATACGCTGGATCGAGGTTTCCCATCAATCGGATTTTCTAGGCAAGCTGTGCGCCTACCTGGTGCCGTTTGACGCGCGCAGCGCAAATAGGAGTTTGACGCAATGAATCAGAAACGGAGATGGAATTCGGGAAGCGACGCTTCCGACGCAGCGCCCTTCGGCGCCAACTATGAAACGCGCAGCGACAAGCGTGTGACACCGCAGGCGCTGGCCCGGGCGGTCTCCCTGCATCTGGAAGGACAGCCCCGTGAGGCCCTGGCGGAACTCAACCGGGCGCTGGGCGACGGCGAGCAGCAGGCCGAGATCTTTTCGGCCCGCGGGCACATTCTGTTCGAACTCGCCGAATTCGAGGAAGCGGCCAAAAGCTACTCGAAGCTTCTCGATCTTGAGCCGCGTCATCCGGCGGCCACCTTCAACATGGCCGTCTGCCTGGAAAAGCTGGGGCGCTGGGGCGAGGCCTCCGAGGCCTTCCTGAGGGCGCTCGACGTCAGTCCCGGCCGGGCGGAGGCACGTCTGGGCCTGGGTGTCTGTTTGCTCCACCAAGAGAAGCCGGAGGAGGCGCTTGAGGTCTTCGACCTCTGCCTGCAGAATCAACCCAACCAGGAGGCTGCGCTCTTCGGCAAGGCGGTGGCTCTCCAGTTGCTGTGGCGGTTCGATGAGGCCACGGAGCTTTACGCGAAGGTGCTCGAGTCCAATCCCAATTTCGAGGAAGCGCTCGTCAATCTGATCGCCATCGGCATGGCACGCAAAGACGACAAGATGGTCCGCGATTACGCCGAGCGGCTGCTCGCCCTCAAACCACAGTCTCAGGTGGCGCTGGAAGGTCTAGCGGCCTCGGCCTTCACGGCCTCCGACTACGAAGCAGCCGCCACCTATTGCCGCAAACTGCTTGAAGTCGCGCCCGAAACCTTTGAACGCGTGTTCAACCTGGGCGTCGCCTGCCACAAGACGGGGAAGAAGGAAGAAGCGGCGCAGGCTTACGAAAAAGCGTTGCGCATCCGCCCGGACGCGAAGCAGGCATTCATCAACCTGGGCATCGTGCGGCAGGAGATGGGCGATCTCAAGGGCGCCCGGGAAGCTTATGAGCGGGCCTTGCAGATTACCCCGGACCTGCCGGAGATTCTGAACAATCTGGCCGGCCTGCTCGAGCAGCAGGGCCAAACCGAAGATGCCGAGCGGATGTACACGAAGCTCCTTGCCAAGAACCCCGATTGGGAGGACACATGGTTCCGCGTGGGTTATCTGCGCCTGGATCGCGGCGATTACCGCGGCAGCGTGGAAGCTTTCTCGCAGTGCCTGCGCAAGCGCCCGCAATGGCCCGAAGCGCAGATGAACTTGGGGCTGGCCTACTGGAAGCTGGGCGACCGCGAGATGGCGCGAGAGTCCTTCGAGAAGGTGCTGCAGGCCATGCCGGAGTCGGCCGATGCGCTGCGCGGCCTGGCCGCCATCGCCGTCGACCAAGAAGACTTCCAGGAAGCGCTCGATCTGCAGGCGCGGTTGATCGAACTCGGCGAGCGCACTCCGGAACTGTTCTACAACACCGGGCTGCTACTGCAGCGCGTGGGTCAGGTGGAAGACGCGGTACGCCTGTACAAGGAAGCGCTGAACGTGAAACCGGACTTCGCCGAGGCGCTACTGAACCTCGGCCACGCGCATAAGGCCCTCGGTCAAGAAGAAGAAGCGCGCGCCTGCTGGCATCAGGCGCTCGAAGCCAAGCCGGATCTCGCGCAAGGCTACTTCGACCAGGCTTAACTCTAGGCCTCACAGGCGCGGGCCGCCGGGCTCGCGCCTACCTCGTGAGGTTGCGAAACAGGAACAGGCCGCTCTTGCCTCCGGCGGCCATGTCGAGGTCGCCGTCGTTGTCGACATCGGCGACAGCAATCTGCATGCCAGCTCCGGCACGCGTCGAATAGTCCACAATGTGCCGGGTCCATTCCAGGCGCTTGCCGTCGGCCGAGAGGCGGTATTCGTACCAGTAGATCCCCAGCGGTTCGCGCTCACCCGGGTCCTTGCCGTTGTGCGCCATGTATCTCTTCCCGGTGAGCAGGTCCAGACGTCCGTCGCCGTTCAGATCCACTAATACCAGCGGATGCGCCTGGGACCAGCTATCGTCGATCATGTGCTTGGTCCACTGCCCGTCAGCACCCTGCTCCATCCAGAAGATGCCGTAATCGTGAGCCATGGAGGCGACTAGGTCGTTGCGGCCATCTCCGTTCAGGTCCAACACATGGATGAAGCCCGTCACGCCGAGGTTGAAGTCGGGGTGGAACTTCCAGTTGGCGGCGCGGGGATTGGCAGGCGCCTCGTACCAACCTGCCGCAGTGATGATATCGTTCCGGTGGTCGCCGTTGACGTCTCCGGCGCCGATCCCATGTCCGCCGCTCGCCGGGGCCACGACGTGTTTAACGAAAGCGCCGTTCACGATTTCATACCAGGCTCGCGGCGCGCTGGTTGAACCGAACTCCGGCAGCACCTCGCGCGCCTTTCCGTCGTTGTCGAGATCCACCAGGAAGGCAAACTCGACAGGCGCGATGTTTTCGATGATCTGCTCCTTCCACTCTCCGCGGCCACGCCCTGGGTTACGCCACCAGGAGATCTTGCGCGCAAACCAGGAGCAGCTCACGATGTCGACGTTGCCGTCGAGGTCCACATCCACGGGCAGATCGCTGAAGTTGTCGACATAGTAGCTGGCATAGCCCAGTTCGCGAAACTTCTGCGGCGTCCAGCGCGGCGCCTCGTACCAGTTCTCGCCGCTGACGATGTCGAGCCGCCCGTCGCCATTTACGTCGGCGAACGCGCAGGTCTCGCTGGCACCGCCATCGAGCATGACTTTCTCGAATGCGATTTCGGCCGGCCGGGAGGCCGCCAACAGCAAGGTAGGAACAAGCCAGAGCCATCTCATAGCAGTCTCGATTGTAGCCCGTGATATAATCAAAAATCGAGGCGCGGTGAGCCTCCATGGCGCTATCGTCTAACGGTTAGGACGGAGCCCTCTCAAGGCTCAAATATGGGTTCGATTCCCATTAGCGCTACCATCCCTTCGTTTTCAGGGCTGTGGAACCCTTCGGTGACGCCGTTGTTGCGGGTAAAGCGCCACACGGAGGTGCTACAGTTGCCAGGATGAGCGATCTTTCCCGACGGGCGTTCCTCGGCGCCGCTGCTGGGTCCGCAGTCGCCCCGCTTGCGCCGGTTCCCATCATCGACTGCCACATCCACTTGTTCGACCAGACCCGGCCGCAGGGTGCTCCCTACTCCGGCCCCGCGGAGAACAAAGAGCCCGCCTTGCCTCCGCGCTATCGCCGCCTGGCGTCGCCGCTGGGCATCGTGGGAGCCATAGCGGTAGAAGCCAGCCCATGGATCGAGGACAATCTCTGGCTGCTGGAGGCTGAAGGAAACGATCCGATGATGGTCGGGGCCATCGGCAATCTCCGTCCCGAGTGGCCCGAGTTCGGCGAGTACCTGGATCGCTTTAGGAAGAACCGGCTCTTCCTCGGCATCCGCTACGGCAATCTGTGGGGCTACGACCTGGCGAAACAGATCTCTAACTCATTATTCATCGAAGGGCTCAAGCTGCTGCAACAGGCCGGCCTGGTCCTGGACACAGCGAACCCCACGCCAACGCTTATAGAAGCAGTGATCCGTGTCAACGACAAAGTACCGGGATTGCGCATTGTCATAGATCACCTCCCAGCCATGCTGTGGCGCGTCGATTCCAAGGGGAGGGCCGATGTCGAAGCCAGTCTGCGTGAGCTGGCGAAGCGGCCCGCTGTCTACATCAAGGTGTCCGAGCTGATGCGCATGGAAGGCGGCAAGCCTGCGCTCGATCCGGCACTCTACCGGCCTGTCCTCGATTACCTTTTTCACACCTTCGGCGAGGACAAGCTGATCTTCGGAAGCGACTGGCCCAACGGGACGGCCATGGACAATCTTGCGGCCATCGTCAAAATCGTGCAGGACTACTTCACTGGCAAAGGCCGGCAAGCGGCAGAGAAGTACTTCTGGAAGAACTCAGCCGCGGCGTACCGATGGGTCCGGCGGGACGCGGGGCAGCCCGCCCCCGCGGCGGCTTAGGCGTTCCGCTTGTACTGCTCGATCGATTCGCCGATGGGGCCTTTCTTGGTGCGTTCGAGAAGCGCGGCCATCTCCTTCTCCGTCATGGGGCGGAAAGACTTGACCACAGCAACGTTCGCATCGAGTTGCTCCACCGTTTCGACGCCCGACACAACCACGTCCACGTCCTGGCTGAGCGCGAAGCGCAGGCACTCCGGGATGGTGGCAATCCTGTTTTTCAGGATGTTGCCGAAGGCGTTTGTCTTCATCGCGATGAGCCCAAGCCCCTTCCTGCGGATGTTGGGCAGCACACTCCGGATGAAGCTCTGATGGTGCGGGTCGATGAGGTTCACTGGGTGCTGCACGGTTTCCCAGCCGTCGAATGCGTCCAGTAAGCGTTGGTGGATGGCGGGATCGCGGTGTCCGGTGAATCCGATGTGGCGAGCCTTGCCCTGCTGCTTCGCCCTAACGAAAGCCTCCAGCGAGCCTCCAGGCGCCAGGATCCGGTCGACCTCCTGCATGGTAGTCACCTGGTGGCATTGCCAGAGGTCCAGATAGTCTGTCCGCATGCGGCGCAGCGTGTCTTCCAGTTGCCGCATGGCTTCCGCGCCCGTCCGCTTCTCCGCCTTGCCCATCAACAGAACTTTGTGCCGCTGGTCCCCGCTGAGCGCCTTGCCGTATATTTCATCGCTCGCGCCGTTGTTGTAGAGCCAGGCGCTGTCGAAGAAATTGACGCCCAGTTCGACGGCGCGGCGAATGATGCGGATGCCGTTCTCCTCGCCGTTCTTCCCCATGTGATAGCCGCCCAGGCAGAACCGCGACGCGCGCAGTCCGCTCTTGCCCAGCGTGACCATCGGCATGGGTGCATCCGCGCGCGCGGCGAGGCCGGCGGCTGCGGTTGAAAGTTGCAGAAATCCTCTGCGATGCATGAGCCCCTCCCAGGACCGCAGGTGCGCGGCCGCGGTATCTGGTTTTATTGTACTTTCTACGCCACCACCTCAAAATCCCAGCCGAAACCGGGGCGATCGGACGGCCGGGTGTAAATGCCCTCCGGCCCATGTGTGATGTGGTACTGCTCCTCCCACATCTGGTACACCTCCTTGGGACCGCCCGGCGCGGGCATGAACAGCTCGGCCCACGGGGCATTGACGTTCGCGATGATCCAGTGGATGGCGCCGTTCAGGCCGCCTCCGTGCGGGATCACCGGGATGTCGTAAGCCCCCGCCATCGCCCCGATCTTGCGCAACTCGGTCAAACCGCCGCACCAGTTTATGTCGGGCTGCCACACGGACGCCCCCTGATGCTCCAGCAGGTTGCGAAAACCGTAGCGCCCGTATTCGTGCTCGCCCGTGGCGATGAGCGCCGGCTTGATGGCACGATTCAGGCGGCCGAAGCCGGCGTAGTCGTGCGGTTGCAGGACTTCCTCCAGCCAGTACACTCGGTAGGGCTTCAGCAGTTCCGCCATCTCCAGCGTGTAGTTTTCCGTCCAGGCCATCCAGCAGTCCAGCATGATCTCACCGTCCGGCCCCAGCGCCTTTCTGGCGCGCTCGACAAGTGCAAGGTTCTTCCGGATACCGTCGCGTCCATCCGCGGGCCCGTGCGGTATCGCCAGTTTCAACGCTTTGAACCCGGCTTCGATGTGTTGTTCGATGTCGTTGCCGGTGCAATAGGCTCGTACGCGCGGCTTGACCTCGCCGCCGATCAGCCGGTATACCGGCGTGTTCAGCGCCTTGCCGATGATGTCCCAAAGAGCGAGGTCAACGCCGCTGATGGCGTTCATCGTCACACCCATGCGCCCGTAGTGCATCGTGGATCGCCAGCAGATGTCCCAGATCCGCTCCACGTTGAACGGGTCTTCGTTCATGAGCAGTTTCGACAGGTGCTCCATCACCACCATGCCGCCACCCGCGCCCCCGCTGCCATAACCCTTGATGCCCTTGTCGGTGGCGATCTCCACGGTGAAGCCGGGCATCTTCCCGGCATCCGGAAAGAACAACGACCGCGTCGCCTTGTATTCCGGATAAATGGACATCGGGTTGGCGACCTCCACGTTTTGCGTGGACCACGATCCGGCCGCCGGCGTGTAAGCCGGAGCCGGCCGTCGAGGCCTGGTTTTAACGAGCCGGACCCCGGTGATCTTGAGCCTGCTCGCAGGCAACTCCGGTTCAGCCGCCAACCTGCCCGCCGGCGCCGCGGCGGAAGCGCAAAGGAAGTGACGACGGTTCATGAGCTTCTCTCCTTGGGTGAAATAGTACTACGGCGAGGCTCAGGGCAACTACGGGCAAACGTAATGGGGTCCTCATGTGTGATTGCTCATGAGGTGGTGCTGGAGGAGGGGGTCGAACCCTCATGCTCAGTGAAGAGCGCGGGATTTTGAGTCCCGTGCGTCTGCCAGTTCCGCCACTCCAGCGTGTGCGGGGTGAATCAGCTACGTCTCAAGTATATCAATCTCAGGTGAGCTGCCGCACCAGTTCCCTTGCCCTTTCCAGCAACATGGCGGCCTCTGTGCCGCAGCCCAGGAACTTCATGCCGCGTTCCTTCCAGAACCGCGCCAGTTCGGGGGTGCGGGTCTGCGTCCCCGGGGCTACGCCATGTCGCAGGCACGCATCACGCACGGACTCCATGGCCTCCACCATCTTGGGATGCTGGAAATCGCCGGGCACGCCCAGCGAAATCGACAGATCCACCGGCCCCATCATGACGGCGTCGATGCCGGGAACCGACAGCAACTCTTCCCGAGCTTCCACGGCCCGCCGCGTTTCGATCTGCAGCACCAGCATGGTGTTCGCGTTCATGTGCTCGATCGCCTGGGCAATAGTGACCGCCTCATGATTCAAATGCAGCGGCGTCAACCCGTAGCCGCGAATGCCCACGGGCGGGTACTTGGTCCAGCTCACCGTCCGCTCTAGAAGTTCGGGCGATTCGACGCGTGGCAGCACGATGCCGTCCGCACCGATGTCGAGCGCACGGGCGATCAGCGAGTACTGCAGATCCGCCACGCGCACCAGCGGCGAGATACCGGCCGAAACCGCGTCGCGGCAGATGTCCTGCAGCGACTCGATGCCGAAGCCTCCGTGCTCGGCATCCACATAGGTCCAGTGAAAACCGGCGGCGGCGAGGATGCGCGCGATCGCGGGCGAACGCAGGTTCGACCATCCGCAGCCGAGTTGAAGCCGACCCTCGGCAAGGGCCTTCTTGACCGTGTTGATTCGCATGGGGCGTCCCTTCGGGGATCAGGCCATCAGTATGCGATGGTCCGGCCGATCCACCTGCACATTCTCATAGAGACGGCCGATTAAATCAAGGCCGTGCCGGGCAAGGAAAGGAAGAATCGAGTAGAAGCGTTCCTGCAAGCGCCGGTGCGGGTAGACCAAGTTCGCCAGGTGCGCGGTTTCGACGGCGGCCCGTTGGTCGCGGCGGGCGCTTTCCCGCGCGGTCTTGCGGCGGATCTTACCGAGTTGATACAGGATCTTGGCGCGGCTCTTTTCGAGCGCGGCGCCAAGCGTCGCGTCAAACGCGCCGACGCCCGGGCGCAGGCGGTCCAGCACCGCCTCGGTTTCCCGCTCGGCCGTGGCAAGCGAGCGATCGAGCGCGGGCGGGACCAACTTCGCCGCGATCCTGGCCGCCAGGGCTTCCTCGCCCTCCAGGATGTCGTTCAGTTCCAGGTTGTAGCGCGCCATCAGCTTCGCGGCGCGCGCATCCAGCACCGTGAAACCCGCCCTGGGCACCATGACGGGCGTGCGCCCGAGCAGCGCGTGGTAGAGCACTTGCGATTGCGCCATGTAGGCGGTTTCGGCGGGACCAAGCACGGTTGCGACGGTGGGCATCAGGTAGTCGGCGACCACGGGCCGCAGCAGGGCGTTCGGCGAAAGCCGCGCAGCAAGGTCCCGCAATTCACCCGTTGTGTAGCGCGCGTCGCGGCTGGAGTAAACATCCCCTCCCCGCCGCAGTGAGAGGCGTTGGTCACCATGCAGCAGGAAGAACGGCGCATGGTCCGGCTCCACATGCACCTGCGCGTGATAGCCGGCAGCGGTGAGTTCGCCGCCGCGGCGCGCGAGCGCGGCCAGAAGGTCCGGCGCTGCTTCCACGGCCCGGGCGAGCACCGGCGCGGCGAGGGCGCGGATGGCGGGATCGAGCGGATCGAGCAACAGCAGATCGTAGCCGGGCAGCAGCACGGCAAGGAGCGCCGCGAAAGCATCTCCGAACGGGCGGCCGTCGCGGTAGGCATCCGAAACGAGGGCGACGACTTCCTGGGCAAAGGGCAGATCACCAAGCGCCCCGGTAATCCCCGCCGCCGGGTCGCCGGTAATAGGGATGCTCCCCACCACCCGCGGGACCGTGGATTCGGGTACTACCTCCAAGCATTTGGGGCGCTGCTCGTGGTTGAAGACCCAGCAGGAAAGCACTTCCTCGAAATCGTGGTCCTCTGTGGCGAGCCAGAACACGGCCACGGCGGGAATGCCGTTTTCCGTGAGCCGGCGGGCGAGTTTCGCTGCGGTGAGCGCTTTGTAAATGGTGTAAGCAGGGCCGGAGAACAGGCCGGCCTGCTGTCCCGTGGTGACGACGACGGTACCGGGCCGAGCCAACGCCGCCAGGGCCGGACTTGCCCCGTTTCTATGTTCGAGCGCGGCCACCAGCGCCGCGCGCCGCTCGTCAGGATAGTCGATGGCGGCGGCCGCGCGCGCGTAGCTTTCCGCCGCACAAGGCGGGTAGTCGTAGAAGCGCGCGACGCTCGCGAAATTGGAAAGAAAATCGGCGTAAAGAGCGCTCGGCGCGGCGAATGCCGTGTACGGAATGCAGGTGGAACTCATCGAATTACCCGGAACACTGGCCCTCTCCAAAAGGTAACAGATACCGGTGGCGCGGGAGCGTGGCGTATACTGCAAGCGGATGGCGGGAGTCTACATCGCATATCCGTTCTGCGCCCAGAAGTGTACGTTCTGCAACTTCGCATCCGGCGTCTTTCCGCGCGAACTGGAGCGGCGTTACCTGGCGGCTTTGCTCGCCGAGGTGCGCGCACATGCGTGGGCCTGGACACCGGAGACTGTGTATTTCGGTGGCGGAACTCCGAGCCTCATGCCGATAGAGGCGCTCGCTGGCGTGCTCGAACTCGTGCCGGGCCGGCCCTGGACGGAGGCCACCATGGAAGCCGCTCCGGGATCGATTACCGCGGAACGTGCCGCCGCGTGGCATGAGCTGGGAATCAACCGTGTGAGCCTGGGCGTGCAATCGTTCGTGGCGGCGGAACTGGCACGCACGGGGCGCAGGCATACGCCGGAAACCGTGGCGCGCGAAATGGAACTGCTGCGCAAAGCGGGCATCACGCGGTTCAACATCGACCTGATCGCCGGACTGCCCGCGCAGACCGTGGAGAGCTGGAGGGAATCACTGCGGTGGGTGCTGTGGCTTGCGCCGGGTCATGTCTCCGTCTACATGCTCGAAGTGGACGACGACAGCCGGTTGGGCCGCGAGATCCGGCGGCATGGGATGCGCTACGGAGCCGGGGAAGCGCCGGATGAAGACCTGACGACCACGCTATACGAAACCGCGATTGACGAGCTGGCACGCGCAGGCGTGCGGCAGTATGAGATATCGAATTTCGCGCGGCCAGGCGAGGAGTCGCGGCACAACTTGAAGTACTGGAAACTGGAGCCGTACGCCGGCTTCGGAGCCGACGCGCATTCATTCGACGGAAAGACGCGGCGCGCCAACGCCGAAACCCCCGCCGTTTACTGCGAGCGCATGGAGCGCGACGGAACCGCCGTCACCGAAACAACGCCGGCACACCTCGTGGAAGAGAAGTTCCTGGTAGGGCTGCGTCTGGCCGAAGGTGTGCGCCCGAGCACGGAAGAGTGGGAACGGTTCCGCACGCCGATCGAGCGGTTCATCCGGACCGGTTTGCTGGAGGCGGACAGCGGCGCATTGCGCCTGACACGCCGGGGCGTGTTGCTTTCTAATGAAGTATTGCAGGAGTTCTTGTGCCCTTAGATGAAAAGATGAACAAACGCTGGATCGACTTGCGCAGCGACACGGTCACCAAGCCGACGCCGGAAATGCGGCGTGCGATGGCGGAAGCCGAGGTAGGCGACGACGTCTACGGTGAAGATCCCACGGTGAACCGCCTGGAAGCGAGGGCGGCGGAGATCTTCGGCAAAGAGGCGGCGTTGTTTGTGCCCACCGGAACAATGGGCAACACGATAGGCATCAAGCTGCACACGCGCCACGGCGAAGAGGTGATCTGCGACGCGCGCGCGCACATCCTCAACTACGAGCTGTCCATGATGGCGTGGTTCGCGGGTTGCGTGGCCCGAGCTATCGCCACCGGCGACGGCCTGCTCGACTGGGAGCGCGTGCGGCGCGAGATGCGTCCGCTGGGACCGCATTGGGCGCCCACGGGGCTGGTGGAAATCGAGAACACGCACAACATGGCCGGCGGCACGGTGTATTCGTGCGAGTGCATCGATGAGATCTGCGATGGAGCGCACGAGTGCGGCGTCAAGGTGCACATGGACGGCGCGCGCATTTTCAATGCCGCAGCGGCGTGCGGGGAATCCGTGGCGACGCTGACGGCCAAGTGCGATACGGTGATGTTCTGCCTGTCGAAAGGATTGGGCGCACCGTCGGGGTCCATGCTGGTGGGCACAAGAGAAGACATCGCGCGCGCGCGGCTGTATCGAAAGCGGCTCGGGGGAGGCATGCGCCAGGTGGGCATCCTGGCGGCAGCCGGTTTGATTGCGCTCGAGAAGATGCCGGCGCGCCTGGCAGAAGACCACGCCAACGCAAGGCGCATGGCCGAAGGGCTGGCGCGAATTCCGGGCATCGAGATTGAGCCGGAGCAGGTGCGGACCAATATCGTGATCTTCGACATCAGCGGCACTGGCCGGACGAGCGCTCAGATCAGCGCGAGGCTCAAGGAACGCGGTGTTCTGATCAACGGGATCAATCCGAAATGTATGCGCCTGGTAACGCACATGGACGTTTCGGCAGCCGATTGCGAAAGCGCGCTCGGCGCCATCGAGGAGGCCGTTAAACGGTGAGGGACATGATTCGAAACAGACTAGTCACTCTTCTTGCTTTGCTCCTGCCTTGCCTGGCGATGGGTGCGCGGCCGGTCCCTGTCATTTTCGATACCGACATGGGCAACGACGTGGACGACGCCGTGGCCCTGGCGATTCTCCACGCGCTCGAAAGCCGGGGCGAGGCGCGCATCCTGGCGGTGACACTCACAAAGGACAACGCCGAGGCCGCGCCGTATGTGGACCTTGTGAACACCTTTTACGGCCGCGGGGGAATTCCCATCGGCGTGGTGAAAGACGGGAAGACGCCGGAGCCGGCAAAGATGCTGCACGCGCCTGTCACGGCCCGCGATGAAAACGGCGCGCTGCTTTATGCGCGTCGCGTGACGAGCGGCAGCGAGCTTCCCGATGCCACCTCGGTGCTGCGCAAGGCGCTGGCCGCCGCCGAAGACGGCTCGGTGGTGATCGTGCAGGTTGGGTTCAGCACGAATCTCGCACGGCTGCTCGATTCGCCGGCCGATACCATGAGCCCGCTCGGCGGGCGCGAGCTGGCCGCGCGCAAGGTGCGGCTGTTGAGCGCCATGGCGGGGGAGTTCCCAACGGGAAAACCAGAGTATAACGTCCGGATTGACATTCCCGCTGCGCGAAAAGTGTTTTCCGGGTGGCCGTCGCCGATCGTTGCCAGCGGATTTGAAATCGGCTTGTCCATGAAGCTGCCGGCATCAGCCGTCGAACGCGACATGATGGTGTGGACCAAACATCATCCTGTGGCCGACGCCTATCGCGCGTACCAGAAGATGCCTTACGACCGCCCGACCTGGGACCCCACGGCTACGATCTACGGCGTGCGCCCTGATTACGGTTACTTCGGTC
The DNA here is from genome assembly GCA_964384215.1 of uncultured Solibacteraceae bacterium. Classification (GTDB taxonomy): domain Bacteria; phylum Acidobacteriota; class Terriglobia; order Bryobacterales; family Bryobacteraceae; genus JAJFUV01. The sequence continues at coordinate 10,723 of CAYLLB010000037.1, read as the reverse complement.
TGTCGGCACCGGGGCGCATCCTGGTTCACGACGATGGCCGCACGACTTTCGAGGCCGCGCCGGGCGGCAAGCACCGCTACCTGACTGTCGACGAGTTGCAGAAGGCGCGCACGCTGGAGGCGATGGTGCAGCTGGCGACTCAGCCGGCAAGATAGTCGATTTCCGTACGGCAGTCGCCACACAGGAAGCGCACGCGAAGGCGGTGCCCTTCCTCATCCACGAGTATGAGGGGGACGGCCGGCAGATCGCCGCCGGTCTCGGCCGGGCACAGTCCCAACGCCTCGCGGATGCAGTATCGAAGGGTCATGACCTTCCGGCCGTCGAGGCCGAGGCCAGACTCGGCCGCGGGCTCGATGCGCTCGACGCCGTGTTTTCTGTAGAACGCCCCGGCGGCACGGTTCAGCACGTTGCCGAGGTAGTCGAGGTCCTTGACCGGATAGGGCACGCTGGAGGCAGAGATACGACCTTCGCGGCGCGGGCGATTCTTAGAGCGCTCGCCGCGCAGTTTGTCGAGCGCCGCGCGCCGCAAGCCGTTTACCGTTGAAACCGGAAGGAAAGGAACCGGCGTGCAAGCGACGGAGGAACCGGCGCACCGGAATTCCGTGTCGCCGGTCTTCTCGAGTTGACGGCGAATGGTGGCCAGCGCCCTTCCGGCGTCGCGCGCCGGTTCAACCGCGGCCGAGAGCACTTCCTCGATTTGGTTACCGTCTTCGTCGTGCGCACGGAGGACAAGGCCGTGTGGAGCACGATCGAGTGCGAGCGTCACCGAGATGCAGCGCCGAGGCTGGGCGTGCTCGACGGTGTTCAGAAACAAGTGGTCGTGGTTGCGGTGAATGACGATCCCCGGGGCGATGCCTTCCATCTTGTCCGGGGTTACGATGGCGCCATCCACAGCGTTCACCACTGTGCCGCGCAGTTCGTCGTGCTCGTCGAAAAAGCACAGGCCGTCGCCCGGATGGAGAGTCAGGTTGGTATCGACGGTGAAGGTGTTCGCGGCGACACCAGTGACGGGTCCGACCTCCTCGCCAACCATCTTGGGCGTGGCGTGCGAAGCCATAGGCGCGCCGCGGCCCGTCAGGAAGTACGTCGTGTAGTTGCGGTTGAACGTCTTGGCGACATCCGGCGTGAAGCCGGGTTCACTCGTGCCGGAGCTCGACCGGCGGTACGGGCCGGCGCGCATGAGGTCATCAAGCCGCGCGCGGTAGTGCGCCACGACGTTCGCAACATAAGCACGATCCTTCAGCCGCCCTTCGATCTTGAATGCGGTGACGCCCGCGGCGAGCAACTCCGGCAGGTGGTCCGTAAGGTTGAGGTCGCGCAGCGATAGAAGATGGCGATCCCGGACCAGCGTACGGCCCTCCCCGTCGAGCAACGTATAGGACTTGCGGCACGGCTGCGCGCACTCGCCACGGTTGCCGCTGCGGCCGCCAAGGGCGTAACTCAGCAGGCACTGTCCGCTGTAACAGACGCACAGCGCACCGTGTACGAAGCACTCGAGTTCGATGCGCGGCGCCGCGCGGCGGATGTCGCGGATCTCATCGAGCGTCAACTCGCGGGCGAGGATTACGCGGCGGATTCCGATGGCTTCGAGGAAAGCCACGCGCGCCGGAGTGTGGTTGTGCATCTGCGTGCTGGCGATCAGGGGCATGGGCGGCAGGCCGCCCTCGAGCAAGCCCATGTCCTGGATGATCAGCCCATCGGCGCCGGCTTCGTGAACTTGCCAGGCCATGCGGCGCGCGGGCTCGAGTTCGGCGTCGTAGAGGAGCGTGTTGAGCGTGACGTACACGCGGGCCCAGTACTTGTGGGCATACTCGGCCAGCCTTGCGATATCTTCGAGCGAATTGCCGGCGGCGGCGCGGGCCCCAAAGCGCGGCGCGCCGATGTAGACCGCATCGGCGCCGCAGTCGATCGCCGCTCGCCCACACTCAGCGTCCCGGGCGGGCGCCAGCAGTTCGATAGGCGAAGCTGTGTTTGTTTCGGGCACCCTCAGCGGACCAGAACCTTCACTTCGTTGCTGGTCTCCGAGCCGACCCTGAGAACCACCGGCTGCAAACCCGGCGCCGTGTTGCCCGGGACCTGGGCGTTGACCTGATAAAGCCCCGGATAGCCGGGCGCCTGCCCGCTGAAGAACACCTGAGCGGGGTTACCACCGATGAGGACTTCGACGGTGGCCGTGGTCCAAAGCAGTCCCGATCCGTCCGCCCGCAACGGACCCAGGCCGGTAGAGTAGATTTCGAGGATGTTGGGGACGGTCGCGTTGTATAGGATCGCGCCAAGTCCGCTCCCTGTATCGAAGAAGATTCCGGGGGAGATCGCCTTCGATGCCACCTGGACCTTGCTCGAAGAACCCGCCGGCGTCGTCACCGAGACTTCGGCGGTGCCTTCGGCAATGTCGTCGGGCACCAGGAAATTGAGCTGGCTCTCGCTGGTGAACACCGGGACGACGCCGCGGTTGTTGATAATGACCCGCGCGGCGGTTGTAGAACCGCCGGCCAGGTTCGCGCCGAAGATGCTGGCGAAACTACCTGGGGTGATACCCGTCCTAAACGACGCGGCGTTGACTACGGCGTTGGAAGTGAACGACGGCGCGCCAAGGGCGGTGGCGATAACGGCTGCCGCGCCTTCCACCGAGATTTGGAGTTGGTTGGAAACATTTGGCGCGGGAGTCCAGGCGAAGCTCACGCTGCCATTCTCGTCCGTGACGCCAACCGCAGGGTTCACCGTGCCACCCATCGTGGCGGAGGCTTTCACAGTGACGCCCGGATAGGGCAGGTTGTTCACATCCGTCACGCGGACTACCACCGGCTTGGCCAAAGGCAAACCCGCCACCGCGGTCTGCTTATCTCCAGAAGTGATGGAGAGTCTCAGCTGCGCAGGCGAAGCGAGCACTTGCAGCTTGGCCACGGCGGTTTCGAAAGCGCCGCCCGAAGCCTCGGCGGTGAGCTCGCCGACGCCCTCACGCAGGCCCTTCACAGAAAACGTGGCGCTCGACTGATTCGCGGGGATCGTCACCGAGGCAGGCACCTCCACAACGCCGCCCGGCGCTGTGAGTTGCACGGCCAGCGGTTCAGTAGCGGGCTTCTCGATGGCGATGCGCGCGGTGAAAGAGGAACCCGCGACCACGCCGGCGGCAGGCCAGACGGAGAGTTTCAGGCTGTGGCGGAGAGTCGCATCGGCGGTGGCGCGCTCCGACGTTGCACGGTAGTAGATCTCCTCAAACCCCTTCCGGAACGCTTCGACTTTGTTAAGGTCCGTCTGCGAAGGCTGGCTTCCCTGGGCCACAACCAGGATGAAGCCGAAGCGGAACCTACGCTGCGAAACCGTGTGGTCCGGAGTGCGCCGGCCCTCAACGCCAATAATCTCCTCGACGGTGACATCGCGGCGCTCGCCGTTGAAATTGACACCGACCTGGGGCGTCCGGCTGCCCGCCAGAACGCTGGGGTTGGTAACCAAGAACGTCGGCGGCACATCGTTGGGAGCGCGGAAACCCATCAGGTATTGATCCAGCGGCGAGTAGCCTTCCACCGTGGCCGTCGTACGGAAACGGAACAGCGAACCGGGGCCGTTATCCTGGATGCGGTTGCCTTCGAGGAACGAAGCTTCCGAATTAAAGGCGAAGTTCCAGTGGGCGCTTTGCCGGCCGAGCATGGGACGGGCGCTCGCGTCGTTCGGGTCGCGGATGCTGGCAAAGGCCAAGAACAGATGGCCAGCTTCGTGACCCAACACGGTGAGCGGCGTGTCCCGACTGGTATAGCGCGCAGGGACCACACTGTTTGGATCGTCCGGGTACTGGCTCAACGGCCCCATGTTCATGATGGACTGGAGCCGGCTGGCCGACCCTACTACCGAGCCCACGTCGATGACGTCATCGCCGTAGCCGCTACGCTGATTGCGCAGCGTGACTTCATACGCCACGGCGCCACTCGACGCCGCAATTCCGAGGTTGTTGAAGATGACGAGGTAGTCGTAAGCGTCTTCGTGCGTCGCGAAGAACTTGCGGGCCGCCGTGACAATGTCCACTTCCGTCACGTCGGTAAAGCGTTCCGCGATCGTCGCGGAGAACTCCTCGGAACTGCCGCCGGCGAAGCTCACCAGGGAGGTCGTCCCCAGTCCAGAACCCGGCGAAATCCCTACGACCGCCTCCAGGGTATTCACGTTGGAATAAGCTAACTGGATGCCGCCATCGGGATACAGGCGGATTTGAAACGTTTGCGGCATGCCGGTCCCGATATCTTGAAACTCAGGCACGCTTACCCAGCTCACGACGACACGGGAAGCGTCCGCGAGCACGCGAACGCCGCCGCTCGACTGCGACGGATCGAGGTCGCGGAACAAACCGGCAATGCGAGGCTGGCCGCCCGACATCCGGCCGAGGCTGCGCTCGGTGGTCGCCGTGTCGCCCGAGCCGAACGTGAGATTCCCATCCGAATTGACGTACACACTCTGGTAGGACGCACCGAAAAAGGGGAAGCGGAACGGGAGCGCTACTTCCCGCGCATCATCGTCGGCGAGTCCAGTAAGCGGCGTGCCGGCGGTGGCGGCACCGGCATCGTAACTCGCCTCGCGCGTCTCGAAGCGATATCTGGCGGCCGTCTGGTTGACAGGCTGAAAAGCGATGGTGCGGCCGTTCAGGTTGAAGCTGTTCATGCGCTCCACCACGCCGTCGCCGTCCTCCAAGATGGCGATGTTGCCGATGTCTTGCGCTGCCGATCGCGTGGCGGCCAGCGCCAAGCCCGGAGCAGCGCCTTCCAGTTTGCGCGCCAAGCGCCGGGCCTCCGCCTGGCGATGCAGGTACGCCGTCTCCTGCCATTTGTCGCGGTGCGTCCCACAGACGGCCTGGTCCTGGCGAGCCGGAAGGTTGGAGGCCAACAATGCCGCCAGCAGAATAAAGCGGAAGGGTTTCATCATGGACCCCGATTCTTTTTATTGTAAAACGAGATAGCCGGAGAACCAGGGATGGTCTTCCTCGACACCGAAGCGGGAGCCGGCGCCGGACGAATTGCTACAGCCCGGGGCCGGAAGCTAAAATAGACGTTTCCCATCCTACGCCGCGCCCGGTTCCCCTCCATTCTCGGCACTCCGACGGCGGGGACCTAGTTGCGAGTTTGCGAATGACCAGATCAGAACGACTTTTTCTGAGCGGCGACGAAGCCGTGGCGCTTGCCGCGCGAGACGCAGGCGTCGCCCTGGCTACCGGTTACCCCGGCACGCCTTCCACCGAAATCCTTGAGCACTTCGCCACATTGAGCGGGCGGGCGCAGTGGGCCCCCAACGAGAAGGTGGCCCTCGAGGTGGCCATCGGCGCGTCGTTCGCGGGCGCCCGCGCGATCGTCACCATGAAACACGTGGGATTGAACGTGGCGGCAGACCCGCTGTTCACGGTGGCTTATACAGGGGTACACGGCGCGCTGGTGGTGGTCTCCGCGGACGATCCCGGCATGTGGTCCAGCCAGAACGAGCAGGACAACCGCCGCTACGCGCAAGCCGCGGGTGTGCCCATGTTCGAGCCGTCGGATTCCCAGGATGCCTACGATTACACGCTGGCCGCCATCGAAGTCAGCGAGCGCTGGCGCGTTCCGGTGCTGCTGCGCATGACCACCCGGGTGTGCCACGCGAAGAGCGTGGTGCGTCCTGCGGCCAATCCGCCCTCCGCTCCCGCACCCGGGTTCGTCCGCGACATTAAGAGCCGCGTTATGATCCCGGCTTACGCGCGCCCCGCGCACAGGCGCCTGCGCGAGAAGCTCGCCGCGATCGCCGGATGGAACGAAGCATCGGGACCCGCGGTCGAAATCGCCGGCGACACCGATACCGGCATTATCACGTCGGGTATCTCTTACATGCACGTGCGCGAAGCGGCACCAGAGGCTTCGGTACTCAAGATCGGCATGACCTACCCGCTGCCTGTCGAACGCATACGCCGGTTCGCGGCGGGCGTGAAACGGCTGGTGGCGATCGAGGAAGGCGACCCTTACCTTGTGGAAGCGCTGCGGACGGCGGGCATCGCGGTGGAGGGCCGGCCGGAGATGTACCGCTTCGGCGAGATGAACGTGGCGCGTGTGCGGCGCATCCTGAAAGGCGACACGTCGCCGGAGCCCAAGCCCGCGGCCGGCAAACCGCCGCAGTTGTGCCCCGGCTGCCCACACCGCAACGTGTTCACGTCACTGCGCAATCTGGATTGCATCGTGTCGGGCGATATCGGCTGTTACTCGCTCGGCGTATTGCCGCCATTCGAAGCCATGGATTCGCTGGTGTGCATGGGCGCTGCGATCGGCGTGGGCCTGGGCATGCGGCACACGCTGCCACCCGGCCAGGCGCGCCGCGTGGTGAGCGTGATCGGCGACAGCACTTTCGTGCATAGCGGCATCACGGGCCTGGTCGAAATGATTTACAATCCGCCGCCCTCCGGGCACGTGGTTCTGATACTCGACAACGGGACGACGGCCATGACCGGCATGCAGGAGCATCCGGGCACAGGCCGTGATCTGGGGCATCACAAGACCGGCCGCGTGGTCTTCGAAGACCTGGTGCGAGCGCTGGGCGTCCAACTGGTGGATGTGATCGATCCCAGCGCCGATCAGCAGGCCTTCCAGAATCTGGTCAAACAGCGGCTGGATTCGGGCCAACTGGCCGTGATCATCGCCCGGAGGAACTGCCTGCTGGCCGCCGGCAAGATCAAGCAATACGAGAAATGCGAGGCCAGCCATGAGTAAGGTGATCAACATAATAATCGCCGGACTCGGCGGCCAGGGCGTCGTGCGCGCCTCCGACATTTTGGCGGGCGCCGCATTCCGCGCGGGTTATGATGTCAAGAAAAGCGAGATACATGGAATGAGCCAGCGGGGCGGTTCGGTGGCGAGCGACGTGCGGTTCGGAGACGCAGTCTTCAGTCCCATGGTGCCGCCTGGCGAAGCCGACTACCTGGTGGTGTTCGATGCGGGCCAAGTGGAAGCCAACCGCCCGCAGTTGCGCCCCGGCGGCAGGTTGATCGCTCCGGACAGCATTGATGAACGCCAGCTAGTGAACCGGCGCTGCCTCAACATCGGCCTGCTGGGCGTGTTGAGTGCGCACCTGGAAATCGGCGAAGAGATTTGGCTCGAAGCATTGAGCGCCAGTTTCCCGGAGAAACTGCTTCAATCCAATTTGCAAGCTTTCCGGCTAGGCCGTGAAGCCGACCGCAAGGAGAATTCATGAGCGCCGCGATCAACGTGACTACTCACGTGTTCCATCCGGCCAGCGCGCCGGATTACATCCCTCTACCGCAGATGCGCCAGTTGCAACTGACGCGGCTTCAGGCCGTTGTGCGCCGGGCCTGGGATCATGTGGCATTGTTTCGCGAACGGATGGCCGCGCGCGGCTTGAAGCCCGAGGATATTCGTTCCCTCGAAGACGTGCACCTGCTGCCGTTCACCGTAAAGACGGACCTGCGCGACACCTACCCCTTCGGCCTGTTCGCCAGTCCGATGCAGGAAGTAGTGCGCCTGCACGCATCGAGCGGCACAACCGGCAAACCGATCGTCGTCGCGTACACAAAAGAAGACGTGGAGGTATGGACCAGCGCCATTGTGCGGTGTTTCGCTGCCTGCGGCGTGACGCGCGGCGACGTGGTGCAGAACGCTTACGGGTACGGCCTGTTCACTGGTGGCTTGGGCGCGCACTACGGAGCTGAAGCGCTGGGCGCCACCGTCATCCCCATTTCCGGCGGCAACACCGACCGCCAGATCATGGTGATGCGCGATTTCGGCGTCACGGCCATCTGCTGCACGCCGAGCTACTTCATACACCTGGTCGAGCGCGCCGGGGAGCTAGGCGTGGACGTGCGCAGCCTGCCCCTGCGCGTAGGCATCTTCGGCGCCGAACCCTGGACCAACTCGATGCGCAAGCACATGGAGGCCGCCGCCGGCATCCGCGCCCAGGACATTTACGGGCTTTCCGAGATCATCGGCCCCGGCGTGGCCATCGAGTGCGAATGCCAGGACGGCCTCCACATCCTCGAGGACCACTTCTACCCGGAGGTTATCGACACGGAAACCGGAGAGCCGGTCCCCGACGGCACCGAAGGCGAGCTGGTGCTCACCACCCTTTCCAAACGGGCCATGCCGATGATCCGCTACCGCACGCGAGACATCACCTCCCTGGTAACCGAGTCCTGCCCGTGCGGCCGCACCCTGCGCCGCATGCGCCGCATAGGACGCCGCTCCGACGATATGATCATCATCCGCGGCGTGAACGTGTTCCCATCGCAGGTCGAGGCCGCGCTGCTTGCCATCGAAGGCACCGTGCCGCATTATCAGATTATCCTTACCCGCGAAAAGGGTCTGGATGTGATGGAAGTGCGGGTGGAAGTGACTCCGGGAATGTTCAGCGACAAGATCGGCGCTATCGAGGACCTGAATCGCAAAATCGTTCATGTCCTGGACCAAACCCTGGGGATCCGCGTTGCCGTGCGCCTGGTCGAGCCGCACGGCATCGAGCGCAGCGAGGGGAAAGCCAAACGCGTAATCGACCGCAGAAACCTGGAACAGTGAGGCCTGAACCATGAAGATACATCAGTTGTCGTTGTTCCTGGAAAACAAGCCCGGACGCCTGATCGAGCCTTGCCGGCTGCTAGCCGGCGCCGGCATCGACATGCGCACGCTGACGCTGGCCGACACCGCCCAGTTTGGCATCCTGCGCATGATCGTCTCGGACTGGGAGCGGGCGCGGGCGATGCTTAAGGAGGCCGGCTTCGTAGTCAACACCGTCGAAGTCGTCGCCGTCGAGGTCCCGGACCGTCCCGGCGGCCTGGCCGAGGTCCTTGAGCCATTTCAAGGAACGGACATCAACATCGAATATATGTACGCCTTTCCGACGGGCACGGTGGACCGGGCCGTGCTCATTTTCCGCTTCGATAAGCCCGACGCCGCCATCGCGGTCCTGCAGCAGGCCGGAATCAATGTTCTCGAAGGCGTTCAGGCTTACAACCGAATTCGCGAATGATCGTAGCTCAAGTCATACAACAACAACTGGAGCACTCCTCCTGGATACGGCGCATGTTCGAAGAAGGACTGCGCATGAAAGCCGAACGTGGCGCCGAGAACGTTTTCGATTTCACGCTGGGCAACCCGGACGAGGATCCGCCGGCCGAAGTCCTGGCCGCGTTGAGGCGGCAGGTGGCCGCCAATCCCGCCGGCTCGCACGGTTACATGCCCAACGCCGGCTTTCCGAAAGTGCGGGAGGTGCTCGCCGAAAGGCTGCGCCGCCATACCGGGCTGGACTTCCAGGCGCGGCACCTCCTGATGACAGTCGGCTCGTCCGGCGCCATCAACACGGCACTCAAGGCGATACTCGATCCGGGCGACGAAGTCATCGTCCCCATGCCCTGCTTTTCCGAGTACCAGTTCTACATCGCCAATCACTCCGGGAAGATGGTGCCGGTGGAGACGGCCGCGGATTTCTCGCTCGATCTCGACGCCATCCGCGCCGCTATCACGCCCCGCACACGGGCGATTATCCTGAACTCGCCGCACAATCCCACCGGCGTGATCTACTCAGAGGCCACGCTTCGTGAACTGGAAGCGTTGCTTCAAGGCCTGGACCACACCGTGGTGGTGATCAGCGACGAACCCTACCGCGCGTTTGTCTACGACGGCGCCGTCATGCCCGAGACCGCGGCTATCATTACCAACTGCATCGTGGCGCATTCTTACTCCAAGGCTTGGGCGGTGGCGGGCGAGCGCATCGGCTACCTGGCTATTTCGCCGCGGCTGGCGGGCGCGGATGAGTTGATAAATGCCTGTACGTTCACCAACCGCATTCTCGGTTTCATCAACGCGCCGGCCATCTGGCAGTGGGTGGCCGCCGCATCGGGCGAGGCCATGCCCGACCTCGCCATGTACCAAGAGAAGCGCGACCTGCTATGCGACGGACTGTCGAACGCCGGCTACGAAGTCAGCAAACCGCAAGGCGCGTTCTACCTCTTCATGAAAACGCCGATTCCCGATGATATCGCCTTCGTGCGCCTGCTCACGAGCGAAGGCGTCCTTACCGTTCCGGGAGCGGGATTCGGCCGCGGCGGGTACATCCGGTTGTCCCTTACCGTGCCGCGCGACACCATCGTCAGGTCCATGCCGGGCTTCGCCCGTGCTTTGAAGAAATGTCCTAAGTGAATACTAATTGGCTACTCCTTGCCCTGTGTTCGCTGGCTGTTCCGTTCGCGCACGCGCAGAACGGCGCCGGCGCGTTCGAATTCGGCTTTGAGCAACGCGTACGCACTGAGAACTGGAACAACCTGTTCGACTACGGCGATTCGACGGACGATCAGCGCAATCAAATCCGGTACCGCACACGGGTTTGGGGCAAGGCGGGGCTCACCGACAACATCGACGTCTATGTCGGCCTGGTGCAGGAAACCAACCAGATCGTGGTGCCCCGCTCACCTTACCGCTTCGATGAAGTCGCCTTCGAGCACGCCTACATCGACATCAAGAAGCTGTTTGTAAAGGGGCTATCGCTACGCGTGGGCCGCCAGAACATCATGAAGGGCGAAGGCTTCCTACTGCTGGAAGGCAATCCCTGGGACGGGTCGCGGTCCATTTACTTCAATGCGGCCGACCTGGCCTATACCTGGAAGAAGTCCAAGATCGAACTGATCGGCATTTCCAATCCGCGCTCCGACCGTTACCTGCCCAAGTACCACGACCGGTCCCGGCAACTGGTGGAGTGGGACGAGCAGGCTCTGGGAACT
>CAYLLB010000036.1:0-49053 GCA_964384215.1 uncultured Solibacteraceae bacterium | reverse complement strand
GAGTTATGTTTCGCCGGCGGCTGCGCCATTCGATCCGATCATTGTTGGCCGGGACCCGGCCGGCTGCATCCGTTGTTATATAATCGTCCGGTTCGTTGAACGTCAGCTTTCGAACGGAGATTCACCATGCAGGGAATTCCAAAACCGCACGGCTGTGCATGCTGCGGCATGTCACGCCGGTGCTTTCTTAACGGGGCCAGCATGCTTCCCGCGGCGGCGCTGGCGGGTACGGGTCTGAGTTCACTTGCCCGGGCCCAAGGCGCGGACGCCAAAGGGTTGGGCGAGTACATCGACCTCGCGTCGTTCCGCCCCAAGCCGAAGGTGCGCATCATGAACGTGGTTGTGCGCCAGAAGTTGCCGTATTGGCTCGGCTGGCCCGGCACCTCGTACGATGTTGCGGGGAAGGACAAGGAGTATTCGGGCTTCATCGCCAAATCGGCCGCCCGGCTGGGTATCGGCCTGGAGCGGGAACCCGCGGCGCTGGAGACCCCCGAGGCCGTAGAGTCTTACGTGCGCAAGGTGCAGACGGAAAAGCCCGACGCCGTCCTGGTTCAGATCCAGCACATGGCCTGCTGGAAGATGGTTGAAAAGATTGCGGCCGACGGAGGCGTCCCCACTATCGTCTTTGCCCCGATCGGAATGTCCTTCACTGGCCACGTGCTCAAGATCTCCCGCCAGCCGGGCGTGTACGTAATCTCCAGCCTCGAAACCAGCGCCCTCGAACAAGCCATGCGCATGGTTCGCGCCAAGAAACAGTTCGCCGAATCGCGCCTGCTGGTTGTGGCGGGCAAGGAGCGCAAGGAGGAGACGCTGGACCTGCTGGGCACCAAGGTCCGCCGCATTCCACGGTCCTCATTGAACGAGTTGTTCGCGAAGATGCCGGAGACCGACGAGGCCCGCGAAGTTGCTCGCAAGATGCGCCGTCAGGCGAAGAAGATCGTGGAGCCTTCCGAGAAGGACACGCTCAACGCGGCCCGTTCGTTCATGACCGCCAAGCGCCTGTTGCGGGAAGAAGAGTCGAACGGCCTCACCACGGACTGTTTGGGCATGGTTCACACAAAGGTCATGCCGACGCCGCCCTGCATGGCCGCGACGCTGTTCCAGGATGCCGGCATCACTTATGGGTGCGAGGCCGACGTGTTTGGCGCCATCTCGCTCATGTTCACCAGCTACCTGTTCGACAAGCCCGGTTTCATGAACGATCCGGTTCCGGAGACGGTCAAGAACCTGTTGATCACCGCGCACTGCGTCAGCCCGACTCTGCTCAACGGTTTCGGTAAGCCCGCCGAACCTTACATCCTTCGTTCGCATTCGGAGTCGAACATCGGGGTTTCGCTCCAGGTTCTCTGGCGCGAGGGCCAGCCCGTCACACTGGTCCGCTTCAAGAGCCCGACGGAGTTGATTCTCGACACGGGCAAGGTGGTGGCCAACGTGGACACGCCGCCCGCCGGCGGTTGCCGGACGAATTTCGAAATCGCGATGGATCGGGTGGAAGACGCACGCGACGTATTAGGTTTCCACCAGGTGGTCTTCTATGGAAATCACCGGAGGGACGTCGAGGCCTTCTGCCAGATGTACGGCATCAAGGTGGTCCATTCGCCGGAGCACGCGCCGGAAATCGGCTCCACCGCTCCGAAACCGGCATAGCCGGTCGGGTGGAGTGATTTGGACGAGACTCAGTTTTCGGCGCCGTCGCCAATCACGGGGACGATGTTGTGGGGCAATAACCCCATCTGCTCGTAGATAGGACGGATCGCGCGGCGTAGAGCCGGCCGTTGCGACGTGAACCATGCCGCGCCCGCCAGTACGATGGCGCCGTTGATCATCACAGTGAGCGGCGCGCCGATGGCGTGCGCCATGGCTCCGGCCAGCAGACTGCCAAAGGGCACCATCCCGAGGAAGGCCAGTGTGTAGTAACTCATCACGCGGCCCCGCTTGTCTTCCGAAACAACGGTCTGGATGATCGTGTTGCTGGAAGACATGCCTTGAACCATGCCGAACCCCGTGATGAACATCATCACCACGGAAAGCCAGACGGCTCTCGACAGGCCAAAGCCGATCAGCCCTGCGCCGAAAGCGGCCGCCGCGATCGGAATCATGCGGCTGAGTCCCAACACGCTCCTGCGGGCCGCCAGCGAGATCGCCGCGGCGAGCGCGCCAACGCCAACGGCGGCGGTAAGAGTGCCCAGGGTGTGGGGATCTCCGTGCAGGACGGAGGCGGCGAAGACCGGCATCAAGACCATAAACGGCATCCCCATGAGGCTGATCAGAGCACAGAGCAGCAGAATGATTCGGGTGGGAATGAACCCGGTGGCGTAAGTCCAGCCCTCTTTCAACTCGGTGAGGAGAGACCCGGCCTGGCGCTGGGGCGGATCCACGCTTACCTGCATCGCCAGGAGCGAGCCGATCACAGCCAGGTAACTGATGCCGTCGATCAGGAAACACCAAGCCTCGCCCGTGGCGGCGATCGTGATTCCGGCGAGCGATGGCCCGATGAGCCGTGCCAGGTTGAACATCGACGAGTTGATGGCGATCGCGTTACCAAGATCGCGGCGGTCCTCCACCATCTGCACGACAAAGGCCTGGCGGCCCGGCATGTCGAAGGCGTTGATCACACCCTGAAATGCGCTCAGCCACAGAATCCATTCGATCGTTATGTCGCCGGAGAAAGTGAGGCCGGCCAGGAGAAGGGCTTGAACCATGGCCAGTGCCTGGGTCCAGATGAGGACCTGCCGGCGATTCAGACGGTCCACCCAGACCCCGGCCACCGGGGCCAGCAGGAAGGCGGGAAGTTGGCCGGCAAAACCGACTGTGCCCAGCAGCATCGCGGACTTGGTGAGGCGGTAGATCAACCAGCCCGTGGCTACGCGGGTCATCCAGGAGCCGATGAGCGAAATACTCTGGCCAGCCACGAACAGGCGGAAATTACGGTGACGCAAGGCGCGCCATGCGTGCGAGGGGAACCATGTGCGCGGCGCATCCCCTTGTGGACCACCGGGAGACTCGATGTGCGCCAAATCCACAACCACCAAGTTTCTCACAGACCCCGGGACTTCATTTGCAATGGGACTTGGCAGGCCTATAATTGAGGAGCGCAGTTATAACCTGCTTTCATCTCTGGTGACACTGGGTGCGGTCAATGGCCTTTATGGTCCGCCAGCGCGCGTTAGGGGCCAGATGCCTGGCGATCTGGGTGGTCGCCGTATCCATCTGCGAGCCTGCCGGAGCCGCGCGGCGTGAAGTCGTCAAGACCGATTGGAACGGATTCGAGCGCCGGGTGGCGGAACAGAAACTCGAGGGCCGCAAGGTTCGCATCCAATTAGCCGGCGGCAGTGAGATCAAAGCCAGGCTGATCAGAACGGCCGGAAACGGCGTGGTCCTCCACGCCAACCGGGCAACCTCGCTGTGGAAGACAAGCAAGAAAGAAGCTCTCCTGCCGAGAGATCAGATTCGCTCCATGCGTTTCGAGGGGCATCTGGGGCATCGGGGACTGATTGCCGGGCTGGCGAGCTTCGGCGCCGCCATCGGTGTCGGTACAGCCCTGGCCGCTTCCCAGGACGCGTTCGAGCTATCGGAAGGTCCGTTGGTGATCGCGACCCCGGCAGCCATTGTGTTGGGGGCCATAGGAATCGGAGTAGCGGGCTTCTTCATCGGCCGCGTTACAAGTCCGTTGGCCCCGGAGTTTGTTATAGAGCGCTGACCGAGCCGGCAACGAGCGATTGGGCTGCCGGGATCAAGGAGGTGCGCAATGTGCCAGTTCTGCACGGAACACGGAGAAGGGAAGACGTGGTACCTGCAGATGAAGAACTACTCGGAGGATCTCCTACACTCCGAGTTGTCGGCGGAGGAAAGAGAAACCGCGCGGGCGGGGACGCGAGCCGAATGGCTGGCACGCGGACTGGAATTGCACAGATCACCGCACACGTTGACACGGGGCAAGCGAGTTCCATCCCGCTTCAAGGGCCTTCTTAGGAGCTCTTTCAAGATACTAACGATGCACAGAACGGGGCCGGGAGAAAGGAAAGGTAACCCCGGCCCGAAGGAGACACTATGACATCTATACACGGCCGCCAAAGCCTAAAAGGTCTGTCACCCGTTATCGCCGCAGCTACGCTGATCCTTGCAGTGACCGGCTGTCAGAAACCGGTACCCCAAGCGCCGGACACGAGGGCGGCGGATGAGACTGCCATACGGGCCGCAATTGACGAGCAAGTAAAAGCCATAGCCGCCTTCGACGCGGCGAAACTGGCGAGCTTCTACGCTGACGATGCTGTCGTCATGACCCCGGACGCGCCATTGATCCGGGGCAGGGAAGACATGCAGAAGTCACTGGAGGCGATGATGAAAATGAAACCGGAATTCACCTTCACCACGGCGAAGGTCGAGGTGGCCAGGTCCGGTGACCTGGCTTACAACTGGGGCACCGGGAAGATGGCTGTCAAAGACAAGAAAGGCAAGGTCACCGAAACGACCTTCAAATCCCCCAGCGTGTGGAAGAAGCAGGCGGATGGCAGCTGGAAAATGATTGTAGACGCCTGGATTCCCGATCCCCCTCAAAAGAATAAATAGAAGCGTGGTTCCGGAAGGCACTACCGCTGAAAAAGAAATTGGTGGAGGCGGCGGGAGTTGAACCCGCGTCCGAGAAAGCTTGCCGCGATGAGCCTACGTGCGTATCCGGTTCTGTGTATCTCGGCCGCCGTTTCAAAACCGGCAAAACCGCGGCAGCCCAGCCTGATTGATCTCGGCCTTTCGCTCCAGGCGGAAGTTTGGGACCTATCCCGCCAGATGACGCTCACTAACCGGCTTGCGGGCCAACCGGCCGGAGCGGCCGCCTAATTAATTAGGCAGCGTAAGCAAACTGCTGATTGGCAGTTTTGATTTTCCGATCGTTTAACGGGAGCTCGGAACCCGGCACGCCTCATCACACCAATTCAATCCCGTCGAATCCGTTACGCCCCCTTTCCTTCTTCTATCGTACCACTCACCGGTGAAGACGCTTCCGCGCTTTCTCCACTTCGCGCCGTAAGCCTGGCACCGCATCGCGCGCGGCGTGCCGGTCGGCAATCGCCAGAGCCTCCGGCGTACCGAGGTGCACGAGGCTGACGGCCGCTGTATGTGCCACCACGTTCATCGGATCGCCGCATAGCCGGTTCAGTTCCGCGAGCACGCTCGCATCGGCATCCACAGAGGCGAACAACCGCGCCGCACGCTGACGCTCCTGCCACTGCCCTCTCACCGCGAGACGCTGCAGCACGGCGGGATCGGGCTTCGCGCGCGGGCCGGCGAACTTCGCCGGGCGGCCCAGGTAGAGGTAGTCGTCCTCAACCACCTGCGCGAAGGGCAGGTTCTCGGGGTAGTGCACCAGCGGCTCGACCATGTTCTCGACCGTCTCGATGGCGATGCGGCGCGGAGCCGTCCGCGGTTCGGCGCTCCCCGGTTGCAGGGTGCCGTCGCCCACCAGCGCGTGTTCGGCGCCCGCGGTGCAATCCAGCGCGCGCTCGCCTCCGGGCCAGACGAGCTTCGCCTTGCCGCTTGCGATGCACTTTGCCCTGAGATGTCGCACGGTGCCGTCGACGGCCTCGCCTTTCAGGATCACGCCCGGCGTGGCGCGCAGTCCGGAGAAGCGGTATCGGCCCTTCTTCTCAATGCAGCCGAACAGGCGCACATGATCGCGCCAGCTTTGCACCAGCGTTTCGGTGATGGCGACGGTGTGCGCGTTGGCAGCCTCCACCAGCGAGGCGCGCGAGATATCGTCCGACTGGCGCGTGTCGATCAGCGCGCGCAGCCCGTTCTGCTTCATGTGGAAGCGAATGATGAGCCCGTACAGGAAGCGGCGGTACAGTTCGCGATCACCCAGCCGCGCGGCGTTGGTGGTCAGGATGCCGCTTGAAAAGCCGTTCGGTTCGACCCCGCCTTCGAAACCGGGAATGGCTGCGTGACGGTCCTCGTACCGGAACCCGAACAGGCGAGTCACCGGTTTCATGGTCCGGCGCGCGCTCTCGAATTCCGGCGTGCCGTAGTCGAGCGCATTGGTCGGATGCAGCGTGAACATCACCACCGGGTGGCAACGATAAGGATGTGCCACCGTGGCGCATTCCCAAACGGTTTTCCCGTCGCCCGGCAACGGGTACAGGTTATCGAGCCGCTCCCGCCAGCGCGCGCGCAGATCCGCGTCCACCTCCAGGATCTCGCTCGCTTCGATGGCCGCGCGGTACATGAAACGCAGCAGGGACCAATCGAATGTGTTGTCCTTCTTGGTGTCATCCTGTTCTGGCGAGTTGCTATCCACCAGGTGATAGCGTCCGTCGGCTTCCTTGATGAGGTAGCCGGTGAAGAAGTCTGCCGCCAGGCGCAGCAAAGGGTATGTCACGTCGTGCAGAAATTCGCGGTCGCCCGAGTACAGGTAGTCCCACCAGAAGTTCATGACGAACCACGAGGTGGCTCCCTTGTGCGTGTTCTCGCCGGTCACGTAATCCAGGCCGCCGGCCCATTCGGGGTGGAAGAAGTGCGGCACCAGCATGCCCTCGTGGCCGGTATAGCGCACGAACTCCGCAGCGTAACGGCCGAACGTGCGGTGCGACGGATAGAGCAGCTCCAGGTGGTTGGTCGGAAAGCAGAGCCACCAGATCATCGGCACCTGTGCGTCGGAAACGTAAGCATCGTACCAGGTGCGGTGCTCCAAAGGATGCCAGAGTCCGAAAAAGCTGACGGCCTGGTCCGAGCGCGAGCAGGCCGCCTGCTGATACACGCCCATGTACCAGAGGTTCTCTTCCAGCTTGTCGGGAAGTTCGATCCAACTACGGCTCCAAAACTTCCGCCACCATTCGAGGTGCGCCCGGCGGGCCGCAGGGCCAAGTTGGGCGCGGGCATGGGCCACCGGATCGCGCGCTTCGCGGCTGGTGGCGAGCCCCGCTTCGATGCGCACCGGTCCGCTGGCCTTGACGCGCCCCACGCAGCCCTCGCTGGTTCTCCTCCATGCGACGCGCCCGCCGTGGACGGCCAGCACGACCGAATAACTCAGGTTCGGCGCCGTGTTCTGAAACCAGCAGGTGTTCCCCTCACGGTTCCAATCGACGCGCGTCGCGGGAGCTTTGGCGGCGTCTGCCCGCAGCGCGGCCAACTCGTCCTTGCTCATGACGTTGGCCCAGCTTCCGAACAGTCGTTCGGCATTCGTATACCCACCGCGGCGATTCACCCACAGCGTTACGGGTGTGCGCTCAAGAACGATTTCGAACTCGCGCGCATCGACCTCCATCTCGAAGCGATTGCGATTGGCGTCGACGCGCGCCGTGGATCGAAACTCGCCGTCCCGCGTCTCCACTTCGGCGCGCCCCAGGCTCAGGCGTTGCTCGAAGCCGCCCGCGGATCTGTAGCGCAGCCGCAGCGTGCCGGCGTACGAGCGGCCCAGTGCCGTGCCATCGGGCGCGTTGTACCAGATATCGGTCTTGTCCAGGTGAACCAGCATCTCAGCGCCCTGCCTGCCCGAAATCAATGCGCCGGCGTCGCCGTTCCCAAGCGGTAGCCCTTCCACCCAACTGGGCGCCGGGCTTTGATAAATAACGTCGTGCTGCGCGAGATAACCGGTGAAGTCCGCGCCGGCCCCGATTGTGGTTGAAGCTTCGCGCTGCTCGAGCCGCGCCAGCAGCCCACGGTTCAGCCGGTCCATGCGCAACGGGAGGGCTGGCGCCGCCTCCGAATCCGCCACCGCCACCTGACGGCTCGCCAGAAGTTCCGCGCCGCGCCGCACTTCCACGCGAAAGCGCGCATTACGTGAGGACGTCGGAACCCAGAAGCCGTGGTCCCAGGTTCGTGCTTTGCCTGCAGCAATGGGTGCTTGATCCAGGACGCGGCCCTGGCCGTCGACAAGCGCGATCATCATGCCGGCGGTTTGCGCGGGCAGGTTGACGCGCGCTTTCAGAAGCGTCCGCTCGATGCCCGAATCGTCGATGAGGCGATACGGCGTCCAGCGCCCCTGCCATGTCTCAATTGGCACCTGCCCGAATAGCGGCAGGCAGAGCAGAAACAGTGACATTCGCGGCATCGCCAGGCACCTCCAGGTTGACCGTGACGAGAGCATTATGACAGATTAGTTATCCATCCCATGCGTGCCATAGACCTGACGACTATCGACTGGGTTGTCCTGGTTTCCTACTTCGCCTTCATATCGCTGATTGGCGTCGTGGTCGGTCTGAGAGTGAAGGACACCTCGCATTATTTCCTGGGCGCGCGACGTTTCAACAAGTGGCTCATGATCGGGCAGACGTTCGGGACCGGCACGCACTCGGAAATGCCCGTGTCGCTTGCCGGCGCTGTTTACACCATCGGCATCTCGGGCATCTGGTATCAGTGGAAGAACCTCTTTGCCACACCGTTCTACTGGCTGATTGCGCCCCTGTTCCGGCGGATCCGCCGCACCACGGTGGCCGAACTCATCGAGGACCGCTACGGTTCCTGGATGGGCGCATTCTACACCGTCTTCGCGCTGATCTTCTTCACCATCAACATGGCCAGTATGCTCAAGGGCGCGGGCAAGGTGATCAGCCAGGCGGTGGGCGGGCACGTGCCGGTGAACGAAATTGTGGTGGCGATGACGCTGGTGTTCGTGCTCTACAGCTTCGTCGGTGGTCTGGTGGCGGCGGCTTGGACGGACTTCCTGCAAGGCTTCCTGATCATCGCGCTGTCGTTCATGCTGATCCCTCTCGGGTGGGGCGAGGTGGGCGGATTGAGCGGCATGCGGCAGGCGCTGGGCGCGAATATGTTTTCGCTGGCGACGCCGCAGGGCATCGGTGCGTGGTTCATCTTCATGCTGACGCTGAACGGACTGATCGGCATCGTGGCGCAGCCGCACCTGATGGGGGCGGTCGGCACGGGCAAGGACGAGTACACCTGCCGCGTCGGATTCCTGTACGGCACCTTCGTGAAGCGTTTCTGCACGGTCGGTTGGGCCATGGTCGGCCTGATGGTGGCTGCCCTGGTGGCACGTGGCGTGGGCGGTTTGCAGGGCTTGCACGATCCGGAGGAGGCCTTCGGCTACGCCTGCCGGCACTTCCTGTTCACCGGAGGAGTGGGTTTGCTGATTGCCTGCGTGCTGGCGGCCAACATGGCCGGCTGCTCGGCCTTCATGGTGGATAGCGGCGCGCTGTTCACGCGGAATTTCTATCGCAAGTACCTGGTGAAAGCCAAGTCCGACAGGCATTACCTCTGGGTGGGGCGAGTCAGCGGCGTGGCAATTACGCTGGTGGCCGTCCTGTACGCCCTCTTTTTCATCAAACGGGTTCTGTACTCGTTTTTGCTCACCGAAACCATGGCGACCTTCGTGGGTGTGAGCGTGCTTGGCGGCGTGTTCTGGCGCCGCGGCACGCGCTGGGGCGCTATCACGAGCATCGCCGCGGCGTTGGGTGCGAACTTCTCGCTCTACCATCTCCGCAACCAACGCCTGGATCACTGGGACCCGAACGTGTTCCTGGGCGCGCTCGTCTGCGGCGTGGTTACGTATATTCTGGTGAGCTTGTTGACCCCTCGCGAGCCGGCTTCGAGCTTGGATTCGTTCTACATGCGGCTGGAAACGCCCAGCGACGGAGCGGTCGAAGACGGTCGCCTGACGCCGCCCAGCGCTGCCGAGAAACGCGCTTACGCGGAGGCCGGCCGCCAGTTGATCCTGGTGAACCTGTTCCGTCTGCGCAAGGGCGCGGAGGGCGTGCCGCTCATGCGCGCCTACTGGACCGACATCAAGGGCTTCCTGATTGGCTGGGCCCTGGCCGCTGGCCTGGTGGCGCTGGCCTGGCTCATCTTCCACCCATAGACAACCCGTCAACGTAAAACCTCGTCAGCCTGATCTGCGCTGTTTTTTGCGACCGCCAAGCTCGAGCTCTGAAAAACTACGCAGATCAGGCTGACGAGGTTTTACGGATGTTTCTGTTCCGGCGATGTGGTTGTGCCGATGGAGGGCCGGATACTATCATGGCCATGATCCTCCGGGGGGATCCATGCGCCGACATTGCCTCCTGATTCTTCCGCTTTGCGCCGCGCTGCTGTGTGCCGCCGAGCGCACACTCTATAACGGGATTCAGCTTCCGTCCGTCTGGCCACCGCACTACGAGGACGTCACCGCCGAACCCATGCCGGTGCCATACCTGTCCGCGCCTCCCGCCATTATCCCCATCGACATCGGCCGGCAGCTCTTTGTAGACGACTTTCTGATCGGCTCGACGACGTTGACGCGCACCTATCACCAGGCGCAGTACATCGCCGGCAATCCCGTACTGAAACCCGACCGGCCTTACGAGATGCCGCGCGGCGCCACTTCGATGGTGTTCAGTGACGGCGTCTGGTTCGACCCGAAGGACAACCTGTTCAAGATGTGGTACATGGCCGGCTACACCAGCAACCTGGCTTACGCGGTGTCCAAGGACGGCATCCATTGGGACAAGCCCGCGCTCGACGTGCGCCCCGGCACCAACCTGGTTTTCGAAGGCTACCGGGATTCCACCACCGTCTGGCTCGACCAGGAAGAAAAGGATCCCATGCGGCGATATAAGCTCTTCCTGATGAAGCGCTCCCCTTGGGCCATGGAATTGTATTATTCTCCGGACGGCAATCACTGGAGCCCGCGCGTAGCCACAACCACGGTCAAGATGGGCGACCGCTCCACCGCCTTCTGGAACCCCTTCCGTCGCGTCTGGGTTTACAGCATCCGCGCGGGCAACAAGCGTGGGCGCATCCGCCACTACCATGAGAATCCCGACGCGGCTACCGGCCTCGGCTGGAAGGCAGGACAACCGGTCCCCTGGACGGGCGCCGACCGGCTCGATCCCATGAGGGCAGACCTGAAAACCCCTACCGAGCTTTACAACCTGGACGCCGTGGCCTACGAAAGCCTTCTGGTCGGACTGTTCAGCATCTGGCGCGGGCAACCCAAGGACCGGCCCAAGCCGAACGACCTCATAGTGGGTTATAGCCGCGACGGCTTCCACTGGTACAGGCCCGATCGCCGGCCCCTGATTCCTGTCTCCGAAAAGAAGGGCGATTGGAACTGGGGCAACATTCAATCGGCCGGCGGCTGCATGCTGGTGGTGCGCGATAAGCTCTATTTCTATGTGAGTGGGCGTGCCGGAGTGGAAGGTACCAGCCAGTCCGGGGTCTCGACTACTGGCTTGGCCACGTTGCGCCGCGACGGTTTCGCGTCCATGGATGCCGGCGGCAAGGAAGGCACGCTGACCACGCGGTTGGTTCGCTTCTCAGGCGAGCATCTTTTCGTGAATGCGGCCACACGGGGCGGCGAACTCCGGGTCGAAGTGTTGGACGACCGCGACCGCGTCATTGTTCCTTACACACGCAAGAACTCCGTGGTGCTGCGCGGCGACGTCACTATCTCCGAAATGAGGTGGAAGTCGCGCGGAGATCTCGGGTCGCTTGTTGGCAAACCCGTCAAGTTCCGCTTTTATCTGAAGAACGGCCGCTTGTACTCGTTCTGGGTTACGTCCAGCCCCGAGGGCGCCAGTCACGGCTACGTCGCGGCGGGAGGACCCGGTTTCACCGGACCGGCCGATACGGTCGGCGCCGCCATTTACCGATAGCGCAAGGAGGACGCCATGATCCTGGGAGTTCTGTTCGCGGCGCTCCTGATGTCTCCCCCGGAAACAGTTCTGAGGAACATCGAGTACGCGAGGGCCGGTAACCTGCCGCTATACTTGGACCTCTACCTGCCAGACGGCCCGCGCGCCGGTGTGCCCGTGATCGTATCCATACACGGCGGCGGGTGGCACAGCGGCAGCAAAGAAGCCAGTCCCGGCACGCACTTTACCCGGTACGGATACGCCGTGGCCGCCATCAACTACCGCCTCATCAAGCAAGGTGTTTTCCCGGCACCCATCCATGACTGCAAGGCGGCCGTCAGGTGGCTGCGAGCCAACGGGTCGAAATATGGCCTGGACACGCGCCGGATCGGGGCCTGGGGCGCCTCCGCGGGAGGGCACCTGGCCGCGCTGCTCGGCACGTCCGGCGGTGTGGCGGATCTGGAAGGAACGCTCGGCAACCCGGGCTACTCGAGCCGCGTCCAGGCCGTGGTGGATTACTTCGGGCCGACGGATCTGCCGAAATGGCGTCCCTCTGCCGACCCCGCCGTGAACGCGATACTTTCGGAATCCCAGATGATGGGCTTCGACGTGGTGAAGTATCCCGATCGCGCCGTGCGCGCCAATCCCATCACTTACGTTTCCCCGGACGATCCCCCGTTTTTCATCGGGCACGGCATGGAAGACAAACTGGTGCCTGTATCGCAAAGCGAACTGCTCGACGCGGCATTGAGCAAGGCCGGCGTCGCGTCCGAATTTCACATCGTTCCGGGCGCAGGCCACAGCGTGCCGGGCCTGGCCCTGGACGATAAGGTGCGCGCTTTCTTCGACCGCTGCCTGAAACGCTGACTCCCGGTGGCACACTATACTGCGGTCAGAAACGCTGAATTTCTGGTTCGGTGGTTCGTTACACTGAATCCAATGAGCGTACTGGTGTTCCGGCATGTTCCGTACGAGCATCTGGGGCTGATAGCCTCCGTGCTTGAGGCTGCCGGACTGAAATACAAATACGTCGACCTTCCGCTGGACGTTGACCGGCGGGTGGACCTGGAATCTGCTAGCGGGCTTGTTTTCATGGGAGGGCCGATGTCGGTGAACGACGATCTCCCCTACCTGCGCAGGGAGATCGAAATCATCCGCGAGGCGGCGGGAAAAGGTCTTCCTATTCTGGGTGTGTGCCTGGGCGCTCAACTCATTGCCAAGGCCTTCGGCGCGAGTGTGTACCGCAACGAGGTGAAGGAGATCGGCTGGTACCCGATTTATTGGACCGGCGAGGCGGCGCATGACGGGCTTTTCGCCGGCTTGCCGGGCCCTGCCACGGTGTTTCACTGGC
Organism: uncultured Solibacteraceae bacterium; assembly: GCA_964384215.1. Classification (GTDB taxonomy): domain Bacteria; phylum Acidobacteriota; class Terriglobia; order Bryobacterales; family Bryobacteraceae; genus JAJFUV01. The sequence continues at coordinate 36,147 of CAYLLB010000036.1, read as the reverse complement.
ACGGCGAGACCTTCGACCTCCCGCCGGGCGCCGTGAGGCTTTCGTACTCGGAGGCATGCCGCATCCAGGCATTCAGGTTTGGCGGCAACATTTATGGTTTGCAGTTCCACCTGGAGGTTACGCCGGCTATGATCGGCGCCTGGCTGGCGGAGGACGCTAATGCCGCGGACTTGCGCGAGCTCGATCATCCGGTTGACCCGGGCGCCGGCTGTCAGGAGTTGGCCCGGCTAGGGGCGGCCGTCTTTGGACGATGGGCCTCGCTGGCAGGCGGGCAGCCGTCCGAACTAGGCATTCCTTGAGGATTTCGCTATACTGGACGAACAGTTATTGATATGCTGTACTCAAGCAGTACACTATGGAGGGTGCCGGATGCGCGCGGTAAGCGCCGCCAGTTCACTTCTGCACGTAATTTTAAGATAACTGTGTATCTTGATCTAAGCTAGCGAGGGAACATGATTTACTCTCGATCCGCGGAGTATGCGATTCGGGCTTTCGTTCATCTGGCGACAGTGCCGGAAGGCAAGTTCGTCATGGTGAAGAACATCGCCCAACAGACTGACATCCCGACCCATTTCCTGGCCAAGATTCTTCAGCAGTTGGCCCGCAAGGGATTCCTGCGTTCCAGCAAGGGCCCGACGGGCGGTTTCACGCTTCGCATGAAGCCCGATGACATTTCGTTGCTGAAGATCGTCGAAGCCATGGATGGGCTGAACGACTACCAGAGGTGCGCCGGTGGCCTTGGTGAGTGCAACGACCAGGCGCCGTGCGGCATGCACGACAGTTGGAAGGAACTCCGTTCCTACATCCTGAACTATCTGGAACGGACCACTATTGGCGAACTGGCCAAAGCGCAGGAAGCCAAGCGTAGGGCCGCCGAGAAGCCCAAGCGCGCCAAGAAGACCGCCTCCCGCAAAGGATAGGCGGCCGGCTCAATCTAGTGTGCGGGAGGACGCAGAAACATGGGTAATGGTGTGCTTGTCCCCATGGTGGTCGAACAGACCGCCCGGGGCGAGAGGGCCTACGACATCTATTCGCGCCTTCTGAAAGAGAACATCATTTTCCTGGGTACGCCGATCGACGACGCCGTCGCCAATCTGCTCATCGCCCAGATGCTCTTTCTTGAGGCTGAGGATCCAGAGCGGGATATTTCGCTTTACATCAACTCTCCCGGCGGCTCCATCACCGCCGGGTTGGCGATCCTCGACACGATGCGGTTTATCAAGCCTGACATCGTCACGATCTGTGTGGGCCAGGCGGCCTCCATGGGCGCGGTCCTGCTGGCGGCAGGCAAGAAAGGGAAGCGGTACAGTTTGCCGCATTCCAGAATCCTGATCCATCAACCCTCCATGAGCGGGTTGGCGGGCCAGGCAGCCGACATCGACATTTACGCCAAAGAGATTCTGCGGATGCGTGCGACGCTGAACCAGATCCTCGCCGATTCGACTGGACAACCGGTTGACCGGGTGGAGCGGGATGTGGATCGCGATTACATCATGGATGCCGACCAGGCGATGGCATACGGCATGATCGACCGTGTGATCTCCAGCCGCGAATTAGGGCCGGTTCCCGCAAGGTAAGCGAAAGGGCGGGGCACAGATCCCGCCCTTCTTTTGTACTTACGCCGTTACCGGTAGTTTGCAGAACTTCTCGTAGGCTTCGTCCCAGCCGGCCGTGGGCTTCGGCTCCACCGTGGTCAGCGGGAAACTGGCTCGCACCACACGCCTCGCCTCCGCTAACGACCCCAATTGACCCGCTCCGATTGCCTGCACTAGTACGTTGCCTGCCGCCGTGGCTTCCGTCGGCCCGGCTACCACGGTCCGGCCGGTCGCGTCCGCCACGAATTGGTTCAGTACCTCGTTGCGAGAACCGCCGCCCACAATGTGGATGACGCCGATCTTCTTCCCTGAGAGCGATTCCAGGCTCTCGAGCACCTGCCGATAGCGTAGCGCCAAGCTCTCCAACACCGTCCGGCACATGCTGGCGTGGCTGTCCGGCGCTTGCTGCCCCGTCTTGCGGCAGTAGTCGGCGATGCGTTCCGGGATGCGCCCGGGCTCGAGGAACGCGTCCGGACTGATGACCGCGGCGAACGGCGCGGCTTCGCCTGCCATGCGTGCCATCTGGTCGTAAGAGTAGTTGGTGCCTTCGAGCGCCCAGGCTTTCCGGCATTCCTGCAGCAGCCACAAACCTGCGATGTTTTTCAGCAGCCGGATCTTTCCCGCCGCACCGATCTCGTTAGTGAAGTTCAGGGCCGCGCAGTGTTCGTTCACTACCGGCTCGTCGGCTTCGATTCCCATCAGCGACCAGGTCCCGGAGCTGATGTAGCACCAGCCGTCGTCCGTTGCCGGGACCGCGGCCACCGCCGCCGCCGTGTCGTGGCAGGCCGTGGCGTACACCGGCACCGGGCCGAATCCCGTCGCCTCCTGCACTTCCGGACGCAAGGGCCCGAGCAGTGTGCCGGGCTGCACGATCTCCGGCAGAATCCCGGCATCCAGGCCCAGCTTGTCGAACAGCTCGGTGGCCCATCGCTTTTTAAGCGGATTGTAGAACTGCGCCGTGCTGGCGATGGTGAGTTCCACCTTTGCCACGCCCGTCAACCAGTAATTGAACAGGTCCGGGACCATCAGCAGCGTCTTCGCCACTTGGAGCGACGGCGCGCCCTGGAGCTTGAGTGCATAAAGCTGGAAAAGCGTGTTGAACTGGATGAACTGCAGCCCGGTGTTGGCGAAGATCTCCTCGCGAGGAATCGCGGCGAAGGTCTTTTCGAGCATGCCGTTGTTGCGCGCGTCGCGATAGTGTCGCGGAGACTCAACCAGCGAGCCGTCGGCGCCTAGCAGGCCGAAGTCCACGCCCCAGGTGTCGATGCCGATCCCGTCCAGCGCCACTTTGCGCTCGCGGTTGGCGGTGCTCAATCCCTGCAGGATCTCGTGAAACAGCCTCAGCACATCCCAGTACAAACCCAAGGGGATGCGGACGGCCGTGTTCGGGAAGCGATGCAGTTCTTCCAGCTTGAGCTGGCTGTCGGAAAGCGTTCCGAGCATGGCGCGGCCGCTTTCGGCGCCGAAATCGAATGCGAGGTAGTTCTTCATGATAGAAGTCCGTTTGTTGGAATTACATCTCAATGATGACTTTGCCGACGCCTTCACGGTAATCGTCCAGGACCTTGAAAACGTCAGGCGTCTGCGCGAGCGGCACCCGGTGCGTCACCATGGCGTCGCTGATCTTACCGGCCTCGATCAGTTCGATGGCCTCATGCGCGGTATGGTTGGAGCGCTTCATGGTTTGAATGGTGAGTTCCTTGCCCATTGCCAGATGCAGGTCAAGTTTCATCTCTAGCTCGACCGGCAGGCCCACCAGTATGTACTGGCCACCGAACCGGGCGATGGAGAGGCCCGCGTTGAAAGTGCCGGAATCGCCTGCTGCATCGATCGCCACATCCACGCCGCGGCCTCGCGTGCGATCCATGACCACATCGCGCAAGGATTCGGAAGGGACATGCACTCCCACGTCCGCGCCCATCTTCCGGCCCATCTCGACCCGGTGCGCCAGCCTGTCCGCGATAAATATCTCCGAGGCGCCCGCAGCCCGCGCCACCGCGGCGCAAAGCAAACCGATGGGGCCCGCCCCGATCACGGCCACCGTCGAGCCCAGGCGAATCCGCGACATGCGCAACACATGCACGGCTACCGCCACGGGCTCGGCAATGGTCCCGTGCACATAATCCATCGTGTCGGGGATATGCACAACATTCGACTGCGGAACCAGGGCGTATTCGCGCAACAGGCCCGGGGCGCCGGGCGCTCCCATGAACCGGCTCCGGATGCAGGCGTTGTGCCGCCCGCTCATGCACAGTTCGCACGTGCCGCAATTGATTGCCGGTTCGATCAACACGCGGTCGCCTGGTTTGAACTTTGTGACTCCGGCTCCCACGGCGACCACATCGCCGGACGGCTCGTGCCCCAGTATTTGCGGGTACTCGGCCGGCGTGTGGCCAATGCGGCCGTCCTTGTACCAGTGAAGATCGCTGCCGCAGATGCCCACGGCTCTGACCTTGACCAGGACCTCGCCCGAGGCCGGATCGTTAGGCATCGGCATTTCGCGAGGCTCCATCGTGTGCGGAGCGACGAGTTGTACGGAGAGCATATTGAAGGCCAGTATATCAAGCCCCCCCGTGATCGTCAGATGCGCAGTTCGTAACCCTGCGCCCGCATCCCGTCGATGATTCGCGAACGCACACGGGTTACGTCATCCGTCGTGAGCGTCCGCTCGTCCGACGAGACCGTCAGCCGGTAGGACACGCTCTTGGTGCCCTCCTCGAGAGGCGCGCCGGTATATTGGCGCAAGAATTCGATGCCCTCCAGTTCCTCCCCGGCCAGCGCGACTAGCTTCCGTTCGATGTCCCCCGCAAAATCGCGGATCTTGGCAATTACGCTCAGGTCGAACGCGCTCGACGGGAAGCGCCGGATGGGCTTGTAGCGCTTCTCTGGAGCGCCGAGAGCCAGCGTCGCCCGCAGGTCGATGTCCAGGATGGCCGCGCGGCCTTCCACTATGGACGGGTGCAGCTCGTACAATCGTCCCACCGCCTTGTCGCGCCAGATCACTTCGGCGGCGCGCGCCGGATGCTCGTAGCTGCGAGCCTCGACGGACCGCACACTCGCGCCGGCCATCACGCACTCGGCCAACCGCTTCAACTCCATGAGGCCCGCCTCGCCGCTGCCGCGGCCGAAAATGGCGGCCATCAGGTGCGGCACCTCATCCGGCAGTTCCCCAGCACGGCGGTGTATCTCGTAGCCGATCTCAAACAGCCGGAAGCTGTCGAAGTGCCGGGCGTTGTCCTCGATGTTGCGGACGATGTTCGGCAGCAGGCTGGTGCGGAGCAGGCTCTGCTCTACCGAAATCGGGTTGGCGACGCGGATGTGCTCGGCCGGATCCATGCCGAATCGCGCGAGTTGCGCGGCGTTGACGAACGAGTAATTGTAGACTTCGGTAAAACCCTGCGCGGCAACGGCGGCGCGCACTTCGCGGTGGTACATCCGCTCGGCCTCGATGAGCGGCGGAGTGGTCGGCACCGCGGGAGGTTCGATGGGAATCGAGGCGTAGCCGATCATGCGCCCCACTTCTTCCACCAGGTCGTCCTTGATCGACACGTCCTTGGTGGAGCGCCAGCTTGGCACCGTCACCGAAAATACGCCCGGCTCCGGCACGCTGACGCCGAAATCGAGACGTTCGAGGATCTGGTGTACTTCCGATGGCGCGACCTTGCGGCCCAGCTTCCGCACCAGCCAGTCCATGGGCAGCGTGATCGGCGGCGGCGCTGTCATGGGACGGGCGACGTCGGTCAGCCCTCCCGCCACCTCGGTCCCCGCGGAGACCTGGTAGAGCAGTTCCACCATGCGCGCCAGCCCGCGCACCGTGTTCACCGGGTCCTGCGACTTCTCGTAGCGCATCGAGGCGTCCGTCCGCAGTCTCTGGTCGACCGAGGTGCGCCGGATGTTGGCCGCGTTGAAATTGGCGCTCTCCAAAACCACGCGCCGGGTTCGCTCGTTGATGGCGCTGTCCAGTCCGCCCATTACGCCTGCCAGGGCGATCGGCCCCTTGGCGTCCGCAATCACCAGGTTGGACGGCTGCAATTCGTGGCATACCTCGTCAAGGGCGACGAGTTTCTCGCCAGCCCGCGCCGGACGGATGAAGATCGTGTCCCCGGCCAGCGCGTCCCTGTCGAAGGCGTGCATGGGCTGCGCCAGTTCCGCCATCACCCAGTTGGTCGCGTCCACCACGTTGCTGATCGGGTTCAGCCCGATCGTCATGAGCCGGTACTGCAACCACAGCGGCGAAGGTTGCACTGTAATCCCGTCCATAACCAGGACGCTGTACCGCGGACAGAGATTCTGGTCTTCGACCGTGACGTGAACCGGCGCTTCCCCCTCGGGCACAAATTCCAGGCGCACCGGGTCCTTCAGCTTGAGGCCGAGGATGGCGGCCACCTCGCGCGCCATGCCGTAATGGCCCCACAGGTCCGGCCGGTGGGTCATCGACTTGTTGTCGATTTCGATGGTCCAATCCGGCTGGCAGCCGGGAATCGGATCGCCGGGCGCGGCGTCGAGTTCCAGGATGCCCTCCGCGTCTCGATTCACGCCGAGTTCGGCGCCGCTGGCCAGCATACCGTCGCTTTCGATGCCGTTGATGGTGGTCTTGCGGATCTCGCGCCCTTCGAGCGCGACGCCGGCCGGCACATAAGCGCTGACCATACCCGCGCGGGCGTTCGGAGCCCCACACACGACGGTCTTGAGGCCAAGGGAACCTGCGTCCACGACCACCTTACGATTGTGGCTCCCTTCGATCGGTTCCACCGAAACCAGCTTCGCCGCCACGACTTGAGCCAAGTGCGCGCCGTAAGGCTCGACGCCTTCGCACTCGGCGGTCTTCATGGTAATGAGAAGCCCGAGTTCCTTGGCCGGCGTTTCCAGCCCGGGAACCATCTCGCGAATCCAGTTGTAAGAGAATTTCATCGAAAAGAAACTCCGAAAAACAGAAGACAGAAGTCAGGAGACAGAAGACAGAATGGCCCGGCCATACGTGTGAACCAAGCGGCTGATCTCTTCCAGATCGGCGCCAAGGCTCTGTGTCTCCCCATAGCCCAAGTCTCGAGCCAGGATCAGATAATACCGACTTTCTTGAATCGATCCTTCATCCGTACTCAAAAAACGCGCCATATCCGCGCGGCCGCGCTTCTTGAATCCCTCGGCGATGTTGGCGGGGATAGAGACAGCGGCCCGCCGCATCCGGCTGACCAGTCCATACGTCTCATGCTTAGGAAACGAAGCGGTCAGAGCATATACTGCGAGCACAAATTGGCGGGCCTTCCGCCACATCAACAAACCCTCGGATCGGTGAGTCGGCCCCGCCATTCTGTCTCCTGCCTCCCGCCTTATTCAAAACTGCCTTAAGAACCTCAAATCCCCGCCCTGCAACAACCGTATATCGTCGATCACGTACCGCATCATCGCCAGCCGCGTCAGGCCCAGGCCGAAGGCGAAGCCGTTCCACTCGTCCGGATCGATCCCCCCGTAGCGCAGCACGTTCGGATGCACCAGCCCACAGGGCAACAATTCGAGCCAGCCGCTCTGCTTGCACACCGGACAGCCGTCGCCGCCGCAGATCAGGCACTTGATGTCCAGTTCGAAGCCGGGCTCCACGAACGGGAAGTAGCCCGGCCGCAGCCGCACCGTCACGCTGCGGTGGAAGATGCCGCCGAGCAGCGTCTTCATGTAGTAAACCAGATGTGCGATGGATACCTCGCGGTCGATCATCATGCCTTCGAGCTGATAGAAGGTATGCTCGTGCGAGGCGTCCACTTCTTCATTGCGAAACACGCGTCCCGGAGCGATCATGCGCAGCGGCGGCCCCAGCCGTTTCATCCCGCGCACCTGCACCGGCGAAGTGTGAGTGCGCAGCAGGTTGCCGTCCTCCAGCCAGAAGGTGTCCTGCATGTCGCGCGCCGGGTGGTCTGCGGGGATGTTCAACGCGTCGAAATTGTTGAATTCCGTTTCCACTTCCGGCCCACTGAGTACCGTGAAGCCGAGCGAAGTGAACAGATCCTCGATTTCCATCTGGATCTGGGTGATCGGGTGCAGGCTTCCCGGTCTCGGACCCGGGGCTGGCAGCGTCATGTCCATCCACTCGCCGTCGAGCCGCTTCTGTAGCGCCACTGCGGCGAAGGCTTTCTTGCGCTCCTCGATGGCCGCTTCCAGGTCCTGCTTGGCCGCGTTCAGCAGTTTTCCTATGCGGGCGCGCTCTGCGGGCGCGAGCTTGCCCATGTCCTTGCTCACGGCTGCCAGCGTGCCCTTGCGGCCCAGAATCTCTACACGGATGGCTTCCAGTGCCTCGGCATCCGCAGCCGCCCGGACGCGTGCTACCGCGCCCTGGGACAATTCCTCTAACTTTCCTTCCAGCATTGTATTAGGCGTAAATTCTTTCCGTACTGCTTTAAGCCTTGGGCAGGAACATCTGCGGTTCCTTCGTCAGTTCCCAGGCCAGATGATTGATGTAAAGCAGCAGCGACACATCGGAAAAGTTCCCGCGGAACTTCTCCCACACGCGCTCCTGCCAGTTGTCCGTCAAGTAGGCCGAGGCGTCTATGTCCTTGGCGAAGAAACCGTCCTCGTGCGGTATGCCGAGGAAATCCAGCACCGCCCGCACCATGTCCAACTGCGACACCAGGATCGCCTGCGCCAGGTCGCGCGCGAATTCGTCGTCGTGTTCATTGAGGCGGGACCAGGCTCGGGGAGCCGATTTCGCCAGCGTTTCCGAGTTGAGCTTGTGCAGGTACAATCGCGCCTTCACGCGGTCAAAAAGTTGATAAGTTCTGAGCTTGCCGATGGAAATGCACCGCACAAGTTGCCGCGTGCGTTCCTCGCCAAGCGCAAGAAAAACGTCCGAGAGCTTCATTACAGCCAGCGTAGCATACGACGTGCGCTACAATGAGACAGTTCGATCCCCTTTTCCGCGAATATGAGTAATCTCATTGTGCTTGGCGCCCAGTGGGGCGATGAAGGTAAGGGCAAAGTAGTCGATTTGCTCTCGGAGCGCTTCGATATCGTGGCGCGCTATCAAGGAGGCCATAACGCCGGTCACACCGTCTACATAGGCGGCCGCAAGTATGTGCTCAAACTGATTCCCAGCGGCATCCTGCGGCCCGGCAAACTGGCGGTCATCGGCAACGGCGTCGTCATCGACCCGGCCGCGCTGCTGGACGAAATCAACGCGCTCGAAGCCGCCGGTGTCCAGGTGAAAGGTCAACTCGCGGTGAGTAACCGCGCGCACGTCATTTTCCCGATGCACCGCATGGTCGAGAAAGTGTCGGAAGCCCGGCCAGATCGCGTGGCGATCGGCACCACTTCCCGCGGCATCGGTCCGTGCTACGAGGACAAGATCGGACGGCGGGGAATCCGTATGGCGGACTTGATCGACAAGGATGCCTTCCCGGCGTTGTTCGGCTACCTCGCTGAAGACAAGCAAACTCTCGCCCGGGCTTTCGACATACACGAAATAGTGGACTTCGACAAAGTCCGGGCGCAGTACATCGAATACGCCGAGCGCCTGGCACCGCTGGTCTGCGACACCGCTCTGCTGCTCAACAATGCTATCCGCGACGGCAAGCGTGTGCTGTTCGAGGGAGCGCAAGGCACCATGCTCGACATCGACCACGGCACCTTCCCCTTTGTGACCTCCTCCAGCGCGACCGCCGGAGGCGCCTCCACCGGCACCGGCGTCCCCCCCACGAAGATCAGCGGGGTGGTCGGCGTGTCCAAGGCTTACATCACGCGCGTGGGGTCCGGTCCATTCCCGACCGAGGACCACGGTCCAGCGGGCGACGAGTTGCGCAAAGTCGGCCGCGAGTTCGGGGCGGTAACCGGCCGCCCGCGCCGTTGCGGTTGGTTCGATGTGCCCCTGCTTAAATACACGGCGGCCATCAACGGTTTCGACAGCCTCGTTATCACCAAGCTCGACGTCCTGGACACCTTGGACGAGATCCCAGTCTGTGTTGGCTACCGCATAGACGACCAGCCCATCACCGGGATGCCCGCCACGCGCAACGGCTTCGACAAAGTGGAGCCTGTCTATGAGAAACTGCCGGGCTGGAAGACGTCCACCAGCGCGGTTACGTGCTATGAAGACCTGCCTCGAAAGGCGAAAGATTACTTAAACTATCTCTCGCAACGTATTGGCGTGGAAGTTGGTTGTGTCTCCGTAGGACCTGACCGTGCTCAGACTATGTTTGTGCCCGGGTCGCGGCTGGAGAAACTGCTGGCCTAGGATGATCGAAAGATGCCCCGGTTTCCCGCTCAATCCGGCGGCTCTATCTTAAGAGGCTCCCGAGCATGGGTGTTGAACAATATCGAGCCATTCTGCAGACTTCGCTGGACGGTTTCGTAACTGTAGACCTCGCAGGGCATCTGCTGGATGTCAACGAGACCTATTGCCAGATGACGGGTTACACCCGAGACGAGTTGTTGGCGATGTCCGTTGCCGATCTTGAGACCAGCGAGGACCACAGCCAGTCTGAGCGAAGGCTCCGGTCTCTGATGGAGACGGGATCAGGCCGGTTGGAGTCACAACACCGCGCCAAGGACGGTCGCTTGATCGACGTCGAGGTGAGCGCGGCGTATCTGCCTCGCGAGTCGCAGGTTGTCGCTTTCATCCGCGACATCACGCAAAGGAAGCGGGCCGAGGAAGCGCTGCGGGAGAGTGAAGAGCGGTATCGCCAGATCATTGAAACAGCCCAGGAGGGCATTTGGTTGATCGCCGAGGACAGCACCGTCAGTTACGTCAACGCCCGGTTGGCGGCCATGTTGGGCTACTCCCGGGAGGAGATCGTCGGCCGGTCGGTGGACAGCTTCATCGAGGAGAAGAATCATCAGGCCGCGCGCACGAACCGGGAACGGCGCCGGCAGGGCCTGAAGGAACAGTATCTGTTCACCTTCCGGCGCAAGGACGGTTCACTCCTGCACACGATCGTCTCTTCCAACCCCCTGTTTGACAAGCAGGGTGGCTTCCGGGGCTCTCTCGGCATGCTCACCGACATCACCGAGCGGACTCTGGCCGAAGCCGAACGCGCCAAGCTGGAGGATCAACTCCGGCAGGCGCAGACACTGGAGAGCAGTGGCCGGCGCGCAGGGGGCGTGGCGCACGACTTCAACAACCTGCTCACCGTGATCAACGGCTATAGCGAATTGCTTCTGAAGGGATTGACACCGGACGACCCGGCCCGCGCCTATGTCCTACAGATTCGGGAAGCGGGAGAGCGTGCCGCGAACCTGACCCAGCAGTTGCTCGCCTTCAGCCGCAAACAGGTTATCCAGCCCCAGCCCCTGAACCTGAATGCGCTGGTCGCGGATGCCAAGACGTTCTTGGCGCACGTTGTTGGCGAAGGCGTCCAGTTGGAAACCCGTCCGAGTCCTTTTTCCTGCCTCGTCCTCGCGGATCCTAACCAGATTCATCAAGTGCTCATGAATCTGGCCGTGAACGGGCGGGACGCCATGCCGAATGGCGGCAGGCTGACTATCGGGACCAGTGCAATCGAGGTTACCACGGAGTATGCCGCCTCGAATCCTGACGCTACCCCGGGTCCGTATGCCGTCCTGGAGGTTAGCGACACGGGAGTCGGGATGGGCGAGGATACCTTGCGGAATATCTTCGAACCCTTCTTCACCACCAAGGAGCAGGGAAAGGGGACGGGGCTGGGATTATCCACCGTCTATGGTATCGTGAGGCAGGCTGGAGGCTGGATCTCGGTAGAAAGCCGGCCCAACGCGGGAAGCACCTTCCGGATCTACTTGCCCCGCCTCGATGAAGCCATGCCTGTTCCGCAGCCGTGTCCGCGCGCCGCTGTTGCCGTGCACGGTTCGGAAACCATTCTGGTTGTCGAAGACGAAGAAGAACTACGCCAGTTGGCGGTGACTGTGCTGGTCTCCCATGGTTACCGTGTTCTGGACGCAGCAAACGGGCGGATGGCGCTCCAGTTGGCCGACCGGCATCTGGGTCCGATCCATGCGTTGCTCACCGATGTCGTGATGCCAGGCATGAACGGCCGCGAAGTGGCCGACTGTATTAAGTCGCGCAGGCCGGAAGTAAAGGTCCTTTTTATGTCGGGCTATGCGGAAGATGTAATCGCCACTCAAAGGCTGCGCGAGGAGGGTATTGCGCTGATCCAGAAGCCGTTCACCCCGGACGAACTGATCTCCGAATTGCGCGGGCTGTTCGCCCGGCCCGAAAACAACTGAGCGCCGCCGCGCTTACGCCCGTTTCGCAGCCGGGTACACCTTCCGGATCGCCGCCACGATGTCGGCGATATCGCTGTCGCTGTACTTAGGGTCGATGCTGGGCCCCGCGAAGCGGTTGACGATCGACGCCGAGCGGCGACAGATCTCCGGCCCGTACACCATCGCTTTCCCGCGCGCGGTCTGGAAAGTGGGCCAGTTGGGGCGCGGCGAGACTTTCTTCTCGATGAACGGCACGGTGGGAAGCAGCGCGGCGCTCCCGGGACGTGTTGCCGGCACGCCTTCGGCTTTCATCCGCTTCAGGAAATCGTCGCACTGCGCCGGTGTGTCAAAGCGTATGAAAACAATCGCGCCGGGGTCGCCCTCCGCATCAGGCCGAAGCCGGAACCGGATGCCTTCCAGGTCGCGGATCCCCTCGTAGACGCGCCGGGACCGGGTGCGGACGTCGCCGAGGATGCGGTCTAGCTTGCGCAGTTGTGAAAGGGCCACGCTGGCGGTTAACTCATTTATCCGTAAGTTGGTTCCTGGGAATCCTTCAAGTTTTGCTTTACCTAGGATTTTCTCGTGGTACGGCCGCAGACCGCCCACGTCGTGGTAGCGCACCGCACGCTCGTAGAGCGCCGGGTCATTGGTTACCACCACGCCGCCTTCGCCCGCCGCAATGGGCTTGGTGATCTGCAGGCTGAACATGCCGATGTCGCCGATCGAACCCACGGCGCGGCCCTTATACGTCGAACCCATGCTTTGGGCAGCGTCTTCGAAGACCTTGACACCGTGCTTGCGCGCGACGGCCATAATCGGGTCCATGTCGGCTGCCACACCGCGCAGGTGCACCACCATGATGGCCTTCGTTTGGGGCGTGATGCGGTGCTCGATGTCGGCCGGATCGATGTTGAACGATTCATCGACCTCGGCGAATACCGGCAGCGCGCCGCTGAGCACAATGGTGTTGTAACAGGAGACGAACGTCCAGGCTGGCAGAATCACTTCGTCTCCGGGGCCTACTTCGAGCGCCGCCATGGCCGTGTCCATGGCACCCGTGCCGGTGGCGACCGCCAGGGCGTACCGCGTCCCCATGCGGGCGGCAAACTCCCGCTCGAATGTGGCGGCCTTGCCAGGCGGCTCGGTGCCGTGGCCGTAATAGCGGAACGGGTTGCGCGATTCAAGGACGTCCGAGATCTGCTCCCGCTCGCTAGCGTCGTAATACTGCGTGCCCCAATACGTCGACACCAGCGGCTTTTCGCGGACCGGCTTCTCGGCGCTCGCCGCCCCGGAGGCGGCTACGGTAGTGGCCAGGAATTCTCTGCGTTTCACACCTGACAGGATAGCGTGGTTCGCGGGGGGCGGAGCTTACTCCGCGCGGGAGTCCACTTCCGCCGCTTCCGTCCTGATGGAAGCCAACAGCGCCAACCCCGCTGCCGTTGCCAGGATGCCGGTCACCGTCCAGCTCCAGGGCAGGGCAGTGGCGCCCTTGCCGCCGGCCGCTTCGGCGAGCGACGGCGTGCGGGCCAGGGTGACCATCAGGGCATTGTTCAGCGCGTGCGCGACCATGCCACAGACGATGGACCGCGTCTTCCAGACGGCGTAGCCGAAGACGATACCCAGCCACAGCGTCGGGAGCAGCCGGTAGATGGAGGCATGCGCCAGGGCGAACAGGAAGGCAGCGATGAGAATGGCCGGCCATTTGCCGAGCCGCCGGAATCCGCTGAGCACGAAACCCCGGAAGAAGATCTCCTCGCACACCCCCGGCATCACCCCGATGGCGAGCCACAGCACCCACAGCGGCACGGGTTTGCGGTCCAGCAGCAGAATCTGTTCCAGCGCCCGCACCAGCGATTCGGGAGGCGGCATCAGCCGCAGTAACACGCCGCTCGCCACGGTCCAGGCCGCGCAGCCCACCAGTACGCTGGCGAGAAGTCCGCGCCAAGACGGCAGGCGCAGCGCCAGCGTCTCCTGCATAGGGAAACGTCCGAGCGCGACCATCGCCAGGCACGGCAAGAGGAAGAAGCCGAATTCCACGCTCACAAGCTGCACCGCCGCGCCGAACTTCGTGAGCAGCAGGCTGCCGTAAAAAGCCAGCACAAGGACAACTGCGAAACCGAACAGCGCGAAGCCGGGTGTTGGCGAGGTCTCACCGCGCCGGAACGAAAACAGCGCGCGCATTTCGACCTTGCCCCCCAGCAGCACGTTTTCGCGCTCGAATACCCGGGCGGCCGCCAGAAAAGCGACCGCGGCGTAAATCGATGAAGCCAACAAGGTCAGGAAGACGAGGTCCGGCCGTGCTTCTCCCACAAACAAGCTCTTGATGAGCAGCGCGATGTTCACCACCGGCACGAAAGCGATGTAGGCGTTCAACTCGATGCCGGGCGCCATGGTGACTGCCATCGGAACCGTCAGCGCCATCATCACCGGCGTCATGTAGTTCTGGCCTTCCTTGAAGTCCTTGGCGAAGGCGCCCAGGGCCAGGAAGATGCTGGTCACCATCACGGAGACGGGAACGAGCAGCGCGAAGGCAAGCACGAACGCCCCCGGCGAGATCGACACTTCGACGCCCGGCATCTTGATGCGCGCGAAAGTCGCCGAAACGCTGGCGATGTTGACCAGGCTGGCGATCAGGGCGATGGTCCAGACCGTGAGGAACTTGCCCGCGATGATTTCGGTGGACCGCAGCGGCGCGCACAACAGCGTCTGCATGGTGCCGCGCTCCTTCTCGCCGGCTGTGAGGTCCAGGGCCGGGTAGAAGCCGCCGATCACGGTGAACAAGATGAGGATGTAGGGCAGCACGGTACCCAGAAAGAAGCCCGACTTACGCTGGCTCGGAGCGACGTTCCGCGCCTGGACGCGCACGGCGCTCGCAAAGCCGGGTTGGAGTCCCGCCTGGGTCTCGCGCGCTTCGAGAAGCTTGCGCCGGAACACATTCAGCGCGCTGTCCAGCCTTTGGCGCGCTGTGCGCGAATCCTCGCGCACGGAGTCGTACAGAAGCGACACTTGGCCGAAGCCACCCGCTTCGATCTGTTTGGCGAATCCGGGCCATAGCACCATCACGGCGTCGAATCGCCGCTCCAGGATCAGCGGCCGCGCCGCGGCCACTACGGGCGTGTCCGGAACTGTATCCTTTTCCTTCGCGCGCTCCTGCTCTGTCTCCTTCTCCCTTTCCGCTTTCGCGATGTCCGGCGGAACCAAGCGGCCCGTTTCGAAATCCGCCCTCAGGCGTTCGGGCATCCCGCCCCAGGGCACGACGCTGACGCGATTCTTGGCCGCGATTTCCCGCATGAGCCCGCCGGGCATGACGCCCCAGACCGCCACGCGGCTGGTGCGGGCCTCCTGGGCCTCGGACTGCGATTCCATCAACTTGCTCATGCAGATGAGCAGCATCGGATAGAGCAGCACAGGCAGCACGATCATGAGAAACAACGTCCGGCGGTCGCGCAAGGACTCGATGAGCTCCTTGCGGTAAATGGTCCACACGATGCGGCCTCTCATTGTGCGTCGCCCCCCTCGGCCGCGACGGCGCCGATCTTCTTGAGGAATGCATCGGTAAGGTTGCGTGCGTGGGCGCGCTCAATCAATTCGGACAACGTGCCTTCGTCCACGATGCGGCCCTTGTGCAAGAGCAGGATGCGGTCGCAGAGGTATTCGGCCTCGCTCATGATGTGCGTGGAGAACAGGACCGCCCTTCCCGCGGCCTTCTCTCTCTGGATGGCTTCCACGATAAACTGGCCGCTCACCACGTCGAGCGCGGCCGTCGGCTCGTCCAGGACCAGCAACTCGGGCTCGTGCAGAAACGCGCGGGCGATGTTGGCGCGTTGCTTCTGGCCCGAGGACAGGCCGCCGGAGGCTCGCGTGACGAACTCGGACATGTCGAGCTGGCGTGTGACTTCCCCGATGCGCCGCGCCAGCCGGTCTTCCTCCATCCCGTACAGCCGCCCGAAGTATTCGAGAGCTTCCCGGGTCGAGAGCCGCCGGTACATCTGCGTGTCGCCGGACAGGAAGCCGATGCGCTGCTTCGCTTCGAGCGATTGCGTGCCAACGTCGAGGCCCGCGATCCGGACGCTGCCTTCATCCGGCGTCAGAATCCCGGCGATCATGCGCAGGATGGTGGTTTTCCCCGCACCGTTGGGACCGAGCAGCCCCACGATCTCGCCCGCGCTCACGCGCAAGCTCACTTTGTCCACCGCCTGGACTTCCCCGAATTGTTTGGACAAGCCTTCCGCGATCAGCGTGTCGGTCATTAGATAAAATGTTCATTCATTCTAAACCAGGTTCTGATCGCCATGCTTAACAGATCCAGGATTCTCTTTTCACGGCTCGCGGCGGCGCTGCTTTTGGCAGGCGCCCTCTGCGCGGCTCCCGGGAACCGTACGGCGCTTGACGAGTACGTCGCCAAGCCCGACCCGGCTTACAAGTTCGAGCTGGTCAGCACCATTCCGGGTAACGGCTACACGTCGTATGTGATCGATATGACCTCGCAGACCTGGCTCACGGAGAAGGAAGTGGATCGCCCGCTGTGGAAGCACTGGCTGACGATCACTAAACCGGATAAGGCCACTGGTCCCACTGCGATGCTGTTCATCGGAGGAGGGAACAACACGAGCGCCGCTCCCACGAAGGCGGACCAGATGTCGTCCTCGATCGCCGTGGCGACGAATACGATTGTGGCCGAACTGCGCATGGTTCCCAACCAGCCGCTGGTCTTCGCCGGAGAGACCCGCAAGCGCCGCGAGGACGAGATCATCGCTTATACCTGGGACAAGTTCATGCGCACGGGCGATACGAAGTGGCCTTTGCGCCTGCCCATGACCAAGGCCGCGGTCCGCGCCATGGACACCATTACGGCGTTCGCGGCGTCGCCCGCCTGCGGCAACCTGAAAGTCGACCGCTTTGTGGTCGCCGGAGGCTCCAAGCGCGGCTGGACCACCTGGACCACTGCAGCCGTGGACAAGCGCGTCGTGGCCTTCATGCCAATGGTGATCGACCTGCTGAACATGGAGAAATCCATGATTCACCATTACCGCGCGTACGGCTTCTGGGCTCCGGCGATACACGACTACGTGGAATCGAATGTCATGGATTGGGTGGGGCGGCCGGAGTTCAAGGCGCTTATGAAACTGGTGGAGCCGTACGAGTACCGGAAGCGCTACACGATGCCGAAGTACATCGTCAACGCCGCCGGCGACCAGTTCTTCCTTCCGGACTCCTCGCAGTTTTACTTTGACGATCTGCCGGGCGAGAAATACCTGCGGTACGTCCCGAACACCGACCACTCGCTCAGGAATTCGGATGCCGTTCAGACTGTGACGGCTTTCTACCAGTCCATACTGCAAGGAGCGCCGAGGCCGAAGTTCACTTGGAAGATCGGAAAGGACGGAGCCATCCGCGTACAATGCATCACCGCGCCAACTGAGGTGAAGCTCTGGCAGGCCACCAATCCGAAGGCGCGCGACTTCCGCTTGCAAACCATCGGGCCCGCCTACAAGAGCACGGTGCTGACGGGGAAGGGCGGAGTGTATACCGCGAAACTCCCCGCGCCTCCCTCCGGCTTCACGGCCTACTTCATCGAGATGACTTATCCGGGACCCGGTAAGTTCAATTACAAGTTCACAACCGGAGTGAAGGTCGTCCCGGACAGGTACGTGGCCCCGGCGCCGAAGCCCTCGCCGGGGATGTGAGCCGGCCCTTCCTAAGCCATGAACTCTACCCGAAGGTCGTTTCTCATTCAGACCGCCGCGGCCATGCCAGCAACGTCGGCCCGGTACCAATCCGGCCCCATTTGGGACGCGCACTGCCACCTTGCAGGCGTGGACGGCGACTCGCCCGAAAAACGCGCTGGTGGGCTGATACGCGTCGCGGACCGGCTGGGGATTGAGCGGCTCGTTGTCTTCATGGGATATCCCTTCATCGCCGATCCCACGGCGGAACAACTGCGCGAACAGAACGACCAGGTGCTGCGCGCGATTCGAGCGTTTCCGGATCGCTTGCTCGGGTACGTCTATTTGAGTCCGAGGCAGGTCGGCGCGAGCCTGCTGGAACTGGACCGCTGCGTGCGCGACGGGCCGATGGTAGGCGTGAAGCTTTGGATTGCAGCCCATTGCAATGGGCCGGATCTGGATCCCATCGTCGAGCGCGCGGGCAACCTCGGCGCGGTGGTTTACCAGCACTCTTTTCTCAAGATCACCGGGAACCTCCCCGGTGAGTCCACGCCGTTCGAGGTCGCCGAACTCGCGCGGCGCCATCCGAAAGTGTCCATTGTCTGCGGTCACGCCGGAGCGGATTGGGAACGAGGCATCCGCGCCATTCGCGACTGCCCGAATGTCTCGATCGACATCGCCGGATCTGATCCCACCGCCGGTTTCGTGGAGATGGCGGTGCGCGAACTGGGCGAGGCTCGCACCCTTTTCGGCAGCGATGCCGGTGGGCGCAGCTTTGCCTCGCAGCTTGGCAAGGTCACCGGCGCCGCGATTCCGGAATCCGCCAAACGGGAGATCCTGGGCGGCAGCCTGCGCCGCCTGCTGGGGCCAATTCTCAAGGCGAAAGGAGTCCGCGCGTGATCGTCGATACCAACGTCTACCTCTCGCGCTGGCCTTTCCGGCGTCTGCCAGACGACGAGACGGCCAAGCTTGTGGCGGCATTGCGCGATCGTGGCGTGAGCCAAGCCTGGGCCGGCAGCTTCGACGGCATTCTGCACAAAGACGTGGCCGCCGTGAACGAACGGCTCGCCGCCGACTGCCGCCGGTACGGCGATGACTTGCTGCTACCCTTCGGCACTGTGAATCCGGCGCTTCCGGACTGGAAAGAAGACCTGCGGCGATGCCACGAGCGGCACCATATGCCGGGCATCCGCTTGCACCCGAACTATCACGGCTACGGCTTGGACAGTCCGCTGTTCACCGACCTCCTGGAAACCGCCACCGCCCGAGGCCTCCTGGTGCAAATCGCTGCATGTATGGAGGACGTCCGCACCCAACACCCGCTCGTGCGAGTTTTGGATGTGGACCTTGCGCCGCTCGCGGACCTGTTGGGCCGTGTGCCGGCAGCCCGTGTCGAGATCCTGAACTGGAGAGGCGCTGGCAGGGATGTGGCGCGGCGTTTGGCAGGGACCGGGCGGGTGTATTTCGATCTGGCGATGTTGGAGGGCGCCGAGGGCCTCGCCCGGCTGCGGCAGACCGTTCCGTTCCCCGGCGTACTGTTTGGTTCGAACTTCCCGTTGTACTACTTCGATTCGGCGTGGCTGAAGGTGCGGGAAGCAGGCCTTCCGCCGGCGGAAGAACAGGCTGTGCTGAGCCGCAACGCGGTACGAGTCCTGGGACGCCCGGCCAGCGCAGCATCAAGGAGCCGGAGCGGTTGAGAAGAATGTCCGGGTAGTTCGACGGGAACCGAATGTTGACCTGCGCAACGCCTCACGCTCGGCGAGGCCCCCTCGTACGACGGAGTAACCGCCAAGGATTTGCCGCGCGGCAATTATGCGCCGCTGTCCTTCCCCTCCACGAGTCTTGCCACCAGGGCCTGAAGCACGGCGTCGGAACGTGGCTGAGCCGCCGCAAGGTTTTGCTCCTTTACCAACTGCATTTCCTTAGTGGTGATGGCAAACTGGCGCGGGGCTTTCACTCCAAGTTTCACTTTGGAACGGCGAATATCCAAAATGGAAATCTCAATCTCCCCGCCGATCAGGATGGATTCGCCTTCGCGCCGGAAAGTCACGAGCATTGGGCTGCCTCTCGGGGCGCATCCAGCGGATGCCGGTGGGAGTACTCCGACTCGACCATAATCGGCTGCCGGCCGCGCCGGGTCTGGATGTTCACCACCAGCGGAGCCAGCAGATTGGCGGTGACCGAAGCGTCATCGCCAACCGAAATGACCGTCAGGCACAATACATCCCGGCCGATTTCCGGCTGCCGCCCGGACGGAAGTTCAAGCGCTGCAAGGTCTTCGCAGGGGATGGACAAACGGTAGTCCGGACAGGCGGCTTGCGCGGGTACAGTCGTAAAACACAGTTCTGGCTTGGTGAGGCTTTGCAGAAAGACGAGCGGCCTCGTGGCTGGCTGCTGCACGATTACAAAGGCGTGCTGGTCCTCGAATCCCGGAATGCCGTCGGGGAATTCGACGACTGAATCCTCCGTGTAGGCGAGCTGGCCAAAGTATTTGGTGGCGATTTGGTTCATGATCCTCTCTTATCAACGCGCCAAGGAGCAATCCGATGTCCAAATCGCGGTGTTCCATCCCGCAGTCTTCCTCAGCCTTCCATCGACCATGTGCGCCTGGGACGCGGCGTGACCAGATACGGGCAGCGCCGCGGCAGGGTGCGACGGCCGTTTTCCATTCGAGAACGGGCCGCGAGCGTCATGCGCCGGGCCCATTCGAACAGCTCCTTCGCATCCCGGGCGAACTGGGCCGCTTCGGCGCTTTGCGGCGGCAGCTTGCTAAGGGCACTCTCCAGTTCTTCCCTGCAGGTCTGGAGCAGGGCGGCGGCCTCGGCATGGGAGCCGGCGGCGACCGCTTGCCGGAATTTCTCGGTGGCCGACGTCATTGTAAAGAATTTGTCGCGGTGTCCATCGCGCTGAACAAGCCCTGAATGTACAGCACCTGTTGTTCCAATCCGGCGATCAAGGCGTCGGCGGCGGCCATCTGCGTGTTGAGCGAAAGCTCGAGCTGATTAATGCGGTCTTCCATATCGCTGATGGCAGTGTTCTGCCTCGTTATCTGGTCGTTGACGTTATCAATCGTCTTCGTCAGGATTCCGCTGTCACCGTCGGACACCATATCCAGCGCATCCGTCGCCGATTTGAGAAAACCACCTCCCGTGGAGCTGCCGAGAAACTCGGATAAGGCCGGGTAGTCGTCTCCGGTTGCGGCGGTGAACGCCGACGAGTCGAATGATAGCCGGCCGCTCTTGTCGAACGAGAAACCGAGCGCGGTAAGCGAAGAGACGCCGTCGTTCCCAGTCGAATAGCCAGCGATGTTGCGCAAGGTCTGTTGCAGCGTGGATACAATGCTGTCTCCTGCCAGCGCCCCCTTGCCCGATCCGCGATGTTTGTCCAATTCCGTCATGGCGGCGTTATAGGCGGTAGCAAAACTCGATAGCGCGTTCTGCATCGCCGTTGTGCTGTGGCTGACCGTGATGGTGGTGGCTTTGCCGCTCTCGCTGGCGCCGATCAGGTCGACTGTCAGGCCGGGCGCCAGTGTGACGGTGCGCGAGTCGCTCGAAACCACCGTGCTCGAACCGTTCACTTTGTAACTGGCGGCGGCGCCGGTCGCCAGCGTATCCATCAGCACATTGGACTCACTGTCGGAGAGTTGAATCGACGTAGGGCCCAGCTTCTTGCTTTGCAGCGACAAGCGATAATCCGGGGTTGACGTGGAACCCAGATTGACGATGGTGGCCTGCACATTGGCGTCAGTATCGGCATTAATGGCGGCAGCCAGGTCCCGCAGCGTGGAAAAGCCCGTCAGCTCGTGGTCGACGCCATCGACCGTAAGCTTGAACGTGTTCCCGGAGGCGATGTTTCCGGTCGCGGGATCCGAGACCCGCGTGAGCCCGTCCTTGCTCATCGAGCTTGAATAGGAGCCTAGGTTTGTGACTTCGACCTGGTACGTGCCTTCCACGGCACCGTCACCCACGGTGGCTCGCACCACGCCAGCGGTGGACGTCGTCGATGTGTAGGAACTGGTCCCCGTGCTGTTCTGGACGGTTTGGATGGCGGAGGAGAGGTTGGAGAAGACACTGTCCAGCGAACTGAGCGCGCTGGACCTGTCCGACAGAGTGCTCTTGACGTTCTCCATCTGCGTCAAGGGGAGCGAGGCGATTTTCACCGCGCGTGTGATCACCGACTGGAAATCGGATGCGTACCTGCTCGATCCGCTGAAGATCGTGGAATTGTTGCTCATGTTCGTCCTCGCCATCTAAAAATTGCACCGGGCGCCCCTCGGGACCCCCGGTGCAAGTCAATCAGACTGCTGCCGGTTAGCCGCGGAGCAGAGCGAGCACGGCCTGCGGGGCGGAATTGGCCTGCGCCATAGCCGCCAGCGAAGCCTGCTGCATCACCTGCGCCTTGGTGAGGTTGGCCGCCTCGGCCGCCACGTCCGCGTCGCGGATGCGCGACTCGGCCGAGGAGTAGGACGAGATTTGCGACTGAGCCAGCAGGATCGAGTACTGCAGTTTGTTCTGCGCCGTACCGACCTTGCCTTGTACTGCGCCGAGATAGGTCACCGCGGCGGTCAGTTTGCTCAGCGCGTCCAGGGCTCCAGCGGTTGTCGAAGATCCGGTCGTTGGCGCGATGGCGGCGGCGGTCCCATCGGTAGCGAACACGCCTTCGGCTGCGGCGCCGCCACCACCCAGGAGCGATTCCACCGAGAAGCTGGACGAGCTTTGGAAGTCGATTCCGGTCCCGGCGGCGTTCTTCAACGCATAGATACCCTTGCTGTTCAGGGCCGCGTTGGCCTGCGCCAGGACTGAGTCTATGGTCGAGGAGTTGCTGACCGTGGTGGTTGCCAGTACCGAGCCACTGGCGTCTTTGAACGTCAAGGTCTCCGTGTGGCCGGCAGCCGGGGTCGCGAAAGTCGCCTGCCCCTGAACACGATAGAGCGTATTGTTGTCTGCCGTGCCGGCCGCGGACACTACGCCCGTGCCCGCTGTAGCGGTCGCTACGCTAACCGTGAAGGCCTTCGTGCCGCCCGAGAATTGGAGCTTGCCTGCGTCCGTGCCCGTGCCGGCGTCGCCCTCGTACATGGAAGCCGACACGCCGTAGCTGGCCAACTGGGAATTCAGAGAGTCGATCACCTGCTGGCCGGTCATGGCGGTCCCGGCGTTGCCCACCGTCACGGTCACGCTGTTGCCCGAGAAATTGAATGTGAAGCTCTCTGTTCCGTTTAACAGGAACGTACCGGAACGCAAGTCCACCGCGTTTGAAACCAGGTTCTTGCCGCCGCCGGAGATCGAAGTCGACCCGATGCCCAGCGACGCCTTGTCCACCTTGTTGGAGGAGCCGCTCAAGTCGATGGTGACCTTCGAATTCGCCTGCACACCGCTGTCGCCGCCGCCACCGACGTACACGTCGATGCTCGTGTTGAACCGCGCGCCGTCGCCGCTGGCGCCCAAACCGATGTTGGCCGCCTGGCGGTCGATTTCCGTCAGTAACGAGCTGTACTCCGACTGCAGAGTAGCGCGGTTGCCGGAGAACGTCGCCGAAGCCGACTGAGTGGCCAGCGTCTTGAGGCGATCCAGCATCTGGGAAATGTTGTTCAGACCGCCATCGACGATTTGCAGCGTGCTCAACCCGTCATTGGCGTTGCGGACGCCCTGGGTCAGCTCGGCGATCTGCGACCGGAACTTGTTGGCCACGGCCAGGCCAGCCGCGTCGTCGCCCGAGGAGTTGATGCGGTAGCCGGACGTCAACCGCTGAATAGTCTGGCTCTGGAAGTTGTTGTTCACACGCAGGTTTTCCTGGGCGATCAACGAACTCACGTTGGTAACAATAGACATTGACATAAGCTCAATCCTTTGCTGTTGGTTGGTATTACCCGGCTTCTTGCCGGGGGAACTTCTGGGTTCCCGCTTCGTACTTCAATTCCCTTATCGGGGCCGGCGCGGCGGCTGTCAGGAAATCTCGCTGGGAAAGTTGCCTTAGCACTGGAGGACTAGGGTTGCCGCTGCGCCTGTTTGGTGTACATTGGACGGTTGACGTTTACACTCTTCGCAGAGGAGCCGCTGTCATGAACCGCAGATCTTTCGTGAAGGAGTCCGCCGCCGCCGCCGCAGGCCTGGCCGCCGGACGCACTCTGGCCGCCAATGACCGCCTTCAGCTCGGCTTTGTTGGCGTCGGCGGGCGGGGCCAGTGGCTGGCCCGGGCTTTCGACGCCATCGGCCGGGAAAAGGGCTTGTGCCGCATCGTCGCTGTATGCGACGTCTGGGAAAAGCGGCGCCGGGAGGTGGCCGAGCGCTACCAGTGCCAGGGCTACACGGACTACCGCGAGGTGGTGAACCGCCGCGACGTGGACGCCGTGGTTGTCGCCACGCCGGACCACTGGCACGCTACCGTCGCTTTGGCCGCTATGAACAACGGCAAGGACGTCTACGTCGAAAAGCCCATGTGCCACACGCTGGACGAAGCGCGGCGCATGATGGAGACCGGCCAGCGCACCGGGCGCATCCTGCAGGTAGGCTCCGGCGGTGGGTCATCGAACCTGAATCTCAAAGTCAAGGAGTTGGTGGCCAAGGGAGCCGTCGGCGAACTCATCATGTGCCAGGGTTCGGCCCACCGCAATTCCATAAAGGGCGAGTGGAACTGGAAGATCTGGCCCGGCGCCGGACCCAGCGCCGAAGGCGACAACCACATCGACTGGCAGCGCTTCCTGGGCCCCGCGCCCCAGCGCGAATGGGAACCGGACCGCTATTTCAACTTCCGCAAATGGTGGGATTATTCGGGCGGCATCGCCACCGACCTCTTCTACCACACGCTGGCGCCCTTCAACATGATGTGGGGCAAGCCGCAGCTGCCCGCCACGGTCACTGCCTCGGGTGGCATCTATGCTTTCCCCGACCGCGAAGTGCCCGACACCTTCCATATGATGGCCGAGTACCCGCAAGGCTTCTCCGTGGTGTTGACAGGTTCGATGGCCAATTCCTTCTCCACGCCGGCGTCGTTCCGCGGCCGCGAAGGCACCATCGTCATCGACCGGCAGGAGGGCGCGTTGCATATCATTCCGGAGCGCCCGGTCATCACCAATCAGTACAAGGCGCGTTTCGGGGACTCTGACATCCTGGTGCCGGTCGACCCCACGCAGGAAGACGCGCACCTGATGAACTGGCTGGAATGCGTGCGCAGCCGCCAGCAACCGCACATCGATGTTGTCACCGGCGCCTACGCCCAGGTCGGCATCACGATGGCGGTGATGGCCTATCGCCAGCGGCGTGTGCTGACCTTCAACCCATCCGACTGGACCGCGACCTAGAAGGGCGGGAATTCGTACGTCGGCGCGTATTGATAGCGCTTCATCCGCAAAGTGAGAGTCCCCACGGCACTGGGAGGCAGTTCGACCCGCAGATGCTTGCCTGTAAAGCGGATCGTCTTGCCGTCTATTTCAGCGCCCTGGAGTTGGTGTTCCCCGAACGCTCCGGCTTGCAGGATCGCCTCGCGGCGGCGCTCCTTGCTTGTGTTCACCAGTGTCACACGCACGCTGTCCGCGGTGATTTTGTCGACCAGGGCCGCCACGTCCTCCGGAATCCCGGCGCGGTGCTTTTCGGCATCGAAATAGCGCAGACGAACGTGCAGCAGGCCGCCGTGATAGATGTGATTGGGGCCGCCCAACATCTGCTGGACAAGCCCCTCGAGCACCAACGGATTGCGGTCCTGCCAGTGGTGTACGTCCATGTCCTCCGGATCAGTCTGGTCGCTGCGAACGAGGCCCAGCCGGCGCTGGCTCTCGGCCCAGTTCGCGCGCAGGATCTCCACCGGCCAGCCCGGATTCTCACCGCGCAGGAACCGGATCCACGGGAATTCGTTCTTGTCGTCGCCCTTGGACTTGGCGTAAGGCTGTTTCGCCAGCGCATCGAAGTCCACCAGGCGCAGCAGGCGCTCCCAGTCCGCCTTGTCGAAGCTCATGTACCAGAGGTTGACCGGGTATTGCGGCACGGCGGGACGCCAGTCGTACCAGCCCTTCTCGTTGTGACGATTGGCAACCAGGCGGTGGCCGTTCTCTACCTTACTCTTGCCCAGCATGAAGACCTGCTGCGAACGGGGCAGTTCGAGGTACTTGGGATTGGCGGTCACCAGGAAAGCATTCGAGCCGCCGATCATGGTGGCTTCAAGTTGGTTGAACAAACCGTGCGGCCAGCGCCAGCCGTAATAGCCGCCATACCACTTGCCATCCATGGTCTCGCCGATCCTGCCGTTGGGTCCTATGTTGTCGGGAATCACGCCGCCGTTCGCCTCGACGCGCTTCATCCAGGCCTCGACGTACTCTTCGATCCAACGTCTGTACTTCGGGTCGCCCGTATACATATAAGCATTGGCGATCATCGAGGTGGCCGCCAGGTTCAGCGGCACGTCGGCGCGCATCATCCGTTTGTTCATTGTCGCGAGAATATTCGGAAAGAGCTTGTCGTCGACCCAGGCCTTGGAATCAGCGACGCCGGGGATGTCGTCGTACGGCAGGGGATAGTTGGCGAGCACCGGGCGATGGGTCACCCAGTCCTCGGCGGTGTTCTCGAACCGCGGGCCTTTCGAGCCGGTGATCGGCGAGACGATGCGCTTGTGGATGGGGTCCCAGTTGGGGCCGCTCATGTAAAGCGCCGCGAATTTCACCGCCCGGCGGTGCATCTCCGGCTCGTATGGATTGGCAAGGCCGAAGAAGTAGAAGTTGACGTAGCTCTCGCCGTGATGCATCCAGTCGTAGTAAGAATCAAACTCGTCGTGGACCGTACCGTAGCCGGTGAACAGTTCCGTAACTTTGTTCCAGAGGTGGCGGGAGAGCGGATCCATGCGGGCGTCTCCGCCGAGCGCGTAGTAGAGCGGAAAGTTGTACCAGGATTCGTAGCCGTCGTCGGAGCCGTCCATGCCGGGCCAGTGCTTGCGAAAGATGAGCGTGCCGTCCGGGCGCGTGTAGCGTTTGACGAATTCCTGCGCCGAGGGCCAGTATTCGCCGAGCAGCCGTCGTTGCCATTGGGCCCATTCGGGAGGCGGCGCGGTGGTGCGGATCGTAACGCGGGGAAGATGCTGGGCGTTAAGGATGAATGCTACCGCAAGCAGCAGAAGCGCGCGTTTCATAATTCCCCCGGAATGTGTCCGGAATCTTCAGGCGTCCACGTGATGGGCGAAGTAGCGGTCGAGCGAAGCTTTTTCCGTCGCGATGAGCTTTTGCGACAGGCTGCGCATCTCATTGGGTTGCATCTTCTTCAAGGATTTCACTAGGCGAATGTTCTCGTCGATGTGCTCCACCTTGGGCATGCCGATCACGATGGCCGTGACGGGCAGGGAAAGCGAGTACTGGACCAGTTTCTCGATAGGCGCCTTCGGTACCAGCTTTTCCTGTGCGAAGACCTTCATGGCGATGACGCCCATCTTCTTGCGCAGGGCTACCGGCAGGGCCACGTTTTCGAAGCCACGCGTGAGCGGTTCGAGCGCTTCCTCTTGCGGACGCAACCGCGCTGCGCCGATGCGCGCGGCGTTCAGGGCCATTTGCGTGGCGTCGAAGTCGTGGCGCTCAAGTGCCGTCTTGAGCACGGCCGGGTAGGCATGGCAGGTGATGCCGATGAAGCGTGTCACCTTCTGGTCCCGCATTTTGTAGAGCACTTTGAGAGCGCCGGCTTCGGCCGCCGCCAGGTCCTTCTCATCCATCAATCCATGGATGTGCAGCAGGTCGACGTGATCCGTCTGCAAGCGCTTGAGGCTGGCTTCGATCGACCGCATGGCCTCGTCGGCTCCACGCGGCGGCACTTTCGTCGCCAGGAATACCTGCTTGCGGCGGGTCTTCATGACCATGCCGACGCGGGTTTCGCTGACGCCGTTGCCGTAAGAGGCCGAAGTGTCCACGTAAGTGACGCCCTGGTCGAGGGCCCGGTTCAGGGCCGCGACGGCGTCCTCATCGGTCTTGTAACTCACGAAACGGCTACCGCATCCGAAGGCCAGGGCGCTGACGCGCACGCCCGTCTTTCCTAAAATGCGCATGGGCATTTCCGTCTTGGCGTCCAGTTGCGTAGCAACTGTCGCGGCGGCAAAGAAATCACGCCTGGAGATTTGCATGCTGACACCTCCTGGAATCTTCCGCGTAATAGAATACCACCCGGATATAATCTGTCCAGCGTAAGGAGAAAACCATGAGCAACGTTCGTCTGCTTCTGATTCACTGGAACCCGTCCGAAGCGGAGGAACGCGTCGCGCGGCTCCACGCGCTTGGATTCGACGCCCGGCCCGTGGCGCCAGACGGCATGGCGGGCGTCAAAGCCATGACGGCGGAATTGCCAGACGCCTTCGTGATCGACCTTGAGCGTTTGCCCTCACAAGGCCGTGCGGTGGCAGTTGCCCTACGAGGCCTCAAAGCCACCCGTCAAATTCCATTGCTCTTCGTGGGCGGGCAGCCGGAGAAGGTGGGCAAGACGCGCGAGATTCTACCCGATGCCGGTTTTTCGTCCTGGGAGAACATCGAAGAGGCCGTCGTCAACCTTCTGAAGAGTCCCCCCGCCGCGCCGGTGGTGCCCAGTGCGATGGCCGAGTATGCGGGTGTGCCGCTGGCCAAGAAGTTGGGCATGCGTCCTGGCTCAACGGTAGCGCTGCTCAGGGCACCGGCGGGTTTCGCGGAACGTGTGGGGCGCTTGCCCGAGCACCTGCGCTTCACCACGCGCGCGGAATCGGTTGCGGACCTGGTGCTGCTGTTCGTCAGGACGCGGCGCGAACTGGAGAAGCGGTTCGATCCGGCAGTGCGGAGTCTGAGCGAAGGGGGTGCCGTGTGGATCCTGTGGCCGAAGAAGACGTCGCGAGCAAACAGCGATCTTTCACAAGCGGCCGTTCGCGCGTTCGGACTGGCAGCCGGCTTCGTGGATTACAAAATCTGCGCGGTGGATCAGGTCTGGAGCGGCCTGCTGTTTGCACGGCGCCGCAAGCGAAAAGGTCGTGAAATGAGTTAAACTCCATAGCTTCATGACCAACAGTAGAGTTCTTAAGAAATTGCGCGAGGGAGGCTACGTTCTGACGGTGGGGATCGGCCGCGTGAAGGAGCCGTGGCTCATCGAGTTTCTCGGCCGCGTGGGCTTCGACCTCATCTGGCTGGATCTGGAGCATCGCGCCTGGGGTTACGATTCGATCGATCCGATCTCGCTCGCCTGCCGCGCCACGGGCATGGACCTGATGGTGCGGATCCGCAAGAGCGGCTACGACGCGCCAATGCGGGCGCTCGAGTTCGGCGCCAACGGCATCATGGTGCCGCACTGCCGCAGCGTGGCGGAGGCTCGGCAGTGGGTGGAGTGGGTGCGGTTCCCGCCAATCGGCAAACGCGGCTTCGACGGCGTCGGCGCGGACGCGGATCATGGCATGGCCTCTCCGCTCGATCACTTGAAGCAGGGCAACGAGGAAGTGTTCCTGGTGCTGCAGGTGGAGGACGCCGAGACGCTCAACGTGATCGACGACATCGCCGCGGTGCCCGGTTTCGATCTGCTGTTTGTCGGCCCGGCGGATCTGAGCGTGAGCTTGGGAATCCCCTTCCAATTCGACCATCCGAAGATGCAGGAGGCTTTCCGGCGCGTGGACGAGGCCGCGCGCAAGCACGGCAAGTGGTGGGGCACCACGTCGGGCTCGCCCGAAGCCGCGCAGAAGATGCTGGATCGTGGAGCGCGCATGGTTACAGCCGGAAGCGACC
This sequence comes from uncultured Solibacteraceae bacterium, assembly GCA_964384215.1. GTDB lineage: Bacteria > Acidobacteriota > Terriglobia > Bryobacterales > Bryobacteraceae > JAJFUV01. The sequence continues at coordinate 7,027 of CAYLLB010000036.1, read as the reverse complement.
ACGGAATGCTAATGGCCGGCTTCCAGAAAGCCTTCGAAGAATTCAGCCGTATCAAAGTGAACCCATGAGCCGCGCGGGGGAGTTCTCGCCGCGATACAAGTGGAAGCTGGTAGTGTTCCTTTGCGTGGTGGCGATGGTCAACTACGCAGACCGGACGGCCATCTCGGCGGTGTTCCCTCTGCTCGGCTCCGAGTTGGGGATGTCCGACGTGGCGCTGGCTGCGCTGGGCTCCTTCTTCCTCTGGAGTTATGCGGCCTGCTCGCCGTTCGCGGGCGTCCTGGCGGACCGTTTCTCGCGCAGCCGCCTTGTCGTGTTGAGCCTGACGGCCTGGAGCCTGGTCACCATCTGGACCGGGTTCGCCCACAGCGCCACGGAACTGCTGGTGACGCGGGTCATGCTTGGCGTGACCGAGTGCGCGTATCTGCCGGCCGCCCTGGCGTTGATGGCCGATCACCACGATACCGACACGAGGGCCACAGCCTTGGGCCTGCACTTGGCCGGATTGAACTTCGGCCTGATCGCCGGAGGCACGCTCGCGGGTTATCTGGGCGACCACCTGGGATGGCGTCCGAGCTTCTATGTCCTGGGCGCGGCGGGCTTGCTGCTCGCGGTGCTCGGACTGCTCGTCCTGCGTGACCGTCCGTGTGAGGCCGCCGGCAACGAGAGTGCGCGGCCGTCGTGGAGCACCGTTGGGACGGATCTGCGCGCGCTTTCCGGCATCGTTACTTGGCGCCTGCTGGTCGGCTCCGGCATGCTGATCTCGATCGGGACCTGGATCTTCTTCAGCTGGCTCCCGCTTTACTACAAAGAAACGTTCAACCTGAGCCTCACGGCGGCGGGCTTCTCGGGCACGTTCATGCTGCAGATGACGGCGACCGTGGGGGCGATCGCGGGGGGCTGGCTCTCCGACCGCGTGTCTCGAAATGTGTCCCGGCGGAGGCTGCTCTACGGTGCTGTGTGTTATTTCGGAGCAGCGCCTCTGCTTCTAGGATTCTTAGGGCACCCCGCCTATGCGCTGGTGAGCGTCTTCATCGCGGGCTTCGCGCTGCTGCGCGCGCTCGGCTCCATCACAGAACCCACCGTGGCCTGCGATTTGCTCCAGCCGCGGCTCCGCTCGACGGCGCTGGCGCTCATGAATACCGCCAACTGCCTGGCTGGCGGCATCGGCGTGCTCATCGCCGGCTTCCTGAAGAGCCGGTTCGGGTTGGGCGGCGTCTTCGCCGGAGTTTCAGTCATCATGTTCGTTGCGGCCGGTCTGGTGCTGGCGGGGTACCTGTTCTACTACAATCGCGACGCCGCCAGAAGGAACGGGCAGGAAGTGCGCTAGCGGTCCCACTTGCGCGCGGCGCGCAAGCGGGCCACTTCCTGTTTCGCCTCCTCCGACAGAAGAACATAGTCCGTCTTGGCCACGCGGTTGAGCGGCAACTGCCCCGGCTCGAGCAGCACGTAGTGCAGCGGGCGCATGTACCCCGGCAATCCACGGGCGTGCCTCCTCAGTTCTCGCACGTCCAAAGAGGCGCCGGCCTTCTTCTCGATGAACGCGACAATTGCCTCCGAAAACACGGCGTGCTCAGCTCCCACCACTCCGCAGGACGCCACCTTGTCCGCCAGGGCGCAAAAGTGGTTTTCCACCTGCTCCGGGAAAACCTGGTAGCCGGCCGCCTTGATCATCCAGTGGGCGCGGCCCGAAAGCCGCAGGCCGCGATCCCCCATCGAACCGATGTCGCCGGTGTAGAGATAGCCGTCCGTCGAAACCGCGCGCGAGGTGGCCTCAGGATCGTTGACATAGCCGAGGAATGTTTGCGGCCCCCGGAAGCAAACATGACCCTCCGTCCCCGGCGGCAGTTCCCGCCCGGCGGCGCCGGACTCCGTCATTGGCTCGCGGATGGAAACCGGATACGCGGGCGTGGCGTATCCCAGCGTCCCTTCGATCTCATCCAGGCTGCTGCTCATGCGGGTGTAAGTGCAGAAGCCCGCCGCCTCGGTCAGGCCAAGCCCGGTGCCGAAACGCGGCGCCATGGCCGCCAGCTTCTCCAGAAACGCGCGCGAGACCTGCTGGCCGCCGTAGACGGCGATATCGATGCTGGAGAGGTCGTAGTCGCGGTAGCCGGCCAGCCGCCATTCGAGGTTGTACATGGCGGGGATCTGCCCCAGCTTGTTCACCTTGTAGTCCTGGATGGCCTCGAGCGATTTGGCCGGGTCGAAGACGTGAAGGATGATCGACGTGCCGCCGCAGAACAGCGTTGTCATCAGGATTTCCGACTGCCCGCCGACGTGCGAGGGCGGCAGGTTGTTCAGCATTATGGTGGATTCGGTGAACTCGCCCGCAGCGCCGAGGCTCATGTTCTGGCTGGTTATGTTGCGGTGGCTGAGCAGTGCGGCCTTTGGCATACCCGTCGAGCCTGTGGTGAAGATGACCTGCGCGCCGTCGTACTCGGTGACGCCGGCGCACGCCTCGCGGTAGGCCGCGGCGAGTTGTCCGCTGGGCCGCATTTCGCGGGCCTGGGCCGCCAGCGCGTATGCGTTGATGGTGCCCTCCATGGTTTCTTCCGGCATAGAGAACTGGATGAAATGTTCGATCGAAGGACAATGCGCCTTCACAGCCCGGGCGAGTTCGCGGAAATCCGTCGCTGCGGTGCGGCCCAGGTGAGCGTAAACCCGCGGACTGAGCAGTGAGAGCGAGCGCAGCACCTCCGCCGGTTGCAGGCGCAAATCGAGCGGAGCGTGGATTACGCCGATCTTGAAGCATGCGTAGGCCAGCAGGATGTGTTCGATAAGCATCGGCAGGCTGGTGGCCACGTAGTCGCCCTTGCGGAGGCCCATTTCGATGAGCTTCATGGCCAGAGCGGTGGTGGCGCGGTCGAACTCGGCCCAGGTCAGCTCCGCACGGGTGTCGGCATCGATGATGGCCGCCGATTGCGGCTTCCGTTGGGCCCAGTAAGAAACCGTATCCTGTACGCGGTGGCGCCCCGCGAGGCTCTGTTCATAGTCCTCTATCGTGCACTGGGGCACGCCCCGGTATGTGGCAAACTGCATCTGGTGTGTGTCGCTCCGCTGGAATCATTACACCATCGGGCAACGCGCCATCTCAAGCGAATCTAGTCATGAGCCACGAATGGCTCGTGAATGCTGAAGGCCCTCTTCCGTCCGGTGTTCACCACATATCCACGGAACTTCAGGCTGTTGTTGATTCTCAGGTCCAGCGGATGATCCACGGGGAAGTCGAATGTCAGCACGTCGCCGCATTCCAGTTGCAGCATATCTTCCACGCTCAGGGTGGGGCCCTCCAGGCGGGCGTCTATGTGCAGACTCGCTGGACAAATCAGGCGGAACATCCGCTCCTGCTCGTCCTCGGTGGATTGGGTCTTGCGCATCGACCACTGCTGGTCGAATTTCTGCCGCAGCATCTTGATGATGATGCTCGGCATGCCGATGTTCATCAACCCCGAATTCTCCCCGACACGCACCTCGATGCTGATGGCCACAATGGCTTCGTTCGGGGCCAGCACTTGCAGCATCTGCGGTTCCGTCTCGTGGGCTTCAATGCTGAAGTCGATGTTGGTGACGCCGTGCCAGGACGTTCTCAGGTCGTGCAGGATGAGCCGGAAAAAGCCGTCAAGAATGTTCTGCTCGATCTCGGTGATCTCGCGATTCAGCTTTACGTTTGCCTTGCCCGACCCTCCCAACAGCATCTCGAGAATCGGAAACACCAGCGAGGGGTTCAATTCCAGCACCGCGTTGCCGTCGAACGGACGCATGCCCAAGGTAACCAGGCACGTCGGCGTGGGAAGGCCCTGCGAGAACTCCTGGTAGGAGAGTTGCTCCACCGAGACCAGATTCACCATGACGTACGCACGCAGATATGCCGACAGGCTCGACGCCAGGCTGCGCGCGAAGTTCTCGTGCAGTAAATGGATGGCGCGCAGTTGGTCCTTGGCGATGCGATCCGGCCGCTGGAAATCGTACGGCCGCACCTTCTTGGCGGGATCTTCGCCCTGGTTGCTGTCTTTCAGGTTACGGAATACGCTGTCGATTTCATCCTGCGACAGAACGCGGCCTGAACTCACAGTGAAGGACTCCTTCCGGCCCTTACCCGGGGCCTTACTTTCAAATCGGGAGGAGCCGTCCGCGGCACCATTGGGAAAAACCCGTACTCCCCGCCTTATCATGGAGTAGTGGGGCGCCGCTTCTACATCCAGAACTTCGGTTGCCGGGCCGCGCAGGCCGACGGCGCCGCCATCGAGCGCGCTCTGGGCGTCGAAGGACTGGTAGCCGCGCCAGACGTCGAATCTGCCGACATCGTGGTTCTGAATAGCTGCACGGTCACCGCCGCGGCCGACGAAGATCTGCGGCATGCCTTAAACCGCGTCCATCGCCACAATCCTGAAGCGTCCATTTTGGTGACCGGCTGTTACGCGCAACGCCGGCCCGAGGAACTCATCCGTTTCCCGGGCGTGAAGTGGGTGGTGGGCAATACCCACAAGCACAACATCCCGCAATTGGTCCGGGTAGAGGACGGTGCGCCTTACCATGGCCTCATCCGGGTGGGCGACATTGCCGCCGAACAGCAGTTTATGGCCGCCCCGGTGGATGACGCTTCGGGCGATCGCACGCGTCCCAACCTGAAGATTCAGGACGGCTGCGGCAACCGCTGCACCTTCTGCATCATTCCCAGCGTGCGCGGGCGCAGCCGGAGCGCCGATGCCGACTGGGTCGTGGAGGAAGTGCGGAGGCTGGCGCTGTCCCACGCCGAGGTGGTCCTGAGCGGCATCAACCTGGGCCGGTGGGGCAGGGAACACGGCGGCCGCTTCCGTCTGGTCGATCTGCTGCGGCGCTTGCTCGACGAGACCGATGTGCGGAGGCTGCGGCTCAGTTCGGTGGAACCCATGGACTGGTCTGGCGATCTGCTCAATCTGGTGGCGTCCTCGCCTCGTATGGCGCCTCACGTGCATATTCCGCTCCAGTCCGGATCGGACAGCGTACTACGTCGCATGCGGCGCCGTTACAGGCCGCGCCACTATGAAGAGCGCGTACGTCTGGTGCGTGCGCTCATGCCCGACGCCGCCATCGGCGCCGACGTAATGGTTGGATTCCCTGGTGAAAGCGAGGCGGAGTTCGAAGAGAGCCGCAGTTTCATCGAGTGTCTTCCGTTTACCTACCTCCATGTCTTCACCTACTCGGCGCGCCCCGGCACACCTGCGGCCGGGATGCCGCATCAGGTGCCCATGGCGGTGCGCAAGCATCGGAACCGGATTCTGCGAGAGTTGGCCGCGGCGAAGAACCTGGAGTTCCGGCGCGGCATGGTGGGGCGGACGCTCTCCGCCGTCATACTGAACGAGCCCGGCACGGCGCTCACGGGCAACTATCTGAAAGTGAGGTTGGCTGCGCCGCGCGAGCCCAACAGGATCGTGGATCTCGAGATCGGTGGCCTGACTTCGGACGGCTTGCTGGAGGCCGGCGGAAGGGATATATGAGCGGCGGCGAACGATTGCTGGATTTCTACTCGGGTAGTGGCCGAGACGACCGGGGACGCCTGCTGCGGGAGATCCTGGCATGGCCGGATGGCGCGCTCGAGGACGTTCACGATTACATACAGTGGCTTTTCCCCCTCACCGAGCCCAGTGCCTTCAATCCGCGCGCTCCGCTGCTGGACCAGGCGGCCATCCGGGAGTTCCGCCGTTCGGACGATCTGCGCCGCGCCGTGACGGCGGCCTTCGGGCGGATGCTGCGGTTTTACGGCTTTGAAATGGCGCCGGACGAAGAGCCGGGAATTCGCCGGGCGCCGAATTTCGCCGAGCGCGCTCACGCGTGGCTCTACCCCATGAACCACAACCACCTCCGCATTACGCGCATCCTCAAGTGTCTGCGGCTGGTGGGGCTGGAGGCTCAAGCGGCGGCTTTCTTCGCGGCGCTCGAGAAGCTGTACAACGAGGATCCCCGCCCTGGCATCACCGCGGAGACGTTCCGGTACTGGCGCGAGGCGGCGGGCGTTCAGACGAAGCGGAATGAGTAAAGCCTGGCGCTGCGCATCGCGATCCGCAATCTGACGGGCGAACCCGCCAGCCGGCGCAGGTCCGGGCTGCCACCCCAACTCACGCGCAGGCGCGTGGAGTTGCCGCGCAGCCGGTCGCAGTCCTCAAGAGTGAAACCTCGCAGCGGTTGCCCGGCTGCGTCCCTCAGCTCCGTTTGCACGGCTCCTCCCGCACTCGCGTCCACGTTCAACTCGAGGAACCGCCCGCGGACAATCAGGGGCACTGTCGCCAGTTCGCCGCCGAGGTGATCCGCGTTGGCGGAAACGAAGCCGTCCACTCGGAAGATGGCCCGCGCGTTTACCGACTCCCAGTTCACATTCGGCGAGAGGTGCCGCTCCGGCAGCCCGGTGTAGTACAGCCACAACTCATCGCCGCGGCGGATCAGGCCGCCCTCGGCGCTGGTGACGTAGCCTTGCGAGCCCGAGCCCGGGAGTCCCAGCCGGATCACGGGCTGGCGCGAGGGGCGTTCCCAGCGAATCCCATCTCGGGAGCAGGCGAACTGCACATCGTCGCAATCGCTGGTGTTCGGATACCACATATTCGGGAAGGCAATGTAGTAGTCGGATTCCGTATATCGAAAAGCATTCAGCGTGTAGACCTGGTGGTCCGGGTCCAGGTCGTCCGTTGCGAACACCGGCGGGAATTCGTCCGTGGGCGCGGCGTAAGAGTCAAACTGGTTGCGCTTCTTCGCCGGGTTGGAGGTGAACGGATACGGCTTTGCCAGTGCGTCTCGGTCGATCTCCAGCCGCGCGAACGCCATGTGCGTCTTCCACGGGTCGTTCGCATGGCCCTTCGGGTTCACGCGCAGGTAAAGGATCCACTTACCCAGAGCCTCGTCCCACACCGTGCTCGTAGGAGCGCCGGTGTAGAACGGCAGGACCGGCTCCGGTTCTATGTCCCACCGGATCCCGTCGGGCGAGTAGCCAAGGTATATGTTCCCACACTTCACTTTCCTCGTCGCCGGCCATCCGTCATACTGTCGTGGCGCCTGGTAG
>CAYLLB010000035.1:0-54350 GCA_964384215.1 uncultured Solibacteraceae bacterium | reverse complement strand
TACCGGACAATTCACTTGCTAGTTAGACCGGACATCTTGACGTGCTACCGACACTTGCGAGACGCCGTGGTTGCGGCGCACGCGCAGCGTGATAGAATGTTCGCGCAAGTTTACTACCGGAGCTTCCCATGTCAGAGACTCGACGTTCATTCATACAACTCTCCACATCCGCTGCCGCACTCGGCGCGGCGCCCGCGGCACTCAGCCAGCGCAACCCCAACGACAAGCTGCGCCTGGCGATGGTGGGTGTCGGCACCCGCGGCATCTACCTGTTGGAGCGCCTGCAGGAGTGCCCCAACACCGAAATCGCCATCATCTGCGACCTTTACGACTCCAACATCAAGCGGGCGCAGAACACCGCGTTCAACAAGAAGGCGGAGGTCACAAAGGACTGGGAGAAAGCTGTCAGCAGCCCCGACGTCGACGCCGTGGTCATCGCCACACCGGATTTCTGGCACGCCACCATGGCCGTGCGCGCCGCGCAGATGAAGAAACACATCTACGTTGAGAAGGGCCTCTGCCGAACGCTCGAAGAGGCCAAGGCGATCCGCAGGGCTGTGCGCGACAACGGCGTCACTCTGCAACTCGGCCACCATCAAAACTCAGAGAGTTCCTACATCAAAGCCCGCGAGATCTTCCAGAGCGGCAAGCTCGGGCAGGTAGCCCTGGCACGCACTTACATCGACCGCACCAACCCCTGGCCCGAGTGGCAGTTCTACACCCGTTACGACAACCAAGTGACGCCGCCCGATGCCACGCCGCAGACGGTCGACTGGGACCGGTTCCAGAAAGCCGCCAGCCTCCGGACCGCCTTCGACGCGGAACGCTTCTTCCGCTGGCGCTGCTGGTGGGAGTACGGCACCGGCATCGCGGGCGACCTGATGAGCCACCAGTGGGACGGCGTGAACATGATCTGCGGCATGGGCATCCCCGAAGCCGTCCAGACTATGGGCGGGCTCTACTTCTGGAAGCAAGACCGCCAGGTGCCCGACCAATGGCACGTGCTGTTCGAATACCCGAAGCAGCAGATGAACGTGACCTTCGCCTGCACCTTCCACAACCGCCACCACGGCACGAACACGTACATCCTGGGGCGCGACGCTTCCATCGAAGTGGCCGAGCGGCACTGCCGTCTGTACACAGCGGAGTGGAAACCGGAAGCCAAGCATAAGTTCGACGCCGCCCGCAAGAAAGCCGAAAAGCTCGGCCTCGACGACCAGATGGCCAACTACCTGGTCGAACCGGAATACACATGGAAGCGCACGGACAATCCCGTCACCGACCACCAGCGCAATTGGATCGACTCCATCCGCGGCCTCGACAAGCCGCGCTGCGGCATGGACCGGGCCTGGGAAGAGGCCATCGCCATTGTGATGAGCGTCGAGTCCTACTTCAAAGAGCGCAAAGTGAAGTGGGACCCGGTGAACGAAGCCGTCGTGTAGCCCGTAGTTTCTGAGGCTATTTCACCGCCGGGCGGGTTCGCCTCAGTGAGGTTTCGGCCTCAATGGTCGAATGCATGGCTGCCAGGCGGACGGGCTTCGGCATATCGGGGCGGCTCAGCACGTCGTAAAGCGCCAGCGCGCCTTTGCGATCGCCTTGCGCCATCAGACCTTCGGCCGAAACGAGGCCGGCTTCCGCCGCCGCGGTCCGTACCGCACCTTTGGTCCTGACCAGCGCATCGCGAAGCGCCTTGGTAGCCGAGGGGCCGCTGATCTGCCCTAATGACGCCGCAGCCGCGCGGGCCAGTTCGATGTCCGTACCGTTGAGCATACGGGTAAGCATCGGCACTGCCTTGACGTCACGGCGGTGGCCGATAGTGTTGATCACACCCACCAGCAGGATGCCCTTCAACTTGCCCGCCGCCGCGCGCAGGGCGTCGTCGGCCGCTGGATCCGGGATCGGCGCCAGGCCGAAGCGGGCGTAATGCGCCAGCTTTGGGTCGCCTAGCATGGCGGCCAGGGCAGGCACCGCGTCCTTGTTGCCAACCACTGCCAGGCGCTGGCAGGCCTTGGCCCGCTGGAACTCCGTCGATGCAGGATTCTTCAGGATCTCCACCAGTTGTGGCGAGTCCATAGACATGATCTCGCCCGCGCGGAACTCCGGCGGCGGCTCCACGACAGGGGGCTTGGTCTTGGTCTGGGTAGTCGTTTGCATCGTTTCGTATCTCCTTCCCTGTAATGGATTCCTCTACACGGTCCTCCACGGCTCGCGCATTTCGCGCGACCGCATGCGGTTGGCCTCCGCGTCATTCAGGAATTCCTGTTTCACGGGATCCCAGGTCAGCTTGCGTCCGAGTTGAAACGCGATGTAGGCCGCGTGGCAGCCGATGTGCGCGTTGGCGGCCGCAGTGGCGTTGGCCTTGGGCAGCGAGCGGGTCTTAATGCACTGAATGAAATCACGCCAGTGGTAATGCAGCGCGAGATTGAACACCTGCCCTTGCTCGGGTGGAGGCAGTTCGCTCTTGAGGTTGTCGGAGATCTCGATTTTCCCGCTGTCGCCCGTCTCCACCCAACCGTTATCCCCTTCGAAACGCACGCTGCAAGTGCCGAGCCCCATCCAGCCCGTGTCGCGATGCACCAGTTTCACGCCGTTCGAGTAAAGGCAGTTGACCGAGTAAGGAGTAGGGTTCTTACCCTGGGGCTCGTACTCAATGGGCTGCGTGTCGTCGGCGTCGTTGGCCCACTGGCAGAGATCGGCGGTGTGCGAACTCCATTCCAGGATCCCGCCGCCGTGGAAATCGAAGAAGCCGCGCCAGTGTCCGGCGACGTAGCGTGAGTTGTACGGGCGCCAGGGGCAAGGCCCCAGCCAGCGGTCCCAATCGACCACTTCTTTGGGCGGCTGAGGTTCGGCCGGCAGCCAATCGTGGCTCGTGATGGGACCGGGCACGGAGTTGCAGTGCAGCGTCTGGAGCTTGCCCAGTTTGCCGCTGCGGGCCATCTCCACGGCGAACACGAAGTTCTTGCCGTTACGCCGCTGGCAGCCTGCCTGGTAGACAACGCCGTAGCGGCGGATGGCCGCGGCCAACGCTTGACTCTCCTGAATCGTCATCGAACACGGCTTCTCGCAGTAGATGTGCTTGCCGGCCTTGGCCGCGATGATCGACATGGGCGTGTGCCAGCGGTCGCCCGTGGCAATCACGACGCCGTCGATATCGTCGCGGGCCAGCAGTTCCTCCGCGCTCGCATACATGGCGCAGCCGTTGTCCTGGTAACGCTGGTCGACCTTGCTCTTGACGAACTCGCGGCGCTCGTTCCGCACATCGGCAACCGCCACCATGCGCGCGTCCTTGTAACTCAGGATGCAGTTGACCGACGACATGCCGCGGCCGCCAATCCCGATGCCGCCGAAAACAATGCGGTCGCTGGGCGCCACGGCTCCCGCGCGCTGTCCCAGCACGGAACTCGGCACAACCATTGGCGCCGCCACTACGGCGCCACCGGCGCTCATGAACCGCCGCCGGGATACGAATCCACTATGATTGGTTCTCATCGCTCTCCCGGCCCCGTAAGCTGTATGTCAGGGGCCTCCAGAGATTGTGCCACACTCGCGCACACACGATCAGCGCAAGCCGGAAGAGCAGCCGGGGAACTTCAGGAAAGGGATGCTAGCCCGCGCCGGGCGGACAGCCGTTCAAATCACTGCTTGGCGCCTGGCGGCACATAATCGGCGGGAACCGCTGCGCCTTCTCCGAAGAAGTACGCTTCCATCTGCTTGAGCAGGAATTCCTGCGCCTCGCGCGTGCCGAGGTTCAGGCGGTACTCGTTCATGATCATCTTCATCTGCTCAACCCACATCCGCCAGGCGTCCTTCGAGACATGCTCGTAGATGCGCTGGCCGAGCGGATGGTTGTCGAAAGGAGGTTCGTCCAGCCCGGGTAGTTCCTTTTGCAACTTCACGCAGAAGACTGTCCGAACCGGTTTCCCGGCTCCGGACGGGGGCGCGCCAGCACTAGACATAAGATCCTCCTCAAAATGCCGTTGGTCTGAAATTACAATCTCAGGATATCGCAGAAGAGGACGGGCCACGAAGGGCCGAACCATCCTCCCGCGAGGCTCTGCGCGCCCGGTTGCCCTCCAGGTACTCGCTCAGCAGCATGGGCTGCGCGGCCCCCTTTTCCATGGCGCGCCGCACCGCCTTCTGATAGCGGCGCAACGTTTCGCGCTTCGCGCCGTCGCGCAGCGTGCACTTCTCGATGTCCAAAAGCAGGCGAATTTCCCATGGGCGGAAACAATTCCGGTTCATTGTTCCGCGCAGGATCTCCTGGATCAACCGGTTAAACTGCGCCAGCACCTGTTCGCTGTCCCCAAAGGGGGAATCGATCTGCTCCATGGGAAGCAAGTCTCAGACAAATATTACAACAATTATCCCCGGAATGGAAACAATCATTATTCAAGAAGATGTTTGAAACACCTAAGGCTCCAGGTGAAGTATCGGATTCCGGCGCCTTGAAACGTCCCTGACAATCGTTCTATAGTAGGCAAAGAAAAAGCGAAGTGTCCCCAAACGATCTCCAGCAGCAACTCACCATCCTCCGGCGCCGCATCGCGCGCATCGACCGCAAGTACGCCTCCGCGCCGCCGCCCGCGGCCGTTCGCGCCCCGTATCGCACCGATGAGCGGCCGGAGCGCTATGGGGTGGAGGAGTACATAAACGGCAAGGAAGTGGCCACCCCCGCCGGCACGCACTATGAAGTGGACCGGCTGTGGGAGCGGCACCGACGGCACGGCAGCGTGGACATTTCGGAGCTGGCCGAATTGCCGTGCGATCTGCTCGAAGCGATTTCCGGCGGTGAGATCCGGAATTCGCCGCCCGAGCGCTGGGTATTCCTGGACACCGAGACGACAGGCCTGGCCGGGGGCACGGGCACGTACGCCTTCCTGGTAGGCGTGGGACACATCGCGCCGGAGGGGTTCCGGCTCAAGCAGTTCTTCATGCGCGACTACGGGGAAGAAGCCAGCCTGCTGCACGCGCTCAGCGAATACCTCTCCCGGTTTGATGTCCTGGTTACTTACAACGGCAAAACGTACGACCAGCCGCTGCTCGAAACGCGCTACCGCATGGCGCGATCAAGGCCGCCGTTCGCGCGCCTGCAGCACCTCGACCTTCTGCATGGGGCGCGCCGCTTGTGGAAACTACGATTTGAAAGCTGCCGGCTGGTGGAGTTGGAAACCCAGGTGCTGGGCGTGGAGCGCCAGGGCGATTTGCCAGGCGAGATGATCCCGTACGTGTATTTCGAGTACCTGCGCACGCGCGAGGCCTTCCGTGTAGCGCCCATTTTTCACCACAATGCGCTCGATATTCTCACGCTCGCCTGCCTGACCGGCATCGTCCCGCGCGCCTTTCGCTCGCCTTCCGATGCGCCGGTCCACCACGCCGCGGACCTTGTGGGTCTGGGGCGGTGGCTGCGCGCCATGGAGCGCTACGAGGAGGCCATCCAGCTGTTCCGGCGTGCCATCGGGCTGAACATTCCCGACGAGCTCCTGTTCCGGACCATGTGGGACACGGCGCTATTGGAGAAGAAGCTCGGCCGGTCCAGCGGAGCACTCGCCCTGTTCAGCGACCTGGCGGCCGAGCGCAATCCTTATCGCGCGGCGGCACTCGAAGAACTGGCCAAGCATTACGAGCACCGGGAGCGCAACTATGAAATGGCTCTCGAAATGACGCGCGCGGCACTGTCGCTAGGCGAAACCGACGCCTTGCGTCACCGCGAAACGCGCCTTGCCTCACGCGTCGCAAGGCCGCGCACACGGCCATTACTGTAAGAACTACGCCTCGACGGGAATATCCGGCTGCCTCGGCCCCATGCCCAGTTTGGGCGGCAGTTCCTCCATCGGCCCCATCCACAGCAGCTCGCGTTCGATGTCACGGTGGAGACGGTAGGTTTTCTTCACGTCGGCGATCTTCGCTCCGCGCACGGAGATCTTCGCCAGGTCGTACTGGCCGATGCCGCATTGGGAGCAGTATTGGAGGTAACCGAGCCAGTCCGGGTTGATGCCCATGCACTCGACTCCGACGCGGTCCGCAGCAACGTAATCGGTGGAGGCGATGGCGATGCGCGAGGCCACCGGCGTGCCGCTTGACGGCCCGTTGCCCTCCATGCCCTCGAATCCGTCGATGACGGTGGCGCCCCAGAACGGCTTCATCTTCTGCGCGGTCAGGAACATGTTGTAGTGCGTGCCGCGCACGCCGTTGTGGTACTTGCGCTTATCGTTCCAAGCCGGACCTTGCTTGGGAACGCTGCGCAGCGGCGCGCCAAGCGTCATATTCTTTACCGACAACGTGGCCACGGTCACGTTGTGCGTTTTCAGGACGGCGGCACAGATCACGTAGGCGTCCGGATCCAGCAGCGGCGCGGCCAGGCGCACCGGCGTGACGTGCCAGTCGTAATCGATCAGCGGTATGGTCTGGTATCGCCCGTCGCGATTCAGATCGAGCAGGCTCACCTTGCGGCGCCGGTGTTCGTTGACCACCTGCTGGTACTTGAAATTCTCGAAACCGTGCATGGTGTCGCCGGCGGAGGACTCGGCAATGATGACCGGCCCTTTGAAACGCGGCTCCAGGTAATCGAGAATCCCATGCAGCGCGTCGGCGTGCGTCGCGGCGAGTTGATTCTCCGTGGACACCATGTTCGGCTTGATGATGACGTACTTCTTGCGTTTCAGAACGGGGCGGATCTGATCGTCAATGGCCGCGAGCGACTCGCTGACGATGCGCCGGCGCTCGTCGCCATGCGCAATGGACACCGAGGCCTTCCGGTCGTTCGGGACCACCTGCTCCAAAACCTGCTTCTCTTGCGCGGCGGCGCGCGCGGCCAGGCCGGCCCCGATCGCGGTATCCAGGAAATAGCGTCGGGAGATCGTTTCTCGCATGGGGCGAATCGAAACCTCCTTTAGTGTAAAATCTGTTTGTAGTATAGCTGAGACCTTTGGAGACCCTATGAAATCGGACTCTTCGCGTCGTAGATTCCTGGCCGCCAGCGTTGCACTGCCGGCTGCCGGACTTGCTAAGCCCTCCAGCGTAGCCGAATCGAACGCTGCGTTGACAGCTCCCGCGGCTGCTCCCGTTTCGCCCGCGAAACCGCAGTACAAGACCCTTGGGCGCACAGGGCTGAAGGTCACTACGGTGAGCTTCGGTTGCATGATCACGTCGGACCCCAGCGTCATCGAGCGCGCGGCCGACATGGGCATTATCCACTTCGACACGGCCCGCGGCTATCAAGGCGGCAACAATGAGCGTATGGTGGGCAATGCGCTCAAGAGCCGGCGCAAGAGTCTCGTCGTTTCAAGCAAGTCGCACGGTGGGACCACGCAACAGGCCCTGGCGGACCTCGATACAAGTCTCCAGACCATAGGCACCGACTACCTCGACATCTGGTATCTGCACGCCAAGAACTCGGGTGACGAAGTCACCGACCAACTACTCGAGGCCCAGCAAATAGCCAAGAAGGCCGGCAAGATCCGCTTCGCGGGCGTCAGCACGCACAAGGGGCAGGACCAGGTGATCGACAGGGCCATCAAGTGCGGCATGATCGACGTGGTGCTGGTGGGATACAACTTCGCCACCGACCCGAAAGTCGGAGAGGCCATCGCGGCGGCGCACAAAGCAGGTCTGGGGGTCGTGGGCATGAAGGTGATGGCGGGAGGTTTCCGCCGGATGAAACCGGGCGAACGCGCCTACAATGTGATGAAGCGAGATGGCGCTCCGCTGGCCGCACTCAAGTGGGTATTGAACAATCCGAACATCGACACGACCATTCCGAGCATCACCGACGTGGAGCAACTCGATGAGGATTTCAGAGCCATGTCGTCGAAGTTCACCGAGGCGGACGAGAAGATTCTCGCCCAGCAGCTCGACTACATCCGGCCGCTTTACTGCCGCCAGTGCGGCGCGTGCGAAGGCATGTGCCCGCAGGGTCTGCCGGTAGCCGACATATTGCGCTGCCTGATGTATGCCGACGGTTACGGAGAATACCCGCTGGCCCGCGAACGCTTCCTTGAACTGCCCGGTGAAGTGACCAGCGTCCGTTGCCGCGAGTGTTCGGGCTGCACGATCGAGTGCCCCAACGGCGTGCACGTCAGTGAACGTCTTATGCGCGCGCAGGAATTGCTGGCATGAAGCGGCTCGCGATTCTGATTGCCGCGGCGGCCGCGCTGCTCGCTCAGAAGCCCGATTGCTCGCTCGTCTCCGGGTGGCAGCAGAAGGGGTCTGCGCGCACTTACACGGCCGACAACCTCTATGACTACATGAACGGTAACTCGGAAGGCTATCTGATTTACCAGTTCGTGCGTATGAACGGTGTCACCTGCACGTCGGGCGACACAACCATCGTGTTCGATATTTCGGAGATGGCCAGCGCCGATTCGGCTTTCGGCATCTTCGTGTCCAACCGCGATCCGCGCCAGAAGACCGAGAAGATCGGCATGGCCGGCCAGGTTTTGCCCCAACGTGCGATCTTCGCCAAAGACAAATTCTTCGTCGAGTTGGCCGCCAATCCCGCCGGAGACCACAGCCCCGTGCTGCGGAACTTCGTGGTGGCCATGGAGAAGCGCATCGAGGGGCGCACCGCGCTCCCCGATGCGCTCACATGGTTCCCGCCCGAGGGACTGGACGCCGACGCGATCCGCCTTGTGCCGGAGAGTGTGCTGGGATTGCGAATGCTCAAGCGCGGCTTCGTGGCGCCCTACTCGAGCGGCAAGGCGTTCCTGATTCCGGAGGAAAGCCCCGCTTCGGCCACCAAAGTTCTTGAGCGGCTGAAAGCGCGCATCGGAGAGACCCAACCGGTCCAGATCGCCGACGAGGGTTTTGAAGCGACGGACCGCTATCTCGGCAAGCTCTGCGTATTCCGCAAGGGCCGCTACCTGGCCGGCTTCGCCAACCTGAAGCCCGAAGACGACGCGCAGGGCCGGGCCAAGGCCCTGGCCGCCCGGATTCCGTAACCCAGGCCCCGGCTTAGATTTGCAGTAGTTCGGCCAGATAGGTACGGCCGGACGGCTGCACATACCTCAACAGCGCCAGGGTGCTACGCACGTCTGCGAGCGCGCGGTGCGCGGTATCGACCGCGATGCCGTGCCTAGCGAGCAGTTGTTGCAGTCCCTTGGACGGATACCTTTTTTGGCGCCAGTTGATTCCGTCCATCGAGCAGCGCCATTGCTTGCGGCAGACTTCAGGAAACAGGCGCACAAGGAAGCCGCGATCGAATTTCGCGTTGTGCGCGATCAGATACTGTGCGCGGGAAAGGAGATCGCGCACCTTGTCCTCATCGAGCCTGTGTCCGCGCACATCCTCCTGGCGCAGGCCGTGGACGCCGGTCGCTTCCGGCGGAATGGCTCGGCCGGGGTCACGCAAACCCACGTACTGGTCCACAATTTCGACGACCGTCCCGCTCGCCTGGTCGAACGAGAACAGCACGAGAGCGAGTTCCACAACCTCGTCGTATTCGTGGCTGAATCCTGTCGTTTCGACGTCCACGATGGCGGCGTAGCCCAGGTTGGTCGTCTCGTTGTTCTCCGGCACACGCTCAGAATAGCATCCCGATCGAGTCAGTGACGCGCGATGAAGTCGCGGACCCACTGCGCCTGCTCGATGTGCTCGTCAATCAGCGTGGTGCCCAGGATCGAGTAACCCGAAATGGAACCCTCGCCAAGATATTTCGCCACGCGCTCCCATTGGAACTTCAAAAGATCCATGGGCACGCCACGGTGCCCGGGGTAGTCGCGGAGGTAGCAGCCAAGATTCACGGGCTTATTGCCGAAGATGGCGCGGCAGCGATCCAGGTCGCGGTCCAAATTCACCAGGTCCTTGGCGCTCCACACCCACAGGTTCACCACGTCCACCGACTCCTTGATGGGCGCCCAGCGCGCCGCGTCCAACTCGTGCGTGTAGACCACGGTCCACAACTTGAGGCGGCGGTTGGCCGTGAGTGTCCGGTGCAATTCGTGGAACTGCTCCGGGGTCAGCTTCCCGTCGCGGAT
The DNA here is from genome assembly GCA_964384215.1 of uncultured Solibacteraceae bacterium. Classification (GTDB taxonomy): domain Bacteria; phylum Acidobacteriota; class Terriglobia; order Bryobacterales; family Bryobacteraceae; genus JAJFUV01. The sequence goes on along the minus strand of CAYLLB010000035.1, from coordinate 44,379 downwards.
GCTCAACAGCACGTCGTCGAAGAAGCCGCCGGTGACGTTCGGATGTTTGGCGGCCAAGCTCACGACGTTGCGCGTCTCCTCGATCATGGCCTGGGCGGTGGCAACGACATCCATGTAGAGCGCGTCCGTCTTACGGCCGTCCGGTTTCACAATGCGCGTGTACTTGTACTCGTACCGCAACACGTGCAGCACCACTTCGTCCATCCGCTTGAGATGGTCCAGCGCCAGTTCATTGTTGGGCACGAACTGCCACACGACCTTTTTCAAGCCGAAGAACTCCGCGCCCTGGCCGACCCCGAAGATCGTTGGCGTCACTCCGGCATCGAAGGTGAAGCCTTCCCACACCCAACCCGCGTCCCGGAGGCGCTGTGGTTTGGCAGCGGCGAATGTGGCAACGGCGCCGGCCATCATCGTACGTCTTGTGAGTGGCATAGCTGGAATCAGCTACTTCACTGTCGCCGTGAACGGCAGCGTCACGGTCACATTTTGGTGCGGCGCGGTGTGCAGGTTGGTGATCTCCAATTCGAGTTTCACTTCGTGGGCACCCTTCGGCGCATCCTTCGAGATATCGACGAAAACGCCCGTGATCCGCTGCGGCGCAACCTCTCGGGCGCGCACCCGCATCCACTCGGGTTGCTTGACGACTTTCATCTGGAACGGAATCGCGCTCGAGTTCCGCAGTTGGAGACCCGCGCGGCGGCCCGCCGTAGCCGTAATTTCGGGCGCGATGGGCTTCACCGAAGCGTGCCAGAGTCCGGTGACCAGCGCTTCCGGTCCCCAGACGTCCTCGCCCAGCCAAGCCGCACTGCGTCGCGCGAACAACGCTTCGCGAATCCCATCGACACTGGCATGCCTGGCGAACACCAGCGTGATGGGCCGCTCCCTGTCAGGTTGGCCCAGGGGAGCCGGAGCGTGAATGTCGCTGTTGGCGACGATGCCGAGTTTCTTCTCGCCGACCCAGGGGTAGGATTCCGCGTAACAGGTCGTCCCGTTAACCACTTCTATGGCCTGAAAGAGGCCCTCGCCGTACGCCGCTGCGATGGGCGGCCACCACTCGGCAGTCCCCCTCCACCCCGGATGGTTCCAAAACACAAAGGCGTCCTGCTCGCGCGCTTTGCGTAGTGCCGGAAGCAACTCGAGTTCGCCGAACACCGTCGGATCTTTCACAAACAGGGCATTGAAGTGTAGGTTGCCGCGGGTGATCTCGACGCCGGGCACCAGCAGGATGCCGGTATCCTCGGCCACCGGCAGCGCGATCTTGTACGGCCGCCACAAGTCCACTTTCACGTCGTCGCGGTGCGGATGGTAATTGTCGTGGTCCGTGATGGCGATGGCATCCAGGCCCTCGGTCCAGGCTTCGCGCACGCGCACGGACGGCCACACCTCGCCGTCGGAGAAGACCGTGTGCATGTGAAAATCGCACTTCAGGACTTTGTAGCCGGACACGTCGGGAATATCCAACGGGGTGCGCACCTGCGCAGCCGCCACGCCGGTCAACAGGAATGTCAAAATGACAATGGTTCGCTTCAGTAAGTTCATCTAACCCGCCTCCACTTCCCGGTCATCTTACCAATTGAGCCGTCCGGCTGCGAGCGCAACCTGCTGTGCTACGCTGAATCTTCTATGCCGGGTGCGAAATTGCAGGTAATTCCGCTGGGTGGACTGGGCGAGTTCGGCATGAACTCGATGGCGCTGCGTTACGGCGACGACATCATCGTCATCGACGCCGGCATGATGTTTCCCGAGGAAGAGTTGCTCGGCGTGGACATTGTCACGCCCGATTTCGCTTATCTCGAGCAAAACCGGCAGCACGTCCGCGCGCTGATCCTGACCCACGGCCACGAGGACCACATCGGCGCGGTGCCCTTCCTGCTTTCGGAAATCAACGTCCCGGTCTACGGCACGGCTTTCACGCTCGCGCTGGTCGAGAGGCGTCTGGAAGAGCACGAGATGCTCGCCGACACCAAGCGGCATGTGGTTGAACCGGGCGAGAGAGTCGAGATCGGTCCGTTCAAGATCGAATTCATCCACGTCACCCACTCGATCGTCAGCGCCATGGCGCTGGCCATCACCACGCCGCTCGGCGTCGTGATCCACACGGGCGATTTCAAGGTGGACCCAACGCCCACCGACAACCTGCTGTTCGACCTGCACACGCTGGCCAAGTATGGCAAGCACGGCGTGCTTCTCCTGTTGTCCGATTCCACCAATGTGGACGTCCCGGGCTACACGGGTAGCGAGCGGGCCATCCGCCCGAGGTTTGACGAGATTTTCAACCGCGCGGAAAAGCGCCTGATCGTGAGCTGCTTCAGCAGTTCGGTGCATCGGCTGCAGCAGATTCTCGACATGGCCGACGAGTATGGGCGCAAAGTGGCCCTGCTCGGCCGGAGCGTCAATACGGTCACCGAGATCGCGAGCGACCTGGGCCTTCTGAATATTCCGGATGGGATTCTACTGCGGCCCCAGGACATCATGAGCCTCCCGCCGGAAGAGGTGGCGGTGATCGTTTCGGGCACACAGGGAGAACCGATGTCGGCGCTGGCGCGCGTGTCGGTGGACAACCACAAGCACCTATCCATCGAACCGGGCGACACCGTGGTATTGAGTTCGCGCATCATTCCGGGCAACGAGAAAGCCATCTACCGCATGATCAACCACATGTCGCGCCGCGGCGCCGAAGTGATCTACGGCAGCATGAATCCGCCGGTGCACGTCTCCGGCCACGGCAGCGCCGAAGAGCTCAAACTGGTTTTGAACCTCGTGCGCCCGCGCTACTTCATGCCCATCCACGGCGAGTACCGGCAGCTTTCGCGGCACGCCGCTCTGGCCGCGCACTTGCGCCACGTGGGGCTGGAAGACACGTTCATTCTCGATAGCGGCGAAACGCTTGAAATCGACAGCGAGGGCGCCCGTAGGGGAGCGAGCATTCCGGTGGGGCGCGTCTGCATCGACTCGGGCACGCTGGACGAGGTCGTCGAGGACATGGTCATTCGCGACCGCCGCCACATGAGCGAAGACGGCTTTGTCATCCCGATCATTGCCATCGACAAGCACACGGGGCACATCGAAGGCATGCCCGAAATCGTTAGCCGGGGATTCGTGGCAGAGGATTCCGCCGCGTTCCTGGCGGAAGCGCGCCAGGTGGTCATGCGGACGTTCGAGGTTTCCACCACCGAAGAGCGCGCCGATTGGGGAATGATGAAGGAAAAGATCCGCGTGGACCTGAAACGCTATATCACCAAGGAAACCAGCCGCCGGCCGCTCATCATTCCCGTGATTCTCGAGTTGTAGTCCGGCTACTGCAGTTTGCCGCGGCCGGCCACTTCCCAGACAACCTCGACTTCATCGCCGCGCACGCCGTACACTCTCTCGTGCATGTTCATGGCCGTGCAGACGTGGCTGGGGATGACGCGCAGGCGGTCACCGACCTCGTACTTACGGTCGGCACGGCGGATATCCAGGTAGCCGTGCTCTTCGTTCATTTTCGTGAAGACGGCGCCCGGATCGCCCACCACGTAACCGAAGTTGACCTCCGTGGGTGAATCCGTGCGGTCCGAGGAAAACGTCTTTGAACCGCCATCGAAGAGCGCTTGCCCGGGATAGGCCGTCGAAACCACCGTGCACATGATGGTAGCCGCGCAGTCTTCGATACGGCAGGCGCCAACCTCGCAGGTGTTCCTGTCGTTGAAGACATAGGTGCCGGGGCGGATCTCGTTCATTCCCTCCACCAGGTGCGAATGGTAGAGCGTGGGAGTGGAGCCGCCGCTCACGATGCGCGGTTCAAACCCGGCGCGCTTCAGGTCCTCGCGGATTCGAGCTACCGTCTTCGAAACGGCCTCGAGTTGGCGCTGCCCTTCCGGCTGGCGGAGGTCCCGAATGTGGCCGGGATAGATGGCGATGCCCTCCCACCTGAGATGCGGCAACCGCGCTACGTCCCGAACCAAGCTCAGAAGCGCCTCGCCCGGCTGGACGCCCACCCGGCAGTACCCGGCATCCGCTTCCGTCAGGATTCCCAGCTCAACTTTCCCGGCGCTGGCGGCGTCGCTCAACGCGCGCGCCACCTTGATCGAGTCCAGTGCCACCGTCACCCGGGTGCGGCGGGCGACTTCGACCAGCCGAGGCATTTTCGCGCTGCCGACCACCGGGTAGGCGAACAGAAGATCCTCGGGGGAAGCGCTCAGCATCACCTCCGCCTCGCTTACCTTGGCCACCGAGAGGCCGGCCGCGCCAAACTCCAACTGCTTCCGGCCGATGGCCGGGATCTTGTGCGTCTTGGTGTGCGGGCGTAGGCGCAGGCCGTGCTCGCGCGCGTAACCGACCGCGCGCCGCAGGTTCCGCTCCATGATGTCGAGGTCGATGATGAGTACCGGTGTATCCAGATCTTGAATGCGCATTATTTGTTTATTTGAACTGAAGAACGATTTTGCCGCCACCACCGCTGTAAACCAGTTGGAGATCCTTGGGCTTGTGCTTGCCTTCCAGGAAGAAATAGAGGAGTCCCGAGACCGGCTCGCTGGTCTTTTTCTCCGGAAGGATCTTCTCCTTCAGGGCGTCGAGGGTAGGATTGGACCTCGTCTTGCCTCCGCTTTGCACGGTGCCTTGCGCCACGGTATCCCCGCCTGCGTTGCCCACCGAGCCGCCCGTACCGCCCAGGCGTCCCGGCTGGCCCACGGTGCCGCCCCAAACCGGGCCGTTGCTGTCACCCATCATCGCTCCGCCGGCGCCGCCGCTCGAGACCATCAGGGTTCCCTGCCCTGCGATCTGGCTGGGAGCGAAAGGCTGGCACTTCTGTCCGTCCTTGAACGAACGCAGCAGGAAGTCGTCGCGCAGAACGGAGAGCGGATTCTCGCCGCGGGGCACTAATCGCACGTCGATCACGATGTAGTCCCCATCCAGCGGGTGACCGATCAGGGTAGTGATCGCGGACTTGTCCGTGTAGAGCGTAGCGGTGATCTCCGCCGATTCGCCCTCGCCGCGCGCGGTGGCGGGCGGTTTCGTTTCGGCCGCACACACACAGATGGCCGCAACCAGAAGCAGGGGGGCTAAAAGGTATCGGAATGCCATACAGAGGCCCTCACCCGCGATTATACGCTCCTTTTTCTCTTGACATCGCGCCGCTTTACTGTTACATTTTGTAACGCTACAATGTTTAGCAGAAATAAATCGCGCAAGCCCCTCAGCGAACTCGAACACCTCGTCATGGACCTGGTCTGGTCCCGCAACACCGCCACGGCCGAGCAGATCCGGGAGGCGCTTCAGGCTCGCCGCCCCATGAAGGAATCCACCGTCCGTACGATCTTGCGACGGCTGGAGCAAAAAGGCTACGTGCGCCACCGCATCGACGGCCGCACTTACATCTATACCGGCAATGAAGCGCCGCAGAGCGTGGCGGCGCGCGCGGTGCGGAGTATCATCGACCGTTTTTGCGGCGGCTCGGTGGAGGAACTGCTCGTGGGCATGGTGGACAACGACATCGTAGACGAGCGCGAACTGGAACGGCTGGGACGCAGGATCGCCCGGCGTAAGGACAAGAGCACAGGAGACTGAGATGTCTATCGATGCCGAGGTCGATTCTCTTCTGGCCAGTGTGAGTGTGCGGGTCGCCGTAGTGGCGGCGCTGGCCTGGGTAGTCCTGTTTGTCTGCCGTGTCCGAAGGGCGGATGTGCGGCACGCCGTCTGGTCGCTGGTGCTGGCGGCGATGCTCGCGGCCCCGCTGCTCGTGTGGCTTGCACCGTCGCTCACGTTGCGCGTGGGACATCCGGCCGCGGCGCCTGATGCGATACCCTCGCGGCAGGTCCCGCTGGTAGTCTCGGCCACGGTGCCGGATTCGCCCTTAGCGCCGCCAAGCTCACCGGTTTCCGAGCGGCTTCCGTGGAGCTGGCAATTCATGCTGTGCGCGCTATACGCCGCCGGTGCGTCGATCATGTTGGGCCGCCTGGTTTGCGGCTACGCGGTGGCCAGGCGGCTCATCCGGTCCAGCAAAGCCATCGACGAACCCTTCCCCACCGGCATCCGGGTGGCCGAATGCGGCGGCATCACCGTTCCCGTCACCATCGGTTGGGCGAGGCCGCAAATCCTGCTGCCGGCCGGCTGGCGCGAGTGGGGGGAAGGCAAACTCCGTGCCGTTCTGGCGCATGAAAGTGCGCACGTGAAGCGTGGCGACTACCTCGTGGGCTTACTCGCGAACCTGAACCGCGCGCTGTACTGGTTCCATCCGCTAGCATGGTGGCTGGAACGTGCGCTCATCGCGAACGCCGAGCAGGCCTGCGACGATGAAGCCATCGTCCTCACTGGCAACCGCGAACAGTATGCGGGTGCCTTACTCGACATGGCCGCCGCCGTACGCGCCGGCCGCGGACGCCTGGTCTGGGAAGCCATGGCCATGGCCCGTCCGAATGAAGTGCGCCATCGGATCGAACTGGTTCTGGACGAAACGCGTCGTCTGGCACCCGGTCTGAGCAAGGCGCGCTGGGCCGCGCTGGTACTCGCCTGCGTCCCGCTCGCCTACGGCACCGCGACGGTGCGCTTCGTACAACCAGAGCCGCAAAAACCCGAGGTGATTCTGCAAGGCGCCTACGTGCAAAATCTTGTAGCGGGGAACAAACTCACTGCGGCACAGGCCGAGGAGATCGAAGCACACCTGCGGACGGATCCCGAAGATATCGAAGCGCGCGCAAAAGTAGTTGCCTACTATTTTCTGAACGCGATCCGGCAGCCGCGCCTCAATCATATTTTTTGGCTGATCGAACACCACCCAGAGAATGAGGTCGCCAGGATGTACTCGGTTGCGATCTCTCCCGAAGCGACAGTTCTGAATGACGAATCCGACTACGACCGCGCACTGGAACTATGGTGTCAACAGGTTCGCCTACATCCCGAAAACTGGCATGTCCTGACTAACGCCGCTGACTTTCTCTCTCGTAGTAGCAGGGGGGTGGAAGTGGCAATTGGCTTGTATACGCGATTATTGGGAGGCCCTGGCCAAGTCTCTTTCGCTGCCCGCGGTCAATTGGCATCCTTGTATGCACGCATACTTACCGCAACCATGAAAGCTGGCGGTGGCGAGGCCAATGACCCTTTCCGTAACCCAGCCTTGGCCGAGAAGATCAGACTAGAATTGGAAGGCACTTCCGACAACTTCCTCCTCGTGGGCGTGGCCACAAGGCTCCGAGGCTCATCAGCGCCGTCAGGGGCCTTGCCGCCCCGCACATTGCATTCGCCATTACTTGAAGAGCATCCCGAACTGGCGCCGGTTCTTGAATACGGCGATCAGCTGTGGAAACGGGTCGAAGCCCTCGGCCTCGTGCCAAGAATGCTGCCGCCCGGCACAAGGGCACTGCCGCCCACGACGCTAAGAAACGTCTTGCCTGCCTCCGTCCCTAAAGCAGCCGGGCCAGCGTCCATGCCGATGCGGATACGCGTTGGAGGCAACGTGCAGCAAGCCCTGCTGGCCAAGCGCGTCGAGCCGGTCTATCCGCCGGCGGCCGTCGAGGCCCAGGTGACTGGCGTCGTCACTTTGAGCGTGATTCTGAGCACCGAAGGTAAAGTACAGCAAATGCAGGTCATGGACGGCCATCCCGTACTGGTTCCGGCAGCGATGGAAGCTGTGAGGCAGTGGAAGTATAAACCCACGCTGCTGAACGGCAAGCCTGTGGAGGTCGCGACCACAATCGAGGTGAGGTTCGAGCCTCCGTCCCAGCCAAAGCCTTAGCGTTTTCGGTCTCCGCGAATAGCGGCACACGGCCCGGCATAGCTACCATGGAATGGTTGGTAGCTATGCGTCACTTCTCACTTTCCCTTGTCTTGATCTGCGCCGCCCTGCCTGCACTGGCCGCGGCCGAGCCTCGGCCGCTACTCCGGCGGCCGGCCGTGAACCGCACGCACATCGTCTTTTCGTACGCCGGCGATCTCTGGAGCGTGCCGCGCTCGGGCGGCGAGGCGGTACGCCTCACCACGGGCGTGGGCACCGAAACGGATCCTTACTTCTCACCCGACGGCTCCCGCATCGCTTTTACCGGCGAGTACGACGGCAATCCGGATGTCTATTTGATGCCGGCCTCCGGCGGAGTTCCCCGTCGCGTGACATACCACCCGGCAATCGACATCGTTCAAGGCTGGTCAAGCGACGGGAAGCGCATCCTGTTCCGCTCGGGCCGCGCAAGCCAGACACGATCCAATCGCCTCTTCACCATCGCGCCGGACGGCGTGTTCCCGGAAGAGATCCCTCTTCCCATGGCCGAGGAGGGATCCTTCTCGCCCGATGGCTCCAAGCTCGCCTATATGCCGCTAGCGCGCGCTTTTGAATCATGGAAGCGATATCGCGGCGGCCGCATGGCGGTGATCTGGATCGCCACACTGGCCGACTCCAGCATCGAGAAGATCCCGCGCGAGAACTCGAACGACTTCAATCCCATGTGGGCCGGCGACCGTATCTACTTCCTCTCGGACCGCGCCGGCGCCGTCACGCTGTTCTATTACGACACGCGCACGAAGAAGGTCACCCAGGCCCTGGTGAACGACGGTCTCGACATCCGCTCGGCTTCCCTGGGTCCCGGCGCGATCGTATATGAGCGCTTCGGCGAAATCTGGCTATACGATTTGAAGTCGGGCAAAGCGCATCGAGTGGATATCCGGATCGCGGCGGACTTCCCCGAGGTGCGCCCACGCCTGATGAAGACCGCGGCGAACATCCGCAAAGTGGGCCTGTCGCCCACCGGCGCTCGTGCTGTCTTTGAAGCCCGCGGCGAAATCTTCACGGTCCCGGCCGAGAAGGGCGACGCGCGCAACCTCACGAACACCTCCGGCGTGGCGGAGCGCTCCCCAGCCTGGTCGCCCGACGGCAAATGGATCGCCTACTTCTCGGACGAATCGGGCGAGTATGAGCTGCACGTGCGCCCGCAGAATGGCGCGGGCCAGGTTCGGAAGTTCAGCCTCGGTGCGCCGTCATTCTATGACCGGCTGGAGTGGTCGCCGGACTCGAAGAAGATCGCCTACACCGACAAGTCCCTGCGGGTCTGGTACATCGATCTCGAAAAGAAGACGCCGGTTGAGGTGGACAAAGACCTGTTCCAACCGCCCGATGGCGTGCCGGCACCGAAATGGTCGCCAGACAGCCGCTGGCTGGCTTACACGAAGTTTCTGCCCAGCCACATGCGGACGATCCATCTTTACTCGATCGAGACTGGCAAAACTCACCAGGCGACCGACGGAATGAGCTTCGCGAGCGATCCGGTGTTCGACGCAAGCGGCAAGTACCTTTTCTTCACGGCCAGCACCAACATCGGCCCGGTGGTTGAAGGGACCATGTGGAGCTTCAACCGTCCGGTGTCGAGCAGCGTGTACGTTCTGGTGCTGCGCAAGGATCTGCCGACGCCGCTCGCCCCGGAAAGCGACGAGGAGAAGGAGAAAACCGCATCCGCCGCTCCATCCAAAGAAAAGGAACCGGTGAAAGTCACGATCGACTTCGACCGCATCGGCCGCCGCACACTGGCGCTGCCGATTCCGGCACGGAATTACCGAGAGTTGGTGGCGGGCAAAGCGGGCATTCTTTATCTGATCGAGGGCGGACCGATCGTGATGCCCGTGGGAGTTTCGAGCGTCAACGTCCTACATCGCTTCGACCTGGCCACTCGCAAGACCACGAAGCTGGCCGAAGGCATCGGCGCGTTCGCCCTTTCGGCGAACGGCGAGAAGATGTTGGTGCGCCAGGGCGCGAAGACGATCATCGCCCCGTCGTCCTCTCCGCTTAAGCCCGGTGAAGGTGAACTGCGGCTGGACGGCATGGAAATGTGGCTTGAACCGCGCCAGGAATGGAAGCAGATGTTCCGCGAGTCGCTGCGCATCGAGCGCGATTTCTTCTATGACCCGAACCTGCACGGTCTGGACCTCAAGGCGCTCGAGCGGGAATTCGCACCATACCTGGACACCATCACCACGCGCTACGAGCTGAACTACCTGTTCACGGAAATGTACGGCCGGCTCACGGTGGGCCATCTCTACATCGTGGGAGGAGACATGCCCGAAGCCAGGAAGGTGCCGGGCGGGCTGTTGGGCGCAGACTACCGCATCGAGAACGGCCGTTACCGCTTCGCAAGGGTTTACGACGGGGAAAGCTGGACGCCGCAGTTGCGCGCGCCGCTCGCGCCTCCGGGCGTGAACGTCGTCGAAGGCGAGTACCTGCTGGCCGTGAATGGCCGAGACATCACGTCTTCAGACAACCTTTACAAAGCCCTGGAAGCCACCGCCAACAAGAGCGTTGTCCTCCGCGTGGGGCCGAACCCGACAACCGATGGCTCGCGCGAGGTGACCGTGGTTCCGGTCGCCGACGAGAGGCAACTACGTTACATGGCGTGGGTGGAGGACAATCGCCGCCTGGTGGACAAGCTCAGCAACGGCCGGCTGGCGTACATGCACCTGCCCGACACGTCCTCCGGCGCGTACACGAACTTCACGCGCTGGTTCTTCGCGCAGGCGGGCAAGGAAGGCGCCATCGTGGACGAACGTTTCAACAGCGGCGGGCTCTCGGCGGACTACGTGGTGGACTACCTGAGCCACAAGCTGCAGAACTATCGCACCACGCGGGAAGGCAGGGATATGACTACGCCCATCGCCGGCATCTTCGGCCCCAAAGCCATGCTCATCAACGAATACGCGGGTTCGGGCGGCGATTCGATGCCGTATTACTTCCGCCGCGCCAAGCTGGGTCCGCTGATTGGGAAGCGCACCTGGGGCGGCCTGGTGGGGTTTTACGCGCCGGTGCCGAGGCTAGTGGACGGCGGCGCCGTCAGTGCTCCCAATCGCGGGTTCTGGACCCCGGAAGGCAAGTGGGAAGTGGAGAACTACGGCGTCGCTCCGGACATCGAAGTGGAGCAGGATCCCAGTCTGGTCCGCCAGGGCCATGACCCGCAACTCGAAAAAGCCGTTCAGGTTCTGCTCGACGATCTGAAGAAGAACCCGCTGCCGGTTCACCACAAGCCGCCATACCCGAAGTATCAGTAGGTCATGGCGGCGGTTTTGATACAGTGAGATTTACGCCAGCAAGTCTGGATCATACAGGAGAGTGGAATGAAATACGGTTTGGACATACGTCAGGACGCGGCGTTGGACTTGGTTAGCGTCGGCGCTCTCGTGCACAGGCTGGATCCGGGGGTTATCCCGTTCCGCAAAGCCACTCAGTGCGCCATCCACGTGAGCGGCGGTGAATTCAATGTAGCCGCCAACATGGCGGATTGCTTCCGGATGAACACCGGCATCGCCACGGCAATGGTCGATTACCCTATCGGCGACCTGATCGCCGAGCGCGTGCGCGCCATGGGCGTGAAACCCTTCTACAAGCGGTTCAAACACAACGGCGTGAGCGGCCCCAACATGGCAACCGTTTACAGTGACCGCGGCCAGGGCGTACGCGCTCCAGTGGTCTTCTACAACCGCTGCAACGAGGCGGCCGCGCAATTGAAGCCCGGCGATTTCGATTGGAAGTCGATTTTCGCGGGCGGTGTGCGCTGGTTCCATAGCGGCGGCATTTTCGCGGCCCTGTCGGAGACCACCGGCGAAGTGATCATCGAAGGCATGAAGGCGGCCAAGGCAGCCGGCGCCGTGGTCAGCTTCGACCTCAACTATCGCGCCAAACTCTGGAACATCTGGGGCGGCCACGAGCGCGCCCTGGGCGTGATCGGCCGCATCGTCGAGAACGTGGACGTGCTGGTGGGCAACGAAGAGGACCTGCAGATGGGCCTCGGAATCCCCGGTCCCGAAGTCGCCAAGAAGTCCAAGCTCGACCCGAGCACGTTCTTCGGCATGATCGACAACGTCATCGCCAAGTACCCCAAGGTGAAGGTTGTCGCCACGACGCTGCGCGAGGTTCATTCTACCAACCACCACAGCTGGAGCGCGGTGGCATGGATCGACGGAAAGACTTACATCGCACCGACCGCCGAACTGACGGTGCTGGACCGCGTCGGCGGCGGCGACGGATTTGCATCCGGTTTCTTCTATGGCCTGTTGTCCGGCGAGGAGCCGCAGGAAGCCGTGAACCTGGGATGGGCGCATGGCGCGCTGTTGACCACGTTCCCGGGAGATACAACCATGGCGACGGTCGAGCAGGTGCGGGCGTTCGCAAAGGGCGGATCGGCGCGCATCCAGCGTTAGACCGCGTTGTTAGGAGAGTGGTAAATCATGTCTCATGAATTCAGCAGACGGTACTTCTTTTACGGAAGCCTGCTGGCGGGCGCGGTGCCGCAGGCGGGCTTCAGCCGCGTCCCTTCGCTAAAGCGACTCGGCTACAAATCACCCAATGAGAAGTTGAACATCGCCGGCATCGGTGCGGGCGGCAAGGGTTACAGCGACCTCATGGGCTGCTCCACCGAGAACATCGTGGCGCTGGTGGACCCCGACGACGAGCGCGCGGCTCGCACTTACAAGCAGTTCCCCAAAGCTGCCCGCTACAAGGATTTCCGGCGCATGTTCGACAAGGAGACCAACAACATCGACGCGGTGACGGTTTCTTGTCCCGATCACATGCACGGCACGGCCGCCATGTGGGCGATGGTCCGCGGCAAGCACGTGTACTGTCAGAAGCCGCTGGTGCGAACGGTTTGGGAAGCTCAGCAACTCACCGAAGCCGCCGCCAAGTACGGTGTCGCCACGCAGATGGGCAACCAGGGCTATTCGACCAAGGGCGCCCGAGAATGCTGCGAGATCATCTGGAACGGCGACATCGGCGAAGTGACCAAAGTGCTGGCCTGGACGGACCGGCCCGGCAAGTACTGGCCGCAGGGGCCCGACGTCGAGCCAACCCCGGGACCTGTTCCGCCCACGATGGATTGGGATGCGTGGCTGGGCGGCGCCGAGCCGCAGCCTTTCAGCCCCGGCTACATCCCCATCAAGTGGCGCGCCTATCCGCAGTTCGGCTGCGGCGCCATCGGCGACATGGCCTGTCACATCCTCGGTACACCCAACATGGCCATGCGCCTGGGCGCGCCGTCGAGCGTCGAGTGCATCAAGCTGGTGGGCAAGAGCAAGTACACGTTCCCGCTGCAGACCGTCATCCGTTTCGACTTCCCCGCCCGGCCCGGCATGCCGCCCGTGCAGATCTTCTGGCATGACCGCGTCACCGCGCCGCCCAAGGTCGACGGCCTGCCCGAAGGCACACTGATCGGCGACAAGGACAACAACGGCAGCCTGTTCATCGGCAGCAAGGGCATGGTGACGACCGGCTGTTACGGCGAGGACACCCGCTTGGTGCCCGACGAGAAGATGAAGGACTACAAGCTGCCGCCGCAGCTTCTCACCCGTTCGCCCGGCCATTACCGTGACTGGATCCGCGCCTGCAAGGGCGGCGAGCGCTCCTGCTCGAACTTCAGCGTGGCCGGCCCGTTCGTGCAGTGGATGCTGCTGGGCGTGATTGCCATGAACTTCGAAGGCAAGCTCGAATGGGACGCCAACAAGCGGATGTTCAGCAACAACAAGGCGGCCAACGAGTACCTGAAGCCGAAGTTCCGCAAGGGCTGGAAGTTCGTCGGTTAACTCAAAATCGGAGTAAGGCAATTCGTGGGCCTGCGCCGACGGCGCAGGCCTATTTTTATGTAATCAATCGAAAACGGGGTGCTCGGGAAGGTGCAAAAAGAAGAATTGACTCCCCAAGTCAAACAAGGGGTGTTTTGCGGAACAGAGACAGAGGCACAGTGTTTGATCCGAAACACTCACTCAAAGACCCCTTGTTCAACAGTTGACTGAGTCGGCAACACGGGCTTATCCTGGCGGAGGAGCTTGTAGTCCATCGCTCCAGATGAACAGACATGGAAACGACCGATGGCAGTAGTTTGATAACCGAGCAGGATGAGCCGCCGTTGCGGGTGGGCTTTCTGCTGACGTTGTCCGCTTCGGTCGCGTGCACTGGTCTCTTTCAACCGCCCTCTCCTTGTTAAGGCGGTGAGGCTGGCCTCTCGCGACGGAGTAAGGACGTCGCGCAGTGGCCGACCCCGCCACCATTCTCATCCTGGCTAGACGGCGCGCAGGTGTTGTGTGCTTGTCCGCTCGCCCGGCGCTTGGGTAGCCTTCGCTCACGCCGTGGGGTGCGGTTTGCCCATTCGACGGAAGTGCGTGCGCCGGCGACGGCGAATTGCGGCCAAAGGGAAGGAGATGCACAGCAATGCGCAACCCACTCTTGGAGAAAGGGAACAAGAAGAATCGACCGACGATCAACGCACAAAGTTCGGGCGTCCGCCACGACGAAAGGCTTCGTGAGAAAGCCTTGTGCGTGGATATTCAACGTGTACTCCAGGAACTCGGTTCTACTCCCGAAGGTCTGCGCGGCGATGCAGTCGAGCAGCGGCTCGAGGAATACGGCCCGAACACGGTCGTCCACGAGAAGACGGCCGGGTGGTGGACCCACCTGCTGCGCGCCTTCAACAACGCATTCATCCTTCTGCTGCTGGCTCTGGCAACCGTTGCGGCGCTAACCCACGATTTTGAGGCGGCCGTCATCATTTCGACCATGGTGTTGATCAGCGCAGTCTTGCGCTTTACACAGGAGTACCGTTCCAACCTCGCGGCGGAAAAGCTGAAGCAGATGGTCGAAACCACGGCGACGGTGACGCGCGAAGGTGTGAAACGAGAAGCGCCCGTGGATGAGATCGTGCCGGGAGACATCGTGCATCTTTCCGCCGGCGACATGATTCCAGCCGACCTCCGACTGATCGCGGCCAAAGATCTCTTTGTCAGCCAGGCCGCCCTCACCGGCGAGTCGATGCCGGTTGAGAAATTCGCGAACGGGGAGACCCGCAGCGCGGAGGATCTTCTGGACGATCCTCGTCTGTGTTTCATGGGCTCGAATGTCATCAGCGGTACTGGAACTGGCGTCGTTGCTTCGACTGGTCCTCAGACCTACTTCGGAGCACTCGCGCGGCAGGTGACCGGACGCCGTGTGGAAACCGAATTCGACCGGGGCGTCAACCGTGTCAGCCGGCTGCTGATTCACTTCACGCTGGTCATGGTGCCCGTGGTCTTCTTCGTCAATGGGTTCACGAAGGGCGATTGGGCACAGTCATTCTTCTTCGCGCTGTCGGTAGCCGTAGGTCTGACGCCGGAAATGCTGCCGATGATCGTTACGGCGAACTTAGCCCGCGGCGCTGTAAACATGTCGCGCAAGAAGGTGATCGTCAAGCGGCTTCCGTCCATCCAGGACCTGGGTGCCATGAATGTGTTGTGCTCGGACAAGACAGGGACCCTGACACAAGACAAGGTGATCCTGGAGCGTCATCTCGACGTACTCGGCCGGGAGTCTGAAAAAGTTCTTCAACTGGCCTATCTCAACAGCTATTACCAGACGGGGCTGAAGAACCTGCTCGACGCTGCTGTACTGGAACACGCCGAACTTGAGACGGGCCTACGGGTAGCAGCCGATTACCGGCTGGTGGACGAGATCCCGTTCGACTTCACGAGGCGACGTATGTCGGTGTGCGTGGAGACCGAGAGACTGGAGGAACTCCTGATCACCAAGGGTGCGGTCGAGGAGATGCTGGAGGTGTGCCATCTTGTGGAGATTGACCGGAACCCGTGCGCCTTGGATGCCGGATACAAGCAGACCGCTCGAGCGCTGGTACGCGATCTCAACGAGCAGGGGTTCCGCGTCATTGCCATTGCGTTTCGCCGTTTCCCACTGGGCCGCCAGCGCTACTCCCAAAACGATGAATCCGAGATGACACTGGCTGGCTTCATGGCTTTTCTGGATCCTCCGAAGGAGTCTGCCGCGCCGGCGCTGAAGGCGTTAGCGGAGCATGGAATCACCGTCAAGGTGGTGACGGGCGACAACGAGGTGGTGACAGCGCGGGTGTGCCGCGACGTGTGCTTAACGATCAAAGGGGTGCTTCTGGGTCCGGACATCGACCAAATGAGCGACACAGACCTCTTAGAGGCTGTGAAGTGCGCCAACGTTTTCGCCAAGGTTTCGCCTCTGGCGAAGGCGCGCATCGTTAAGGCGCTCCAGGCCGGCGGCGGGGTCGTCGGCTTCCTGGGTGACGGCATCAACGATGCGCCAGCCTTGAGACAGGCGGATGTGGGCCTCTCGGTGAATTCCGCAGTCGACGTCGCTCGCGAATCGGCTGACATTATTCTTCTCGAAAAGAGTCTGATGGTGCTCGAAGAAGGAGTGCTCGAAGGCCGTCGCACCTTCGGAAACATCCTGAAGTACATCCGTATGGGGACCAGTTCGAACTTCGGCAACATGTTCAGCGTGTTGGGCGCGAGCGCCTGGCTGCCGTTCCTGCCCATGCAGCCTGTGCAACTGCTTGTGCAGAACCTTCTCTACGATTTCTCGCAAATTGGGATCCCGTTTGACGAAATGGATGCGGAGTACCTGAAAAAGCCACGGCGCTGGGAGGTGAGTGCGATCGCCCGGTTCATGCTTTGCCTGGGGCCCGTGTCGTCGATTTTCGACTACGCGACGTTTTGCCTTATGTGGTTCATCTTCGGGGCAAGGACACCCGCGACGCAATCCCTGTTTCAGTCCGCCTGGTTTGTGGAAGGCTTGCTCTCGCAGACTCTCATTGTCCACATCATCCGGACACGCAGAATTCCTTTCTTTGAGAGCCGCGCTTCGGCGCCGTTGACGCTTCTGACTTTGGCTGTCATGTTCGCCGGCTTGGTGATCCCGTTCACCGCGTTCGGCGAGACTCTGGATCTTGGTCCCTTGCCAATATCGTATTTCGCGTGGCTACTCCTCATTCTGGCCGCGTACGTTGGGCTGGCTCAGGTAGTCAAGAACTGGTTCGCGCGGAAGTACGGGTATTATTGAGGAAAAGGTTCCGACCCTACTTAATTCGATACTCACGCATCCTGTCGTAGAGCAGCCGTCGCTGAATTCCCCGGATGCCGATCACGCGCGGCAGCCGTTTGGGAGTCGTCCAGTTTGAGCGGGGAGAGGGACATCAACCGACTACGGCAGGCCGACCCGCCGCAACTGATGCAATTCGGCGAAACCTTACACGCATGGTCCGAGGAGATCGCGCGGATGTGGCGCTTTACCCGCAATAACGGCATCACCGAAGGGTTCCACACCAAGATGGAGGTCCTGCAGCGGCAAGCTTACGGCTTCCGCAATTTCAACAACTACCGGTTGAGGGTTAAGATTATGTGTTCGTGAACTCAGTCTCGGGCGGGACCTGCCCCCATGAATGGCGTAGAGCCTGGCGGAGAGGCAGGGATTCGAACCCTGGGTACAGGTTTAGGCCCGTACGACGGTTTAGCAAACCGCTGCTTTCGACCACTCAGCCACCTCTCCGCAGCGTTGGTGGGTCGTACCATTCGATCCTAGCACAACCCACCGTCGCGGCGAAATCAGAGGCGGATGGTTTCGACGCCCAGCTTCTTCAAGGCGTACGCCGTCTCGTTCACGTAGCTGCCGTAGCTGGTCATCCAGTGGAAGCCTTTCATTTCCCTCAGTAGTTTGCCCGTGTCTCCCTTGAAGCCCACATCAATTTGGTCGCGGCAGATGTCCATGAAGGGAACGTCGACGATCTCGCCGTCGAACGCCACCCACTTCTTGCTGGCGAAATCCGGAATCAGGTTGGTCACCTTCTGTCCTTTCCGCATTTCGACCTTCGGCGCAGCGCCGTAATCGCTCTCGAAGTGCGTCAGCACGCGGACCGGCTCCGAATTCTTCCCATCCATCTTGCTGGGGCCGGTGCAGTGCGCGATCGTTACTACATTGTGGTGCGGATAGGTCGGGTCGTTCAGGAACACCGGCGTCTGCGCGATGCCGTGCAGCAGGATACCCGAGGGGATCACCACGAAATCGGATTCACAGAAGGCCATGTAGCCGTCGTCGTTGAGCAGCATGAGCGGCAAACACGCCGTGGTTTCCGACATCGGCATGATGGTGCCCATGCACTCGTTGATGGTGATCGCGTCGGTCTTGGCCTCGTCCAGCAGGTCGCGGAAGACCTCGGTCAGCACAAAGGCGTTCTCGACGAACTGCTTCGTGGTCTCCAGCTTCACGTCCGGGCGCGCGAGGAACTTCTCGGCGTCTGCCTTGGCCTTGCGCACAAGCGCGTCGTCGGCCCTGGCCCGCTTGATGCGCTCGGCCAGACTCGAGTACGGCTCGGTCACGATGTCCAACTGCATCTGTGCGCCACCGATCCACGGGGCCTTGCGGCCGTTAGCGCCCCAACCGCTGGGTCCGCCGACCGCCACGATACGCTTGCCGAGGGCGTTCTTCAAACCGTAGAGAGCGCGCAGGCGCATGGCAATGTCGCCGTAACTGTCCACCACCACATCGTCTACATCCATGCCCGGCTGACCAAATTCGTCGACGGCCTTGCGCAGGAAGCGGCAGTGCGAAGTCTCATAGAGCAGGTACGCCGGACCCGAGCGGTGCCGCACGAACATGATGGGCCACTTGTTGGTGGGCGCCGCCAGTCGCTCGTATATCGCAGTGTCGCCGCTGGCTGCGTACATCAGCGTCACATCGTGGCGCGAGCGCGCCACAGCCGTGGCCTGTTCCATGTTCTGCACGGACACGATTGGCAGAATCTGGATGGGCAGCCCCAAGCCCGCCGTCGTCTTCTGCAACTCCGCGGCGATGCGATCCCGCTCGGCGGCAGCTTCCTGCTCGGAGTGTATTCCGCCCCACGGGCGCCAGCTTGTCGATTCGCGGCGTCTGTAAATGCCGTAGACGAAGACCGGCTGCACGACCAGAGGCAGCTTGATGGGCTGCTGCCGCGCCGGATCTTTCATCGCGCCGGCCAAGGCTGGCGCCAAAGTGGAGATAGTCACGCCGGCCGCGCCGGCGCCCGCGAAAAAGTTGCGCCGCGTAACGCCCGCGCCCGGACAACCAGCGCACGACGGCGCCGCGCAGCACCTATGTGGTCCCGCAACCGCTTTTGCCATGGGAGCAAACCTCCTGGTTGAAATTGCGGGACCTATTTTCTCACAACGCGCCCTCCATGGGGAGCGCCAGCGGCGCGTCCACCAGGAAATCGAGCACGGACATTTCGGCAACGGCCTCGCGCACGCTCTGCTCGGTGGTGGGCTCCAGCGTGATGACGAACGGGAGATCGTTCTTGTTTTCGGCGGGAAGCTGCAGCACGGCTTCCAGGCTGATCTTCTTGGCAGCCAGGATCTGCGATAACGCCGTGATGATGCCGGGACGGTCGACCACGCGGAACCGCAGGAAGTACGCGCGCTTCTGACGCATCACGGGAATCGGTTCGTATTCGCCCAGCCGGTGATGCGCGAACGGAGACACGCGCGTAGGACTGCCTTCGCGGATCTCGCGCGCCACCCTCATCAGGTCGCTCACCACGGCCACGCCCGTAGGCCGCGCGCCCGCGCCGCGCCCATAGTAGAAAGTATCCTCGCCGTAAGCGCCCCGCACCCACACGGCGTTGTAGCTGCCCTTGACGTTGGCCAGGATGGTGGATTGCGGAATCAGCGCCGGTCTCACGCCAAGGATCAGCCCGTCCGGCGTCGTGCGCGCCCCGCAGATCAGCCGGATGGTGTGCTTCAACTGATGGGCGTACTGGAAATCGACGGGCATGATGCGGCGGATGCCCTCGGTGAAAATGTCCGACGGCGTGATCTTCACGCCGAACGCCAGCGCCGAGAGCAGCGCCAGCTTCGAGCGCGCGTCGAACCCGTCCACGTCCGCGCTGGGATTGGCTTCCGCGTAGCCCAGCTTCTGCGCCTCGGCCAGCACGCTTTCGAAGCTGGCGCCGCGCTTCTCGATCTCAGTGAGGATGTAGTTGCTGGTGCCGTTCAGGATGCCGTACAGCGCCACGATGCGGTCGCCGGAGATGCCTTCGCGCAGCACCGTGTGAATCGGGATGCCGCCGGCGACGCTGGCCTCCATGGCGACGTTGACCTGGGCGGCAATGGCCTTCTCCCAGATCTCGGCGCCGGCCTCGCCCATCAGCGCTTTGTTCGCCGTCACCACACTCTTGCCCGACGCAATCGCCGTCTCGATGACTTCGCGCGCCACG
Organism: uncultured Solibacteraceae bacterium; assembly: GCA_964384215.1. Taxonomy (GTDB): domain Bacteria; phylum Acidobacteriota; class Terriglobia; order Bryobacterales; family Bryobacteraceae; genus JAJFUV01. The sequence continues at coordinate 24,403 of CAYLLB010000035.1, read as the reverse complement.
GTAGTTCCGCCCACCAACTCCACCACAATCTGCACTTCCGGATGCGTCACCAGCTCGCGCCAGTCCTTGGTCTTGAGCAGCGGCTCGGGCATGGCCGGCAGGGTTTTGGTGTCTATCGTCAGGTCGCATAACGCCCGCACGTGCAATCCGAAGCCGAGCTTCTCGGCGATGTTCCGCGCGTTCTCCACCAGGATGGTCAGCGTTCCGGAGCCGACCGTACCGAGTCCGACGATTCCAACATTCACCTGATTCATTAACGCCTATGATAACAATACATGTAGGATGACAATGCGATCCGCGCTGCTCTTCTCAATGCTGCTCGCGGCCCCTGCGATGTGCCAGCAGCCGGAGGAGGAACACCAACCGGCGCGTCTGCCGAGCGGTAGACTGCAGATGGACGAGATTCTGAAGTCCGATCACGAGCGGGCGCTGCGCGAGGTCGACCAGATCATGAAACTCGCCGCCGAGTTGAAGGACGACCTGCAGAAGAGCGGCCAGTACGTTTACTCCCTCAGCGCCGAAAAGAAGGCCGCGGAAATCGAAAAGCTCGCCAAGCGCATTCGCGCGAGCATCCGCCGGCATTAGGAGACACGCCGCGTGAGACTCCTCTGTTTACTGCTTCTGGGGGCCGTTCTGCCCTGCGCCGCCGCGCCTGCAGCCGTCCTGCTGGGCGGAGATCCCGCACAGTGGAAACAAGCCGCCGAAGGACACGGCTGGCGCCTGGTGGTGCCTCCCGCCATGCCTGCCCCGCCTTGGACCGAAGCGGGCGCCCAGGCGCTCCAGACGTTCCTGCGCGACCCGTCCAAGTCCGGACTCACGGATGCAGACGGCGCATACCTGATCGCGTTGGGCGATGGCGCGACGGCGGCGTTCTACCTCGCCTCCCGCATGCCCGACCTATGGCGCGCGGTCGTTGCCATCGGTGGGAATCCGAAGATCGCCATCGACACGAACCGCCTATACGCCGCCAACACCCAACTGGTTCCGCTGCTTTGGATTGTGCCTCCCGCAACGCGCGCCGACATGGAGCCGCTGCGCTATAGACTTAGCACCGCGGGCTACAACATGGAGTTTCGGAACTCGGATGGCGTCACGATCGGGCAGGCGCTGGACTGGCTCGCCTCCAAACAGCGCGACCCCGTGCCTTACAAGATCGACTGCGAAACCGGCAGCCCGGCATTCGCCCGGTGTTACTGGGCGGAGATCGTGAAGGTGGATCCGGCCCGCCGCAACGATGCGCTGCCCACTACACGCGTGCCGCCCGGCAGCGGAGCCTCGCTCGGTCTCGGTCCCTTCGGTTTTAATCCTGGTGCTCCCGGCCCCGGCGTGCTGGTGGGCTATCTACCGCCGGATTACAAGGGCAAATTGAAGCTCGAAGACCGCATTGTGTCCGTGGGCGGGCGCGCCATCCGCGACGCGCGCGACTACATGGAGATGATGGACCAGGTCACGGAAGAAAAGACCGTCGCCATCGTAGTGCAGCGAGGCAAAGAGCGCATCCGGGTCGAAACGCGCATCGCGCTGCCCCAGCGCGAGGAACTGCTGACTGCCCGTCTGCAGGCCGAGTTCATCCTCGACGGCCGCGTGCTTCAGGTGATCACGCGCAACATCGCCGCGCTCAAGCTGCGCATCCCGGAAGCCTGGGTGCCCTCCACCGTAAATTGGAACGGCAACGAGGCCGGCCCCGTGCCGACCGCGGGCTGCTGGCTGCTAAGCGACGCGAATGGGCCCAAGCTGGCTCCTTGCCAGTAGCGCTTTAGCGCCCCAGTTCTTCGAGCAGCGCTTTGGTTTTGTAGATCGTCTTCAGCGATTCGATGATGCCATCCGAATGCACCGCGACCGAGCGTGCACCCACGTCCGTGTAAGCGAAGCGGTACACCAGCGAGGGCAGGTTCATGTCGAAGATGATGCCCACGAACTCTCCCGCACGGTTCACCACTGGGCTACCCGAGTTGCCGCCGATGATATCCACGGTTGAGACAAAATTGAAGGGCGCCGAGGCGTTCAGCTTGGCCTTATTGTCCATCCAGGATTTCGGCAGGTTGAACGGCTCGCGATACTGATGTTCCGCGGCGTGCGAAAACGTGCCGCCCAGCGTAGTGGTCCAGGGAATCTGACGGCCGTCCTCTTCGTATCCTTTCACCTGACCGAAGCCCAGGCGCAGCGTGAACGTCGCATCGGGATAAACGGAGTCCTTGTAGACGGCAAACCGCGCGCGTGCCAGCTTCGCATAGCCTTGGCGCATGGGCTCGTCCACACGCTCCTCATATGTCTTGCGTAACGCCCGGGCCGGCGCGTCCACTAATCTTGCGAACGCGATCATCGGGTCCGTGGACGCTTCAATGGCGGCCGCGCCGCCCGAGGCCAGCGCCTTGCGTACGCCGACATCGTCCAGACGTGTGCCGTTTATCAGTTCCGCCGCACGTGCTCGGGGGCTCTTTCCCGCGAGCGCTTTCTTCACAGTCTCGTCGTCCGCCCCCAGGGTCTCCATCAGCAGGGCAAGTGAATCGGCCAGCTTCACGGTCTCCAGATCCTTGTAGATGGGTGCCTCGGAGAACAGGTCCTGCTTCAGGGATTCGAGAGCCGCCTCACTGTACTCGCGCAGCCGTTCCGCATTGGGCTTTTTCGTCTCCTCGGCCAAGCGCACCAGCGTTCGCGCCTTCGTGAACAAGTCCGAGCGGAAGGCCGTGCCCAATTCGAGCAGTTGATACTGGGGCTGGAACTGGCGGTAGCTCGCGACCGCCCCCGCCACCTGGTCCCAGGCGTCGCCGTATTGCCGGCGCAGTTCGGGCGACTTTTCCACGGCCTCGCGCAGGGCCTTCTCCTCGGCGCGCTTCCGCTCCATCACGGCGGGGTCCTGCAAGCCGGCCAGCGCCCCCAACCGCGCCTTGCGGCTGTTCTGCACCATGCGCAGATCTTCCTGCGCACGCCGCGCGTTCTCTAGGCTCCGCGAACTGTAGCCGCCGAGCCGAACTTCGAGGCGGCGCAGGCCGTCCAGGCTGCGAGGCTCCAAGAAGTCGCGCAAGAACTCGAGATGCGCCACCGTGTTCTGGCGGTCCGTGCGGCCCGGGTTACCCGCGATGAACACCAGATCGCCGTCGCGCGCCCCGTCCCGGCTCCACTTCAGGTAATGGTCCACCTTGGCCGGGGCGCCATTCTCATAGGCGCGGAAGAAGGTGATGTCGAGGTTGTAACGCGGGTATTCGAAGTTGTCCGGATCGCCGCCAAAGAAAGTGATGTCGAGCTCGGGCGTGAACACCAGCCGCACGTCGGTGTACTTCTTATACCGGTAGAGATGGTACTGACCGCCGTTGTATAGCATCACCACGTCGCTGCGCAGCCCGGTGCGGTCGAGCGACTCATTCTCAATCGAATTGATCGCCGCGCGCCGAGCCTTCTGCGCCGCAGCGGCGTCCATTCCCGCGGTGACAGCCGAGTTGACGCGCGCAGTAACGTCCTCGATCGAATAGAGCACGTTCAGTTCGAGATCGGTACAGCGCGGCTCCTCGGCGCGCGAAGGGGCGGTGAAGCCAAGATGGATGTAATCTTTCTCGCGCGTGCCCAGCTTCTGGACACAATCGGCACCCACGTGTTGATTCGTCAGCACAAGCCCGTCGGCCGAAACGAAGGCGCCGGAACCGCCGTTATTGAACCTCACCGCGGAGCGCTGCAGATGTTCAAGCCAGGCGGGAGTTACTTCGAATCCATACTTCTCCTTAAGCTGGCGGGCGGGCGGATTGTTCAGCAGCCACATGCCCTCGTCAGCAGCCACGAAGCCGGCCAAAAGAAGCGCGCCGGTGGCAAGTTTCATGCCGATCTTCATGAGATTACTCCTATCTCGCTCATCGTATCCCGATCCAGGAGGCGAAGGAGTGGTAGGCGCGGCAGGACTCGAACCTGCGACCCTCAGCTTAGAAGGCTGATGCTCTATCCACCTGAGCTACGCGCCCGACGTCTACTTCCCCAGTTTCGCACAGGCACCGCACCCAGCCAAGCGTGCTACAACAGTGGTTTACTCCCTATCATGCATCGCATTCTATTCATCTTCGGCACACGGCCGGAAGCCATCAAGCTTTGTCCCGTCGTCCTTCACATGAAGCGGCATTCGGAGGAGTTCGACGCCCGGGTGTGCGTCACCGGCCAGCATCGCGAGATGCTGGACCAGGTGCTGGCCGCCTTCAACGTCCACGCCGATTATGATCTCAACGTCATGCTCCCCGGCCAGACGCTGTTTCAATCTACGGCGCGCATCCTCTCGGGCATGGAACCGGTTCTGGACGCCGAGAAGCCGGATATGATCCTGGTGCAGGGCGACACGACCACCACGCTCTGCGGCGCCTTGGCGGCGTTCTACAAGCGCATCCCCGTGGGGCACGTCGAGGCGGGGCTGCGAACTTTCGATATCTACCAGCCGTTCCCGGAGGAAATGAACCGGCTGCTCGCGACGCGGCTCGCCTCGCTGCACTTCGCAGCCACCGAGGGCGCCGCGCGCAATCTCCGCGCCGAAGGCGTACGCGAGGACCGTATCGCGGTCACCGGAAACACCGGCATCGACGCCGTGCTGCACGTTCGCGACGGGCTGGAGAACGGGCGCCTCAAGGGCGGCGACTGGAGGCAGCTCGATCCTCAGCGCAAGCTGATCGTCACCACCGCGCACCGCCGGGAGAGTTTCGGCGAAGGGTTCGAGGAAATCGCCCACGCGCTGGCCGATCTGGCATCGCGCCCCGACGTGCAGATCGTCTACCCCGTGCATCCGAACCCCAACGTGCGGAAGCCGGTGAAGCGCATCCTGGGCAAGTGCACCAATGTCTTCCTGATCCCGCCCCTCGACTATGTGCCGTTTGTCGACCTCATGCGCCGCGCCTATCTGCTGCTGACGGATTCGGGCGGTGTGCAGGAAGAGGCGCCGTCGCTCGGCAAGCCGGTGCTGGTGCTGCGCGACAAGACGGAACGGCCCGAGGCTGTCCAAGCGGGGACCGTGAAGCTGGTCGGCCCACACCGAGAGCGCATCGTGGAGGAAGCCGCCCGGCTGCTCGACAACCCGGAGTTGTGCCTAGCCATGTCGCGCGTTCACAACCCTTACGGAGATGGGCAGGCAAGCCCCCGCATCGCGCAGCTAATCCATTCATTCTTAACCAAATAAAGTTCGCGGCGAAATGCCATCGGGCGCTGCGTAGGGCGGTTCAAACCCCCGGAAAACTTGCCATCGCTTCCTATAATGTGACCGGGAGAATACAGTGCCCGCCAAGACCACTACGATTCCGATCCGAACCCGGAGGCAGGCTCACGAGCACGAGAACGATCTATATGACCGGCTGGCGAGGAAGGTGATCGGCCAGCCGGCCGCCATCGACGCCATCGTGCCCTATGTGCAAATCTACCAAGCGGGCCTGGCGCCCGAAGGGAGGCCGGCGGGCGTGTTTCTCCTGCTCGGCCCCACCGGCACCGGGAAAACCAGGACCGTGGAAGCACTGGCCGAAGTGCTGCACGGCAGCCCGAAGAGCATCCTGAAAGTGGACTGCGGCGAGTTCCAACTCGAGCACGAAGTAGCGCGTCTCATCGGCGCGCCGCCGGGCTACCTGGGGCATCGGGAAACGCAGCCGCTGCTGACACAGATGAAGCTGAATGCCGTCGCTAGCGAGCACTCGAATCTCTCCATCGTGCTGTTCGACGAAATCGAAAAAGCCGCACCGTCGATGCAACGCCTGCTGCTGGGCGTCCTGGACAAAGGCACGTTGCGGCTGGGCGACAACACCGGCGTGAACTTCGAGCGCAGCCTCATCTTTATGACCAGCAACCTGGGCGCGCGCGGCATGCTGCGCGAACTGGCGCCCACCTTCGGCTTCGAAAGCGGCGCGCTGCGCGAAACCGCGAGCCGCGGCCGCAAACTGTCGGGCATCGCGCTTGACGCGGTGCGGCGCAAGTTCTCCCCAGAGTTCGTCAACCGAATAGACGCCGTGGTGACCTACCAGCCGCTGGGGCGCGAGGAACTGGCCGCGATTCTCGATCAACAAATTGAGGAACTGAAGCGGCACATCCTTTCGCGCCTGGGTCAGCGGGGCTTCGAACTGCGGGTGGAGGGCGAGTGCCGCAGGGAGCTGCTGCGGTTGGGAACCAGCCTCGAATGCGGTGCGCGGGAGCTGAAGCGAACCATTCACCGCCGCCTTCTGCAGCCGCTGGCAGTGATGCTCTCGCGCGGCGACATAGAGCCCGGCGCGCGGGTCACGGTCAGTTACGACGCGGCGCAAGGCGACCTCCACTTCAGTACCGGCAACGCGGCGAAGGCGGCGGCGTAGCTTCTACCCAGCAAGAAGGAAGCCCTTGACAAGAGCCCCGGTTAGTGTAAACATTTATAGTGTCATGCTCACCGAGCGGCAGAAAGCCATCCTCGACTTCATCGTGGAATTCCGCCGCGAGCACGGCTGCTCGCCGTCCATCCCCGAGATCCAGCGCGCATTCTCTATCCGCAGCCCCAACGGCGTCGCCGGCCACCTGCTTGCGCTGGAAGCCAAGGGCTACATCCATCGCGCCGAACGCGGCTCGCGGCAGATTGATCTCGCCGGCCCGCTCTACGGACGCCGCGCCAGCCTCTCCGACATTCCGCTGTTCGGCCAGATTCCGGCTGGCCCGCCGGACGCCATCGCCGCCGCCCCGCCGGACGGCTGCGTTTCCGTGGACGAGGCCACGCTGGGTTTCCGGCCAGCCGAAGGCTGCTTCGCGCTCAAGGTGCGCGGCGACTCCATGAAGGACGCCGGCATCCTCCCTGGTGACACCGTGGTGGTGCAGCCCACGCCTTCGCCGCGAGCCGGGCAGATCGTGGCGGCGCTTATCGACGGCGAAAGCACGCTGAAGCGCCTGGTCCGCGTGAAGGGGCGCTGGTTCCTGAAGGCCGAAAACCCCGCCTACGCCGAACTCTATCCCCGCTCGGACCTGGTGATTCAGGGCGTCGTGCGCACGGTCATCCGCAAGCTGGACTGAACGGCGGGTGCGGGGATGCGTCGTTCGGAGTACTGCGTGTTAGCGCACCGCGAGCATTGCATCCACCTTGGCACGGATTGTGCCGTCGGATTCCGGAACGTGCAGCACGTCGCACTCCGAGCCAAGAATGTGCGGGTGGCCGCAGGCGCTCATTTTGGAAAGCAGATCCAGGGTGAGGCGCCGCACTTCCTCGATCGGTAGCACGGCGTCGGAGTAGAAGTTCTTCGTAGGCAGGTTCCCGAACAGCACGGTATCCGGTGGCACGGCTTCGGCATCCTGCCACAGTTTGCGGCTTCCGCCCAGGCTCAGTATCGCCGGATGCAGTTCGGTGGCGAACAGGCGGACCATGTCCGTGGTCAGTTCACCACAGTTGTGGAAGATTAAATCGACATCGTGATCGGCAAGCAGTTGGCGCAGGCGGCGGTTGGGTTGGAGCACGAACCGCTCGAACACGTTCGAACCCGCACGCATTTGGCGCGGCGACAAGTAAGCCGTGCTCGCGGCAGGTTCACAGACAACCATGGCACGAGCGCCGGCTTCTATCTGCGCCTTGGCCGAACGCAAAACGGTGGCCAGGGCCATCTCCAGCGTCCGTTCGATCAGCCGAACCCCGTCGTCTTCTTCAGCAGTGAGGCCGCCGCCGGCCATGGCCACGGGGGTGATCGGATCGGCGACCAGTTTTGTCATGAGCGAGAATGGCCCGATCAGCATGCCGATAGGCATCAGGTCCGTCCGCTCGGCGATGTAGCGCACCGCGGCTTGCGAGGCAACGCTCGCCTGGGGGAAGGGCCGGGATTCGGAAGCCAGCACCTGAGCAACCGTGCCGGCCGAAGGCGGTTCGGAAAAATGGAAGTGATTAATCTGATTTTCCGGGATTCCAAGCGAGGACAGCAGGTCGGCTTTCTCGAGCGCCAGGTCCATGAGTGGAAACGCCAGCGGCGTGCGGAACCGCCGCGCGGCACGTTCGACGACGCTGCCTAACAACAGGCCGTCATTTCGCGACAAAGCGGGATTGGGCTCTTCGTGAAGCATAAGGTCAGTGCCAATGGGCATGCGAAGCCCCTGCTTGGCAAGGTCGAGATAGAATCGCGAGTTCATGATGGAACCGAAGATCCGGGGACAGGCTACGTGATTCCGGAATTCAGCGCGACCAACCAGAGCCCTCGCCGTTAAGATCCTCACTCAATATCGTAGCCCATCAAACGCCACCGGGCCGCATTCGGGACTCCGTGGATTACCTTGCGGCCTCGTCATTGTGAGCTGCCTGCGAAGGCGTCTCAAGTCATGAGCCGTCAATTGCGGAATCACGTAGCCTGTCCCCGGAACTCTTTTATCATGGATTTATGACCGAGATTGAGGAACTGCTGGAGCGTTTCCGGCGCGGGCCGGAGTTGGTGGCGGTCGCCATGATCGGTGCGGCCGGGTCGGAAGTCGACTACGTCCCCGCCCCCGGCGCCTGGAGTGTGCGCCAGATCATGGCGCATCTGGCCGATTCCGAAATGGTGGGTGCGGACCGGCTCCGGCGCGTCATCGCCGAGGACAACCCCACCCTCATGGTCTACGATCAGGATGCCTGGGCGACGAAGCTGGACTACGCCCGGCGCAAGCCCTCGCACTCCATGGAAACCTTCCGCCGCACGCGCGCGGATAACTACGAACTGCTGAAGGGCCTGCCGGAAGAGGCCTTCGCGCGCATCGGCACTCATTCCGAGCGCGGCAAAATGACACTTCTGGACGTGGTCCGCATGTACGCCGATCACGCCGAAGGGCACGCCAATCAACTTAGAAAGACGCGCGCCGCCTTCAAGAATGCCAAGGCTGCGGCGCAGGGCCACTGATGTTCTCCCTCTCGCTGGAGTGCGCACCCGCCGAGCGTGATCAATTGCTCGCCGATCTCTACGAGTGCGGTACGGCCGGAATCGTGGAAGAGGAGGTCCCCGGCGCGGGCCTGCGCCTGCGCGCGTTCTTCGACGACGACGGTGCACGCGATGCTCTGGCGGCCCGCTTCGCCGCCCATGCGCCTTTCTGCCGCGACGAAGAAGACATCGACTGGATGGCCGGCTGGCGCGATTCCTGGCAGCCCACGCCGGTCGGCGAGAAGTTCTTCCTGGTCCCGGTGTGGTCCGATGCGCCTACGCCCGCGGGCCGCTGGCGCCTGGAAGTGGATCCCGGCATGGCGTTCGGCACCGGCTCTCATGCCACCACGCAACTGTGCCTGGAGGCCCTGGAGCGGCATCTGCGCCCAGGCGATGCCGTCTTCGACCTCGGCACAGGTTCCGGCATCCTGGCGCGCGGCGCGGCGCTGGCCGGAGCGGGCCGCATCTACGCCTGCGATATCGACGCGGATTCGGCCGCCGTAGCCCATCGCGCTTGTCACGAGCGGGTTGCCGTGTTCGCCGGTTCGCTGCGCAGCGTGCGGCCGGCCTCGGTCGACCTGATGCTGGCCAACATCAACGCCGAGACGCTCTCATCGCTCGCAACCGATCTCGGTGCCGCGCTACGCGAGGGTGGCCGCGTAATCGTGTCGGGGTTCCCGCCCCGCCACCAGGAGCGCATCACTCGAGCGTTCGCAAAGGCTGGCCTCCATGCGCTGGAAGCACACGAAAAAGACGGCTGGGTCGGAATGGCCTTCTCCCTGGCCGCGCCTAAACGCTGACCACCGGGCACGGCGATTGCCGGATAATCGAATACGCGTTGGCACGCAACCGCCCGAACCGGCCCGCGGCAGAGCCACGCCCGATGATTACGAGATCCGCCTTCGCTCGCTGGGCCATCGAACAGATCACCTGCGGCGGGTCGCCGCTCTCCATCAGGACCTTGCCGCTCACTCCAGCCTCGCTCAATAAGGCATCGATGCGCTCCCGGCTCTGCAACTCAACGTGTTCGCGCCAGTCTCGATCGAAGTACTCGCCCGGCTGTGCTTCCAGGCAGGGGATCACATAGGCCACCAGCAGTTCCGCTTCGAACCGTGCTGCAAACTGAGCCGCCCATTCGAGCACCGCCTTGCTCTGCGGCCCCAAGTCCAGTGCCACAACGATCCTGTGAATCGTGACCGGCTCACGCCTCGGCGCTTGCTCCAGGTGCACGCCCGTCATGATGGGGCAGTCGGCGTCGTGCAGCACTTTCGCGGTGACCGATCCGAGGATGAAGCGCCGGAACGGCCCGTAGCCGTGCGTCGGCATGACGGTCAAACCGCATTGTTGTTGGTGGGCGTACTCGACGATCTTGCGAGCCGGGTCGCCCTCCAGCAGGACGCGCTCTACCCGGAAGCCGCTCAGTTCCTCCTCCAGGAACGCGTCCAAATCTTTGCGCACCTGCTTGGCGCGCGCGGCGAACAGTTCGTTCAGCACCGCGCTGCCGACTTCCAGCGCGCTGAATTCGTAATGCGGCGGAGGAAGTACGTGTAACAGCGTCACGTCGCAATCACAGTGGGCCGCGATCGCCTCCACATAGCGCGCAGCCCCAACGCTACGCTCGGAGAAATCCACAGGGAGAACCACTTTTCTCAAAGGCAGCATCACCTGTCTCCTTTCGGGAGAACCCGGCTCGCCTGACGGTTTGCTTGCCGCAGGCGGCGCGCTATCTAGATGCTACTACTTGGCGGCCGGGCTGGCAGCAGCCACCAGCCCCAAGTCGCTGAGAATTTTCGGCGCGGGTTCGTCCATGGCCAGCAGGCTATGGCACGCGTTGCAGTCCTGCGTGATCTTGGCACCCGCGGCGCTCGCATGCGCGTCGTCGTGGCAGCGATAGCAGCCCGGAAAATCCGTGTGCCCGATGTTGTTCGGGTACGTCCCCCAGGCCACCTTCATTGTCGGAAAGACGTTGCGGCTATAGATGGCCACCGCGGCGCCGGCCGCCCTGGCGATATCGCTCTGCTTGGCCGTGAACACCGAAGGATGCGAACTCCGGTAGTATTCACCCAGCGCCGCCGGAATGCGGCGCAGCGCTTCTTCCTTGCTCGAATAGCTCGTGCGCAGCAACTCCACGGCCTGCTTCTTCACAAACGGAAGCGACGGAGAAATCGTCCCCGCCGCCATGGCCGCGTCCACGGCGCGTTCGGGAATCTCGTAAGCGTGCGTAGGCCGGTTGTGGCAGTCCATGCAATCCATCACGCGCACTGGCATGTCCTTTAGGCTTTCCGGCTTGAAGTCCGCCGAGGCGTAAGCTGTCTTCTTTCCTTTGCCGTCGTCGTACTCCACCCAGGGGATCGTCTGCCGCTTGTGGTCCGAGTGCGCGTAGCGGATCACCACGCCGGGCCCCAGATGCACGCCATGAATGCCGAGCCTCGATGTACGCCCACCTCCGATGCGCATCAGCAGGACCGTCTTGGTGAGCGTGTTGGTTTCGTCGTCCGCGAACTTCTCTATCACCCGCAGACGGTCCGCGCCGAACTTCTCAGGCCAGTGGCAGGCCTCGCAGGTTTCGCGCGCCGGGCGCAGGTTTTCGACGGGCGTGGGAATGGGCCGGTCATAGGTATTGAACGTGACGGCAACCACCTGTCCCAACCCGCTCAACTTGCTCTTGACAAACCAGTTCGCGCCGGGGCCGATGTGGCACTTCACGCATTCCACCCGCGAATGCGGTGAGTTCTGGTAAGCGGCGAACTCAGGCTCCATCACCGTGTGGCAGGTCTCGCCGCAGAACGTGACGCCGTCCATGTAAGAGACGGCGCTGTAGCCGAGCTGGCCGGCGATGATCGCGTTCACTACGGTGACTGCCAGGATGAATACACCCAGCCGCCGCAGCTTTACGTTATGCAAGTCGAGCGGCGGAAATTCGTGCGGATAGGAACCCTTGCGCCGCTCCCGGCGGAAACGCAGCCAAATGCCCAAAGGGATCAGCACCAACCCAGCCAGAAAGATCCCGGGCAACACCAGGAAGGTAAGAATTCCCAGGTAGGGATTACTGGCCTCTCCGCGAATGAGCGTGGGCAGCAGCAGGATCCAGAGCACCGCGGCGGTGGTCACCACGAGCACTCCGATCTGGCTCAGCCAGTTGCTGGAAAGGTAGACGACCGGGCTCAGCCAGTCCTTGATCTTGTCACGAAGATTCGGAGTCGCCATGTTCGGCCGCCTTGCCGTCCTCCGCGCCGGCGCTCGATTCGCCGGACGGGGGCAGATCGTGGTGTTCGCGCTTTCTGACGCTGTAACCGGTCAACCACGCCGTGTCCAGCGGGTACACATCGGGATCGAAGATGACGGTATAGAAGTGCCAGACAACAATGGCCAGAGTGGCCAGAACGGCCTCATAGAAATGAATACTGGTGGCGACATCCAGCCACTGCTTAGGGAGGTACCGAAGCGCGATGTTGTTGGCCCACAAGACCAGGCCCGTCAGCGCCATCACGGCCGTGCCCCAAACCACGGCCCAGTATTCGGCCTTCTCCACGTAACCGTGCGCCGACAAGGCGGGCCTGGTCGAGCGCAGGCCCATGTTGTAAAGGAAGTTCAGCAGGGCCTCGGTGGCGTCGCGCGGGCGCGGCATCAGCGTCGTCCAATGGTCGCGCAGCCGGCGGCTCAGGATCAGCGATACGACGTGCGCCGCCGCAACCACCATGATCACGACCGCGGCCACCCTGTGGATGACGCCGCGCACCGGCCAGTTCGTCTCCCACATGACCAGCGGGCGCGCCCACCACTGGTCGGGATACTTCAACGCGAATCCCGTCCATGCCAATACGGCGAAACTGATCACCAGCAGCGCGTGCTCGATCCGCTCGAAGGCGTACATGCGGAATTCCCGCCGGTGCAGGCTCAGGTACGTGTCGGAAAGCGATTCTTCCCCGGCTATTACGCGGCGGAAGCGCAAACCGATTACCTTGCGCAGCCAGTCACCCAAGTTGTGCAGCAGCATCAGCCCGACGGTGAGCGGGATCAGCAGCAGGTAAAACTCCCGGATCACTCTGACCCACTTGAACTCCTTACCACCTTCTATCGAATGGATGGTGCCGATGGCGAAACGCGTTCCCGCGCCGGGGTGGCACTTCCCGCACGTCTGCGGCAGGTTCTTCGCATTCGTCATGGACTTGGGATCCGACGACGGCAGGATGTTGTGGATGCCGTGGCAGCTTGCGCAATTGGCTACGCTCTGCGAACCGGCTTTGGCCGCCAGGCCGTGGAACGAGGAATCGAAACTGACGATGCGGTCCGCCGGCAGGCCGAATTTCCGGCTCAGCCGCACATCGCCGTGGCAACTGGCGCAGGTCTCGCGGATCTGCCGTGGATTCACCGGGGAAGCGGCGTCCTTGGGCGAAAGGATGGAGTGCTCGCCGTGGCAATCCGTGCACAGCGGCGCGTCCGGAACGCCGCGGGCGATGGCCTGCCCGTGCACGCTGGCTTCGAACTGGTGGGCGATGTCGGTGTGGCACATGCCGCAGGTTTCCGGCACACCCTTGCGGAATTCCTGCGAGTTGGCGGGTTTCACCTCGTGCGCGTCGCCGTGGCAGACGGCGCAATCGGGCGCCGCCGCGTTGCCTTTCTGCTTCTCCCGCGCATGCACGCTTCGCGCAAACGCGCCCGCCTGATCGGAGTGGCAGGTCGCGCAGGCCGGTTTTTCGACGTTCTTGGGGTGCGGATACTTCTCGTGGTCACTGTGGCAGCCGTCGCAGCCCAGCGAGAGATGAATGGACCCGTTTAGCTTCTTACCCTGATCGTGACAATCGGAGCACGGCGTAGCCGCACCTTGCTGTCCCCAGCAAAGGCTGGTTCCGATCGAAGCAAGTGTCCAGACTGCAATCCGCCCTAGGAGGCCCATCCGTCGCCCAGCCAGAGGTAGCATTCTATCTCACTTTCCAAGAAGCGGTGTTGATAAAACTAACTCCGGATCTCCGTCCGGGCCCGAGGGCAAGGCTTATTTTTTGGCCGAAGGCGTGTAGCCCTCCAAGGAGTGGTTGTGCTCCTTGTAATACTTCCCTGCTTCGTTCAGTTCCTTCGAACTGGCAGACACATGGCAGAAGGTGCAGCCCTTCTTCTCTTTCTTGGTGTATTCGGCCTTGCCAAACGACAGGGAGGTGCACAGGAAGAGACCACCCATCAGAACCGCGACCGGCACTGCAATCTTGAATATGCGCATAGTAACCCCACAAGCTGATGAGCAATCCTTGGGCCAGAGTTTTTAGTTCTGGCTGTCCCTAGTGGTGGCAACCGCCCATCTCGCAAATGCCTGAGTTTGCCGTCCGGTGACCCTGCCGCACTTGAAGTGGACCACGTCACACGCCTGCGCAGCCGCGCAAAATCCCCCAACTTTAGAGTGGTAGTGGGCCATGTGCCGCACTTTGCATCACCCGGCCTCCGGCACATAACGTCTTTCCGTGCGGAATGTTGGCTGACCTCAGCCATAGCTTATGTGGTATTTATCTACAGTTCTTAGGACGTGGCCCATCTCCCCGGACCTCTGAACCGGGTGGGGCAATTCACGCACTGTGGTGTTATACTGAGGTTCACAGGGACTGGTAAACGCCGGATGTCTAAGCTCTCCTCCACATTGCAGAGTACGCGCGCGCTTGAGGCGGTTTTCGAGCAACTCGCGGAAGCCATCGTGCTTTACGATAAAGATCTCAAAATCTCAGGGATCAATCCGGCAGCCGAGAAGCTGTTCGGAATGACCTCCGAGGAGATGGTGGGCCGCGATTGCCGGGAAGTTTTCCGCTGCACGTCCTGCGAAAACGAGTGCGGCATGATCGAAGGACTTCACGAGTCCGGGCCTTCCCCTCTGAACACGATCCGCCTGCACACCGATAACGGCCGGGAACGCCTGGCGGTGATCCGTACCACCCCCATCTATTCGGAGTCGGGGGAGGTCGACGGCGTGGTCGCCACCATAAAGGACATCACAGAAGAGGTCGCGCCGCAGAAGCGCGAGGTGATCGCCGAATCCCCTCAGATGCACGAAGTGCTGAACTTCGTGCGCCGCGTGGCAGCCAGCGAGGCCACCACGGTGTTGTTGGACGGCGAAAACGGAACGGGTAAGGATCTCATTGCCAAGACCTTGCACTATCAGAGCCTGCGCCAAGCCGAGCCGTTCATAGCTATCAACTGCGCCGCCATCCCTGAGACGCTGCTCGAAAGCGAACTGTTCGGTTACGAGAAGGGCGCTTTCACCGACGCCCGCGCGCAGAAGCGCGGCATCTTCGAACTGGCCGACAAGGGCACTCTGTTTCTCGACGAAGTAGGCGAAATCCCCCTCATGCTGCAGGCCAAGCTGCTGCGCGTGCTGGAGGAGCAGAGCTTCCGCCGGTTGGGCGGATTGAAGGACATCAAGCTCGACCTGCGCGTGGTGGCGGCTACCAACAAGAACTTACGCGAGGCTGTCGAGGAAGGCGCCTTCCGCCAGGATCTTTTCTTCCGCCTCAACGTCATTCACATCACCATTCCGCCCCTGCGGGAGCGGCCGGACGACATCCTGCCCCTCGCCCGGTTCTTCATCGAGCATTACAACCGGAAGTTCAAGCGGCACATCGAAGGATTTTCGCCGGAAGCCGAGCGCAAGCTGCTGGAGCACGACTGGCCGGGCAACGTCCGCGAGTTGCGCAACGCCATCGAGCGCGCCATGATCCTCGAGGCTTCCGCCCAGATCAGCCCGAGCAGCCTCCCCCTCAGCATCAGCCACCACACGGCATCGGCGACGCCGGCGGCTCCCACCAACGGCAGCGCGTCCATCCCGTCCGAAGGCCTGTCGCTCGAAGAGAACGAGCGCAACCTCATCCAGCGCGCCCTCGCGCAGACCAAGAACAATCAGACGCAGGCTGCCAAGCTCCTGTGCATCACCCGCGATACCCTCCGATACAAGATGAAGAAGTTCAACCTGCGTTGATTCGGCACTACACGTTTTCCGGCCAGGCGTGTTTCGGATACCGCCGCATCAACTGCCGCCGCACCTCCGGGTAGAGGCGTTGCCAGAATCCCGCCAGATCCGTCGTTGTTTGCACGGGCCGGCGGTTGGGGGCGAGCAGGTGCACCACCAGCGGCACCTTGCCTCGCGCCACTCGCGGGGTCTGCTTCACGCCGAAGAAGTCCTGCAGGCGAGATTCGATCCAGGGCGGCGCCGAAGACGTGTAGTGGACTTTCACCTGGCGCCCTCCCGGCAACCGTACCCGCGAGGGCGCGATCTCTTCCAGGCGGCGCACCCCATCCCGGCCCAGGCGCCCCTCCAGGGCGCGCAGGAGGCCTCCGCCGCGCGCCGCCTTCTCCAGGTCGGCGAAGCTGCGCAGACCGCCGGCGAGCGTCTGGAGCGCCTGGCGGACGTCTTCCTCGCCCAGTGCCGGTAGATCCGAATGCCCGGAAGCGAAGCTCACCCGCGCAAGGAAGGACGCCAGTTCGTCAGCATCGGTGAATCTCTCGACTCCGGCTTCAACCGCCTTTGCCGCGAGAAGCCGCCCAGCTTGCTCCGCATCCGGCCTCGCGTCGCGGGTCTCCTCGATCGCCAAATGGTCATAGAACAGCGCGCTCGAGGCTTCCACGCGTTCCGCCGTGCGATTCCATTCGAGTGAACTGCGCTCTTCGATGCGGTCAGAGTACAGATCCAGCAGCCATTCCGGGCGGATGGCGCTGGCAAGGCGCACCAGAGGGAGGCCACGCTCGCGGCGCTCCTCAACGTCCACGGCAACCAGAAACTCTTCCGAGCGCACCACGCTCTCCCGAGCCAGCAGCGCCGACCCACCCGCAGCCAGCAGCAATTCGTCGCCCTGGCGCCTCCGCGCGACGCGATCCGGGAAGGCAGTCAATACCGAAATAAGCAGTGCGCCGTCATCGGCTTTCCGCCCTCCGCCGCCGTGGGCGCTTTTCCGGATCTGCTGATAGACACGTTTGGTGGCTGGTTGCCACTCGGATTCCGCCAACAACAACAGGTCCGACTCCCCGGTGCGATGATTCTCGGCAGGCAGTCTTTCGCCCGCGCTGAGCACGGCGGCGATCCGGCAGCCACCGTCGAATGCCCCGCGCCGCCGCGCTTCCACTACCAACCGCGCCAGCCGTGGATGCAGCGGGTAGCGCGCCAGTTCCCTCCCCGTGGCATTCAATGCCCCGTTCTCCCCGATAGCGCCCAGGCGCTGGAGCAACTCGACGGCCGCGGCAGCGGCCTCTTCCGGCGGCGTGTCCAGCCAGTTGAGGTCTCCGAAACCCTTCAGACCCATCGCACGCAACGCCAGCAAGGTCTCGCTCAGTTCCCGCCGCACGATGTCCGGCGCATCCTGCTCCGGCCGCCTCAGGTAGTCCTGCTCTGTGTAAAGTCGCACCACCCGCCCCGGTCGCGTGCGCGCCGCGCGGCCCGCGCGCTGGCGGCAGGAGGCCTGGCTCACGCGCGCCACTTGGAGCGAAGCCAGCCCGGTCCACGGCGAATCGCTGGCCACCCGCGCCAGCCCGCTGTCAATCACCGCCGTAACTCCTTCGATAGTGATGGAACTTTCGGCGACGTTGGTCGAAAGGATCACTTTCCTCTGCCGGGCGGGCGTCACGGCCCGGTCCTGCTCCTCCGCCGACAGGTCGCCGTGCAGTGGGACCACCAGCATTCCGGCGCGCCTTGCCACGCCCTCGCAGGCCCGCATGGCCAGCCGGATCTCGCGCGAGCCGGGCAGGAACACCAGCACGTCGCCGTCCAGCCCTTCACCCACCAGTTGCGCGAGCGCCGCCGACACCTGCTCTTCGAGCGGCGCGGCCGAGTGCGGCGTCCAGCGCACGTCCAGGTCGAACAGACGCCCTTCCGACACGAGTCGCGGACAACCGTCCAGGTAGCGTGCCACGCGCTCGCCCGCCAACGTCGCCGACATGACTACAATGCGCAGTTCCGGCCGTAGTGTCTTCCGCAAATGATCGAGCAACGCAAGCGCCAGGTCCCCTTCCAGGTGCCGTTCGTGGAATTCGTCGAGCACCACCGCGCTCACGCCGCGCAGTTCGCTGTCCGCCAAGAGACGCCGCGCCAGCACGCCTTCGGTCATGAAGCGCAGGCGCGTGTGCGGGCCCGCGACTTCGTCGAAGCGGACTTGATAACCCACCGTTTCGCCCAGCGGCTCGCCCATCTCCGCGGCCACCCTCCGCGATGCCATGCGCGCCGCCAGCCGCCGCGGCTCCAGAACCAGCACCTCGCCGGGCAGAATGCCCAGCAGCGCCGGCGGGACGCGCGTGGTCTTCCCCGCCCCGGGCGGCGCTTCCAGCACGAGGCTCGGGCGTTTTCTCAGCGAAGCGAGAATTTCAGGGATGGTACCGTCTATAGGCAATGGCTGCATCAAGTGAAGTCCGTAAGCGGGTCCGCGCGAAGAAAGCTATACTTTCTCTTATTCTATTCAAGAGGCAGGCATGATCCAGGCAGTGATACGGGCATTGTTGGAGCTGCTGTTCCGCGTGGAGGTCCGGGGGACCGTCCAGATGTATGAGCGCATGCTCATCGTCGGCAATCATCAATCGTTCCTCGACGTTTTGATCCTCTGGGCCTTCCTGCCGGTCAAGCCCGTCTGGCTGGTACACACCACCATCGCCGCCAAGCCGCTCTTCCGGATTCTTCTGCGCTTCGCCAAGCACCTGGTGGTTGACACGGCCAGCCCCTGGGCGATCAAGGCTATGGTGAACATGGTCGAGACCGGCCAGCCAGTGCACGTCTTCCCCGAGGGCCGGATCACCACTTCCGGGGCCATGATGAAGATTTACGACGGGCCAGCGTTCGTCGCGGCGAAGACCGGCGCCGCCGTCATCCCGGTGATCATCCGCAACGCGGTGTATTCGCATTTCAGCCGCATGGGACCCGACTTTCCCAAACGGCTGTTCCCGCGCATCACGCTAACCATCTATCCCCCTGTCTACATCCCCATGCCCGAAGGGCGTACCGCGAAGATCCGCCGCCGCTTGGCCAGCGAGCATTTGCGCCACGTCCTGCAAGCCTGCATAGCGGCCTCGCGTCCGCCCACTACCATTCACGAGGCGTTCCTCGACGCGGTGGACCTGTTCGGGTGCAGCCGCGCCATGCTCGACGACATGCGTTTCAACGAGCAGAACTACGGCCAGATTCTCAAAGCCA
Source organism: uncultured Solibacteraceae bacterium (assembly GCA_964384215.1). GTDB lineage: Bacteria > Acidobacteriota > Terriglobia > Bryobacterales > Bryobacteraceae > JAJFUV01. Next base: position 5,422 of record CAYLLB010000035.1, on the reverse strand, counting down.
GCCTGGCCTTGGGGCGCCTGGTCACGAAGCTCAGCCGCGAAGGCGAATACGTCGCCGTGCTGATGCCCAACGTGAGCACTACCGTCTCGCTTCTACTCGGCATTATCGCCATGCGTCGCGTGCCCGCCATCCTTAACTACACGGCCGGCTTGAGCGGAATGCAGGAGGCCTGCCGGCTCGCCGGGGCGCGCGTGCTGCTGACCTCGCGGGCGTTTTTCGAGAGGAGCAAACAGGCCGCGGCGGCCGTGAATATCGAAGGTGTGCGCTTGGTGTACCTGGAGGATTTGCGTCCGCAGTTCCGCCTGGCCGACAAGCTATGGCTGATCTTCTGGGCCTTGCCGTTTCCGCGCCGCGCCATGCGTAAAGCGGGCCCCGAAGACCCCGCCGCCGTGCTGTATACCAGCGGAAGCGAGGGCAAGCCCAAGGGCGTGGTGCTGAGCCACCGTGCCATCCTGGCCAACGTCGATCAACTGCTCGCCGGCATCGACGTCAACCCGCGCGACAAGTTCCTGACCTCGCTGCCGCTGTTCCATGCTTTCGGACTGACGGTTGGCGCGTTTTTGCCGCTGATGTGCGGCGCGCGCATCTTCGTCTATCCCTCTCCGTTGCACTATCGCATGGTGCCCGAGATGGCTTACGACCGCGACTGCACCATCATCTTCGCCACCAACACTTTCCTGGCCAACTATGCCAAGCACGCGCACCCGTTCGATCTGCGCAGCGTCCGGTACGTCGGTTGCGGCGCGGAGAAGTTGAGCGACGAGGTGCGCCGGACCTACTCCGAGAAGTTCGGCCTCCGCATCATAGAGGGGTACGGCGCCACCGAACTCGCCCCGGTGATTGCCATCAACTCGCCTCTGGCCCATAAGTCAGGGACCGTGGGCCAGCTACTACCGCTCGTCGAGCACCGCATCGAAGCGGTGGCCGGCATTGAGAGTGGTGGCCTGCTGCATATCAAGGGGCCGAACCTGATGCTCGGCTACCTGCGCCCCGACCGGCCCGGCACGTACGAACCGCCGCGTTCCATCTTCGGCGAAGGCTGGTACAACACGGGCGACGTAGTCGAACTGGACGAGGCCGGTTTCGTCACCATCAAGGGCCGCATGAAGCGCTTCGCCAAGGTCGCCGGCGAGATGGTTTCTCTCGATATGCCCGAAAAGATCGCCGTCGCCGCCTCGCCAATTTACACCCACGCCGCGACCGCACGCGTCGAAGCGGGCCGCGGCGAAATCATCCTGCTGTTCACCGCGGATCCGGAACTGCGCCGCGATCAACTCGTACAGGCGGCTCGCTCCATGGGAGCGCCCGAGATCGCCGTCCCCAGAAAAGTTATCTACCTGAAGCAGATTCCCTTGCTGGGCAACGGCAAGACCGACTACGTGACACTCGCCAGGATGGCCGAAGAGGGGGCGCCGCAACCGGCGGCTTAGGTTCGTGCCCGGCGACGCTATCCCACCGAGTATGCTGCGCCAGCGGCGCGGATGGTATTTCTATGACTGGGCCAACTCGGCGTTCTCGACCACCGTCGTCACGCTCTTTTTCGGCCCTTATCTGACCACGCATATCGCACGAGCGGCCGCCGACGCGCGCGGGTTCATCTACCCGTTCGGTATCCCGGTGGAGGCGCGCTCATATTGGGAGTACGTGGTCGCCGCATCGGTGCTGCTCCAGGCACTGGCGCTGCCCGTGGTAGGAGCTCTGGCCGATTACAGCCCGCGGAAAAGAGTCTGGCTGGCATGGTTCGCTTACGCGGGCGCCGCCGCGACCGTGGCCATGTACTGGCTGGACGCGCCGGCCTATCTCGCCGCCGGGCTTCTGTTCGTCTTCGCCAACGTGGCGTTCGGCGCATCCTGCGTCATTTACAATTCCTTCCTGCCGCAGATCGCCCCGGCCGAATCCCGCGACGAGGTCAGCACGAAAGGCTGGGGCATCGGCTACGTCGGCGGCGGCCTGCTGCTGGCCTTGAATCTGCTGCTCTACCAGAACGCGGCGGCGCTGGGCCTGAGCGAGGCCATGGCCGTGCGCATCAGCCTGGGATCGGCGGGCCTGTGGTGGGCCGGGTTTACCATCATCCCGGTGCTGTGGCTGGAGAACCGGCCGCCCGCGCGCGAACATCCGCCGGGGGAGGGCATCCTCGCGGGCAGCCTCCGCCAGTTGTCCGCGACGCTGGGCGAATTGCGGCGCTACCCGCGCACCCTATGCTTCCTGGCGGCTTACCTCATTTACAACGACGCCATCCAGGCCGTGCTGGCACTGGCCACCCAATTCGGACACGACGAACTAAAAATGCCCATGTCGTCCCTCACCCTGGCCATCCTCATGGTGCAGTTCGTGGCCTTCCTGGGCGCTCTGGGATTCGGCTACCTGGCGCGCTGGATCGGCGCCAAGCGCTCTGTGATGTTTGCCCTGGCGGCCTGGGCGCTCACGCTCGCCTCCGTTTACGCCGTCCGTACCGCGGCCGGGTTCTTCCTGTTGGCCGCCGTGGTGGCGCTCATCATGGGCGGCAGCCAGGCGTTGAGCCGTTCGCTGTTCTCGCTGATGATCCCGCGCGGCAGAGAAGCCGAGTATTTCAGCCTGTACGAAATCAGCGACAAGGGCACCAGTTGGCTCGGGCCACTGATGTTCGGCTTGACCTTGCAGTACACAGGCAGCTACCGGCTGGCCGTGCTGCCTTTGGTCGTCTCGTTCCTGACAGGACTAGTGATTCTGGCTTTCGTCGACGTGCGACGCGCGGCGCTCGATGCCGGCAACGCATCCCGAACCGGGCCTCAATAGGCCCAGCGCCAGAGGCTTGCGCCGGCGGTGAAGCCCGCGCCGACCGCCGCATACACCACGAGGTCGCCCTTCTTGAGCCGGCCTTCGGTCAATGCGTCGCGCGTGGCGAGCGGGAGCGTGGCCGAGGTGGTGTTGCCGTACCGGTCAATATTGATAATCACCTTCTCGGGCGGCATTCCCAAACGGTCCGCGGTAGCCTGGATGATGCGCCGGTTGGCCTGGTGGCAGATCAGGCAACCGATATCCTTGCCGCTCATGTTGTTGCGGGCAAGCAATTCACGGCAAGCTTCGTACATCTTGCGCACGGCGTACTTGAACACCGCCTGGCCGTCCTGATGCACATAGTGCAGTTTCTTCTCCACTGTGTCATGCGAGGGCGGCATGCGGCTTCCACCGGCGGGCATCTTCAGAGCGTCCCCGCCGCTGCCGTCGATTTCGTACAAGAAGTCGATCAGGCCGTGGTTGTCGTCCTCGGAGGGTTCAATCAACATGGCGCCCGCGCCGTCGCCGAACAGTATGCAGGTGGAACGGTCCGTGTAGTCGATAATGCGAGACATGGTGTCGGCGCCGATGACCAATACCTTCTTATGAGTGCCGGCCATCACCAGATGCGCGCCCACGCCCATCCCGTAAAGGAAACTCGAACAGGCCGCAATCAAATCGAATCCCCAGACCTTCTTGGCGCCCAGGCGATGCTGCACGAGGCAGGCCGTCGAGGGGAAGTACATATCGGGCGTGACCGTGCACACCAGCAGAGCGTCGAGATCCGAGGCTTCGATGCCGCGTTGGGCAAGCGCTACGCGCGCCGCTTCCACGGCCATGTCGGAGGTGGCGACGTCCGGGGCGGCAATGTGCCGCTCGACGATCCCGGTCCGCTCCAGGATCCATTCGTTCGATGTATCGACCATCTTCTCGAGGTCGAAGTTGGTCAGCAGCCGCGGCGGCACATAACAACCAAGCGCGCTGATTTTAGCTTTCGGCAAGAACCCTCCTGAACTCCGTAAAACACCGCAAACTTTCTTGATATGTTAAATTCGAGCCGAATGCAAGTCCAGAGCGTTTTCCTGTTCGAGACCCCCGTCGAGATCTGGTCCCGCGTCTACCGTACACTTCGTCCCCGAGCGGCCATGCCGGAGATTCAAATTCGGTATGGGAAATTCGTGGACGCCCATACTTACGCACGTTTACGGGACGGGAAACTCGAAGTGAAAATCACGGATGTGCTCGATGGTGCACCCGCGCCCATCCTCGAATCCCTGGCCTACATTCTTCTGGGAAAACTGTTCCGCAAGCCGGTTCCGGCCGTCTATAATCAGCGCTACCGGCGATATATGAACCGCCGGGAGATGCGCCGCAGCTTGCACCTTCTGCGTCAAATGCGCGGGCGCAAATACCTGTCCGGCGCTCAGGGAAAGCATTGCAACCTGGAACGGGTGTTCGAGGACTTAAACCGGCGATTTTTCGACGGCCTGCTCGCGCGTCCGCAATTGGGCTGGAGCAAAACGCGCTCCCGCGGCATCCTGGGGCACTACGATCCTTCCCATAACGCCATCATCATCAGCCGTATCTTTGACGATCCGGAAGCGCCCCGCTTAGGCCTGGAATACGTGATGTTCCACGAAATGCTCCATCTGTGCCATCCCCCCGAGCACGGCTATGCCAAGCGTCGCGTGCACACTAAGGAGTTCAGGGAGGCGGAACGCGACTTCCCCGGCCTGAAGGAAGCCAAACTGCTCCTTAAGAAACTCTGCGCCACTGCTCGCCGGGAATCCTAGCTGCGCGCGGGCGAAGCCGTGGCCGAAGGCAATAGCGTCGCCAGTTGTCCGCGCATGCCTTCCACGGCGCCCACCAGGGACTTCGCATCCAGACCGCGGATGCCCACGGCGTCCAGCGCCAGACGCCACCGCACCGCCAGCATGGCATAGACAAAGGTGGCGCGCAGTTTCAGCAAATCGACGGCGAGGTCCGGCCGGTCTTCGGGCGACGTGAGCAGTTGCACCCGCGCTGCCCTGTGCAGCCGTTCGAAATCCGACGCGATGTCCCGCAGGTAGGCGCGGAAAATGTCGCGCCGCCTGGCGCGAAAGGCGCGCAGCGTCTTTCTGTCCATACCTGGTTGCCGCGCCAGAAAAACAAAGTCACCGTCGCCCAGGAGGCGCTCCATCGGGCGGTAGGAACTCGTGGAGAATCTCGCGAACCACCGAGCACTGAAGGTCAGCCTGTCCAGTGGGTATAGCAGCCGCCAAAGTTGGTGGCCCACAACCAGTGCCAAAACCCCGAGTACCGCTGCAGCAACCAAGATGTATGTCACGCCGGCAAACCTCCCTTTCACCGTGATGAGCTTCTTGGAGAATATTATATGAAATTTCCGAAAAAAGCAACCAGCGAATGGCATCAAATGCAGCGGCTACTTCTTAACAGACTTCAGCAGGGTGCGGTTGATGGCGTCCAATTGTCCAACCAGCCGTTCCTCGTCCGGCATCGAAATATGCCGCCGGACAGTCACGTGCTTGGCCTCGCCCTCGGGTTTAAGCCACAGGATCCAGACGAGCAAACAGGCTACCGCAAAACCCTGTAATACGGTGCTGGTTAACCGCGTGACACCTTCCCCCGCGATGTTGCGGACGAATAATCCCATGGTCTCGCTGGT
>CAYLLB010000034.1:54699-55357 GCA_964384215.1 uncultured Solibacteraceae bacterium | reverse complement strand
GCGCTCAGATGGTCGTCTATACGGCTCGTCATTTGGTGCTCGATCTCGTTACGGATGCCAATCAGAAACTTCAAGTTCTTCTTGACCATCTCATCGAGCGGGCAATCCTTGCAGTCGAGGCACTCCTTCAAGCCCCAATGCCAGAAGGCGCCGTATTCCGTACGAAGAAACCTTCGGTGCTGCTTGCCCTCCCGAAAACGACGGTACTCTATGCCCTTCTTACGATAGTAGGCGTGGAGCAGGTACGTCCAGGCGATGTTGGCAGTAACGATGAACAACTCGGATTTGAAGTCGATTTGCGGGTTGTTGAAGATCTGAACGGCGGTGAGCATGGCCTCACGCGCCTTCTTCACGAGTTCCGAGGCGACGGAGCCGAAACGGCGCTTGCGTTTGGACATTGGGGTTCTGATAGCCTATTTTACCGCCGGTCACTTCGCCGCGCCAGACGATTCAATTGTGTAGGAGGTCATCTACACTGTTGCGTTAGCTCTTACGGGACTATGCTCTGCGATTCCTGAAAACCAGGGCCTTCAACGCTCTTGCGGCCGCTTTGGGTGAATACACGGTCCCCGCTCCACCATTGCGCGAAATTATCCCGATGCACTAGTCCGTACCGTAGCAGGTGGCTGGCCGACCGGCTGCAATCAGACTCGCTTCT
>CAYLLB010000034.1:20350-54689 GCA_964384215.1 uncultured Solibacteraceae bacterium | reverse complement strand
CAGCAAAACATTCCTCTCAAGAATGAGAGTGCCGACCAGTAGCCTCTTAGGGTAAGGGTCTCGTAGTCGGTCGGACGTCGCGAGTAGAGGGTTGGCCCTTACCGCACAATTGTTTCCGGGATGTATGACGCCCAGAGACCTGGAGGATTCTGTTGTCAGGCGGTTGATGGGCAAATCAGAAGTTGGTAGGAGCGACTCAACGTGGTGGGAACGGATCAGTTGGCTGATGCGCAGAATCTCAGGAGCCGGCTCGCGATTGGGAACGTTATGTGGCCTTGCGGCCACACTGGTTGAATTCAAAGTGCGTAGGTGAGCATTGCACAACAGTGTCCATATGCGCTCGTCACAGCGAGACCGCCTTGCATCCCTGCCCCCCTCACTCCACCCAAACCGCCACACCCGCCGGACCTATCTCTCTTGTCCCTATGACGATCTTCGCCGTTGGTCCCGCAGGGATGGCGAGCTTCTTTTCCGAGAAGTTCGTCGCTACCCAGAAGCCGTCGCGCCAGTCGACTACGTATTGCGGCGGGAAGCTCTCCGTCGCCACTCCGGCCGCCGTGTAGACCCGCTTCAGCAGGTCGTACTCCAGTTCGCCCGCTAGCGATTCCACTCCGATGTAGGTCACCGTCCCTTTGCCCAGCTTGCGCGTGGTGGCCGCCGGCGTGCCCGCATAGAACTGGTCCGCATAGCGCGCCAGCACCGTGGTTCCGGCCCGCGGCTTGAGTTGATCGCCCCACGCGGCCCAATCGTAGCTGCGCGCCGCGGCCGTCACGGTTCCCTTCACCGGCACGGGCAGCACGTCGTAAGCCGGGATCTCCGCTCCGATCAGATCGTGGATCGGCCCGGCCCACGGCGCTTCCCACAGGTGCCCGTTCCGGTCCTTCTGCGCCGTGCGGCAGGTCAGCACCAGGTGGCCGCCCGCTTCGGCGTACTTGCGGAAGCGCTCCACCAGCCCGGCATCCACCATCTGGTACGCCGGCGCGATCAGGAACGGATAGCCCGCGAAATCCTTCTCCTCGGTGATCACGTCCACCGGCGCGCCCAGCCGTTTCAGCGCGCGGTAGTGCTTCATCAGGTGGGCGTTGGTGTCCCAACGCGCGGTCTGCTTGTGGTTGTCGATGTCCCAGCGGTTGTCGTAGCTGTACAGGAATCCCGCGCGGCGCGCCGCGTACGCGCGCGGCTCCTTTGCGTCCGCCTTATACAACTGGCGCAGCATGCGCACGTCCTTCATCGCCCAAGCGTACTCGTGACCCCCGGTCGTAACCGTGACGCCATCGGGACCGGCCAGCCCGTAGTGGTAAAGCTCCGCGCCGAATAGCGGCTGCCGGTAGCGGTAGGTGCAAACCAGGTTCGCCCCGGCCGCGAACGCGCGCATGATCCACATGCGGACCGCGCCCGGGTACGGCTGCGGATTCACGTCGCCCCAGTTCACCTGCCCCGGCTGCAGCTCCATCAGGCCGTGCGGCTTGCCCAGGGCGCGCATGAAATCGTGCATGAAGCTCATGTCCGGTGCGCTGCCCAGGCGGAAGCCCAGCGGACCCTCGTTCAGGTTGCCGTGTACGGGATAGTGCGTCCACGTGTTCACGTCCAGGTCGCGCGCCGAAAGCGCGGGATTCACTTCCTTGTGCAGCGCCATGTAGTTGGTGGTGATCCACTGGTTGCGCGTGTGGCGGCGCAGCGTTTCGGCCTGGAAGCGAATGTAATCGGCGGTCTCTTCGGCGAACCAGCGCTGGAAATCGAGCTGCGCGTGCGGGTTGATCTGCTGCACCAGCTCGGCCTGGTTGGGGATGCGGATCTGGTCGAAGTTCTGGTACATCTGCGACCAGAAGGCGTTGCCCCAGGCGTCGTTCAGCTTCCCGATGGTCCCGTACTTCCGCCTCAAATGCGAGCGGAACTTCTCCTGGCAGAAATCGCAGTAGCAGTACTGCTTGCTGTAGTGGCTCAGCTCGTTGTCGATCTGCCAACCCCACACGCGCGGGTCCTGCCCGAAGCGTTCGGCGAGCTTGGTAATGATCCCGGCGACGTACTCGCGGTAGCGCGGCACGGTCCAGCAGGCCTGCGTGCGCGAGCCGTGCTCCATGCGGCGGCCCCCGGCGTCCACCATCAGCACCTCGGGGTGCTTGCGGACCAGCCACACGGGCGGCGTGGCCGAAGGTGTACACAGCACCACTTTCAGCCCCTGCGCCGAGGCGAGTTCCACGTTTTTGGCGAGCCAGTCGAGATCGAAGCGGCCTTCCTCGGGCTCCATGAACGCCCAGGCGAACTCGCCCATGTGTACGAATTCGAGGCCCAGTTTCCTGATGTTGGCCATGTCGCGCGCCCACTGGCTCGACGGCCACGCTTCGGGGTAATAGTAGACGCCGATCGTCATCATGTCGGCGGGTTTGAAGTAGGGTTGGGCGGCGGCCGCCGCCGCCAGGATGAGCAACAGCACTATGAGTTTCCGCATCATGCGCTCCGCATGAGCGAGTATACAGCGGTGGGTTGCCTTCCGGCGCTAACGGTGGTTGGGTCCGCGGTACAGGTAGGTGCAGCCGAAAACCACGCCGAGGTCCGGGCTGCGCGGGCCGAAGCCGTGCTCCAGCCCGAGGTGCACGGAGAAGCTCGGCGCGATGTGATACGTGGCCGCCGCGATGGCGCCGCCGTAATTCACCACGCTGGACATCGAATAGTAGGACTGCAAGGCCATGCCCAGCTTGCCGTGGATCGGCCGGAGAACGCCAACCGAGGGCATGTATTGATGAATCGCGCCGCCGGTGTGCCCTTCCCACTTTGAGACCAGGTTCCCGGTCAAGCGCGTGCTGCCGAAGTTCTTGTCGCCGTAAAAGGTCAGCTTGTGGTCGTGCAGCCCGGTGCCCAGCTTGTCGCTGGCCGTCGGCTGCTTATACATGTAGCCGACGGCGAACAGGGGGACGTGGCGGGTCTCCGTGTTCAGCACGAACTTTCCGCCGAAACTGGTGTCGCCGATACCGCTCCGGCCATCTTTGGAAATCCAGTGCGTGGGCACGGTGGCCAGCGCGAAATGCTTGGTCAGCGAGCACTCATAGAAGCCGGTGAGCCCGCTCGTCTGCGCGCCCGTGGCCGAAGCCTCGCGCGAGAGGCCCTCCGAAATGAGGCAGCCGCCGGCGGGAGGAATCGATGTCACGCCGTTCACGCCCGGGCGGATGAGCTTGGTCGCTACCGGCTTCAACGGCTTCGGCCAGAGCGCCGCTTTGGGCACTTCGGCCGCGTGCGCTACCGGCAGGGTGACCAGAAGCTGTGCCAGCACGATCTTCGCGATGGTGGCCGCGGGATAGACGCCCGCGTAACCCACGTTGGGTTCGTCGTTTTTGGCCTGGTTGGCGGCGAAGGCCAGGCAGGCCGGCTGCGTTTGAATGCCGCTCATGACGCCGATCAGGAAGTCGAACGGCATCTTCAGGACCTTGTAGCCGAAGATCATCGTGGCCAGGGTGATGCTGAAGGTGACCGCCGCGCCGGCGACCATCGTGGGCGCGCCGTTAGCCTGGATGGTCCGTGCGAAGTCCCAGCCTGCACGGGTGCCGACGCCCGCCAGGAACAGAACAAGGCCGATCTGGCGGAGCGTGAAATTCGCGCTGGCCGGGATCACCCAACTGATCCGTCCGGTGGAGCCCAGCTTGCCAAGGATGAGCGCCACGATGAGCGGTCCGCCGGCGTAGCCCAACCGCAGCGAGGTGCCGCCGGGCATGGGGAAGGGAATCATGCCGAGCAGCACGCCCAGCACCATGCCGATGCCGATGGAGCGGAAGTCTGCTTCGGCCGCGCCGCGAATGGAATCGCCGAAGAACTTCGAGACTTCCTGCCGCTTCTCGCGCGGGCTGACCACGCGCAGCAGGTCGCCGTATTCCAGGCGCGTGTGCGGGGTGGCCACGAAATCCGTGTCGCCGCGGCGGATGCGCGACACCGTGGCCGGGATCTTGTTCAGGTCCAGTTCGGCGATGGTCTTGCCTACCACGTCCTCGCTAGACAGGTACACGCGCCGGTATTCGAACTGCGAGGTGTCCTGCTCGATCCGCAACGGCGCCGGTGCGCCGAAAATGTTCCGGGCGCTCTGCTGCGCTTCCTCGTCGCCGACCACGGCCACGATGCTGCCCAGTTCGAGCCGGGTCTTGCCCGTGGCTACGTAAGTGTGTCCTTCTTTCTGGATCCGGCTCACCACGAAGCGCGCTTTGTAGATTTCCTGGAACTGGGCCAGCGTCTGGCCGTTCGCCGCCGGGTTCTGAACCACGAAGTTTCCCACCGTGATGGGAGGCTGGCGGGTGCCCTCGCGAGGCTTCACGCCCCACATCTTGCGCAGGAACTGGAAGCAGACGAGCACGCCGATCACGCCCATCGGATAGGCGATGCTATAAGCCACCACCGGTTGATCCGCCAGTTTCTTGGCTTCCACCGCGCTGATTCCACTCTTGGCGGCCACGTCGCGCACCGTCTCGCGGGCCGCTGCCAGCGCCGGCGTGTTCGTCACCGAGCCGCAGAACAGCCCGGCCGCGCGAGGCCCGGACATATTCATGAACCACGCCAGGCCCAGCGTGATGGAGGCGCCGAAGGCCAGCACCCCGACGGCGAAAAGGCTGTCGCGATAACCGCGCTTACGGATCGCTTCGGCCAGCGCCGGTCCGGATTGAATCCCGATCATGTAAACGAACAGGATCAGGCCGAGCGTCGGAACCATGTCCGGCGCCGCAATGCCCGGATGCAACGCGCCGATGGCCAGTCCGGCGAACAGTACCCCCGCGATTCCGAAGCGGAACCCGAAAAAGTTGATCTCGCCCAACAAGTACCCCAGCCCGATCGCCAGCAAAAGCGCCAGGATGGGAAATTGCACAAGCGTGTCGATAAGTGGTTGCATCTGTTGATCGCAGCGCCGGATTCAGAGAATGCGCCGGCTTACTTGGCGGCCAGTTTCGCCGCCCACAACCGCTTTGCCAGCCGCGCCGTTTCCTGCTTCAAACCTTCCGGCAGGCGCGTACCGAACTTGGCGAAGTGCTCCTTGATGAGAGGAACCTCGTGCAGCCAGGCGTCCACGTCCACGCAAAGCAGCCGGTCCATGGCGCCTTCGGGAAGTTCCAGTCCGTTCAGGTCGAGGTCCTCGACGCGCGGCAAACGCCCGATCGGCGTGTCCACGGCCGGGACTGCGCCGTCGCAGCGGTTGAAGATCCACTCTAGCACGCGGCTGTTGTCGCCGTAGCCGGGCCACAGGAACTTGCCCTGCGCGTCCTGTTGGAACCAGTTGACGTAAAAGATCTTCGGCAGCTTGGCGTCCGCCGTCGAACCGATCTTGAGCCAGTGAGCGAAGTAGTCGCCCATGTTGTAGCCGCAGAAGGGCAGCATGGCCATCGGGTCGCGGCGCAGCCTGCCTACTTTGCCCGTGGCGGCGGCGGTGGTCTCGCTGCTTACCGTCGCGCCCAGGAATGTTCCGTGCTGCCAGTCGAAAGCTTCCGTCACCAGCGGCACCACGCTCGCGCGGCGTCCGCCGAACAGAATCGCGTCGATGGGCACCCCTTCCGGCGTCTCCCACTCGGGAGCCAGCGCCGGGCACTGTCGCGCCGGAGCGGTGAACCGGGCATTGGGGTGCGCAGCCTTGCGCCCGCAATCGGGCGACCAGATGCGGCCCAACCAGTCGATCAGCATTTCCGGCTTCTCTTCCGTCATGCCTTCCCACCAGACGTCGCCGTCCGGCGTGATCGCGCAGTTGGTGAAGATGGCGTTGCTCTGCGCGGTCAACATGGCGTTCGGGTTCGATTTCATGTTCGTTCCCGGCGCCACGCCGAAGAACCCGGCTTCGGGGTTGATGGCGTGCAGGCGGCCGTCAGAACCGAACTTCATCCAGGCGATGTCGTCGCCGATGGTCTGCACTTTCCAGCCCGGGATGGTGGGTACCAGCATCGCCAGGTTGGTCTTGCCGCAGGCCGACGGGAAGGCGGCCGCGACGTATTTCGTTTCGCCGGCGGGGTTGGTGAGCTTCAGGATGAGCATATGCTCGGCCAGCCAGCCTTCGTCGTGCGCCTGTACGCTGGCGATCCGCAGGCTGTGGCACTTCTTGCCGAGCAGGGCGTTCCCGCCGTAACCGGAACCGTACGACCAGATCTCCCGCGTCTCGGGAAAATGGCAGATGTACTTGTGCAGCGGATTGCAGGGCCAACTGGAGTCCTGCTCGTCGGGCGCCAGCGGCGCGCCGACCGAGTGCAGCGCCTTCACGAACTCGCCGTCGGTGCCCAGCCGTTCGAGCACCTTCGTGCCCACGCGCGTCATGATGTGCATGTTGGCGACAACGTAGGCCGAGTCGGTGATTTCCACGCCGATCTTGGCGATGGGCGAGTCGATGGGGCCCATGCAGTAGGGGATTACGTACATGGTGCGGCCGGCCATGGCTCCGTCGAAGAGCTTGGTCAGCAGGCTCTTCATCTTGTCCGGGGCTTCCCAATTGTTGGTGGGGCCGGCATCTTCCTTGTTCCGCGAGCAGATGAAGGTGCGGTCCTCGACGCGGGCCACATCGCCCGGATTGCTACGCACGAACACGCTATTAGGGCGCTTTTCGGGATTCAATGGAATCGCGTTGCCCTGCTGGATCATGAGGCGGAGCATCAACTGATACTCGCGGGCTGAGCCGTTGCAGAGATGAACGCGATCCGGCTTGGTCAGCTCCATGATTTCTTCGACCCACCGGAGAAGCTCGGGGTGCCGAATACTCTTGATTCCAGATTTACGAATCGATTTTTCTAGTAGTGCTGGTGCCATGTGTAGCTCTCTTCATTCCTGTCTCTAATACTGCCCTGGCGTTCCGGGCGCCCTCCTTTCGAGACACCCGTAGCGCCATCCTTTTTCCTGGCAACAGCGGCGCCTGCCCGGGTTCGGGCCGCGTCGCGTTCAACCGGGGGCTCAGCGCCCCTGACGGCGCTCACCGGATGCGAGCGCCGCCGGCATCGACGCCATTGGACTTACCTCCTCTAGACTCCCTGCTGAGCATCACTGCCAGCCGGTGAGATAGTGCCGCGAGTGAATTGTACAGGTCTTCGTTCTGCACGATGATCTTCGGCGGCAAGTGAAGGCGCACCGGAGCGAAATTCCATATTGCCCGGATGCCGCCCTCTACCATCAGGTCCGCCACCTTCTGCGCCGCTTCCGCGGGCACCGTGATGATGCCCAGATGGATGTCCATCGCGCGGACGTATTCGGCGAGGTCCTGAATGGGGCGTACCTCGACATCGTGCACGCGCTCACCCACTCGCAAAGGTGAATTGTCGAAGGCGGCGATCAACTGGAGGCCGACCTGTGCGAACCTCCTGTGGCCGAGCAACGCAGTCCCGAGGCTCCCCGCACCGGCCAGCACTGCCCGTTTGTCGCCGTTGTATCCGAGAAAAGCGCCGATCCCCGGGATCAACTCGTTGAGGCGGAAACCCACACCGGGTCTGCCGACCATCGCGATGCTTTCCAGATCCTTGCGCACCAGGGTCGGGTCCATGTTGAGGTCCCGCCCGATCAGGCTGCAGGAAACCGAGGCGATTCCTTCCTCTTCGAGATGCTGTAGGTAGCGATAATAGTCAGGCAGCCGGTGCAGTGTGGGTTCCGGAACCCGGGAAGTTGCTGGCTGGCTGGTATCGCTCATAAGACCATTCCTCGAAAGGTGCTTTCCAGAACTGATCGAGAAACTTTTCTCGATTCCATCGTACAACAGGTACCCATCTGCGTCAATAGAAAAACTGAATAATGTTTATAAATGATTTGTTTCTAATGTGTTACAACATTCAAGTTGACGGAGTCCGTTTTGGTAGTGTAAACTCAACTTCGAGAATTACTTCTCGATGCTACCCAAGATTCCTCGTAGTTCTCCACGCTGAGCCGTCCCCAACGGCTGTGGCATCAAGACCAGATTTAGAACATGCAACAAATTGTCCACGACGTGTTGATTCTCGGAACCGGCTTGGCGGGTTTGCGGGCCGCTATCGGTATGAATTTGCGGACGCGGGGCAACATCGACATCGGCCTCGTATCGAAAGTACAGATCATGCGTTCGCACTCGGTGTGCGCCGAGGGCGGCACGGGCGCCGTGATGCGGCCCGAAGAGGGTGACAGCCTGGAATTGCACGCCTGGGACACCGTAAAGGGTTCGGACTTCCTGGCAGATCAGGACGTTGTGGACCGTTTTGTCTCGAAATCTCCCGACGAGATCCGCCTGCTCGATCATTGGGGCGTGCCCTGGTCGCGCCGCTCCGACGGGCGCATCATGCAGCGTCCCTTCGGCGGCCACACCTTCCCGCGCGCCTGCATGGCGGCCGACAAGACCGGTTTCTTCGAGATGCAGGCGCTCTACGACACCCTCCAAAAGTTCAGCCGTTTCTCTCGCTACGACGAGGGCTTCATCACCTCGTTGCTCCTTGAACAGGGGCGCTTTGCCGGGCTGACGATGTACGACGCGCCGACGGGCGAGTTCGTGCTGCTGCGCGCCAAAGCGCTCCTGATTGCTTCGGGCGGCCTGGGAAACCTGTTCGGGTTCACCACGTATTCGCAGACCGTGACCGGTGACGGCCAAGCGATCGCCTACCGTGCCGGGCTGGCTCTCGAAGATCCCGAGTTCCTTCAGTTTCACCCCACGGGCCTGGTGCCCTCCGGCATCTTAATGACCGAAGGTTGCCGCGGAGAAGGTGGTTACCTTCGCAACAGCCTGGGCGAGCGCTTCATGGAAAAGTACGCGCCCAAGATGATGGAACTGGCCCCGCGCGACATCGTTTCGCGCTCGGAGATGACCGAAATCCTCGAAGGGCGCGGCTTCAAGGGGCCGGACGGCCTGGACTACGTACACCTGGATCTGACCCACTTGGGCGCCGAACGCATCAACAAGCGGCTGCCCCTGATTCGCGAAGTCTGTATCAAGTTCCTGGGCCTGGATCCGATCAAGCAAATGATCCCGATCCGGCCCGTGGCGCACTACTCCATGGGCGGCGTGGAAGCCGGCATAGACGGACGCACCAAGGTCGAGAACATCTGGGCGGCCGGCGAAGTGGCCTGCCACTCGCTGCATGGCGCCAACCGCCTCGGCTGCAACTCCACGGCCGAGTGCCTGGTCTGGGGCGGCATCACCGGAGACGAAATCGGTAAGTACATCCTTGCGGGAGGGCAACTCAGCGACGCGCCCGCCAGGCAAGCCGCGCAGGAAGAAAGCCGCGTTTTCCAAGGCCTGCTCCAGCGCGAAGGCAACGAAAGCGTGGCAGCCATCCGGCGCGACCTGCAGAGCACCATGGACCAGCACGCCGGGGTCTACCGCACCGGCGAGTCCATGCGCGAGGGACTGGCCAAGATCGCCTCTCTGAAAGACCGTTTCCAGCGCGTGAGAGTCGACGACAAAAGTCGCATTTACAACACCAACCTGATTCAGGCCTTGGAAACAGAGAACATGCTCGAACTGGCCGAGGTGCTGCTCTACGCCGCCCAGGCTCGCGAGGAATCGCGCGGCGGCCATGCGCGAACCGATTTTCCGGCACGGGACGACGTCAAGTTCCTGGCCCATTCGATGCTCTACTATACAGGTAGTACACCGCGTCTCGAATACAAACCCGTGACCATCACGAATTGGAAGCCTGTGGAGCGTAAGTACTGATTTTGAAAGAGATTACCATGGCTCAAATCGAACGACACGATAACCGGCTGGGGCTGTGGGGCTGGCTGGGCGGCGGGCGCTGGGGTTTGGAGCGCTACGCCTACTCGCTGCACCGCATTACCGGGTTGGCGCTGCTCGGCTATTTCCTGCTGCATATCCTGGTGACCAGCCTGCGCGCGATGGGCATCTATCTATGGGCCCAAGGAGGCCCGCTGCATGCCCCGGTCTTCAAAATCGGTGAGTACCTGGTGTTTGCGGCGTTTGCCTTCCACGCCTTGAATGGGATCCGGCTGGTGCTGATCGAGCTCGGCTTGGCGGTGGGCCGTCCCATCGAGCCGGTTTACCCATACAAAACTTCGCTGACGGTCCAGCGGCCGCTGCTGATCGTAATGCTGCTTGCGGCCGCGGCCTTGCTGCTGGCTGGCGCGTACTGTTATCTGTGAGAGGAAATAACCAAGTGACGAAATACTGGACCGCGCACATTGTCACGGGAATCCTGATCCTGTTCCTTTTGGGCTTGCACATGGCCATCATGCATATGGGCGGCATCGTGCATTTGTTCTCGCCGCATGGCGGCGATGCCGTATCGGTGGAAAATAGCCTCGCACGGGACGGAAGCCTTTTCTTTACATTCACTTACATCCTAATGCTAGGGGTGGCGCTCTACCACGGGCTGTATGGCTTGCGGACGATGCTGCTCGAGTTGACGCTGACGCCCAGAATGGAATCGGTGGTGACGGTCGTGCTCGCCGTCGTGGGCCTCGCCCTGTTCACGATCGGCTCCATGGCGACGGTGGCGGCGCACGGAATGGCATCAGTGGGAGGACGCGTATGAGCACGAGCAAGGAAGGCGCCCGCGATATCCGGTTCCACGTAACCCGCTACAACCCCGAGACCGACTCGAAGCCCCGCGTGCAGATTTACACGATTCCTGTGACGCCAGGCATGACGGTGCTCGACGGTTTGCACTACATCAAGAGCTGCCTGGACGCCACACTGGTCTGGCGCTACTCCTGCCGCATGGGCATTTGCGGCTCCTGCGGCATGCTGATCAACGGCAGCGCGGGTTTGGCCTGCAACACCCAGATCCTGCACGTCACCAGCACCGATCTGACCGTTGGCCCGCTGCCGAACTTCCGCATTATCCGCGACCTGGTGCCGGACCTCACGCCGATGTTCGACAAGCACCGCTCGGTGAAGCCGTACATTTTGCGGGCAGACGCCTCCGAGATAGACGACCCGGCCGGTGAATACTACCAGTCGGCTGAAGATCTCGAAGCGTATCTGCAATTTACTTACTGCATCAAGTGCGGCTGCTGCATGGCGGCCTGTCCGACTCTGGCGACCGACAAATCGTATCTGGGCCCCATGCCCGCAACCGCGGCGGAGCGTTACAACCGCGATAGCCGGGACGATGGTTCCCGAGTTCGGGCTTTGGTCACGGGAGACGACCACGGCGCTTTCCGCTGCCACTATGCCGGGGAGTGCTCGCGCGTTTGTCCCAAAGGCGTCGATCCAGGCAAGGCCGTCCAACTCCTCAAACGGCGATTGGTTCTGGACTACTTGCACCTGGGCCGCAATGGCCGGCCCTGCTCGAAGCTGCACGGGCCGGGCAGCGGGAAACCGCTGGCAGGTGTGGGACCTGCGCCGAAGCGCACCGTTACTTCAACCGGCGCTTGAGGATGTACCGGACAATCGGCGTGGGATCTTGAAGCGAGTGCGGATGGTGGCCCACGCCGGGCTTTACGATCAACTCCATGTGCCCGCCCAGAGCTTCAAACCGTTTCTTGAGAACCAGCGTGTTCTCGTCGTAAGGAACCACGTCATCGGCATCGCCGGCCACGTGCAGGATCGGGACGCGGGCTTTCGCAATAGGAGCCAGGATGTCGATCGGATTGCCCTTCCAGGCGAGCGCCTGCTCCTCATTGAAGCCGTAGACCTTCTTGAAGAGTTCCCAATCGCCCGGGCTGCCCTTCCCTTTTCCTTTCCCTCCGGGCCAGCTCTTCACATCGCAGACGGGCGCGTCACCGTAGATCAGGCCCACCTTGTCCGGGTGCGCGGCGGCCCAATTGTACACGTAGAGCCCGCCCCGGCTCATGCCCAGCAACACCGGCCGCCTGGAGAACCCGTACTTACTGGTGAGTTCGTCGTAGAGCTTCAGCCAGCGCTCCATGGTGTCCGGGCTGCCGAAGGTGTTGGGGCAGGCCATGTAGACGACGTGCCAGCCCTTTTCGAGCAGCGCCTCATCCACCGTGGGAAATGCGCCGAAAAACTCGCCGCGCCACAGCCATGGCTTGCCTTTGGCGGTCTTCGACGGCGTCACCACGGTCACGGGACGATCCGCGAATTGGAACACGTGGCGCTGATGGCCTTTCCATGCCGAGCGTACGCCCGGAAACTCCTGCGCCCGGGCCAGTCCGGCGGCCGCCAGGAGCGCGCAGCACAGAACGGTAGTTTCGGACAGATTGATCTTTCTCACTTTGTCGATAACCTGCGTGCGGCCGTTAGCCGAAGATCTCCGCCAACCGCCGTGCGACAATCCGGTGCTCGTTCCCACGCATCATCCATACCGAAACCAGCAGCGCCGCGGCGCCGCGGTTCTGGATGTGGATCGGCGGATCGCCGTCCATCAGGCGCTTGACAACCTCGGCCGAAGTCGGCTTGCCGCTGCCCTCTTCCCAGGTGATCTCCAGGTGCGGCACCACGTTGGCGATGACCGGCACGTGCCGCCGCGGGGTGATTCCCTTCACCTTCGAGAGCGTAGCAATCATTTCGGAGACGCGCCGCTCGAGTTCGCGCATCTCCGCTTCATGATCGACCTTCATGTAGCGTTCGACGGCGGCCAGCAGTCCCATCACCTCTTCTTTGCCGACCTTCATGCCGCGACCGATGCCTCCGAACGGGCTCATGCAGGGACGGGCGGCCTCGATGAGGTCCTCGCGGCCCAGCAGCAAACCGCTGGCCTGAGGGCCGAGCAGCCCCTTGCCGCCTGAGAACGCCACCAGGTCGAAGCCCTGCTTCACATAGGCGCTGAGATTCGAAACCGGCGGGATATCCGCGGCGGCGTCGTTGAAGGTGGGAACGCCGTGTTTCTTGCCGATGGCGATCCACTCGTCGCGCTTGATGAGACCCTCGGGCTCGTTCTTGTTGAGGAAGAACATCATCGCCGTGCGGTCGTTAATCGCGCGCTCGGCTTCCTCGGCCGTCTCCACCCACACGATGCGCGCGCCTGCGGCCAGCATCTGCTGCTCGTAGCCCGAGCGGTGCTTCTTCTGCTGGATCACTTCGCCGCGGGACTCCGAGGTGTCGGGCAGGCGCGCCATGATCTTCGCGTCGCCTCGCGCCAGGCAGGCCGCCGTGCCCACCATGATGGCGCTGGCCGCGCCGCAGGTGATCATGGCCGCGGGCACGCCGATCAGTTCAGCGATGCGCGCGCCCGCCTTTTTGTTGAGTTCAGGCAGCGGAACGAAATAATGCGATGCGTCCACCATGGCCTGCACCACTTCCGGAGGCATGATGGACCCGCCGAGCACCGTCACCGTGCCGACGCCGTTGATGATCGGCTTTATGCCGAGCTTCGAGTAGATGTTCGGACGCGCGGGTTTGGCGGTGGCCGAAGCTGCCAGTGGCGCTGCCGCCGAGGCCCGCATGAAAGATCTGCGAGAGGATGGGCTTTCCATGGCTGATCAATGGCAGTGTAGCAGGAGGTCAGCGGAATTTCAGGACTATTTCAACGGTGTGCGACGGGGAGGCCCCTGCGGGGCCGGAGACTTCTTTCGCCTTGACCTGGTGCATCATCAACGCGTCATGCATCCCCTTTCGCCCTGAGACAGCCGCTGCTTCGAAGGTGAGGCGCAGGATCTTGGCGCCGGCGCCGGGGCCGAGCGTGATGCCGCCGGCCGCGGGCATGACTACTTGTGCCCCCCCGCGTACATCGCCCGCGAAGATCTCCTTCACGGTATCCGAGTAAAGGGCCAACCGGCCGTCCGCGGGCGCCGTCACCGACAGGCGCACCACATCGCCGGATTTGAGAACGGCGCCGGCTGGGGCCTCCACGAACTCGTCGCCTGATTCTCTCAGTACTTTGTACGTGAGCGGGGCGAACGCGACGGACGCCGCAACTGCGGGGGTAGAAGGGCGCTCCATCTCCACGAAACCGGCCTTCGCCTCGTTGGCATCCGGCACCGCAACTGCTGCCACCTGTTGCGCTGGCTCCTTCCTTCGTAAACGGCTCCGTGCCGGGGCTTGCGCTGCCGCCTCTAACTTCTTTTCGGGCAGTATTCTCTGCGCTGCGGGCGCTTCGACCGGGGTGGGGAGGGATTGCCGTTCGATCCGCGCCAGCGGCGCGATGGCGGGCGGGCGCGGCGCGACCATGAAGAATGCGACCAGGCCGGCGGTTGCCAGCGCCCCGGCCATCGCCCACGGCGCGGGCCGCAACCACCAAGAGTGCCTCGGCGCCGGAGAATCCGAGAGCACGGCGATCAGGCGCGCGCGTGAGACAGGGTCCGCGAGCAGTTCGCGCAGCGGCTCCTCCCGCAAGAGCGCGTCGTAGAGTGTCTGGTCGGCAAGCGCGGCTTCATACAACGCGGCGCGCTCTTCGGCCGTGAGCGTCCCGGTCGCGTAGGCGCCCAATAGCTTCTCGATGTCCTCGCGCCTCATGACTCTTGCTCCCAGTTTCCACCCAACCGCTCGAGCAATTCCCTGCGGCAGCGGAAGTCCCAGGTGTAGATCGTGTTGATCGACTTCACGCCCAGCAGCTCCCGGATCTCGGGGAAGCTCTTGCCTTCCAGTTTCAGCCGGAACAACTGCCGGCAACGTTCGCCCATGCCCGTCATGGCGCTCTCCAGCCGCTCCAGCATCTCCCGCCGCTCCGCCTGGTCGAGCGGATCCGGCGCTTGGTCAGCCAGCGGCAAGTCGTTGGTTGAAACCTGCGTGTCCAGCCCGCGGCGGTGCGACTTGCGCAGCTCTGCCACCATCTTGAAGCGCACGATCTTGAGCGAGAGCGGGAGCAGATCTTCGAGAGCGTCCAGATGCGCGTACTTGCGGTGCAGCACCAGCAGGACCTCCTGAGCCAGGTCCTCTGCCATGTCCCTCCCTATACGGGATGCCGCGAAGCCGACAATCCTTTCGCGCAGGCGGGCTAGGATCTGGTCGCGGTCCACTTCATTCTATTGGAATGAATCCGCGCCCGAAATTCAAGGATCCCACTTGGGCCGTTATAATAGTGAGCTGATGCCCGCTGAGCTGGTCTGCTTCAATCCGTCCTGCCGGACGCGCTATCCGATCACCGGGGTGATCTACAATTGCCCGCGCTGCGGCGCCCTTCTGGAAGCCGTCTACCCGCCCGCGCCCGATCCCGGCCAGTTAAAGAAACTGTGGCGCGATCGCCGCATGAGCAACACGCCCCTGGACCAAAGCGGCGTCTGGCGCTACCGGGAGTTCATCCCGTTTCTTGAATCTACAGATGTAGTAGTAAGCTTGCGCGAGGGGAACACGCCGATGCTCAATGCGCCCAAGGCCGCCGCGTACGGCGGTCTGAAACGGCTCGCCTTCAAGCACCAGGGCTTCAACCCGACGGGATCGTTCAAAGACAACGGCATGACCTGCGGCGTGTCGCAGGGCGTCCGTCTCGGCATGAAACGGGTGGCGTGCGTTTCCACCGGGAACACGTCTGCGTCCATGGCCGCTTACGCCAGCGCTGCCGGTCTGGACCCAATCATCTTCATCCCGCACGGCAACATCTCTTATGGGAAGCTGGCGCAGGCGCTCGAATACGGCGCGCGGACGCTCCAGGTGGAGGCCAATTTCGACCAGATCCTGGCGCTGGTGCGCACGCTCGCCGAACGGACCGGCATATACCTGCTGAATTCGATGAACCCGTTCCGCATCGAAGGGCAGACCACCATCATGGTGGAACTGATGGACCAGCGCGACTGGCGTCCGCCGGATTGGGTGGTGCTTCCGGGCGGCAATCTCGGCAACACTTCGGCATTCGGTAAGGGACTGCGCCAGATGCTGGAAATGGGCCTGATCGAGCGCTCGCCGCGCTTGGCGGTCATCCAGGCGGAAGGTTCGGCGCCGTTCTACAACCTCATGCAGACCGAGACCCGCGATACGCTCACCGCCGTAAAACATCCGGAAACGCTTGCCACGGCCATCAGAATCGGCGACCCGGTTTCCTGGCCCAAGGCGTTGCACGAAGTGGTGAGTTCGGGCGGGGTAGTGGAAAAGGTGACCGAGCAGGAGATTGCCGATGCCAAAGCCGTTATCGGGGCGTGCGGCATCGGCTGCGAGCCTGCGTCCGCCGCGACGCTGGCGGGAATCCGAAAGCTTACCGCCGCCGGCGTCATTGATCGCGAAGCGGACGTGGTTGCGGTGCTGACCGGTAACGTACTGAAAGACCCGGACTACATCTATCGCTATCACACCGGGCAACTTAAGGCGCCTAACGGCACCCGGATCCGCCCGGCATTCGGCAATCAGCCCCAGGTGGTGCCAAACGATCCCGAGCGCATCGAGGCCCTGCTGGCTGCTAATATTAGAGAATCTTAATCAAGCGCCGGGCCGGACGCCTTTGACCGGGGTTGACTCCGCAAAATTCCTCTTGCTCTTCGGATCCTTTTCTGCGACAATACCCTGTAAGTTGGTGGCGGTAATTTGTGTCCGTTGCGGAATAACCAGGGGAGCTACGCGGGAGTAAAGGCGTAGCTTTTTCATTTTCTGGCCCTCCAAGACGTCTCGCTCCCCGCCAGTCAAGTCAGGAGAACAGTAGTGAGAGAAAAAGGTGTTGTGAAATGGTTTAACGCCGCGAAGGGCTATGGTTTCATCCAGCGGTCCACCGGCGAGGATGTGTTCGTGCACTATTCGGCCCTCCAAATGGATGGATACCGGACGGTAGACGAAGGTGCGGAGGTAGAGTTCGAAGTCAAGCAAGGTCCTAAGGGGCTGCAGGCGGAGAACGTAACGAAAGCTTAACCAGTTCCTCCTCTCAAATTAGCGTTTAACAAAGGCCGCCGCCAAAGGCGGCCTTTGTTTTGCCCGGGACCCGATCGTGATATATTCATCTCATCGCAGGGCTTCCGCTCCTTGCTGGGATTGATGTCTTAGACACGAAAGGAAGGTGCCTGGTGAGTAGGCGAATCGTTCCCGAAGCTCCTTCGCAACCCTCTTCCAAGGTTTCCCGTCGCGGTTTCATCGGCGGCGTGGGTATCGGGGGAGGGGCGCTGGGCGCGGATTTGCTTGAATCAGAGGCGCTGGCGCAACCTGCCGGCCAAGCGGGCCTGAAGGGTCCCGGCGCCGTCCCGATCACGCTCGAAGTGAACGGGAAAACACACAACCTGACGGTGGAGCCGAGGGTAACGCTCCTCGACGCACTTCGCGACTACCTGGGGCTGACCGGCGCCAAACGCACTTGCGACCGCGGCACCTGCGGCTCTTGCACGGTGATTCTCGACGGCAAGGCCGTATACGCATGCAGCACTCTCGCCATCGACGCGCAAGGCCGCCAGATACAGACCATCGAGGGTCTATCGGTGCCGGGTCAGGTGCATCCATTGATTCAGTCCTTCGTGAACAATGACGCGCTACAGTGCGGCTTTTGCACGCCCGGTTTCGTCATGGCGGCAAAGCATTTTCTCGAAAAGAATCCGAATCCGACCTATGAGCAGGTGAAAAAAGGGTTGGGCGGAAACCTCTGCCGTTGTGGCACCTACATGGGGATCCGAAAGGCCGTGGTGGAAGCCGGCGCCCGGATGAAGGGAGGTGCGCATGCCTGACTATAGCTGGCCGGCAACGGACAAGCGGCGCTTGCTGGGCACGCGCGCGAACCGCGTGGACGGTTTGGTGAAAGCCAGCGGCAAGGCCGTCTACGGGCAGGACGTCCGGCGTCCCGGGATGCTGTTCGGCGCCATCCTCACGTCGCCGCATGCGCACGCGCGGATCGTGAAAATCGACACGAGCGCGGCCGAAGCGACCAAGGGTGTGACTGGCGTCGAAATCGTTTCAGCCCCTGGAACGGAAGTACAGTGGGCGGGCACGGAAGTCGTGGCGGTGGCGGCCACGAGCGAGACCATCGCGCGCGACGCGCTTCGCAAAGTCAAGGTCGAATACGAAGTGCTGCCCCACATGGTTCGGGAGCAGGACTACGCGAAACCCGGGGCGCGCGTGAAGCGTGGCGGCCAGATGGTGAAAGGCCAGCCGGATCAGGCGTTTGCGGAGGCTGAGGTGACCAGCGTTGGCCACTACGGCATTCCCGTCATCACGCACTGCACCATGGAGACGCACGGGCAGGTGATCGAATGGAAGGGCGCGAACCTGGAATATTGGCCCAGCACCCAGAACGTGAGCGGACTGGCCAGCGAACTGGGCAAGAGCCTGAACGTTCCCGCCGCCAATATCCACGTGATGCAGCAACACATGGGCGTCGGCTTCGGCAGCAAATTCTCGCCGGATCGCTGGGCCGAGGTGTGTGCGAATCTCTCGAAGAAGAGCGACGGGCGCGCGGTCAGACTGTTTCTGGATCGCGCAACAGACCTGGAAATCGCCGGCAATCGCCCGGCATTTTTCGCCAATATCAAAGTTGGAGGCAAGAAGGACGGCACGATCACGGCGTGGCAGTCGGAAACCTGGGGCACGGGCGGCGTGGGCGGCGGTGGACTGGCTCCCGGACTGCTCCCCTACGTTTTCAGCAAGGTCCCACACCGGCGTTTCCTGCATTCCACTGTTTCCATCAATACGGGGGGCGCCCGGGCGTGGCGCGCGCCGAACCACCCGCAGGTGTCGTATCTGACCTGCGCGGCGATTGAAGACTTCGCGGCGGCGGCAAGACTCGATCCGCTGGAAGTCTTCATGAAGAACCTCGACCTGACAGACCGCGCGGACACCTATCGCAGGCAGTTTGAAAAGGCGGCCGAACTGATCGGATGGAAGAAACTATGGCATCCTCGCGGCGAGAACGCGAGCGGGCACATGCGCCGCGGTCTCGGCATCGGCGTCTGTACCTGGGGCGGCGCGGGGCACGAGAGCAAGTGCGAAGCTGCCATCCATCCGGACGGATCGGTGGAGATCAAACTAGGCAGCCAGGACCTTGGCACAGGCACGCGCACGGTGATCAACATGGTGGCGGCGGAAACGCTCGGCTTGCCGCTGGGCGCCGTGAAGGTCCTGATTGGCGATAACAAGTATCCGCCTTCGGGCGCGAGCGGCGGTTCGACCACGGTCGGCGGCGTGTCTTCTTCCACGCGTAAGGCAACGATGAACGCGCTGGCGAAGCTGTTCGAGGTAGTGGCGCCATCGCTCGGCGTGTCCGCCGGCGAACTCGAAGCTGCCAATGGCAAGATCCAGGTGAAAGGCAACCCGGCCAAGTCGCTCACCTGGCGCGCGGCCTGCCGCAAACTCGGGACCAAGACCATCAGTGAAATCGGCGAGAACGATCCTCAAAACCCCATGGGGTTGAACACCGGCGGCGTGGGCGGCGTGCAGATCGCCGACGTGAGCGTCGACACCGAGACCGGCATCGTGAAAATGAACCGGTTGGTGGCGGTGCAGGACTGCGGGTTGATCATCAACCCCAAGACCGCGGAAAGCCAGATTTACGGCGGTTGCATACTCTCGATCGCCGCATCGCTTTATGAAGAGCGGGTCATGGACCAGATCACCGGCCGCATGCTGAACGCCGACATGGAGTTCTACAAGCTGGCCGGGATCGGCGACATCGGCGAGATCATCGTTCACATGGACATTACGCCCGAAAACGACAAACGCGGCGTCATCGGCCTGGGCGAACCGCCCACTATCGGCGGTATCGCGGCCATCTCGAACGCGGTCACCAACGCCATCGGCGTGCGTCCACCCGTGCTCCCGCTCACGCCGGACAAAGTGCTGGGCGCGCTGGAAGGGAGGAAAGCCTGATGCAAGCCTTCGCATATGCCTCTCCGGCCACGCTGCAGGAAGCCGTGGCGCTGCTCGCTCCGCGTTGGGGCGAGGCGGACATCCTCGCTGGTGGTACGGACCAGATTTCGCTCATGAAGGAGTACATCCACACGCCCCGGCGCGTGGTGAACATCAAGGGGCTGAAGGAACTCGCCGGGATGGCGAAGACGGCGGCGGGCGTGCGCATCGGCGCGCTGGTCACCTTCGAGGAAATGCTCACCAGCCCCCTGCTCAAGGAGTATCCGGCCATCACAACGGCCGTTGCCGGTGTCGCAAGCCCTCAGATCCGCAACATGGGGACGGCGGGCGGCGACCTGTGCCAGCGACCGCGTTGTTGGTACTTCCGAAAGGGATTCGGGCTGCTCGCGAAGGACGCCAGCGGCAAAGCCCTGGCGCCGGACGGCGAGAACCGGTATCACGCCATCTTCGGCGGCGGTCCGGCGTGGTTTGTGAGCGCGTCGAGCCTGGGACCGGCGCTGGTGGCGCTGGGCGCCAAAGTGAAGGCGGTCTCGGCCAAGGGGACGAGGGAAATCCCGGTGGAGAAGTTCTTCGTCGCGCCCACGGATGACGGCGCACGGGAGATCGCGCTCGCGCCGAACGAAATTCTGACCGAGATCCTGGTGCCGCCCGCGCGGGGCCGCAATGCGACTTACGAAGTGCGCCAGAGGGAAACGCTCGATTGGCCACTGGCGGCCGCGTCGGTCGTCCTGCGCATGAAAGGGACCGTGGTGGCTTCTGCGCGAGTGGTGCTGGGACACGTCGCCCCGGTGCCGTGGGTGGCGAAGGATGCCGAAGCCATGCTCGCCGGCAAGACGATTACGGTGGACGTGGCCGCCGAAGCCGGTGAACGTGCCGTTGCGGGCGCTACGCCGCTCAGCCAGAACGCCTACAAAGTGCAACTGGCGCGCACGGCGGTGAAGCGTGCGCTGCTGGAGGCCGCCGGCATCAAGGCGTGAGTGAGGGCAGAGAGGAGCGTCACATGGAGAATACAGGATCGGCCAAGCCCGGCGCGGAGCGGTGCGAGAAGCTGCGCTGGAAGGGCCTGTTCGTCGACGCCGTTCAGGATCCGAGCATGGCGAGCGGCGACCGCCTCTTCTGGTGCCACACGACGCAAACCTGTCTGGGCCCGGACGGCAAAATCGCCGACGACGAAAAATGCAATCCAACGCGCCCCTGCTATCGGGCGCTGTAAGTGCGCGGCAAGGTGTCGGACAGGACGAGAGAGAGGTGTGGCGTCACTCCAGTGGATGGCGCCAGTGGAGGCCCGGGAAACGGGCATGGTCCCGGTCCGTGGTGATCCATTCGCTTCCGGACGCGATCGCCAGCGCCGCGAAGTTGGCGTCGCGCACGAGGTTGCCCTTTGCTTTTGCGCTTCGGTGCAATTGGGTAAAGATGTCGCAGTGGCGCCGGCCGGGGTTCACCTCAATGGGGTTGGGCCGTTCGCGGATCTCTTTTGTGAAGGCCAGCGCCGCCTCCAGCGGACTCGGCGGATTGAAGGCTTGCCGGTGCGTTACGATCCGCAGGAATCCCGACAGCACCAGTGGACTCACGCCGTAGGCCACAGGGCCGGCCAATCTTGACTTTGTTATACTGATTGCCAAAGGAGACCTGGGATGAAAGTCTTCTCTGGGATCGTTCTGGGAGTGTCTGTTTTCGCCGTCACCTTGCCGGCGGCTTCCTTGCACAAAACCGATCTGCGGGGCGAGTACGTGGAAGCCCGCACGGCCGACGTGTACACGGGCCCTTGCTTCGCCAATTCGGAAGTGAACCTGGCCGGCGACCTCGCCGTCATGGGCTGGAAGGTCACGGAGGGTTCCTGGCAAGGCGTCAAACTTGATGGCCTCTCGGTAGTAGGTGTGCTGCTCGCCAGTTCCACGCTCGGCAACGTCGGCCGCTCCCCGTATCCGGTCAAAGCCGTGCTCATAATCGATGAGCGGGCGGACGGGTTGCAACGCATCGCGCTGCGCGGCTTCGCCCAAAGGATGGGCGGCGACTTGCTGCAGGATATTGAGCGCGTCGAGTATCAGCCCATCGAGCTGAGCTTCGCGAACGGCAACGTCCACAGCATGGAAGCGCGGCTCGAGGCCGGCAAGCTGGCGCGGATCGAAACACGGAGCCTCGGCGACGGCGACCACATCTGCCACAACGAAGTGGTCTGGTACAAGCCGCTCACCAAGCTCGACCACGCCATGCCGGCCTACACGCTGGCGCAAGGATACTCGGGCGCAGGACTGAATTCCACGTGGCTGAGCCACGATTCACGAAGCTCGTTCGTGGGAACGTTCCACTACAGCGATTAGAAGCAGCCTATTTCACCGCCTGCTTCATCCAGGCGTAGCACTTCTTCACCTCTGCCACGGTATCCGCGCCCTTGTACTCGTACTCAATCATGGCGGGGATGGGCCACTTCTTGTCACGCAACATACACAGCACTTCGCGGTTGGGTGTGTCGCCCAGGCCGAACGCGACGTTGGGCCCCTGGTTCTTCTTGCGGTCTTTGATGTGAATCACGTAGATGCGGTCGTGATGCTTGGCTAGGTAGTCGACCGGATCGAAGCCCGCGGCGGTGAAGTGGCCGGTATCGAGGTTGACGCCGATATAGCTTGATGTGTCCCGCATCGCTTCGGCAAAGTCGTCCGGCCGCGCGAACTCGTTGGGCTTGATATTGGAGTGGTTGTGCATGCCCACGAACACTTTGGCCCTTTCGGCGAAAGGCGAAATACGCTTTGCCACGGTCACGGTGCCGGAAGCGGTGAGATACTTCACGCCCAAGGCGTGGGCGAATTCGAAGCCGCGCTCGATTTCGGCGTCGGAGAAATCGTCGCGGAAGCTGTAATTGTACGCGTAAAGGTTGATCCCCGCCGCGTCCAGCTTGGCGCGAACCTTCCTGATCTCCTCCATCGGGACCGAAAGGCGCCACTTACGCACCTCTTCGCGCGAGCCGCGCGGCTCGACGTGGCCCTGCCAGAGTTCCACATAGCTAAGCCCGATTTCACCCATCGCCTTGATTGCGTCGTCCAGCGAGCGATCGCGGAAGCTGTAGCTCTGCGCGCCCATCATTACTCCGCGAACTCTTGAATTGGGCTTAGCCAGCGCCGCCACAGGCAGCGAAGCCAGGGCCAGTTTGCCGAGATCCCGTCTTGTGTACATATAAAGCCTCCTGGAAATATGCCATGATACCAGTTTGCCGCCCATCCTCTCCATCATTTTCGCCGCCCTGCTCACCTTGCTTACGGCCTACGGCCTGGGAAGGTTGTGGTTTCGCAAGAACGAGGTTCCGCACGAGATCGTGCTTGCGGTGGGCGCAGCCATCCTGAGCCTGATCGTGTTTGGCCTGCTGGCACTTGGGCTCGCGGGCAAGGCTGCCTTTGCGGCGGTGGCGGCGGCGGGGATCTCCGCGCTGGTCCTCCTGCGGGACGGGATCAGGCGCCCGGCCATGCAGTTCTCGCGCCCGCTGTGGATACTCCTCCCGTTCGGAGTTCTGTACGCGGTGCACGCGCTGGCGCCGGAAATTCAGCCCGACGCCGCCGGCTATCACTTGGGCAACGTCGCCGAGTACTTACGCCTGGGGTGTTTTCCGGGTACCGTGGATTTCTACGAGATCCTCCCGCACGGCGTCGAGATGCTGTTTGCCTTCGCCTTCTCCTTCGGAGGACACTCGGCCGCGAAGCTGGTGCACTTTGCGCTATTTGCAGCCAGCGTGCCGCTGATCTTTTCGCTCGGAAAGCGACTGGGACTGGAGCAGCCGATTCCGGCGTTCGCCGCCGTGTTTTACGCGGCGACTACCGTGGTGGGCACAACCGGCACGTGCGCTTACGTCGACGTGGCGCTCGCATTTTACGTGCTGACCGCCGTCTACCTCGTCGTGCGCTGGCACGAGGAAGATTCGACGATCCTGTTAGCTTCGGCCGGACTTGTGGCGGGCTTTTGTTACGGCGTAAAGAACACCGGAGGCGTCGTGGCCGCGGGCATTGCCGTATGGCTCCTGGCCCGGCGCAAGTGGAAAGCCGCGGCGGTATTCAGCGTTTCCGCCGCCGCGATGATCGCTCCGTGGATGGCGCGCGCCTATCTGATGACGGGCAACCCGGTGGCTCCGCTGTTCAATCGCCTCTTTCCGAATCCCTATTTCCGCGTCCTGAGCGAGGAAGTGCTCGCCTCCCGGATGCGGCTTTACGGAGGCGGAAGTTGGCTGGAGCGCATCAAGGATCTGACCCTTTACGGCCGTTCCAGTCTCGGCCTTCTGGGGCCGATGTGGTTACTGGCTCCGCTCGCGCTGATCGCCCTGCGGCGGCCCGCGGGCCGCGTACTGGTGTGTGCGGCGGTGATCGCCGGCGCGCCCTACTATCTGAACACTTCGGCGCGCTTCCTGATTCCGGCGATGCCCTTTCTGGCGCTGGCGATCTTCATGAGCCTGCCGCGCGGGTTGTCCTGGGTGCTGGTAGCCGCGCATGCCGTCTTGGGCTGGCCCGCGGTGGTTGGTCTCTACGCCGACGACTACGTCTGGAGGTTGCGCGGATGGCCGGTTGCCGCCGCGCTGCGCATCGAACCCGAGCAGGACTACCTTCGCCGCACCTTGGGCGAATACCGGATGGCCGAGGTCATCAATCGGTCCACGCCGCCGGGCGCACGAATTTTGGACCTTCACGGCACTGCCGCAGCTTACACCGAGCGCCAGATGAGCCTGTTCTACCAGTCCTCCACCACCGAGGCGTGCCTCGACGCCCTGCGCTTAGGCCTCTATCAGCATTTGCAGCCTCTGTACGATTTGGTGGCGAACTGGCCCGAGGCGCCCTTCACCGCCCTGCGGTTCCGGCAGGAAGCGGGGGGCCTACCGAGTTGGAGCGCCGCCGAATTGGGCTTCTACCGCGGCAATCACCGTTTGCAGCCAAGCGCCCGCTGGTTGCTGGATGCCTGGCCCAACCTCTGGGATGCGCCCTTGGTCCTCGACAACAACCTCACAACTTTCTGGGCGACTTTCGAACCAACCAAGCCCGGCATGTTCCTGGAAACGCAATTCGATCAGCCGCTATGGCTCACCGGTGCGACCGTCACCTGCCTCCGCATCGAGCAGAACGCGCGCATTGCCATTTACGGAAGAAGCCCAGATGGCTCGTGGCGTCTGCTTTGCGACAAGCCCACTCCGCAGATCCGGCGCGATGCCGACCTGAGGGTGGAAGCCACGCGCGCCATCAGGCGTAGGGGCTTCCAGTATATGGTCGCGCCTATCGGCAGCGGCGGGAACAGCCCCATCGGCCGGAATCTCCGCGATGACCCTTGGCGCTGGGGCGTCGAGCGGGTCGCGTGCGAGGGCGATCTCTGCCTGTTCCGGATTCTATGAGAGCTTGGCGGCGATGTCCGCGCTGTGGAAGCCTCCGTTTCCGATGGAAATCTCCTTTGTGTGCACGCCCGCGGCCAGAACGCCGGCCAGATATAAGCCCGTGCGCCGCTCCAATGAAGTTCATTCGCCGCGATCGCCGCTGAGTTCTTACCGCCCAACCGCGTCGTACTGAATCACAAAAGGCCTTCGATCTCCTGTTCGATTACCTGGCGCAACCTAGCCGCATCCTTTACTCCACCCTCGGCCATATCCGGACGGCCGCCCGCCTTGCCGCCCGCAGCCTGCGCCACCTTGCCCGCCAGCTTGCCCGCGTGGACCTTGGCGGTCGCGTCCTTGCGAACGGCGCTGACCAGTTCGCCCCCGCCGCTCGAAAGCACGATCACGTCGATGCCCTGGTTGCGGAGCGAATCCGCGATCCAGCGCAACTGCGCGCGATCAAAGTCGTCGACGTAAGCGGCCACCAGCGTAACACCCTTCACGCTGCGCGCCCGGTCCTTGAGGTTCGCGACCATCGAGTGCGCCAGCTTCTGCTTGAGCTGGTCGAGCTGCTTTTCGAGGGCTCTCTCGCGGGCGATCATCCTTTCGGTCTGTTCGTAGAGTTCCGGCTCGGCGGTGCGCAGCAAGTTAGCCACACGTTCGAGCGAACCCGACACTTCCTGGAAGCGGGCCAGCGCGCCCTCGCCGGTGATGGCTTCGATGCGGCGCACGCCTGCCGAAATGCTGCCTTCGTAGACGATCTTGCACAGCCCGATGTCTCCGGTCCGCGAAGTGTGTGTGCCGCCGCACAACTCGCGGCTGAAGCCGGGGACGGAGACCACGCGCACCTTGTCCCCGTACTTCTCGCCGAACAGCGCCATGGCGCCCGTAGTCAACGCCTGATCCAGCGCCATCACATCGGTTGTGACCGCCGAGTTGCGCAAGATCTGTTCATTCACCAGGCGCTCGACTTCGGCGACCTCGTCGGAGTCCATGGCGGTGTAGTGGGTGAAATCGAACCTCAGCCGCGCCGGTTCCACAACGCTGCCGGCCTGCTTGACGTGCGCACCCAGCACCTGGCGCAAGGCGGCGTGGAGCAGGTGCGTCGCCGTGTGATTGCGCATGGTGGCGTGGCGCGATCCGGCGTCGACCTCCGCCCGCAAGACGTCTCCCACATGGATCGCGTCGGTTGTGACGACGCGGTGAACGCTCAGGCCCGTGACAGGCGGGTAAACGCTTTCAACCGTTGCCACCTTGATGCCGCTCGCGCTGTAAAGCTCGCCGTTGTCACCGACCTGGCCGCCGGTTTCGGCGTAAAACGGCGTCCGATCCAGCACGACTTCGGCCTTCGTGTTGGGGCCGATGCTCTGGACCGGCTTCTCATCCACCAGCAAACCGATCACCTTGGCGTCGGGCGTCGAAAGTGTTTCGTAGCCGAGGAACTTCGTGGCTCCCAGCGCTCGCAGTTCCTGATAGGCCTCTGCGATGATGCCCTTCTCGGCGCCCTTCCAGCTTGCGCGCGCCCGCTCGCGCTGCTGCTCCATTTCGGATTCGAAACCCGCATTGTCGATGCCCAGGCCGTACTCGCGCGCCATCTCTTGCTGCTCGTCAAGCGCAAGACCGTAGGTGTCATAAAGCTTGAAGGCGACCGTGCCCGGCAGCACGCCGGCCGTGGCGGCCTTCACCTCGTCGTGGAAAACACGCTCGGCCACCTGGTACGTGGTGGCGTAACGGTGCTCTTCGTCCTTCACGATGCGGGCCACGCGCTGGATGCTCTTCATAAGCTCCGGATAGGCGGGCTTCATCACTTCGGCCACGAAGCCGGTCATCTTGTAAAGGAACGGCTCTTCCAGGCCGACGCGGCGGATGTGGCGCATGGCGCGGCGCATGATCTTGCGCAGCACGTAGCCGCGGCCTTCGTTGGCCGGCACCACGCCGTCGTGAATCAGGAATGCGGTGGAGCGGCTGTGATCGGCGGCGATGCGCAGGGCCGAATCGACGCGCGGGTCTTCGCCATAAACCACATTGGCGAGTTCGGCGGCGTAGTCGACAATCGGGCGGATGAGATCGGTCTCGTAGTTGCTCAGCTTGCCCTGCATGACCGCCGCGATGCGCTCCAGGCCCATGCCCGTGTCGATGGACGGACGCGGCAACGGGGTCATCACGCCTTCCGAGTTGCGGTTGAACTGCATGAAGACCAGGTTCCAGATCTCGACGTAGCGGCCGCCGCAATCGCTGGGGAACTCTTCGTCTTCATGGCCCGGTTCGCAGGCGTCGGGGCCGAGATCGTAGTGAATCTCCGAGCACGGCCCGCACGGACCCGTGTCGCCCATCTGCCAGAAATTGTCGGTCTCATCCAGCCGGAAGATGCGGCTTTTCGGAACGCCGGTGACCTTCTGCCACAACTCGTCGGCCTCGTCGTCCTCGCGGAACACGGTGAAATAGAGCCGGTCTTTCGGGAGCCCGTAAACCTTGGTGATCAGTTCCCAGGCGTAAGCGATGGCGTCGGCCTTGAAATAGTCGCCAAAGCTGAAATTGCCCAGCATCTCGAAGAAAGTATGATGACGGCGGGTGTGGCCGACGTTTTCCAGATCGTTGTGCTTCCCACCGGCGCGGACGCACTTCTGCGAAGAACAGGCGCGCGAATAATCGCGCTTTTCGGCGCCCAGAAAAACGTCCTTGAATTGATTCATCCCGGCGTTGGCGAACAACAACGTAGGGTCGTTGGCAGGGACTAAAGAAGAGCTAGGTACGATGCGGTGCCCGCGTTGGGCAAAGTAGTCCAGGTACTGTTGGCGTATTTCGTGACCGGTCACACTTTCATTTTTGCATAGCGGCGACGCTGATCTCGTCGAGGATTTTGCGGACCTCGGCGCGCGGATCGGCCGCGCGGGTCACCTGCCGGCCGATCACCAGGTAAGTGGCGCCGTTGCGCATGGCTTCCGCGGGCGTGGCCACGCGCTTCTGGTCGCCCTTGCCGGCTCCGGCCGAGCGCACGCCCGGTGTCACCAGCACCGCGCCGGGACCCGTCAACTCGCGCACGGCAGCCACTTCGAGCGGCGAGCAGACCAGGCCGTCCATGCCCGCTTCCATGGCCTTGCGCACGCGCAGTTTCACCAGGTCGCCCACTTCGCAGGGGTAGCCCAGGTCGGCGAGGTCTTCCTTGTCGAAGCTGGTGAGCACGGTGACTCCCAGCAGTTTCAACTCCGCATTGCCACGGCCTTCGACAGCCGCGCGCATCACCGGCCCGCTTCCGTGGACGGTGGTGAGTGTGACGCCCAGGCGCGCCACCTGCGCCACGGCGCGTTTCACCGTCTCGCCGATGTCGTACATTTTCAGATCCAGAAACACCCGCTTGCCCTGGCCGATCAGTTCGCGCACGAAGTCCATGCCGGCGGCCGCGTAGAGTTCCATCCCGACTTTGTAGAAAGTGGCATCCTCGCCGAGTTGCGCGACGAGCGCGCGCGCCTGTTCGGCCGTTTCAACATCCAAAGCTATGATCAGTGGGTTTTTCATGAGAGAGGATCGCTCGGAATCTGTATGAGCTTCCTATAAGTATCTGACTCTAGGCGGGTTAAATCAAGTTGACAAACTTAACAATTAAGAAGTATTCTGGCATCACGGGCGTTTGGGATGCAAGCCGCCCGTGTATTGAGGGGGTTCCATGAGGAAACCATGGGCAGTTTGTCTATTACTCGGTCTCCTGGTGTGCGCATTGGTTTTGCCCGCCCAGGAATTCCGTGCAACCATTTCGGGAACCATTACGGACCCAACTGACGCGCCCGTAGCGGGTGCCAAGATCACGGCCACGAACGTGGACCGTAACGCGACGACGGAGTCGGAGAGCACCGGGGCCGGCGTCTACACCATCGGCCCACTTCTCCCCGGCAAGTACAACCTGACGGTGGAGAAGGCCGGTTTCAAGAAGTACGTGAAGGAGGGGATCTCCCTCGCCACCGCGGACCGGTTGGGCCTGAATGTCCGGCTCGAACTGGGAGCGGTAGCGGAGAGCGTTACGGTCACCGGCGAAGCGTCGCTGCTGCAAACCGAGACTGCGTCGCGCTCCTCGCTGATTCAGAACCGCGCCATCGAGGACATTCCGACCAACGGGCGCAATTTGTACCAGTTGCAGTTCACGTTGCCCGGTGTGGTGAAGACGAGCCGGTATTGGGGCTCGATGGAACTGTATGCGTTCGGCAACGTGAACGGCGTGATGATCAGCGGCGGCCGCCAGCAAGAGAATGAAACGCTCGTAGACGGCCAGTCCAACACCAGAGGCGACCGCGGAGTCGCGTGGGTACCCTCACTGAACTCGATCCAGGAGTTCACTGTCCAGACGAACACGTACGATGCATCTTTCGGACGCGTCGGCGGCGGAGTGACCAGCGTGACTTTGAAGGCGGGAACGAATTCCTTCCACGGGCAATTGTTCGAATTTCTGAAGAACGACAAGCTGCGTGCGAACGGCTGGTACAACAACACATTTCCGGAATATGTGGATGAGAACGGGAAAGCGAAGCGAATCCCATTCAAGCAGAGCACTTTCGGCTTCGCGTTCGATGGGCCGGTATACATCCCCAAGGTGTTTGACGGCCGCAACAAGCTGTTCTTCCTGCTTACGCTCGAGGGGCTGCGGGAACACAATCCCGGCAGCATGGTGACCACACTGCCGCAGCCGGAGCAGTTGACGGGCGATTTCTCGAAGCTTTACAACAGCAGCGGCGCGCTGGTGACGATCTACGATCCGATGAGCACGCGGCTGGACGCGAGCGGCAAGTACATCCGCACTCCATTCTCTGGCAACAAGATTCCCTCGGACCGGATCAACCCGGTTTCGGCCAAGGTGGCCTCGTTCTATCCGGCTCCGACCAATCCAGGCGTTGGCCCCGACAAAACTGAGAACTACTCCAAGGTTTTGCCCGCCACTAACGGATACGATGCTTGGCTGGGGAAGATGGACTACCGTGTCACCGACAAGAGCACGGTTTCCTGGCGTTACGCACAGACGCCTTGGGGCAACTTCGCCAAAGTGGTGTGGGGGACCAACGCCGGCGAGCCCAGCGGCGAAGCGCCTTCGACGCGCGTATCGCGCAATTGGGGAGCGGACTGGACCTATACGATGAGCCCTACCGTAGTCTTCAATTTGCGCGGCGGCTTGGCCCGCTACGAGGGCTTCAGCGGGAACATTTACGCCGCCGGATTCGACCCGCGGCAACTTGGCTTCCCCTCTTCGCTGGTGAGCCAGTTCACTACTCTGCAATTTCCGCGGTTCAACATTGGGGGGAATTACTCGCCGATCGGGGCTGACAGGGTAACCAGCTACGAGGCGCGGGACACCTGGACGTTGCAGCCGGCCCTCAGCCACAACGTGGGCAGGCATCTGCTGAAGTACGGCGCCGAGTTCCGCCGTTACAACTATTTGCAGCTAGGGCCGGGCGCAGCCAGCGGCACGTACAACTTCAGCAAGGCATGGACGCAGGCCGACCCGCTGCGCGGCGACGCCGTCTCAGGTAACGAATTCGCCAGCTTCTTGCTCGGCTATCCGGCCAGCGGCAGCGTTCCCTTCAACATCGATCCCTTCTACCGGTCCCACTATTATGCGATGTACATCCAGGACGACTTCAAGATCAGTCCCAGGCTGACCATAAACCTGGGCTTGCGCTGGGACTATGAGACGCCCAACTACGAGCGTTATGACAGGATGTTGCGCCGCTTCGATCGTGATGCCGCCAGCCCCATCGCCAGCAAGGTGACTGGACTTACATTGAAGGGTGTGCCGCTTTACGCAGGAGTGGGCGGCGAGAGCCGCTATGCTGTCGATCCGAAGCGGCTGGGCTTCCAGCCCCGCATCGGCATCGCTTATCGCTTCTCTTCCAAGTGGGTGATGCGCGCGGGTTACGGTTTGAGCCGGCTCGGGCAGCAGGCCGTGGGGCAGGCCTACGGTTACAGCCAGACGAATTCGCTGATCGCTACCACCGACGGCGGACTGACTCCGGCTGCCAGCCTGAGCAATCCCTTCCCAGCGAATCTGTTCCCCAACGGACTGGTCCGGCCGGTGGGTAACAGCCTTGGCCCCATGACGCAACTGGGCTTGGCTCTGGCTGCCAACTATTCCGACCGCGACCTGCCGTACTCGCAGCAGTACTCGGTGGGCTTTCAGCGGGAGTTGCCGGGGAACTGGCTGATCGACGCCTCTTACGTCGGCAACACGACCAAGCGTCTGCCGGTGAGTTTCGGCTTGAACTTCCTGCCGACCAGCGTGCTCGAAAGCCAGCCGGTAGCGAACCGCCCCGCCTACTTCACCGAGAGAATCACGAACCCCATGGCGGGACTGTTGCTGGCGGGTTCTGGGATTAATGGTGCCACGGTTCCTCGCGCGCAGTTGCTGTACGCATACCCGCAGTACAGCAGTCTCAGCATCGGCAACGTGCCGGCGGGCTGGCAGCGCTCCGACCAGTTTCAATTCAAGGCGACCCGGCGTCTAACCAAGGGCTGGTCCTCGCAAGTGTCTTACACCATCGCAAAGACGTTTGAGCGAATGAGCCAGTTGAACGCTCAGGACACGAACCTGGGCGATCTGGTTTCATCCGGGCTTGAGAAGCGGCTGGTGGAGTGGGACGTGCCTCAGAATCTGTCCGTTGTCAACACCATCGAAATCCCGGTAGGCAGGGGAAAATGGGTGGGCAGCGACATGAATAAGTGGCTGAACGGATTTATCGGGGGCTGGAACCTTAACTGGCAGTGGATGCGGCAATCGGGGTTCCCGGTGGCCTTCCCCAACGCCGCTCCCACTTCGACGGGCTCGGCCCGGTATACCGATGGACAGCGGGATGCCAACGCGCAGGCGGCCGGGCGTCCGCAATTCGACGTGCAGTATGACAAGTGGTTCAACACGACCCTGTTCCCGCGCACAACTCCCGCTCCATACACGTTGATCAACTTCCCGAGCCGCTTCCCGGACGTCCGGACTAAGCACATGGATGCGTCCGAGATCTCCATCTACAAAGAGGTCCCCCTTTATGAGCGGATGCGTTTACAGATCCGTGCGGATTGCCAAAACTGCTTCAATCACCCGTTCTTCAACCGGGTGCTGTCAGTGGACGTGACCAACTCCCGGTTCGGACAGTTAACGCCCGAAGAACAGAACGATGTGAAGATGATCGTCCTGGTCATGAAACTGATCTGGTAAATCATCGAGCAACAGGGCGGGGGCGGCGCGTTCCAGCGTCATCCCCGCTCTTTTTTTGTCCGGACACGGTAATCTGTTAAGAAGGAATCCCGATGAAGGCACGCGTTTACGTCACCATGAAATCCACTGTCCTGGACCCGCAGGGCCAGACGGTTTGCAGGGCTTTGGCCAGCATGGGCCACAAAGGAATCGCCGATGTGCGCCAGGGCAAGTACTTCGAGCTGACCCTCGCCGAAGGCGCCGACAAGGAACAGGTCCGGACTGAAATGGAGCAGATCGCCCAGGACGTTCTGGCCAACCCGGTGATCGAGGATTACCGCATCGATATCATAGACTAGCCCTTATGTGCGGCATCGTCGGATACGTTGGCGCGCGCAAGGCCGTCCCCATCATCCTGGATGGGCTGCGGCGGCTGGAATACCGCGGCTACGATTCCGCGGGGCTGGCGGTCATTACCGGTGACGGCGAGTTGCTGGTGCGCCGCACGGAGGGACGCCTGCGCAACCTCGAAGAGACGCTGCGCATGGATCCCGTCGATGGCTGCTGCGGCATCGGCCATACCCGCTGGGCTACGCACGGCCGCCCCAGCGAGGAGAATGCGCACCCGCACCGCGACTGCAAGGGCGAGATTGTCGTCGTCCACAACGGCGTCATCGAGAATTACCTCGCGCTCAAGCACGAACTGATCGGCGCGGGTCACGTTTTCATAACCGAAACCGATACGGAAGTGATCGCGCACCTTGTGGAAGAAGCCTTCCATGGCGATCTGGCGGAAGCGGTGCGCGCCGCCGCGCGCCGCCTCAAAGGTCTGTTCGCGATCGCCGTCATTTCAAAGCTGGATCCGAACAAAGTGGTCGCCGCCAGGATGGGGCCGCCCGTCGCCGTCGGGCTAGGAAGCGATGAATATGTAGTGGCGAGCGACGTGCCCGCCATCCTCAACCTGACGCGCGATGTCTTCTTCCTCGACGACGGCGACATCGCGGTGCTCACGCGCGACGGGGTCTTGCTGACGGATTTCGACGGCCGCCCCATCAAGCGCGCCGTAACGCGTGTACTGTGGGATCCCATCATGGCCGAGAAGGGCGGCTATAAGCACTTCATGCTCAAGGAGATCTTCGAACAGCCGCGGGCGGTGCGCGATACCATCGTGGGCCGCGTGGGGCAGGAATTCGGGCGGGTCTTCCTTAACGAGATCGACATCGCCCCGGCCGAGTTCCGGCGCTTCCGCGAAATCCGCATCGTGGCGTGCGGGACGAGCTGGCATGCGGGACTGGTCGGCAAGTTCATGATCGAACGGCTGGCGCGCCTGCCGGTGGAGGTGGACTACGGCAGCGAGTTCCGCTATCGCGATCCCATCCTCACGCCGGAAACGCTTACTGTGCTGATTTCGCAATCCGGCGAGACGGCCGACACGCTGGCCGCGCAACGCGAGGCCAAAGGCAAGGGTTCGCGCACGCTGGCTATCTCGAACGTCCTCGGTTCCATGCTGGGGCGCGAGGCCGATGGCGTGCTGCTGACGCACTGCGGGCCGGAGATCGGCGTCGCCTCCACCAAGACTTTCACCTCGCAGCTAACGGCGTTGTTCCTGTTGGGGCTGTATCTCGGCCAGTTGCGCGATACGCTGGAGCCGGAGCGCTCCCGCACACTGGTGGAGGACCTGCTGCAGATCCCGGCCAAGATGGAGACAGTTTTGACCGGGGACGCGCGCATCGAGGAACTGGCGCGCAAACTGTTCCGCGCCACGGATTTCCTGTTCCTGGGCCGGGGCATGCACTTCCCCATCGCTCTGGAGGGCGCGCTGAAGCTGAAGGAAATCTCTTACATCCACGCGGAAGGCTACCCGGCGGGTGAGATGAAGCACGGTCCCAATGCGCTGATCGACGAGAACCTGCCCGTGGTGGTCATCGCCACGCGCGACAAGTTGAGCGTGCGAGGCTGCCTGCGATACGAGAAGACCCTCTCCAACATTCAGGAAGTGAAGGCGCGGGAAGGGCACGTCATCGCGGTGGTGACCGAAGGCGACGACCAGGCCTCGAAGCTGGCCGACGAGGTGATCGTGGTGCCGGACTGCCGCTCGCTGCTTTCGCCGCTGCTGGAAATCGTACCGCTGCAACTGCTGGCCTACCACATTGGCGTGCGCCGCGGCTGCGACGTAGACCAACCCCGCAACCTGGCCAAGAGCGTCACGGTAGAATAGGCTCCAGCCCCTCAAAACAGGACCGGCCGCCCCTACGGGCGGCCGCCGGCCATTCTTCATGGGCCAGTAATCCGGCATAAGGTTACAACCCCGTGG
>CAYLLB010000034.1:0-20340 GCA_964384215.1 uncultured Solibacteraceae bacterium | reverse complement strand
CGCCGGCATTTCTTCTGTCTCCTGTATTCCGTCTACTGTTTCCTACCGCTTGTGCCTTCCGCCGTCGCGGCGGTCGCGCCGGTCGTGACGGTCGCGGCGTTCCGGCCGTCCGCCATGATGAGGTTGCTGCTGCTCGGCAGGCTGCTGCCCCTCGCTTTCAGCGGCCGGCTGCACACCCTTGAGCTTTTCGCGCTGCTCGCGCAGAACCGCCTTGCGGCTCAGGCGGATCTTGTTGCCCTCCACCGCGAGAACCTTGACCAGGATCTGGTCGCCTTCCTTCAGCTCGTCCTCCACGTTCTTGATCCGGTTTTCGGAGATCTCGCTGATGTGCAGCAGACCATCGGTGCCGGGGAAGATCTCGACGAAGGCGCCGAAATCGACCAGCCTCACCACCTTGCCGAGATAGGTCTTGCCGACCTCGGCCACAGCGGCGATTTCGGTGATCATCTGGATGGCCTTCTTGGCGCTCTCGCCATCGCTGGCGAACACGTTCACGGTGCCGTCGTCCTCGACGTCGATCTTCACGCCGGTCTGGTCGATGATGCCGCGGATGACCTTGCCGCCCGGGCCGATGATCTCGCGGATTTTGTCAACCGGGACGGTGATCTTGTAAATGCGCGGCGCGTAAGGAGATAGCTCTTCGCGCGGCGCCGAAATGACGGCCTCCATCTTGTCCAGGAGGAACAGCCGTGCCTCGAGCGCCTGCTGCAGAGCCTCGCGCATGATGGTCGTAGTTACGTTCTGGACTTTGATGTCCATTTGCAAGGCGGTGATGCCCCGGCGCGTGCCGGCCACCTTGAAGTCCATGTCGCCGTAATGATCCTCGGCGCCGGCGATATCCGTCAATACGCAATGGCTATCGCCGTCGGTTACCAAGCCCATGGCGATTCCGGCCACCGGGGCACTGATCGGCACACCGGCGTCCATCAGCGCCAGCGTGGCGCCGCAGACGGTGGCCATCGAGCTGGAACCGTTTGACTCCAGGATGTCGCTGACCACGCGCATGGTGTAAGGGAACTTTGTTTCGTCCGGCACCACGGCGCCCACGGCGCGCTCGCCGAGAGCCCCGTGGCCGATTTCACGGCGTCCCGCGCCACGCAGGAAGGCCACTTCGCCGACGCTGAACGGTGGAAAGTTGTAATGCAGCATGAAACGCTTGCTGGTTTCGCCGGCGTCGAGCAGCTCGATTCGCTGCTCGTCTTCCTTGGTGCCCAGCGTGACGGTAACGAGCGCCTGCGTTTCACCGCGCGTAAACAGAGCCGAGCCGTGCGTGCGCGGCAGCCCGCCCACTTCGATGGAGATCGGGCGAATGGTCTTGAAGTCGCGGCCATCTGGACGGCGGCGTTCCTTCAGAATCTGATCGCGGAAGATGCGTTCCTTCAGCAGGTCGAAGAGCTTGCCGGTTTCATCCTGGGCCTCCTCGGCGGCCGCTTCCACCAGGCCTTTCCGTAGTTGCGCTACCTTCTGGGAGCTCTCCAGCTTGCCGTACTTCTCGGTGTTAAGCGCATCGCTCAGTTCCGCGCGGCACTGCGCGTCGATCTTTGCGTAAAGCTCCTGATTGATGGCGGGTGGAACATAAGTGCGCTTGGTCTTGCCGGCCTTGGAAACCAGTTCGCGGATGCCGGCCGTAATCTTCCGGATGGCCTCGTGAGCGAACTCGATGGCATCGACCACTTCTGCCTCGCTGGCTTCACTGGCGCCGGCTTCCACCATGACGATGCCTGCGTCGGTGGCCGCCACAGTGATGTTCAGCTTGGATTCCTTGGATTCAGCGTAGGTCGGATTGGCGATGAGCTTATCGGCGACCTTGCCCACGCGCACTGCTCCGACCACGTGCTCGAAGGGGATGTCGGAGATGGCCAGCGCGGCCCCGGCTCCGACCATGGCCAGCGTGCTGGGGTCCTGTTCCGGGTCCGCTGACAGGACCATGCCGATGATCTGCGTCTCGCAGGCAAAGCCTTCCGGGAACAGCGGCCGGATGGGCCGGTCGATCATGCGGCTGGTGAGGATTTCTTTCTCGGTGGGACGTCC
The DNA here is from genome assembly GCA_964384215.1 of uncultured Solibacteraceae bacterium. Taxonomy (GTDB): domain Bacteria; phylum Acidobacteriota; class Terriglobia; order Bryobacterales; family Bryobacteraceae; genus JAJFUV01. The sequence goes on along the minus strand of CAYLLB010000034.1, from coordinate 18,309 downwards.
TTCGCGTTTGATGAAACCGCCCGGGAAACGCCCGGCGGCGTAAGTGTACTCGCGGTAGTCCACCGTGAGCGGGAAAAACGCGGCACCCGGTTTGGGTTCTTCGGCGGCGCAGGCGGTGACCAGCACCACCGAATCGCCGCAGCGAACGACAACGGCGCCGTTCGCTTGCTTGGCTACTTTCCCTGTTTCAAGGGTGATAGTTCGGCCATAGAGGTCGATTTCAGTCTTATATGACATGGGGGAATTCCTTCAATCCGGACCAACGTTCGGTTGGAACAGGCGGATGGTTGCATTGTGAGGGTCTGGCCGTCCAAGGAGGGCCGAATGGTCCAATAGCGGGTTTCACGTTGTTAGCAGTGAAACAGGTCGCAGATACACGCCTGCACGCAGGCGCCGCAGTAGAAAACTAACGGCGGATGCCTAAGTGCGAGATGAGCGCCTTGTATCGTTCCGGGCTTGTGCTCATGAGATACTTCAACAGACGCCGCCGCTTGGCCACCAGCAACAGCAATCCCTTGCGTGAGTGGTGGTCCTTGGCGTGAGTCTTGAAATGCCCGGTCAGTTGAGCGATACGTTCACTCAAGATCGCGACCTGCACCTCTGGCGAGCCCGTATCCGACTTGTGGGTCCGGTACTTGCTGATCACCTGCTTCTTTACGTCAATCGCCAGTGCCATTCGAGCGTAGCTACTCCTTGTCTTACCTTAATCTCCGTTCGTTATACTTCTACAGCATAGCACAGGGAGTCCGGACTCCGGGCGAAGCGCTAAACTGTTCTTGATGAGCGATGTGCATCCCTTGTTGGCCGGTTTCCCGGTCATAAACACAATTCCGATCATTTGGGGCGACCAGGACGCCTTCGGCCACGTCAACAACCTGACCTACCCGCGGTGGTGCGAGACCTCGCGCGTGGACTACCTCGAGCGCGCGGGCCTATGGGTCAAGCTGCCTCCCGCCGGTATCGGTCCCATCCTGGCCAGCATGAGGTGCGACTACAAAGAGCAGTTGATTTACCCCGGCACAATTCAGGTTGGCGCGCGGGTCACCAGGATCGGCAACAGCAGCCTCCGCATGGAGCACCTTGTGGTGAGCCTGGACGGCGGCTTCATCGCGGCCGCGGTCGACTCGACGCTGGTCTGGTACGACTATAAGCGCCGGAGAGCGGTTCCCGTTCCAGCCGAGGCCCGGCGGACCATCGGCGAGCTCGAAGGCAGGTCGTTCGAAAAGGTTCCCGCGCCGGTCGCCGTCCGGTGACCGAGGTCACTGAGCCGTAAGCCGCCTCACGGTTATGCTCGTGTTGGAAAGCGAGCAAACCATGAGCGAACTCATCGATAACCGCGCCCACCGCGTGCGTACCCTGAAGGGAATCATCAAACATCTACACGAGGGCGCCGCGCCCGAAGCGGTGAAGGAGCAACTCGCCCAAATCGTGCGCGAAACCGACTACTCCGAGATCGTGGCCATGGAGCAGGAACTGATGGCAGAGGGCATGAAGGTCGAGGAGATCCAGTGCATGTGCGACCTGCACAGCCAGGTGACGCGCGACGTGCTGGTGCAGCTTCCTTCCAAGCCGCTCGAGCCCGGACATCCCGCGGACACGTTCCGGCGCGAGAACGCCGCCCTGCGCGAGGTGCTCGACAAGATGCGCGCGGCGCTGGCCGCGGACCCGGCCGGCGTGCGCCAGTCCTTCAACGACTTGATGGACATCGAGAAGCACTACCAGCGCAAAGAGCACGCCTTCTTTCCGAAGTTGGAAGCGCACGGCATCCTGGGTCCCCCCAAGGTCATGTGGGCGAAGGACGATGAAGTGCGCGGTCTGTTGAAGGAGTTGGGCCGTGCGCTCAACAAGGAAGGCGCGGACGTCGCCGGGAAGGCGCGTGCCGCCGCCAGTGCGGTCGAGGAGATGATCTACAAGGAGGACCGCATCCTGATCCCGATGTGCCTGGATGCGTTCACCGAGGAGGACTGGGCCGAAATCTGGAGCGCTTCGCCGCGTTACGGCTGGTGCCTGGTAGAACCGAGTGAGGGATACCGTCCGTCGCCGGCGGTGATGAAGAAGGGGCTCGCGCTCGCCACGGCCGAATCCATCACCCTGCCCACCGGCACGCTCTCGGTGGAGCAATTGATCGCGCTGTTCTCGACGCTGCCGGTCGACGTCACCTTCGTGGACGCCGATGACCGCGTGGCGTTCTTCTCCGAAGGGCCGGACCGCGTTTTCGCGCGAAGCCGCGCCGTGATCGGCCGCAAAGTGCAGTACTGCCACCCGCCGCGCAGCGTCTCCATCGTGGACCAGATCCTGTCCGATTTCCGCCAGGGACGCCAGAAGGTGGCCGAGTTTTGGATCAACTTCCAGGGCCGCTTCGTTCACATCCGCTACTTCCCGGTACGCAACGAAAAGGGCGACTACCTGGGCACGCTGGAGGTAACGCAGGACGCAAGCGCCATCCGCAAACTCGAAGGCGAGCGGCGGCTGTTGCAGTACGAGAGCGTATAGATTTCGAGCCTCCGCGACCTGCTGCGCGAGTCCGAAACTCGTTCGTCGGCTCTGAGAACGTACCGGCCCACGCCCGCTTCTTTCGACGCTCTTCAGACCTGCGCCGGAGCAGTGCACGGGCCTCGTCCGCATCCAAGTGCTCCCCACGATCCAGGGTGGCCAAGCTCCTTGTTGAACTCGCGCAAATGGAGAACACGGGCCTGCCTATATTCCTCCAAAAGACGCAATGCCTCCCCATCGGGAGTGAGCGAAACCTACATAGTAGCCTGCCTCCGAAAATTCCACCTACGAGAGACAACCGATAGCACACTTTGTCAAATCATGACATTCTGAAAACTCAGCAACAGGCTCCGTGTCTCGCAAGCTAATGCTTGATGGCCGTCGAGCTTTTCGGGAAAGTGATACGATTATCTGCTGCTTTGGTGATCGGAAACGCCAAGTTTTCAGCTCCACGCGTCATGAGACACACAGAGGAATGAAGGCATGCAAAGCGACAGCAATGGGTTTGGCTTGGTCACTCTTCGATACAGCGCCCAGACGAGAACAATTCAGGACCTGATTAATCTCCACGAAGACAAGCAACTCAACCTGAGTCCGGGATTCCAGAGAGAGTCCGTTTGGTCCGGGAGAGACCGGGCGAAACTAATCGACTCCGTATTGCGAGGCTATCCAATCCCCGCAATATTCCTTCACAAGCGTCTTTCGGAAGGTTCGATCGTGTACGATGTGATCGACGGTAAGCAGAGGATAGAAACGATCTTCCGCTTTATGGGAATCCAACGTGGTCACTCGTTTTCCACCAAGACAGTTTTAGGAGATGACTCTAGCGAAGTCATTGTCGATTGGCAGTTATTGAAAAGGCGGCACCTCCAGCACAGGCTGGAGGCATACCAATTGCAGGTCATTTTCGTGGAGGGTGAACTATCCCAAATCATCGACCTATTTGTCCGCATTAATTCGACAGGCAGAGCGCTGACACGGCAAGAGCAGCGGCATGCGAACTACTATCGAAGCGCTTTCTTGAAGCGCGCCGCAAAGATGGCTGAGGGCCTTCGCGAGGAGTTCATACATCAGCGAATCCTGTCAGCAAATCAGATCAACCGCATGAAACACGTTGAGTTTGTCAGTGAGTTGATGTTGTCCGTTTACTATGGCGACGTGCTGCACAAGAAGCGGGTCCTGGACCATGTAATGTCGGAAAACGATTTGCCAGCCAAAGCTGTCGAGAAGGCTTTTGTCGCGACCCGGCTGGCAATGAGGCGGACGGTGAGGATGTTTCCCAATCTCAGGGAAACGCGGTTTCGGCAGGTGAGCGATTTCTACAGCTTGGTTTTGCTCATTCACAAGTTTGAGAGGGAGGGCTGCATCTTGACAGATCGCACCCGGAACAGAATCGCTGCAGGATTGCTCGCCGAGTTCGGCTCGGGAGTCGATGAACTCCGGCACCTTCAGAAGAGACTGGAGAAAATCCCTCCCGACATGGACCCATACCGGTCATATCTGCAGACCGTTCAAGAAGGGACCGACACTTCCCAGAATCGCAAGACACGCGAGAAAATTCTTGCTGGTCTTTTCGGGGGCATTTTCTCGAAGAAGGACCCATGGCGCTTGTTCACCCCGGAACAGCGGCGTGTGATTTGGCAGAGCAGCCCGAGCAAGAAGTGCGCCATTTGCAAGAAAACCGTTACTTGGGATGACTTCACCGTTGACCACGTCAAACCGCACAGCCGTGGCGGTAGGACTGTGAAGCTCAACGCAGCCATCGCTCACAAGTCCTGTAACTCACGAGAAGGTGACAAGCGTCGGGCGAGTAAGTAGCTGCTCCACTACTCCCGTCTCAGATACTGCTCATAAAGCCGGCGGTGCTTGTTCATCAGGTCTACCGGCTTTCCTTTGATGAAGAGTTGCTTTACCTGGGTTCGGGTCTCCAGCGGATCTCCGTCGGTGACCATCAGGTCGGCGCACTTGCCCTTTTCGATGGAGCCGTACTCGTTGGCGATGCCCAGGATTTCCGCGGGCGCCAGCGTCACGGCTTTCAATGCTGCCTCATGCGGCAGGCCGAACGCCACCGCCATGGCGGCTTCGTACGGCAGGTTGCGCGCGGCGGAGGTGGTGAAGCTTGCGATGGCGAACTTCACTCCGGCTTTGTAAAGTTCGGCCGGCTGTGTGTACGGCTTGTCGTAAGGGTCGTCCTCGTATTCGGGAAGAGACATCGTGCGGCCCAGGATCACGGGGATGTCCTTGGCCTTGAGTTCCGCCGCCACTTTCCAGGCTTCGGAAGCGCCGGCCAGGACGATCCTGATCTTCTCGCGCTCGGCGAAGGCGATGGCGTCCCGGATGACTTTCTCACGCGAGGCCGTCACGATCAGCGGCATGCGGCCGTCCAGAACCGGCGCCATGGCTTCGAGCTTGAGGTCCGGCTCGAGACTCGCGGCGCCAGCGGCCTTGGCTTTCTGGTAGCGGCGCGCGGATTCGAAGAAATCGTGCAGCTCGCGAACCTTCACTTCGAGAGCGCGCTTGCGTTCGGCGAGCGTCGGCGGTGTGCCGGATCTGCGCCGTCCGCCTTCGCTTTCGAGCACAGGAAACACCAGGTGCATGGCGGCGTCGCCGCGAACCTCCATCTCCTCCCACGTCCAGCCATCCAGGTGGATCAGCGCGGCGCGGCCGCTGATGGTGCCGCCCGACGGCAGGCTGAGGGCCATGGTGATGCCGTTGGCCCGCGTGACCGGAATATGTTCGCTCGCCGGATTCACCGCCGCCAGCGCGCGGATCTGCGGATTGAAGGTGCCGATTTCGGCGACGTCGTTCGTCTCACGGACGCTGCTGATCTCCGTCAAGCCCATCTGAGTGGCTGCATTGATCATGCCGGGGTAGACGTGCAATCCCCTGGCCTCGATTACGCGCACACCCTTTGGCGCCGCGACCTTCGCGCCCACATCCACGATCTTGCCGTCTGTGACGAGAACCGCACCCGCGGGAATGTCCGCGCCGGAGACCGTGTGAATGGTTGCGCCGCGCAGCAGGAAGCTGTCCCCGGTTCCGGCATAGGCAACCGGCGCCGCGATCAGGATTGCGGCCAGTAGGAATCTCTTCATTGCGGCCTCCTGGCCGACGATTTCTTCTGCTCGGCTTCACGTTGTTTCGCCTTGTCGAGCAGCGCTTTCTTGCGCAATTCGCGCTCGGCGCGCCCGCTCACGTCGCGGTCGCGATCGAAATAAACCTGCCCGTCGATCAACACTTTCTGCACCTTCGCGAAATTGGAGAGCGGATGCTTGTCAAAGATGACCAGGTCGGCGTCCTTGCCCGGCTCGATGGAGCCTATGCGCGCATCCAGGCCGAGCTGCTTCGCCGGATTGATGGTGATGCAGGCGAGGGCCTCCTCCTCGGTAAGCCCGCCGTACTTCATAGTCTTGGCGGCTTCCGTGTTGAGATGCCGCATCAGTTCCGGGTCGTCCGAGTTCAGCGAAACCAGCACGCCTTTGCGCGTCATCAGCGCCGCGTTGTACGGGATGGCATCGGCCGCTTCGACTTTATAACTCCACCAGTCGCTGAACGTGGTGGCGCCTGCGCCATACGCGGCAATCTCCCTGGCTACTTTGTAACCCTCCAGCACGTGTACCAGCGCGGCGATTTTGAAATTGAATTCCTTGGACAACTTCAGCAACATCAGGATCTCGTCTGCGCGGTAGCAATGCGCGTGCACCAAACACTTGCCTTCGAGCACGGCCACGAGCGGTTCCAGCTTCAGGTTGCGGCGCGGAGGAAGCGGATTCTCGCCCCGCGCGCGGCGCGCCTCGTAGTCCTTCCAGGACTTCTGATAGGCGCGCGCTTCGGTGAATGCTTCGCGGATGACGTCCTCGGTGCCCATGCGCGTTGCCGGGTAGCGTGGGCTGGGCTGCAAATCGCCGTACAGCGCCACGGCATTCCCGGGGCGTTTCACGTTTTCGCCCAGCGCCATCTTCAGGATGGGCTTTGCGCCGTCAAGGAGCAGCCCTTGTGCGTCCTTCCCCCAGCGGGTCTTGATGACGGCCGACAGGCCGCCGATTGAATTCGCGCTGCCGTGCAGCACGCAGACGCTCGTCACGCCTCCGGCCAGCGCGCGGTAAATGCCGATGGACTGCGGATCGATGACGTCGTGAATGTCCACCATCGACGACACGGAGATGCTGCCTTCGTTCACACTTTCCGCCGCAATGTGCGAGTGCGGATCGATGATGCCGGGCATGACAAACTGCCCGCCGGCGTCGATGACCTGCGCGTCCGGCGGGATGAGCACTTTCTCGCCCACTTCGGCGATCTTACCGTCGCGGATCAGGACGGAACCTTTGAAGGTCCCCTTCGTTACTGTGAGCACGGTGGCGTTCTCGACGACTACCGGCGGCGCGGCCGAAAGCGCCAGCCCCGCCGCGGCCATCAGAATTGCGTAGCGGATCATCGCGCCACCTCCTCGCCCGTCTCCGGCGCGGGTTCGTATTTCGCGCCATCGATGATGATGTACTTGATCTTCGTTTTTTCGTTGAACAATTCGCCGTCCGTTACGACAAGATTCGCGATTTTGCCTTTGTCGACGCTGCCCAGCCGGTCGGCCACGCCGTAAATCTCCGCTGGAGCGAGGGTAAAGGCTTTGACGGCGTCGAGCGGCTGCAAACCGGCGTCGAGCGCCCGTTTCATGGCGAGCTTGAGATCGCGCCCGGACTGGCCCTCGGTATAGAGCGCAAACCGCGCTCCCGCCTTGGCCAGTGCGGCGGGCGAAGACGGCGCCCGCTCGCGGACTTCGAGTGTGCGCGTGGAGTCGATATCATCGGGATCCGCTTCGCGCGACCGCTCGGGCCACTTCAGACTCACCAGCACGGGCATCGCGGCGTCGCGCAACCTGGATGCGGCGGCGTAAGCCTCGGTGCCGCCATAGAGAACGGTTGGCTGCTTGAGATCGCGCGCGAAACGCGTCATGCGATCCAGTTCAACCTCGCGGCTGGCGGGCAGCAGGATGCGCGGCGATTCGATCACGCCTTCCAGGGCGCGATCGTAATCGGGCCTTTTAGCTCCCGCCGGGTGAGCATTGTAGCGATCGCGCTCGGCGCGGTAGTGCTCGGCGTCCAGGTACATCTGCCTCATGTAAGCCATCACGCCCATGAGCGAACCGGGGAAGCTGAGGAAGCCGCCCGTGGAGAGCGTCAGATACTGCGCCGCGGGGGAAGCCACCACCATGGCCTTCTTCTCTCCGGCGAGGTTGACCACCGCGCCCTGGCCGGCGAAGATGCCGCGCGTGGGGAAGACTACGGCCGTGGTGAAGCCCAGGCTGCGCAATTGCTCGATGCGCCGGTCCGCGGGGTCCAGTTGATCGGCGGCGCGCAGCCAGCTTGTGCACGACGGGCGGTCCTCCGGCCCGCGTACGCGCGTGCGCGGTTGCTGGGGCGCGGCGGGCGCTGGAGCCGGCGTCCGTGCGGAACCGGTAGCGGGCGCGGCGTCCGGCATGCCGGCGGTGCTGAGAGCGTCGATCAGCCCCGGATAAACGGTCAGCCTTTCGCCTTCGATGATCCAGGCATCGGGGGGTATGGCAACGTTTGTGCCCACGGCTTCGATCAGCCCGTCCCGGACCAGGACCGTACCCTTTTCGATTACGGGGCCGCTGACGGTGACGACGCGCGCGTTTCGTATCGCCAGGGCGGTAGGCGGCCCCGCGTACATGGATACAGCAACCAGGAGAAGACAAAGGAGACGAATCATGGAAGCAAAACCTTTAAGGCGTTATTATAGGCCGCTTCCGTTACCGGGTGCCGGATTCAACCTTCCATGACATATCGCAGGCGGCACACATCATCACCCTGCATGAGGGGCTTGGCGCGGATGAGCTTCAACTTCGGATTGATGCTCCTGAGGACCGCGTAGTCAGGGTAGCAGATCATTGCGTAGCCGATGTCCGCGGCGTTCTCCTCGCGGAATGTTTTGGCCCACAGGCACCTTTTCACCTGGTATTCGAACACCTTGGGGCTTTCTTCCACAATCTCCGCGTGCATGGCGTGCTGCATGAGTGGCGGCATGTTCTTCACGCTGGCTGCCAGCGTCGCGAGGTCGCGCACTCTTGGCCGATGTCCAGCGGCTTTCTTTTCGACGGCCGCGTCGCCCGCCTCCTTCAACATACGGACGAACTCTTCGCGCCCCAGCTTTTCGGAGAGAGCGCCTCGAACAGAGGGATCAAATCCTTCTGGGTAAGCGAATCGGAACATTTGCTCCCAGGGCATGTCGGTCTTTTCGGTCCAATCGTGCGCGACCGGGAGTTGGGACGATTGCTGCGAGCAAGCGGCGGCCCACGCACAACCAAGGCGTCCGGCGGCCCCCGCCGGAAGGATTGTGAATAACTCGCGCCGGCTGAGCGAATCCGGCGATATTACATGGTGAGATTCCAGCAGTGCCATGGCATGCGGCCCCCCAGCGCCGCGAAGACCGCGGGACGAATCGGTCTACATTCCGCAGTCCGTAGTCTCCCCGTAGTCTCTGCTCGATTAGACAACGGCCATCAACCCCCGTTCCCTGCCGGCCGCAGTTAGGCATTCAGGCCGAAAACTCACCATAATGGGAGTTGCTCCCTATGGCACGCGCCAAAACGATTCGTTACAAAGACGCAGGCGTGAACATCGACGAAGCCGACCGCGCCGTGGCCCGCATCAAAAGCCTGGCCCGCTCGACGTTCACGCGCGGGGTTCTCACCGAGATCGGCACCTTTGGGGCTGGCTACCGTTTGAGCGGCTGGAAGCAGCCGGTGCTGATCAGCTCTGCCGACGGCGTCGGCACCAAGGTGATGGTGGCCATTCAGGCCAAGCGCCACAACACGGTGGGCGAGGATCTGGTCAACCACTGCGTGAATGACATCGGCGTACAGGGCGCCGCTCCGCTGTTCTTCATGGATTACTTCGCCACCGGCAAACTGGACGCCGGGGTGACCGCGCAGATCGTGGAAGGACTGGCGCGCGGTTGCGCCGCGAACGGCTGCGCGCTCATCGGCGGCGAGACGGCCGAGATGCCGGGCCTTTACAAGCCGGGCGAGTACGACCTGGCCGGGTTTATCGTGGGCGGGGTTGAGCGCTCGAAGATGCTGACCGGCGCGCGCATTCAGGCCGGCGACGTGCTCCTCGGCCTGCCTTCCACCGGCCTGCACACCAACGGCTATTCGCTCGCCCGCAAGCTGCTGTTCGACGTGGCGGGTTATCGCGCTTCGACACGCGTCCCGGATCTGGGCTGCACTGTGGCCGATGAACTGCTCAAGGTTCACCGCAGCTACTTGAAGGCATTACAAGCGCTGATGAAAGCGGGCGTGCTCAAGGGCGCGGCGCACATCACCGGCGGCGGCATCACCGAAAACACGCCGCGCATTCTGCCCAAGGGACTGGCTGTCGAAATCGCGATGGGGAGCTGGCCGGTGCTGCCCGTTTTCGAACTGCTCAAGAAGCTCGGGAACGTGCCGGACGACGATTACCGGCGCACGTTCAACTTGGGAATCGGCATGATTGCAGTCGTCGCGCAAAAGGACGTGGCGAAGGCCGCGCGCGTCCTGACGCGTTTGGGCGAGAAGTTCCACGAAATCGGCCGCGTGGTGAAGCAGCCGCGCGAGGCGGCGGCACGGGTGATCTACAAATGAAAAAGCGCATCGGCATTCTGCTTAGCGGGCGCGGCTCGAATTTCGAAGCCATCGCGCGCAACGTAGCTTCGGGCGTGATCGACGCCGAAATCGCCGTGGTGATCTCGAACCGGCCCGAAGCCAGGGGCCTGGAAACCGCGCGGAACCTGGGGCTAACGGCTGTGTCGCTACCGTCCAAGGGCCTGGACCGCGAAGTTTACGACCGCATGGTGGTGGCCGAACTGAAGAAGCATCAGGTGGATCTGGTGTGCCTGGCCGGCTACATGCGCCTGCTCAGCGCCTACTTCGTGCGCGAGTATCCCATGCGGATTCTCAACATCCACCCCGCGCTGCTGCCGTCGTTCCCCGGCCTCGACGCGCAGCACCAGGCCATCGAGCACGGCGTCAAGGTGAGCGGCTGCACGGTCCACTTTGTCGACGAGAACCTGGACGCCGGCCCCATTGTTGTTCAGACCGCCGTGCCGGTCCTGAACGATGACAACGCCGACACGCTTTCGGCGCGCATTCTCGAGCAGGAGCACCGGATCTATACCGAGGCCATTAACATCGTGCTTTCGGGCAAATACCACATTGAAGGGCGGCGAGTAGTGCTCGATTAGGCCCGGAAAGGGGTAGAGCATGTTACGCAACCGATTTCGCGGCATTTTCGTATTGACGCTTCTCAGCGCCCCTGCGCTGTGGGCCCAGAGCGATTTCAAGTGGCCCGAAGGCAAGCGCGTGGCCGTCAGCCTCAGCTTCGACGACGCCCGGCTAAGCCAGGTGGATACGGGCCTGCCCCTGTTTGACGCGAACGGCGTGAAGGCCACCTTTTACGTGTCGCTCAAGAACGCCGAGAAGCGGCTGGACGGCTGGAAACGGGCCATCGCGCACGGTCACGAAATCGGCAGCCATTCGCTCTCGCACGCCTGCACGGCGAACTACCATCTCTCGTCCACCGTCGCGCTGGAAGACTTCGATCTCGCGGCAATGGCGCGGGACCTGGACCAGGCCAACGCGGGCATCAAACGCCTGCTCGGCGTCACCCCGGCGACCTTCGCCTATCCGTGCGGTCAGAAGTTCGTGGGGCGCGGCTTGGCGGCGCGCAGCTACATCCCGCTCGTGGCGGAGCGGTACCTGGCTGGGCGAGGCTACCTGGATGAGGCCCCCAACGATCCGAAGGTCTGCGATCTCGCGCAAGCCATGGGCACCGGCGGGGACGACCTGACCGCAGCCGAGATGCTGGCGCTCGTCGAGCGCGCGGCCAAGCGCGGCGGGTGGCTGATTCTGGTGGGCCACGAAATCGGCAAGAAGGGTTACCAGGTCACCGATGTCGCGGCGCTGGAAGCAGTATTTAGTTACGCCAAGGATCCGGCGAACGGCGTGTGGATCGATACGGTGGAGTCCGTCGCGCGGCACGTGGCTAAAACACGCGCCGCTTCAGCCGCTCGACGGTGAACTTGGCCGTGTCGGCCACGGCCATGACGGTCATCACGCCGGCCTGTACGGGGTCCGTCACCACCAGGTCCGCCGCGTCGGGCACGCTGCCGGCCATGTTGAGGCTCACCACCAGCAGACCCTGCGCGCGCACCTCGCGCACCGCTTCCTCAATTTCGCCGCCCATGAGCGAGCCCGCCAGCACCAGGGCTTTGGCTCGCGGCAGGCGGGCCACCGCGCGCACGGCGTCGGCCAGCGCCTTCTCGCCGACCAGCGGAATCGTGTCCACCGAAATGTGTTCGCCGCGGATGTTGTGGCGGTCGGCTTCCATGATGGCGCCGATGGCCACCTGGCCTACCTGCGCCCCGCCGCCCATGATGATGATGCGCTTGCCGTAAATCTTCTGGAAAGTGTTGACCTGCTCCACCGAGTGCACCAAAGGCAACCGCTTCAGGTCCGCGATGAGCGCCTCCGGGCTCGACGGCAGGTCGATTTCGAAGTAGATGCGGGACGCCGGAGCGCTCTCGATGATTTCGACCGTAGTGATATCGCCGCTGCGGCCGGCGATCACCCCGGCTAACTGATGGAGCACGCCGGGGCCGGCGTCGGAATGGATCGTCAGCCCGATTCTTTCAACTGCCATCAGATTCAGGTTAGCGCAACCGCTATTCGATTTCGTACTTTTTGAGGATCTCTTCCCAATAGCCCTGCGATTTCAGCAACAGTTCGACGACCTCGCGCACGGCTCCCTGCCCGCCTGGGGCGCTGGTGACGTAGTGCGCGATGCGCTTCACCTCGGGCCGCGCGTTGGCGGTGGCGATCGCCAAACCCACGCGGCGCATGGCCACCACGTCGGTGAAATCGTCGCCGATGAAGGCCACCTGCTCTTTCGAGAGGCCGGCGTCCTTCATGATCTCTTCGAGGATTGGGATCTTCTCGATGTGGCCCTGGCGAACGTAACGGAATTTGCACTGGCGCGCGCGCTCCTCGGTAGCCGGCGATTGGCGGCCGCTGATGAGGCCGGCGGCGATGCCTTTCCAGTTCAACCATTGCAGGGCAATGCCGTCCTGCGAATCGAATCCCTTGGTCTCGGCCATGCGGCCATCCGGCCCAGGCACGTTGTAGAGCTTGCCGTCGGTCAACACGCCGTCCACATCCATCAAGAGCAGCTTTACCTTGGCGGCAAGCGCTTTTACGTCATCCATGAAGGCTTCTCCTGTAATGATTTCTCGAATTCGGCGATCAAGGCGCCCTCGTAGGCGTCGTCGTAACCGTCGCCGAGGAACTTTCCGGCGGCTTCCGCATACATGAGCCGCCAGCTTTCGGCTTCCCGCTCCAGGCAGATGGGGAAGAAACGCACGCCGTTGGCTTTCGCGGCCGCAAGGTCGGCCGGCGCGTCGCCGATCATGAGCACGCGGTTCCTATCGTAACGCCCCTCGATAGCCAGCGCGATGTGTTCGCGCTTGCCGCCCATTTCCTGGCCCGCGATGAGCGCCGCGTATTGCGCGATGCCGTGCTCGTTCCACTCGCGCGCGAGCGCCTCGGCGGGCATTACCGAGCTGACCAAGATGTCGGCACGCGCGGCCAGCCGTTCCAGGCTCTCTTTGGCGAACGGGAACGGCGGGCAGTGGTGCACCGTGACGGCCACGCTCTCATTGACCGCCGTGCTCCAAGCCAGGGCGCGCTTCAGATCGGGGTCGCCCGTCCGTTCGGCGGCCTCGCCGAGCGTTTCGTTGTTGAGCCGCGTTTCGCTCTGAACCCAGGCGCGCAAACCTTCGGCACGCGGGATCTTCGCCGTGGCGGGTACACCGGGCCAGCGTTCTAGTAAGTCGAACGTTTTCAATAGAGCGGGGAAACGATTGATGCCGCGGTCGCGCGAGTAGAGGTTCACGAACTCGGCGGCCTGGCGGGCATAGCGGGCCACGGGCTGGAGGTCCCAATAGCGGATCGTGTTGGGAATGAAGCACTCCTTGTGTTTGACATCCATGGTGTCGAGCGCCGTGCCGTCCGAGTCGACGCACACCAAGTGGGAGTGCTTCCGGGGGAAATTCTTCAAAGGGGCCTGAGGATCGTGCATCCTTCAGGCCCCCTCGGTACCGCAATGGCGGCCACGCTTCACCGGCGCGGCCTCAGACTGTGTAGGTGCTGGCCGAGACGTCGCCGCCCGTTCCGGTCCAGTTGGTGTGATACCACTGGCCGCGCGGGCAGTCCGTGCGCTCGTAGGTGTGCGCGCCGAAGTAGTCGCGCTGCGCCTGGAGCAGGTTTGCCGGCAGGCGCGCGGAGCGGTAACCGTCGAAGAACGAAAGCGCCGTCGCAAACGCCGGAACCGGAACGCCCATGTCCACGGCCTTCATGACCACTTTGCGCCAGCTCGCCTGGCAGTTCTCGATCACGCCCTTGAAGTAGTCGTCCAGCAGCAGGTTGTTGAGCTGCGGATTCTTGTCGAAGGCTTCCTTGATCTTGCCGAGGAAGGCCGAACGGATGATGCAGCCGCCGCGCCACACCAGCGCCACGCCGCCGTAATTCAGGCCCCAGTTGTACTCGTCGGAAGCCTGGCGCATCAACATGAAGCCCTGCGCGTAGCTGACGATCTTGGAAGCGAGCAATGCCTTGCGGATGTCCTCGATAAAGGCCTTCTTGTCGCCGCGATACTTTTTCTTGGGGCCCTTGAGGATCTTGCTGGCTTCCACACGGGCGTCCTTGAGCGCGCTGAGGCAGCGGGCGTACACGGCCTCGGAGATGAGCGTCAGCGGCATACCCGCATCGAGCGACGCCACCACGGTCCACTTGCCGGTCCCCTTCTGCCCGGCCTTGTCCAGGATGTAGTCCACTACGTACTGGCCGCTTTCGTCCTTGAAGCCAAGGATGTCGCGGGTGATCTCGATCAGGTAGCTGTCCAGTTCGCCCTTGTTCCACTCGGCGAACACTTCGTGCATCTCTTCGTTGGAAAGGCCCACTCCCTGCTTCATGAGCTGGTAGGCCTCGCAGATGAGCTGCATGTCGCCGTACTCGATGCCGTTGTGGACCATCTTGACGAAGTGGCCCGCGCCACCTTCGCCGATCCAGTCGCAGCAGGGCTCGCCGGCGGGGGTCTTGGCGCAGATGGCCTGGAAGATCTCCTTCACCAGCGGCCAGGCGGCCGGGCTGCCACCGGGCATCATCGCGGGGCCGCGGCGGGCGCCTTCCTCACCGCCGCTCACGCCGGTGCCGATGTAAAGCAAGCCCTTGCTTTCCAAATACTTGGCGCGGCGGATGGTGTCTGGAAAATGCGAGTTGCCGCCGTCGATGATCAGGTCGCCTGCTTCGAGGTGGGGCAGCAGCAGTTCGATGAAGTCGTCCACGGCCTGGCCGGCCTTCACCATGAGCATGATCTTACGGGGCCGTTTCAACAGGGCCGCCAATTCCTCGATCGAATGGGCGCCGAGGATGGTTTCGCGTCCCGCGGCGGGTCCTTTCAAGAACTCGTCTACCTTGGAAACCGTACGGTTGAAGGCTACCACCGTGTAGCCCTTGTCATTCATGTTCAGGATGAGGTTCTGGCCCATCACGGCCAAACCAATCAATCCGATGTCGCCCTTAGGCTCCATGATTTCCTCCTTGCTTTGCCCGGCGGAACTCCGCCAAGACGCTCCACGGGGAGCGGGGTTATCGGCTCTTACGTTTGAGATTGCGGGAGCAGGAAATGCTCGTTCGCGTCGAATTCAATTTCCGTTATAACATGTTTGCCGCGCCGGTCGCGGCCGCCGCTGAAACCGGTACCAATTACCGAATGCCGCGCGAGGCGGATTACAGGCGGAAGTGAATCTCGGCACTTGCCTTGACGGGGACGGGTTTGCCGTCCTTCATCCCTGGCCGGAATCGCCAGTCGCGAACGCACTCGATGGCTTTGGCATCCAGACCCGGATCGAGTGAACGCCGGACCTCGATCGCGCCCGCAGTGCCGTCCGGCTGGACGACCATGTCAAGCAGAACGGACCCTTGCACTCCGGCGGCACGGGCGGCCTCGGTGTAGTCCGGCTCTCGCTTGTGAATCAGCACGGGTGGGGAGACTCCGGCACCGATCCTATATGCGCCATGGCCGTCTGGCTGGTTCAGGCGTTCCGGGGCTGGCACAAGGCCGGGGAGCGACTTCGCGACATGGCCGGCCTTCACCGCGTCGATGATCCGGAGCGCCTCCGGCCGGCTCACACCTTGGATGGACGGGGTCCGGAATGGGCCCTGTATCGTGACGATCGAGATCAGGCGGCCATCCAGGAATACGCCGACTTGATTCCCGATGTTCTTCCCGGACAGTTCAAATACTCGCTGCGAGGCAGCCTCATTCAGCATCAGTTGAACGGCCGTCTCGTCTGTCGCATAGGGGCTGAATCCCGCCGAGACCACATCGGACTGCGTGACAATCGCCGAAGTGGCAAAGCAGTATGGTCTGCCGGTCTTCGGGTCCAGCATCGGCCGGCTGGCTTGATCGGCAACGCAGGGCGCTACCCAATACATCCCGATGGTCAGGGGTTGCTCCGCCCCGGGATTCGGCGCTATGAAGGCGCACAAACCAAGAGGGAGAATCGCCGCTACGAGACTGCCAGTGCGCGATCCAGCCATGAGAGAAGTGTACTCCCGCACGGGTGACGGGAGGCGTCACGTCAGTCCGTATCTCGCAGAAGCTGCAAGAACTTCTGGAAAAGTTCCACGGCGGGTGCTTTGTGCTCCGCCTCGGCTCCGTGCGTCTCCATCCATTCGAGCGCAAGCGTCAGCGGCATCCACCGCGGGCTCTCCTGCCCCAACCGGTAGAGCGCCTGCCAGGGCCGCACCGGCAGCAAGAGCCCCTGGACCGTCTCACGCGTGGGCCGGCGGCAGTATTCGGCGGGCGTAAGCACCAGATGCTCCCGGCACTGCAGGGGGCGCGCCTCATAGATGCTGCACGATTCCTCTTCCAGGAAAGGACAGGGGGTCCGCAGGTCGAGGTAAGCGTCGAGCAGCGCGTCGTGCCCTGCCAGGTCCAGTTTCTCTGCGGAGCGCATGGCCGGGCCCAGTCCGGCGGCGTCGGCCCGGCGAACGGCTTCGGCGAAGCGCCCGCGCACCACACGCCGGCGCTCGGACGGCAGTTCGTCCACCACCTGAGCCAGGTGCCGGACCTCCGCTTCGGTGACCGGCACAAGGGACCGGCAACACGCTCCACAGCCCTTTCTGCAGGTGATGGCGCGCCCCGCGTCGGCGGCACGGGCCTTGGCCAACTCCACGATCGCCTCCGAAAAGCCCTGCAGGACGGGCAGCAGTTCCGTAAGCGTTACCGGGGCCACGGGCAGGCGGACCGACGCCGAAATCGTGCGGTCCGTCAATTCCATGTTGAAGCTGAAGACAACGCTGCCGTCAACCACGGTCCAAGAATACCCTATTTGCTGCGGCGGCCGGCGGGAACGGTCAACTTGTTGGGCCGGTCCCCGGCCGCTTCCAGAAAGGGTGCCGGGGCTTGGGCTGGGCCGCGCCGGAGGGGGGCGCACCTCGACTCTGAGCCAAATGCCGGGTGAACTCAAGAAACGCCTTTCCCAATTCGGTCTCAGGCCTGACAAACCCGCCTTTCAGCGAAGCGTCGCGCACCGTCTGCCACTCTTCCGGGAACACACCCGCCACGTTCCGGTCCAGGACCTGCTGCAGATCGGAAGGTTTCAAGTCATTCTTGCGCCAGCGGTTCACGATCACGCCGACCCTTTCCGCCTCGACGCCTTGCTCGTCCAACTCCTCGCACCTCTCTTGCGCCAATCTCAAAGCGGGCAATTCGGGGCTGGACACCAGATACACCCGGTGGGCATGCCGGAGAAACTCGGTCCTTCCATCCTCGAAGACCTCCGGCAAGTCCACCAGAATGCTGTCGTAGCGCGACTTCAGGAACCGCAGCAGTTGATGATATGGAACCCAGGGCAAGCCGGTGCGCTCCTCGAAGGGGAGCCTGGGGAGCAGGTCGATCTCTTCCTCCCGGATGACAGACTCGGCCCACAGGGACGAATCCAACCGGCCGGCTTTGAGCAGGACCTCAGTCAGGGAGCACCTGGGAGTGCAATTCATCAGAGTAGCCAGGATGCCGGACCGAAGGTCGCCTTCGATGAGGAGGACTCTCTGGCCGAGGCAGGTCCGCAAGTTCCCGGCCGTGTTGAGGGCGACGGTAGTACAACCGCTACCGGCTTTTGCGGGTATGAAAACCATGAGATTCTCCGGCATCCCGCCGGGAAGCCTATGGATCGCCCGGTCAATTGCCAGCTCAAAAGTCTCCTGCGTGACGCCGGACAGGAACAACATCTCGGCACCAGCGGCATCGGCGTGGCGCTGAAACCCCGACTGCGGCTGGGATGCGAGGCCGATCATGGCTGTGATGGGGCATTGCACGGAGATGGCCATCATCAGGTCCGGGGCAAGTTCCCCATCGAGAGAATCGCAGAATAACAAGTCGCAATCGTTGCTGTTGACTGCGCGCGCCACCGCGTATGGGCCGGCCTTGGAGTCGAGAACTTTGCAGATGCTTACAAACCCGGAGCGGGCCGCCAGGCCTTCGAGAGTCTTGGCGGTTTCAGGCTGATCTGTCAGGACAATGGCGGTGAGCACACCACCCCTTCCCGCTACGCGTTAGATCTTCAGGTTCAATCTTAGCGGAAGTATATACTTGCCGTGCCCCCCCGTTCAATAGATGAAATCAACTTTTGGCGGAACCACTTCGGCCCGCGTTCCTGTCAAGTCATTTGACCCGGTAACCGAAACGGGGGTCGTTGGGTCAAATG
>CAYLLB010000033.1:0-56840 GCA_964384215.1 uncultured Solibacteraceae bacterium | reverse complement strand
TCGGCAACCAGGGCGTGCATCAGTTGGATGTGGCGCGTTGGGGCTTGGGGGTGACGTTCCCGAACAAGGTTTCGGCCATTGGCGGGCACTTCATGTTCGACGATGACCAGGAGACGCCCAACACGCTCAACTGCGCTTTCCAGTACGATCTTCCCGGCGGCAAGCGCAAGATGATCGAATTCGGCGTGCGGCATTGGATCACCAATCGCGAGGCCGAAATCGGCACCGAGTACATGTACAGCCACGGCCAGGGGCCCAACTCAATCGGCGACATTTTCTATGGCTCGAACGGCTACCTGGCCATTGGCGACGAGGACGTGCTGAACGGATACCGCGCTTACATAGGCCCGGACATGACGCCGGGGCCGACGGCGCATATGGGCGGCGACCACTTCGCCAATTTCGTCGACGTAGTGCGCAGCCGCAGGAAAGAAGACCTGCACGCGCCCATTGAGGAAGGGCACATCTCCTGCACGCTCGTGCACCTGGCGAACGCCTCCTACCGGCTGGGACGTACGCTCAATTTCGATCCCGAAACCGAACAGGTGATCGGCGATGAGGAGGCCAACCGCCTGCTCCGGGGCGAGGACCGCGGCTATCGCAAGCCGTTTGTGATCCCCGAAAAGGTGTAGCTCGGCGCGGGTTCAGACCGTGGGCATTCCGCGCCAGGCGCGCAACTACTTCTGGTATCGCCGCTCCTTCCGCGTTCCGGCGCGCATACGGCCGCGCTGCCGGCGGCCGTGCCCGAACTCCAGAGTGGCTATGCGTTGAAGGCCGCGGCGGCTTCCGGGAGCGAGGCGCCCACCGCCAGCCGCCGCATGGCGCGCGTGGTGAACGCGAAGTAAGGGTTACAGCCGCCAGGGCCAGCGCATCTCGCGCGAGAGCAGCTTGGAAGCTTCCGCGTCGCCGACGATCTCTTCCTTCACAGGGTCCCACTTGATCTTGCGGCCGGTGAGCATGGCGATCTGCCCCAGCCAGCCGGGCGTCGCGCTGCGCACGGCGATCTCGGACGGCGTGTGCGTGGCCCCGCGCGACTTCACGCAATCGATGAACTGCTGGTAGTGACCTGGAGATCTGGGGATCTGAATCTCGTTCGGCTGAATCACGCTGGTGAGGATGTTGGCCGGCTCGGCTTCGAGTCCGCCGCGATCCACCCAGATCCAGCCCTCGTCGCCGATCCACTTGGTGCCGCTCCGAATGCCGGGATAACCGCCGGCGATGATCATAATGACGCCGCCGGCATACGTGGCTGTCACGTAATACTTGGTGGCCGTGTTGTACAAGGCTTCGCGCGGCGGGTAGACGCCCGTGCCTTCGACTTCGACCGGACCCGTCGAATCGTAGCCCAGCCCCCAGTGGGCGATGTCGGCGTGATGGCCGATCCAATCCATGAGCTGGCCGCCGCCGTAAGCGAGGTTCCAGCGCCAGTTCTTGTGCACGCGCGCGGGGCAGTACGGCGCTTCGGGCGCCGGACCCAGCCAGCGGTCGTAATTCAAAGTGGCCGGCGGGTCGGTGAACTTCATCAGTTCCTTGGTCTTGGCGAAATCCGTGTGGCCGGCCGGCAGGCCGACTTCGACGCGGCGAACCTTTCCAATGCGGCCGTTGCGAACCAGTTCCACGGCGCGGCGGAAATTCTCGCGGGATCGCTGCCAGCTTCCCGTCTGCCAGACGCGCTGGTAGCGATGCACGGCTTCGCGGATGGCGCGGCCTTCGTGGAAGTTGTGCGCCAGCGGCTTCTCGCCGTAGATGTCCTTACCGGCCCGCGCGGCTTGCACCGCGGCAAGCGCGTGCCAATGATCCGGGAGCGCCAGCGTCACCGCGTCGATGTCCCGTCGCGAGAAGACTTCTTCGAGCGCGTGATAGGTGGCACATCCCTGGTCGCCGTACTTCGTGTCGATCCTGTATTTCGCCTCGCTCAGGTGCTCGTCGTCGACGTCACAAACCGCCACGTAGCGCGCCGCGGGAATCTTCAGAAACTCCTTGACGTGGTCGCCGCCCATCCATCCCACTCCCACGGTGGCGATGGCGACGCGGTCGCTCGGCGGAATGCTGCCGTTCAGTCCGAGAGCGGAAGCCTTCACGATGAGCGGAAAGCCTGCCGCAGCCGGCCATGCAAGATTGCGAAGAAACTGTCTTCGGTTCGTCATGGGATGGAATGTGAAACCTGTATCGTATCGCCGCCGCTGCTTCTGGATCAACCTGCCTGCGAGGGGAATGCCGGAATTCCGGGGCAGTTGCGCAAGAAGAGCTTTGGCGCGCGCCAGTATCACCCGCTATGATTGCTGCGCTTCCGGGGGCTTGTCTTCGGTGGCAGGCGGGGCGCTCACTTGCGTGGCGCCCTCAGCGGTTTGGTTTGCCGCCGCCTCGGTGTGCGTTTCGGCTCCGGGGCGGGCCTCGTAATAATAGTTGTGATAGTAGGTGTACTTGCTGTAAAGCTCCCTGCGCTCGGCGCCGTTCACCAGGATGCCGATGAGGTTGTTCTGGCACAGCGACTGCACGGCGCGCGTCACCGAATCGATCGTCGTGACGCCGATGCGCACCACCAGGACCGAGCCGTCGGTCATCGTGGAGAGCAAGTTGGCGTCGGCGGCGAACAGCAGCGGCGGGCTGTCCAGGATCACCCAATTGAACAAGCGCGGAAGCTCGTCGAGTAACTGTTTTGCCTCGCGGAGATTCAACAGTTCGAGCGGGTTGATGACCGTCTCGCCCGCCGGCATGACGTAGAGGTTCGAGCCGGCAATCTTCTTGATCACTTTGCACAGCGGCGCCTTGCCCTCGAGGTAATCCGAAGCGCCCGGGCCACGGTCCATCTGAAACATACGGTGAACCACCGGGCGCCGGAAATCGAAATCCGCCAGGAGCGTGGGATTGCCTGCCAGATGCGCTTCCGCCAGCGCGAGGTTCACGGCGGTGAAGGACTTGCCCTCTGCGGGCGAGGGACTGGTCACCACCAGCGAATGCAGTTGCTGGAGGCCCTGCATGTGGTTGATGCGGGTGCGAAAGGCGCGGAACTCCTCGCTGGGCGCATCGTGCGGTTTCGTGGCATCGAGCAGGTGCGCATCCGGCGAGGGATTGAATGGGACCTCGACAATCTGCTCCAGCAAATTCGCCAGCAGCGGACTATCGGTATACGGAGGCGCCGGGGCGTCGATGGCCGGCTCGCCGTGGGTTGCATGCAGGTATCCCGTCTGTTCCGCCCGTCTGAGTGCGTCGTGTACCCGGCTCATGGCGTTCCTGTTGTCTCCCCTCTAAACCTTGTTGACGTAAGTGTAGTAGTAAAACACCGAGCCGGTCATCACCAGCACGCCGATCAGCACTGCGGTCGCCCAAGCCAGCCACGCCATCCTGCGCCGGCGGCGAACTACGAAATCGTCCTCGAGCAACGGAACGCTCCCCAGTACGGTCATCTTCGTATAGGCCCGCACGTCCTTGAGGTTCTTCAGCGTGGTGTCTTTTACTTCCCGCACACCGGCCAGAGAGAAGCCCAACAGGAAACCCAATGCCAATCCCACCCCGACGATGACCAGGCGTTTGGGCTCCGTCGGTGTCGCTGGCAAGGCCGGCGGGTCCAGTACTTCCAACTGCTCACCCAATTGGCGGTCTTCCTGGTCAGTGGCCAGCTTCGACAAGGATTGCTTCCGGCTCAGCTCTTCGAACTTGCTGCTGGCCAGCTCGCGGTCGCGCATCACCTCCGCGTATTCCTTTTCGCCCAGCGGACTCAGATTGATCAGTTTTTGGTACCTGTCGATCGAATCGGATACGCGCTTCTGATCCTTGACGAGTTCGGCTAGTTCGAGGTCTTTGGCCGTAATCATGGCCCTGGTTTGCGCGGCCGCCGCTTCGTATTCCTTGATCTCTCTGCTGGACGCGGGGGCCCTGTGCCGTATGCCGTTTGCGGGAGCCCGCTCGCCTTCCGAGCGCAGAATGCTGTCGCGTTGTTTCCGAAGGAAGCTCAGATGAGTCTGGAGCTTTTGTATGTCCGGGTGGATGTCCTTGTAGTGCTCGCGCAGCGCCGCCAGCGTCGTTTCGTTGTTCTGAATCTCGCGCTCGACCGCCACCAGACGCTCGTTGCGCGCGGCGACCACGGTTTCCTCCGGCGGGGCTTTGAGCGAGTTGATCTGATCCTGCAAGGTCTTGAAACGGCTCTCCAGGAGGAGTTTTTCCTGGGTGACCCGGTTCATGCTGCTGTTCAGCGTGGTCTGTTGCGCAAGCAGCGCGTTCAACTGCTGCAGGTTGGAATTCACCTGGTCCGGCAGACGTCCGGCGTTCTTGATGCGGAAGGCGGTCAGCCTCGCGTCGATCGCTTCGAGTTCCTTGCGGGCAGCATCCAATTGAGATGTGAGGAACTCTGTGGTTTGGGACGCCTGATTGCGCCGGTCCTCCACGTTCTCATTCATGAAACGCGCCACGAGGTCCTCGACCACCTTTTTTGCGACATACCGGTCAGAGTAAGCAAACGAGATCTGAAAGGCGGAAGTCACACGGGCGCTGGACTGCTCCGCCGGGCCGATGGGATCTATCCTGATGCGTTTCCGCTGCAGTTCCTCGACCAGATCCTCCATCGGAACGCTTTTGCGCTTGTTGTCGAAAAGGTTGTTGTTGTTGATGATGCTGATAAGCACGGTGCGGCTAAGCACCTTCTGCGCCATGGCGGTGACCCGCTGGGACATCTCCATGTTCATGTTGGTCGGAACCAGTCGTTCCGGCACCCTGGGCGGCGTGATGCGCATGACGGCGCTGGCAACGTAAGTATCCGGCCACAGCATCGCCACAACCACCGCGACGACCAGGCCCAGGAACGCGGGGCCCAGGATCCAGGCTTTGTGGCGGCGGGCCATGTCGAGGTAATCCTCGACGTCCAGCGGGCGCCTGGAAACCGTCGTGAATTCTTGCGGAGTCTGCATCTCTAGGAACTTTCCTGAGCGGGCAAGGGATTCCTACTGCACCACGATATGGTCCCCATTCTCGAGCTGAACGTTCTGATCCAACCCTTTGCCCTTGATGTAGTCCTTGTAATTGAAGTTGAAACGCTTGGAGCCGCGCATGATGACGATCTTCTTCTGATTCGCGAACTCCCGGAAGCCACCGGCTTGTGTGAGCGCTTCGACGATGGTGGTCGGCACCACCAGCGGAAACGCGCCCGGCCGGTTGACTTCGCCGCTGATGTAGTATTTCTTGCTGAAAACCGCCTGCACCATCACCGTGACTTGCGGCCGGTTGATGTAGTTGGACAGGGCCTCGGTGACTTTCCGGCTCAGTTGCTCCGGCGTGAGTCCGCTGGCCTGCACGTCGCCGCCCAGCGCCAGAGTGATCTTTCCGTCCGGCCGGACTGTAACTATGCCCGACGCTTCCGGCTCTTTCCAAACCCTCACGGCAAGAACATCTTCGGGTCCGATGACGTAAGACTTGGGGTCTACCGGAGCACCCGCGCTCTTCTTGACTTCCGGGTCAGCCAGCGATGCGGCCGGCGGAACTGCTTCCGGCTTCTTCTGATCTTGCGCCAATCCCGGGAGCGCGCAGAACAACATTACGAGAAACATTCCGGATATCCTCATCGTCATGGTGCAGTATTTCCTCATTCCAATGCAGACTTCCGCCGCCTCACTGCCTCAAACCCCCAAAAGGCACCTAATATTGTACATCAAGGTCCACGCAACCGCCCCGCAAAAAGGATTCCCGCTCTCGCTCCGAAGCCCTTGAAGCGCAAGGAGTAAATCGGCTGGACCAGGGCGTTGCTTTAGGCCGCGTCAGGGGCGCGAAGTCCGCGGCAGCCACACGCGCATCGGCGCCTGCCCGCGATTGGCCCAGGCGTAGTAGGGAATCAGCCGCACCCGCAACTCGCGGGCGCGGCTGGAGGCCTGCGTCTCTGTCTGGTACAGCGGTTCCCGCGAGAGTGGCCGCGTGCCGGCGGCCGCCCGCACTTGAATCGTCCAAACGCCGCCCAGCAATCCGGACGCATATTCGGCATGCAGCCCTTCCGCGCCGGTGTCGATAGACACGTCGAACACGCTCACGCCGGGCGGCAGTTCTTGCTGCTCCAGGCAATAGACCAGTGGGCCGCGCTCGACGGCCACCCGGCCAAAGTTCTCGCTCACCAGGGGATGCGCCACGGTGGTTCGCGCGGGCATATCGAGCGAAAGCGCGATCACGTCATTCCGGCGCCAACTTCGGCGCAAAGCCAGGTACTCGCCCGGTTTGGGCTTGCCGGACACCTCGGCCCCGTTCACCTTCACGGCGCCGCGCCCGGCCCAAGCCGGGATGCGCAAGAAAACGGTGAACTCCGTTTCGCGTGCCGGATCCACTTTGATCGATATCTCGCCGCTCCATGGATATCCAGTGATCTGCCGCAGCGCGATAAGCGTGCCGTCTTCCAGATGCCAGTCAAGCGTCGAGTTGTGATAGAGATGAACCCACACGCCCTCGGCGGAGGTCGAATAGAGGTAGCCGGGAAGCGAGGCGAAAGTGCGCTCCAGGTTCGGCGGGCAGCAGGTGGTTTCGTACCACGGGTTGCGGATTCTCTCGCCCTCGCTTTCGAGCGGATTGCGGTAGCAGTACAGCAGGCCGTCCAGCGACATGCCCGAGTTGATGCCGTTGTATAGCGCGCGCTCGATGACATCGGTGAAGCGGGCCTGTCCGGTCGCGGTGAGCATCCGCCAGTTGAACATCAGGTTGGCGATGGCCGCGCAGCTTTCCGTGTAAGCGTCGCGGTTGGGCAGTTCATAAGGGCGGCCGAAGGCCTCGCCCTGCGCGCGGCTGCCCACGCCGCCCGTGAGGTACATTTTGCCGGTGACGAGGTCCTGCCAAAGCGTTTCGAGCGTGCGCCAATACGCCGCGTCGCCGGTTTCGAGATAGTAGTCCGCCGCTCCGCTCGCCGCGTACAGCGCGCGCACGGCATGACCCTCGAAGATTGTCCGCGAGGTGAACGGCGATCCGCTGAACAGGTACACCATGTCGCGGCTGGTCAGTTTCAGCCTTTCGCGCTCGACGCCGCTTAACAAATACCCTGCCAGGTCGAGATACCGCCGCTCGCCCGTCGTCCGGTACAACTCGGCGAGGGCAAGCTCCAGTTCGGGATGCCCCGTGAGCAGCGGCCTCTTGCCTGGGCCGAAGTCGCGGACTAGGTAGTCGGCGAACCTGGCGCCGCCGTCGAGAAGGCGCCGGTCCCCGGTCGCGCGCCAATAGGCGATGGCGGCTTGCAACAGGTGGCCGAGGCAGTACAACTCGTGTCCCCGCTGCATTTCCGTGAACCGCAGTCTCTCGCGGCCGCCAACGTACCATGTGTTGAGATAGCCGGAAGGCTCCTGCGCGGTGAGGATCTCATCAATAAGGCGGTCGCAATCCGCTCGCAGTCCGGGCCGCTGCTCGCCCTGCAGCACAAAGGCGGCGGCTTCGATCCACTTGTAGAGATCCGAGTCGGTGTACAGCGGCCCCTTGCGCGCGACCTGCTTGCGGCCGCTCACGCGCCGGAAATTGTCCACCACGCCGTGCTCTTCGAGCAGCGCGAGCATCGTGGGGATGCTGCGTTCCACGTTGGTACGCATGCGCGCGCTCCAGAAGCCGTCTTCCATCTTGACCGCTCGCACCGGGACCGAGTGGAGCCTGGCCTGGGGCGAATTCGCCAGGTGCAGAACGCCTTGCTCGCGCCAGTTGTCCGGAGCGGCCGCGATGGCGGCGGTGAATAGAAGCGCGGTTAGGGTGAGCCTCATTTCGATAGATCCTCCAGGTGCGCGGCCACCTTGGCCACCGGCAGCCCTACGACATTGAAAAAGCAGCCTTCGATGCGCGGAATGAACTTCGATGCCAGTCCTTGAATGGCGTAGGCGCCGGCCTTGTCCATGGGCTCACCGGTTGCGATATAAGCGCCGATGTCGCCGTCGTTGAGCGGCCGGAACCAGACGCGCGTGGCCTCGACGTCCACAATCTGGCGGCGGTTCGTGCGGAGGCAGATGCCGGTGAGGACCTGGTGGTCGCGGCCGCTGAGGACGCGCAGCATGCGGGCGGCGTCGGCAGCGTCTGAGGGTTTGCCGAGGATTTCGCCTCCCGCGACCACGACCGTGTCTGCGCCCAGCACGGTTTCACTTTCGGCGCATTCTACGGCCATGGCCTTTTCAAGTGCCAGCCGGCGCACATGTTCCGTCGGATCTTCTCTCTCGATCGGGGTCTCGTCCACGTCTGCCGGGCGGACGATGAATGCGATTCCCGCGCGCCTAAGGATCTCCTGCCGTCGCGGCGACCGCGATGCCAATACCAGGACCATACACACGATCCTACACTGATGGTGGAACTGGAACGGGCCGTCTCCTCGCCGCGTTCCGGGCGCCGGTTTGCGCCGGTTACATGTACATGCCGCCGTTCACCTGCAGCACTACGCCGGTGATGTAGGCGGCGTCGTCGCTGGCCAGGAAGCGGACGGCCTTGGCGATGTCTTCGGGCGTCCCCGGGCGTTTCAACGGCACAGTGCCGAGCATCTTCTCGCGGACTTCGGCCGGCAGGTTCTTCGTCATGTCGGTTTCGATGAAGCCCGGCGCCACGGCATTGACCGTGATGTTGCGGCTGCCCAGTTCCTGGGCCAGGGCCTTGGTGAGGCCGATGATGCCGGCTTTGGAGGCGACATAGTTGGCCTGGCCTGCATTGCCCGCCTGTCCGACCACCGAGGCGATGTTGACGATGCGTCCCCAGCGCTGCTTCATCATGATGGGCATGGCCTGCTGCGAGGCCAGGAACGCGCCGGTGAGGTTGATCTGCAGCACCAGGTCCCAGGCTTCCTTTTTCATGCGGACCGCCAGGCCGTCCTTGGTGATGCCGGCATTGTTCACCAGCACATCGATGCGGCCGAATTCCTTCATTGCCGCCTGGAAGCCCGCGGCGACGGACTCGGGGCTTGTCAGGTTCAAGTCCACCGTGAGGGCGGGCTGCGTCTTGCGGATCTCGGCGGCCACTTCTTCGTTCAGTTCCACTTCGGGGGACGCGACCACGATCGAATGCCCCGCCTCGGCGAGCGAAAGCGCGATGGCGCGGCCGATCCCACGGCTCGAGCCCGTCACGAATGCAACACGATTAGCCATAATTGTTTCTCGAAAGTTCGGTGAAATTCCATCATAGTAGATAGAGAGGCGACCCGACAGATGGCCTACAACGATCTCGGCGAGTTCCTGCGCAAACTGGAAGCCGCCCACGAGCTTAAGCGCATTCCCTTCGAAGTGGACCCGGTATTGGAAATGACCGAGTTCGCGGACCGGTCAGTGAAGGGCGGCGGTCCCGCGCTCTTTTTCGAGAAAGCCAAGGGCAGCGGCGTGCCGGTGGCCATGAACCTCTTCGCCAGCGCGCGGCGGATGGAACTGGCGCTGGAGGTCGGCTCCGTGGACGAGGTGGCGCAGCGGATCTCCGAGTACCTGGAAATGCGCATGCCGCAGGGCCTGATCGGCAAGCTCAAAATGCTGCCTAAGCTGGCGGAGATGGGAGCGTTCTTTCCGAAAATGGTGTCGGGCGGGCCTGTGAAGGAGGTCATCCAGCGGGACGGCTTTTCGCTGCTGGAGCTTCCGATCCTGCACTGCTGGCCGCAAGACGGCGGACGCTTCATCACGCTGCCGCTGGTGTTCTCGAAGAATCCGGAAACCGGCAAGCGCAACTGCGGCATGTACCGTATGCAGGTGTTCGACGAGCGCACCACGGGCATGCACTGGCAGACACACAAACAAGGCGCCGAACACTACCGGCGGCTTCTGAAGGAAGGCCGCGCGCGTCGCATGGACGTGGCCGTGGCGCTGGGCGGCGATCCGGCCACCATCTTTTCGGCCATCCTGCCGCTGCCGCCGGATCTGGACGAGATGATGATTGCCGGTTTCCTGCGCAACCAGCCCGTCGAAATGGTCAAGTGTGAAACCTGCGATCTGGAAGTTCCCGCGCAGGCCGAGATCGTGCTGGAAGGCTATGTCGAGTTGGGCGAGTTGCGCACCGAAGGGCCGTTCGGCGATCACACCGGCTATTACTCGCTCGAAGACCAGTATCCGGTCTTCCATGTGACCTGCGTTACGCGCCGTGCCAAGCCGGTATACCCGGCGACCATCGTCGGGGCGCCGCCCATGGAGGATTTCTACATGGGCGATGCCATCGGGCGGATCTTTTTGCCACTCATGCGCCTACAGTTGCCGGAGATCCGCGACGTAGCGATGCCGGCCGAAGGCGTGATTCACAACCTGATGCTGGTTTCGATGCGCAAGTCCTATCCGGGACACGCGCGCAAGCTGATGCACGCCATCTGGGGCATGGGCCAGGCCATGTTCAGCAAGGTGATCGTGGTGGTGGACGAGGATGTGGACGTGAAGAACCCGAGTGAGGTGGCATGGCGAGCGCTGAACAACATAGATCCCCAGCGCGACATCGAGTTTGTGATGGGTCCAGTCGATTCGCTCGACCATGCCAGCCGTTTGCCGAACTACGGCTCGAAAATGGGTGTTGACGCCACGCGCAAGTGGAAAGAGGAGGGCTTTACCCGCCCTTGGCCGGACGTGATCCGTATGACGGAGGACGTAAAATCACGCGTGGACGAGCTTTGGCGCCGGGCCGGCTTGTGAAGATCTGTTAGAATAGAATCGTTCCCGCCCAATGGTGGGTGTAGCTCAGCTGGTAGAGCGCTGGATTGTGGTTCCAGTGGTCGTGGGTTCGAACCCCACCACCCACCCCATACAAGCCGCATTGCCCCGCCTGTTCAGCAGTACGAACACAAGGAAAAAACGAGAAAGAGAGAAAGATACGCTTTCTTGGCGCAGCTGTAATGTATAATGATCCTTCGCCCGGGGGCAACTCGGGGATTCTTGTGGCTTTAGACCGGAGGCAACTTTGACGAGAAGGGTTTGCATCACGCTGGCATCAGCGCTCCTGTTGACTTTTGTCGCGGCTCCATTGCTCAATGCCGGAGTCATCTATGATAACGGCGGTCCGAACACGAATACCGGTATCCCGATGGAAAGCTGGGCCGCCGAGGATTTCCTGGTTCTTTCAGGCGGGACAGTCGCCAGCGTGGGTTTCTACTACCAGACCTATGCTGGGATCGTGGGTTGGGATCAGAACGTCAGTTACATAATAACGACTGATCCATCCGGCTCCGGCGAAACGTTGGCGAGCGGTGCGGGAATCCATGTGGCGGCTGTGGACTCCGGCATGCCATGGTGTTGCGGCGGCAATGCCTGGTTGGTGACATTCGACCTGCAAAGCCCGTTCGATGCGGCCGCAGGTACCCGGTACTGGCTTATGCTCCAAGCCTCCTCCACCGGCTCATCGTGGTGGGTGACGACAGACGACAATGGAACGCCCGGATCCTGGTACTACGGCTACCCCAGTCCCTACCATTTGGCATTCTATCTGAGCGATAGCGCGACGGATGGAGCGGTTCCGGAACCCGCCAGTATTCTCCTGACAGGTATCGGCACGCTGACATTCGTGGCCTTGCGCCGGCGGAAGTGAGGACTGCGGTTCGAGTGACTGTGGGGTCGAACCCCGCCACCCGTTCCTTACAAGTCCCATTGCTATCCTGGCAGAATGCCGGTAACCGCGCGCAGCGTGCTATGGCTCATTTGGTTGTGCCTTTTGGCCCGCGGCGCATTCTATGCAGTACTGCTGCCGCTTTGGGAGGGATATGACGAGTGGGCCCACGTTGCTTACGTACAACTGCTCGCTTCCGGCCAAGGCCTGCCCGTGTTGGGAAGGACAGTCATATCTCGAGAGACCGCCCAGTCCCTCGAATTGACGCCGCTTCCTTACGGCCACCCATCGATGACCGGAACGCGATTGGCTCACGACGATTACTGGCGGCTATCCGACAGGGAACGGGCCGCAAGGCAACACGCGCTCCATTCGCTGCCCCGCGAATGGTCTGCATCGCCGGCCCTTCAGCATATCCTGAACCACGAAGCGCAACAGCCGCCTCTGTACTACCTGATGCTCGCCCCCGTTCAACTGGCCGCCGGGGGACTTGCGCTTCCGGTGCGGGTCCTGCTGATGCGCTTGATGAGCTTGCTGGTGGCTTCCCTGACCATCCCGCTGGCATATGTGGCGGCGCGGCGCGTACTCGGCTCCGAGGTGTTGGCAACTGGCGTGGCGGCTGTGATCGCGTCCATGCCCGGGTTTCTCATGAGCGCCAGCCGGGTGGGCAACGACGGACTTTCCACCACGATATTCACGGCGCTGGTGTGTGTTCTGCTCGGCGGCTGGGGGCCGTGGCTGGCCGGAATGTTGCTTGGTGTGGGCCTGCTGACCAAGGCTTATTTCCTGACCGCGATTCCCGCGCTCGTGATGATCTTCGCTTGGCGGTTTTTACGGGACGCCGGCGGGCGCGGCCGGATTGCCATGGACGCAGCCAAGACCTTGCTGGCCGCCGCAGCCATCTCGGGCTGGTGGTACTGGCGCAACTACGCGCTGACCGGATCCTGGTCGGGACTCCAGCAGGTGGTGGCGCGAGGGCGAATTTCGCCCTGGGATCTGGTGAGTCGCGTCCCGGAAGTGAACTGGGCACGGTTCTTCGACATCGCCTTCCTCTCGCATGTCTGGTGTGGGAACTGGAGTTTCCTCCAGTTGAGGAGCTGGATGTATCGCCTGTTCGCCTGGATCGTGGTGGTGGCCGCTGTGGGGTTGGCGCAGAGGCTGTGGCGCGCAAAGGGCGAAAGAACGCATCTGGCGGCGCTCGCAAGCGTGTATGGCTTTTTCTGGCTGGGGCTCTGTTACCACGAGCTAACCTTCTTCGTGCTAGGCCTTTCCTCCGGTGCAGGCTGGTACGTTTGCGCCGTAATCATCGCCGAGGTTCTGCTAGTAGTGAGCGGTCTTCAGGTGTTGTGTCCGGCACGCCACCACAGTTGGTTGCCGGCGATGGCCGCGGGCCTGTACGCGGCTCTGGATCTCTATGCCACCCATTTCCTGCTGTTACCGTATTACACGGGCATGGTTGCGCACAAACCGGGCGGCGGACTGGCCGCATTCCAGGTAGGCGAATTCACAAAACTGCCGGCCATGCTTGAGCGCCTGGCGGCTCCCGCACCTTTGGCGTTCGCTATGTGGCTATGCTTTGTGGTTGCGACGCTTGCCCTGCCGCTCTTAGCCGCCCGAGGCCACAGCGAGAGCAGGTTGCGCGATTCCGGGACGGCGTAGCCGGTGGCGCCGGACTAAAGGAGAACGTCTCTCCGCAGGCTTATTTCTTGTATTCGCGGATGCGCGGGTGGCGGAACATCACCACGCTGTACTTGTCGTGCAACTGGAAACCGATAGGGCCGCTGCTGGCGCGGTTGGCGTCACGCGCCCGCTCGGCCACCAGCACCCCGTTGAGCTTTACGCGCACCATGCCGTTGCGATGCTCGATGTTCATTTTGTTCCAGTCGTTTTCCTTCTGCGCGCCAACCTTGGCCTTGACGAAGTTGTAGATGCTGCCCGTCGTGTAATCGTCAGGGTATCCGTAACTGATCTGGATTTCGTAGCCGATGTTCGATGGCGTTTTCATCCGCACGTATTGGGGGCCGAACGAAAAGTGGCCGCGGCTGGTGTCCAGAATGGATATGCCGCTGTTCCCGCGGGCGCGCGTCCAGAACTCAACCTCGAATTCGAATTCGCTGAATTCTTTCTTGGTATAGATCCAAGCCTGATGCTCCGCGGTGCGCATGTCGCGCTGGCCTACCAGCGTCCCGTCGCTCAGCACATTCCAAATGCCATCATTTACTGTTTCCCATCCATCCAAATTCTTGCCGTTCAACAAATTGACCCACTTAGGGCCGGCGCACCAAGCGGTGCCAACGGCCAACACCGTCAATAAACAGAACTTGTTCAGCATGACTGTCCTCTTTCCAAGCCCGTTGCCCTGTCATTATAAGACGGATTACGGGAGTCCAACGACGTTCCCAGGTGGCTTTCTCATGTCTGGCGCAGGCAATAGGGACTTCCGTACCAACCGGCCTAATCCTCCGTAGCGGTCCCGCCGATGATTGCCCTTAGCGATGAGTGCCCCGGCCTATACTGTCTTCGCCTGCGAATCCCTGCCCATCATGATTGAAGGACTGCGCGGAATCCTGAACCGCTGCTCCGACCTGAATCTTGTCGGCGTCGCCGCGTCGACGACCGAAGCTCTCCCGCTCGTCGCGGCCAATCGCCCGCGAGTGGTTCTGCTGGACCAGGGAGGAGGCCTGCGGGGCGCGCTACAGTTCGTTGCGGAACTCCGCGACGTCGTGCCGGAATCCCAGGTCGTGTTGTGGGCGAACGTTTTGGGAGAAGTGGATTCGGTGCGCGCCTTGAAGGCCGGCGTCCGCGGCATCGTCAAAAGAGCCATCTCCGTCGAGACGTTCCTGGAATGCCTGCGCGCGGTGGCCGGGGGCAGCCTTTGGATCGAAAACGCGGCGTCGAACCAGGCCCCCGGGTTTCTGGGCCGCAAGGCCGCGCCCCGGCTGACCACCCGCGAGCAGGAGATTGTCCAACTGGTGTGCCGGGGCTTCAAGAACCGGCAGATCGCCCAGGAGCTTTCCATCACGCCCGGCACCGTGAAAGTTCATCTCATGCACGTTTTCGAGAAGACCGGCGTGAAGGACCGGTACGAACTCGCGTTGCGAAGCCGGAAGCCGGGCACCCCCGGCGTGCCGTTGGCGGGCGGTTCACCGAGGGAGGCCCTCAATGGTTGAGACGCCTTCGGTGCTGCCTGTTCCGGCGATTGTTGTGGAGGGTGTTCCCCCTGCCCGCGCCGCCGTGCGCTCCAGTTGGTGGCTCCCCTCGCTGTCCGATTGTTTCTTTATTGCGGTTCTGGTGTGGCTGTTCGCTGCCGGCAGCGGTGGTTGGACAGGACTGCTGGCCGACGGCGACGCAGGATGGCACATTCGAACCGGGGAGTACATCATCGACCACGGCGCCGTTCCGAAAGCCGATCTCTTTTCGTACTCCAAGCCGGGTCAACCATGGTACGCGTGGGAGTGGCTCTCGGACGTTTGCATGGCCCTGCTGCACCGGGCTTGGGGGCTCAAGGCCCTCGTACTCGCCGCCGGACTGTTGATTGCCACGACCTCGACTTTGCTGCTCTGCCATGTGTTCCGGAGCGGGGCCAACACGTTCGCTGCCCTGGTGGCGGTGCTGCTCGCGGTAGGTTCGTCCTCGATTCACTACCTGGCTCGCCCACACCTGGTCACCCTGCTGTTCGTGACGGTTTCCATGTGGATGCTCGACCGCGACCGGCAGGCTCCCTCGACCTGGACCTGGTGCCTGGTGCCGCTTTCCGCGTTGTGGGCCAACATGCACGGGGGGTTCCTGGCCATGATCGCATGCATGACGCTCATGGCCGCCGGCACGGCGGTCGAGGCATTCCTCTACGGGGACCCCCAGAAATTGTACGGGGCCGGCCGATATACGTTGCTGGCGGGAGCCTGTTCGCTGGCCACCCTGGCCAACCCGTACGGCGTTGAACTGCATGTCCACATTGCCGGTTATCTGCGCTCGGATTGGATCCGCAATCTGGTGCAGGAGTTTCAGTCCCCCAAGTTCCGTAGTGAGAACCTCTTCCAGTTCGAGATCCTGCTGTTTTTGGGGGTCATGTGCGTAGGCTCCTTGCTGGCGCGCAAGAAGATCGTGGAGGCCTTGTGGGTTCTGTTCTGGGGCCACCAGGCGCTGAATTCGGCGCGTCATGTTCCCATCTTCGCTATTGTGGCCGCTCCGCTGGTGGCCTGCGAGTTGACGCGCCTGTGGGACCTTTGGGCCGCTTCGGCAAGCCGGCGCTCCCTGCGCGGGATTCTGTCGTCGCTCGCTGCGGATTCCGCTTCCGGATTCCGCCGCGTCTCATTCTGGCCGCTTGCGCTGGTGGTGCTTCTGATCGTAGCCACCCCGGCGGGGCGCTGGCCCAAGGACTTTCCCGAACAGAGGTTCCCGGTTTCCATGGTGACGCGGCATGCCGAGAAGCTGAAGCGAGGTCGGGTGTTCACCCCGGATCAGTGGGCAGACTATCTCATTTATCGCTTCTATCCTTCCCAGAAAGTGTTCTTCGACGGCCGTAGCGACTTCTACGGACCGTCGATTGGAGACCAGTACATGTACCTGTATGAAGGCCGCTACGACTGGGAAACGATTCTGGACCGGAACCGGATCGATGTTGTTCTGTGCCCCGTCGAATGGCCTCTGGCGTCGCTGCTCAAGCGTGTAGCGGAATGGCGTTTGGTGGAAGACAGTGGCGCGGTGCTGTTGTTCGAGCGGTCTAAGGCGCATGTGCAGGGTGCGGAGAGGGCGGGCGCCAGTTCCTGGGCAGAAACAGTACTATCCCACCCTGTTGGTCTAATGAAACACCCTGAACCTGCCGAAAGAGAAGAAGGGACATTCAAGGCGACTATGAGTACGGCCAGAGCCAGCAAGGGAGGAGACTCGACACGGATGAGCGTGCCGGCGGATGAGGCACAACCCCGGTTTCCGGAGACCGCTTTAGCCGGCGGCTGGCGTTTGCCGCAAGGTCAGACTTTGCCGGAGTTCGCCCTCGAATCAGGTTTTCTTGCGCCCCAATTGTTGGAACTGGATTCCCATATACGTCCGCTCGAGGGACTGCGGGCAAGCGGGCGGGGAAGGGCGCGCCGATGACTCCGCAAGTTTGGATTGCAGTGGTCGTGGGTCTGGCCGCCAGTGTGGAAGACATTATGCGGCGCCGCATCTCAAATTGGATTCCTGTGACCGCCCTGGCGGCCGGTCTGGTTTTCCACACGGCGCGGGACGGTTGGCGAGGGACGCTGGCGGCGCTGGCGGGAGCGGCCAGCGGTTTGGCTGTGTTCCTCGTTTTTTATCTGTTGGGCGGCATGGGTGGGGGCGATGTGAAGCTGATGGCCGGTTTTGGCGCCGTGCTCGGCGCGGGCCGGTTGCTAGAGGCTGCGTTATGGACAGCCCTTGCGGGTGGTTTGGCAGCCGCCTCCGTGATCGCCTGGGTTGCCGTTAGGAACAGGTTGCGGCGCGGGGACCGGCAGGCAGGTTCCGGACTCCGGGCCGAATCGATTCCGTATGCGCCCGCCATCACGGTCGGGGCATGGTTGGCCTTGATTCCAAGGGGATGAGGCCGGCCGGGGGAAGTGGAGGAGATTGAGCGATGGACCGAAGGTTTCTAACCGTTCTTGGCGTGAGTTTGCTGTTCGCGCTGGTGGTCTCCAGCATTTTTTATCAGATGAGCGCGCGCGCCAGTGGCACGCCGAAGAGAGAAAAGGTCGAACAGCGGGAGGTGGTAGTGGCCGCGCGCGCGCTGCCGATGGGGGTCGCCATAAAACCGGCGGACGTCAGAATTGCGAAGATGCCCGCGGACCAGTTCCCGAAAGGCGCCTTCAGCCGGGTGGAAGAGGTAATCGACCGGCCGGTGGTCAGCAACATTCTGCTTGATGAACCCGTGATGGACGGCCGTTTGGGAGCCCGCGGGGCTGGTGCGGGGCTGGCGCCCATTATTCCGGTAGGCATGCGCGCCGTGTCGGTTCGAGTGAACGAAGTAGTCGGCGTGGCGGGATACGTGCTGCCGGGTATGCGCGTCGATGTCCTGGTCACGGGGCGGCCTCCCAAATCCGAGGACACGGTGACCGTCACCGTGCTCCAAAACATCCTCGTGCTTTCCGCTGGGCAGACCATCCAGCCAGAGCCGAAGGGACAGGCCATTACGGCGCCGGTAGTCACGTTGCTGGTGACGCCGGAACAGGCCGAGACGCTGACGCTGGCTGGCACGGAGGGACGGATTCAACTCGTCTTGCGCAACGGGAGCGATCAGGTATCAGCGCAGACCAAGGGCCGTGCCGTGGCTGAGCTTTACGGCGGCCGCCGCGCAAGCGCTTCTCAGGTAGAGGGTGCTCCACGGCCGCGGGTCCAGCCGCGACCGGTGGCCGTCGTGGCGCCACCCGTGGCGCCCCCGCCCCCCCCGGACGAGGTCATGGTGATTCGTGGCACCAAGAAAACGGTTGAAGTGCTGGGAGCAGGAGGTAGCAAATGAGAACTTTCACGAGATTACGTTGGCTTCTTGCGGCAGTAGTCGTGGCCGGCTGTCTTGTGCCGGGACTATGGGCCCAAAGCGCCGAGGAAGTGCGCGCCACCTTGGGACGGAGCCTGGTGCTCGATTACCCGACTGAGATCGGGCGCATTTCAACCAGCAATCCCGACGTGGTGGATGCCGTGGCCGTGACCAAGCGCGAGATTCTGCTTCATGCGAAGGGCTTGGGCAACGCTACCATCATCGTCTGGTCCAAGGACGGACAGCGCACCTTTTACAACATTTCGGTTGATCAGAACCTCGATCCCATCCGCAACTTGCTCAAAGCGACTTTTCCCCAGGAGGACATCCGCGTGGAAGCCGCGCGCGACGCTGTCTCGCTGGTGGGGA
Organism: uncultured Solibacteraceae bacterium; assembly: GCA_964384215.1. Classification (GTDB taxonomy): domain Bacteria; phylum Acidobacteriota; class Terriglobia; order Bryobacterales; family Bryobacteraceae; genus JAJFUV01. The sequence continues at coordinate 38,500 of CAYLLB010000033.1, read as the reverse complement.
CAGTGTCGAGCAAGCAGGTGGCCGAGAAGGCCACAGATTTGGCCAGGCCATTGGCCAAGTCCGTTGTCAATAACCTTCGACTGGCGCCGGCCAGCGTCGACAAACAGATCATCCTGCGGGTCAAATTCGCCGAAGTGGGCCGTTCGAACAATCTCAACCTTGGCGCCAACATAGTCAGCACAGGCGCTCTGAACACGCCCTTCCGCACCACGACGGGACAATTCACGGCGCCGAGTCCGACTACACTCAAGGGCACCATCCCGGGCGGGCTGCAGGGCACGGAATCCACTTATTCGCTGTCGGACGCGCTGAACGTTTTTGCGTTCCGCCCGGATCTGAACCTGGCGGCCTTTGTGGCGTTGCTCCAGGGGCAGGGCGTGTTGCAAATCCTCGCTGAGCCCAACCTGGTGACCTCGAACGGGAAGGAAGCCAGCTTTCTGGTGGGAGGTGAGTTCCCCGTGCCGGTGCTGCAAGGCGGTGGGAACTCCGGTGCCGTCACGGTGCAGTTCCGCGAGTACGGCATCCGGCTCACTTTCCTGCCTACCATAACCGAGAACAAGACCATCAAGCTCTATGTCAAGCCCGAAGTGTCGACCATCGACATGACCGCCGGCGTGGTCTTCAACGGATTCACGATTCCGGCCTTGGCCACGCGCCGCATGGAGACCAATATCGAACTGGCCGAGGGACAGAGTTTCGCCATCGCGGGACTGATCGACGATCGGGTCACCGACAACATTATGAAGATTCCGGGATTGGCGAACATCCCGATTCTGGGTGCGTTGTTCAAAAGCAAGAAGGAAACCAAGACCAAGTCCGAACTGCTCGTGATGGTCACGCCTGAGATCACGACAGCGGCCGCGACAGTGAAGAACGGCGTAAATCCGGTGATGCCGAAGACTTTCCTTCCGCCAGTGCCAGCCGCCAAGCAACCCGGCTCGCCGGCGAAGCCGGCCCCCGGAAGAGGGAAATAGCGCGAGGTGCGGCCGGAGAGGAACCGGGCGTAGGCTAGGCGGATAAAGGGTCGATGGAAGTCCTGAGAACATCTTCGGCGAATGAGTTGACGGCATTGCTGATCTCGCCGGACCGTACCCTGGCGCAGGCGTTCACCAAGACCCTGCCGCACGCGCACACTTTCCAGATCCTGGCGGACTTGAAAGCCTACCCTCCGCAACAGACCCTGGAAATGCGGCTGCGGCAACTGAAGCCCGAAGTGGTGCTGCTCGACCTCGCGTCGGACCTTGATGCCGCCTGCGAAGTGATCCGTACAGTCGCCGGCGAGCAGCCGCATACTCATGTGGTGGGCCTGCACGCGCGCAACGATTCGGAAGCTGTGTTGCGATCGCTCCGCATGGGCGCGACGGAGTTTCTTTGCGCCCCATTCGACGTGGACGTACAGCGAGAAGCCGTGGCGCGGTTGTTCCGGTTGAGCCGGCCGAACCCCTCCGTCAACGCCGAGCGCGGCAAAGTGCTGTTGTTTTCGAGCGCCAAACCCGGCTCAGGCGCGAGTACCTTGTCGACGCAGACGTCGTTGGCTCTGCGCCGGCTGACGAACTCCAAGGTGCTGTTGATGGATTTCGATTTGCTGGGCGGCACGGTCGGCTTCTTCCTGAAGGTGGACAACGGCCACTCGCTGGTGGAAGCGATCGAACATTCCGATCATCTGAGCCCTTCGTTCTGGTGCTCGCTGGTGAGCGACTGTTCGGGAGTGGACGTCTTGCCCGCGCCCGCCGAGCCGTGCGCGGAGTTGGATGACGCCGTGCGCATCCACGATCTGCTCGAATTCGCCCGTCAGAACTACGAATGGGTGGTCGTGGACCTGCCGGCGATCTTTCATCGCGTCAGTCTGCTGACCCTGGCCGAGTGCGACCAGGCGTACCTGGTTACGACTTCGGAACTGGCCAGCCTGCACCTGGCGCGCAAGGCCGTGAACCTGCTGGCACAACTCGGGTTCGGCAAGGACCGTTTTCATCTGGTGGTGAACCGCCTGAACAAACGGGATGGCATTGGCAGCGCGGACATCGAGAAGATCTTCAACTGCCACTTGCACGCCTGTTTACCAAACGACTATTCTTCGCTGCACCGGGTCGTGACGTTAGGCCAGCCTCTGGGGCCCGACTCCGAATTGGGGCGTAGCGTGGACAACCTCGCCTCGCGCCTGTCGGGCGCGACGGCGACGGCCCGGCGCGGCACCGGCGTGGTATTAGGTGCCTCGCCCATTCTTAGCGAAACGTAGGTGACGAGCGGATTGTTATGTTGCCAACTTTGGATGTCAGACCGACGCAGCAATTGACCTGGGACCAGCGCCTTTTGCGCAACTCCGCGCGGCCGCGGGGGGCACTGAAGCCGGAGTACCAAGAGCTGAAGTTCACCCTGCACCGCAAGCTGCTGGACAAGATCAACTTGGAGGCGCTGGCCACCATCGACAACCAGCGAGTGCGCGGCGAAGTGCGCCAGGCGCTGATTGCGCTCATAGATGAAGAGCCCACGTTGCTCAGCTCGATCGAGAAGCAGCAGATCTGCGACGAGGTGCTCGACGAGGTGTTCGGGCTCGGGCCGCTCGAACCGCTGCTACAGGACTCGACCATCAGCGACATTCTGGTGAACACGCACAAGCAAGTCTATATCGAGCGCAAAGGTCTGCTCGAACTCACCAACGTCAGTTTTCGCGATGATGCGCATCTACTGCGAATCATTGACAAGATCGTCAGCCAAGTGGGGCGGCGCGTGGACGAATCCACACCCATGGTGGATGCGCGACTGAGCGATGGTTCGCGCGTGAACGCCATCATTCCACCGCTGGCCGTCGACGGTCCACTTCTCTCAATTCGCCGGTTTTCCACCGACAAGCTGATGCCCCCGGACCTGGTGGACCGCAAAACCATGACCGCCGGCATGATGGAACTGCTGGAGGCCGCCGTGAAGGCCCGCATGAACATCATCATTTCGGGTGGGACCGGCGCCGGCAAGACCACGCTGCTCAATGCGTTATCGGCCTTTATTTCCGCCAAAGAACGCATCGTCACCATCGAGGACGCGGCCGAACTGCAGCTCAAACAACCGCATGTGGTGCGTCTGGAAACACGGCCGCCGAACCTGGAAGGCCAGGGAGCGGTGCGCCAAAGGGAACTGCTCATCAACAGCCTGCGCATGAGGCCGGACCGCATCGTGGTGGGCGAGGTGCGCGGAGGCGAGGCGCTGGACATGCTGCAGGCCATGAATACGGGCCACGACGGTTCGCTGACCACGGTCCACGCCAACTCACCCCGCGACGCCATTTCGCGTCTGGAAGTGATGGTTTCGCTGGCCAACGCGAACATGCAACTGGTTTCGATCCGTCAGCAGATCGCCAGCGCCGTGCACTTACTGGTTCAGGCGGCGCGACTTAGCGATGGTTCGCGCCGGGTCATCAACGTGACGGAAGTGACTGGCATGGAAGGCGAGGTCGTGACGCTGCAGGACATTTTTGTCTTCGAGAAGCGCGGCTTAACGCCGGATAACCAGGTAATCGGCCGTTTCGCAGCTACGGGCATCCGGCCCAAGTTCTATGAGAAGCTCCTGGCGGCTGGCATCCGGCTTCGGCCGGACCTGTTCGACGAGGTGGTGGAGGTCTAAGGAGTCGCGCCATGGTAACGTTCGTTGTCATCCTCATCGTGGTCTGGATTGCCAGCTTTGCAGCTTGGTATTTCGTGTCGAGTTCCTTTAAGAGCGTCGATAGCGACAAGATCAAGTCGCGGTTGCTGGGCGAGCAGGCCTACGCCAGGAAGGGAAAGGCCGCCGCCAAACCCGTGCCGCCTTTGATCCAGACGATGGACAGGAAGACGGGCAAACTGACTTTGCAACTGCTGGAGAAATACCGGCTGCAGGAGCGCCTGCAGGGATTGCTCGAGCAAGCCGGACTGAAGTGGAACGTGGCGCGGCTGGTGCATTTGTGCCTGGCCATGTTTCTTGTTGGATTCGCCATCGTCTGGTTCACGATCCCGAACGCGTACCGGCAGTTCGCCTTCCTGGCGGGCGGTGTCCTGAGCACACTCCCGCTGCTGTACGTGGCGAGCAAGGCCAAGCGGCGCATGAGGAAGTTCGAAGAGCAGTTTCCGGACAGTCTGGAGTTCGTTGCCCGCAGCATGAGGGCCGGGCACGCCTTTTCCGTTTCGCTCGAAATGATCCACCGCGAGTTTCAGGAACCGCTGGCAGGCGAGTTCCGCCGCGCTTTCGATGAGCATAACTTGGGGCTGCCGCTCGATGTGGCGCTCGAGAAGCTCGCTAAGCGTGTGCCGCTGCTCGATGTGCATTTCTTCGTTTCCGCTGTGCTGCTGCAGAAGCGCACCGGCGGCAACCTGGCCGAGATCCTGGACAAGCTCGCTTATGTGATCCGCGAACGCTTCAAGCTGCGCGGCCGCATCCGGGCCATCAGCGCGCACGGCCGGATGACGGGCACCGCGTTAACGTGTATCCCGATTGGCGTGGCGCTGATGATGTTTTGGGTGAATCCCGATTACGTGAAGTTTTTCTTCACTGACGAAGTCGGACAGATCATGATGGGGGCGGCCGTGGCGTTACAAGTGGTCGGTTACGCCATCATCCGCAAGATTGTCGCGATCGAGGTATAGCCGTGACACTACTGATGAGTCTCACCCTGTTCGTCCTGCTGGCGCTGGTAGCGGCGCTGGCCGGTATGAAACTGTGGGCCCAACCCAACGCGGCCATAGAGCGCGTCACGGGCGCCACGGTCAACCCGCAGGAGCAGATGCCGTCGCACCCGAGCCTGGCGTTCCGCGAGGTCCTCAGCAAGATCGGCTCGATGCTGCCGGCTTCGCCCAAGGATGTCAACGTCATGCAGCGGCGCCTGATCCGGGCGGGCATCCGCACCCCGAACGCGCTGAAGCTGCTGTACGGCTCAAAGGTGTTCCTGGGCTTGTCCCTGCCGTTGATGATGGCGCTGGCCTTGAGCGGGTCTGACGCCGATCCAAGCAACAAGGCGATGGCGATCGGCGCCGCCGCCGCCGCCGGCTTTTTCGGCCCGAACCAGTATGTGAACCGCCGCGTCCGGCGGAGGCAGAAGAAGCTCAGCCGCGCGCTGCCCAATGCGCTCGACCTGCTGGTAGTCTGCGTCGAGTCAGGCTTGGGCCTGGACCAGGCGATCGTGCAGGTTTCCAAGGAACTGGAAGCCGGACACCCGGAAATAAGCGAGGAGTTCGCCATGGTGACGCTCGAATTGAAGGCCGGCAAGAGGCGGGTCGAAGCATTACGGAACCTGGCTGAGCGCACCGGGGTGGAAGATCTGAAGAAGCTGGTGGCGGTGTTGATTCAGGCGGACCGTTTCGGCACGGGAATCAGCCAGAGCCTGCGGGCGCACTCCGATTATATGCGGGTGCAGATGCGGCAGCAGGCTGAGGAGAAGGCCGCCAAGCTGGGCGTGAAATTGGTGTTCCCGATCTTTTTTTGCATTCTTCCGTCGCTGTTTGTGGTGACGGTTGGTCCGGTGGTCATGCGCATCATCAGGGAGTTGATCCCCATGATGAACAATATGTAAGAACTTAATCCGTTTGAGTAGAGGAGAAAGGAGAAGGTTATGGATACCACTTTGGTTCGCATCGTTTGCGCCGTTCTGGCGGTCGTGTTTTTGGGTCTCATCGTGCTCCGTCGCCGCAAAAGCGTCGACGAGTAACGATTTGAGTCGAGATCGGATGCGGGGGACTCCGCGCGGTAGCAAGGGAGTTCCCCCGCGTTCTTTGGTTTTCGGGCCGCCGAAGAGCACACCGGCACACGCGAGGCCAATGTGGGCGGGGAATTCTTGGGCAACTGGCCAGGGTAACTCGAATGAGCGCCGGAAGGGACCGCATGATCAAACGGTCTTGATGGTTCCGGGCACCGGCAGGTTTGGCTTTCCCGCTTCGGACGTCCCTCCCGGGTGCCGTTGACGGGAGAGGATGGCCGGGGCGGACGCACTATAATTGACCAAAGGATTGCGTGTTCATGGGCGGCACATCGGACACTACCTTCGTTGTTCTCTCGTTCATCCTGCTGGTGCTGACCTTGTGGATGATCCTCGGCCGCTTCACGCGCGGCCTGGAAAGCAACTGGCCGCTGGTCTATTACTTCATGGTCGTGGCGTACCTGAAGGCCTTCGTGGGAGGCTTGAATCCTTACTGGGTGTACGTGGCCGTGGTTTGCGGATTGTTCCTGCGTTTCGAATTCATGGGCGGCATTATCCTCAAGGCATTCCGTACAATCGAGATGATCACTCTCGCCTACATCGGCTGGCGGACGTTCTCCCTCGTCGTGGGCCGATAGACGCGGCACGCCCGCTGCGCTTTGGCGGGGCCGCCAGAAGCGCTATGAGCGGGTGACGGGATCTACATACTGCCGGATGCGGCTATGTTTGCGGCTGTAACCGAAGTAGATGCACAAGCCGATCACGAGCCAAACAATCAGCCGCGCCCAGTTCTCCCATCCGAGCGAGTACATCATCGAAAAGCAAACCAGGATTCCGAGAATGGGGACAACCGGTACAAAGGGCGTCCGGAAGGGGCGCGGCAGGTCGGGTTGGGTCTTGCGCATCACAATGATGCCCGCGCAGACAATCACGAAGGCCAACAGCGTACCGATGCTGGTCATATGGCCGACCACAGAGATGGGCGAAAACGCCGAGAACATGCTGACGAAGACCATGAAAAGCAGGTTTGATCGCCAGGGGGTGCTGAATTTCGGATGGATGTCTGAAAAGAGCTTGGGCAGCAGTCCGTCGCGCGACATCGAGAAGAAAACGCGGGACTGGCCCAGCAGCATCACCAGGATGACCGAAGTGAAGCCGGCGATGATGGCCAGCTTGACCGCCATCTTGAGCCATCCGAACGGGGTCTGTTCGATCGCCAGCGCAACGGGCGCGGCCACGCCGCGGAACTGCGTGTAGTGAACCAAGCCGGTGAGAACCAGCGCGAACAAGATATAGAGTATGGTGCAGATCACCAGGGAACCGATGATTCCGATAGGCATGTCGCGCTGGGGTTTCCGGGCTTCCTGCGCAGCCGTCGAAACAGCATCGAATCCGATGTAGGCGAAGAAAATGACCCCCGCCGCCCGCATGATGCCGCTCCAGCCGTATTCGCCGAACGTGCCAGTATTCTGCGGGATGAAAGGCGTGTAATTCGCTCCCTTGATGTACCAGACGCCAACGGATATGAACACCAGCACGACGGCCACTTTGACGACCACAATGATGCCGTTCACGTTCGCGGATTCCTTGATGCCCCGCATCAGGAGCAAAGAGATCAGCACAACGATCAGTACCGCGGGAAGGTTTATAATGCCGTGGATCGTTTGTCCGTTGGGGAGTACCATGGGCTGCCACGGTGAAGCCACCAACTGGGCGGGAAGGACGATCCCGAAATCGTGGAGCAGGCTTACGACGTAGGCGGACCAACTGATGGATACCGTCGACGCCCCCACGGCATACTCGAGCACGAGATCCCATCCAATGATCCAGGCCAACAACTCGCCCATGGTGGAATAAGCGTAAGTGTAAGCGCTTCCCGCGATGGGGATCATCGTGGAAAACTCGCTGTAACACATGCCGGCGAAAGCGCAGCCGATCGCCGCCACGGCGAAAGAAATGGCAATGGCCGGCCCGGCGTTCTCGGCGGCGGCGATCCCGGTCAGGGAGAAGAGCCCGGCTCCGATGATCGCGCCGATGCCCAGCATAACGAGGCTGGCGGGGCCCAATGAGCGCTTGAGAGTATGCTCACCTCCCTCGGACTCGGAGAGAATGCGCTCCAAGGGCTTGCGCTCAAATAAACTCATGATGGTCGAACCTCTCTTCTGTGCCAGATCCAGTAGACCGGGATCCCCAGCATTACCAACAGAAGTCCCGGCCACGTGTAATGCGGCTTATAGAACAACAACAACATCTCGATGATCCCGGCAACCAGGATGTAGACGAACGGCAGGAGCGGATAGCCTATCGCGCGGTACGGCCGTTCCATCTCGGGCTTCGTGCGCCTGAGCACGAAGACGCCCGCGATCGTCAGGATATAGAAAAGTAAAACTGCAAATATAACATAATCGAGGAGATCGCTGTACCTGCCGGTGAGTGTAAGCAACGAGGCCCAGACGCACTGCACCGCGAGCGAGACGGCGGGAGTATGCCGGGTTGGGTGAAGCTCCGCCACGCGCTTGAAGAACAGTCCGTCGAGCGCCATGGCGTAGTAAACGCGCGCACCAGCGAGAATCATGCCGTTGAGACACCCGAAGGTCGAGATCATGATGGCGGCGGCCATCACTTGCACGGCCACGGGTCCCAGGATGGTGCCGGCGGCCGCGGTGGCCACACGGTCCTCGGCGGCGTGCTGGATGGCCCCGAATGGCAGCACGTAGAGATAAACGAAGTTCGTGGCCAGGTACAGTAACGAAACCAGGCCCACGCCGACGGCCAGCGACAAGGGCAAATTGCGCCGTGGGTTGCGGACCTCGCCCCCCGTGAACGTCACATTATTCCAGGCGTCCGAGGAAAACAGCGCGCCCACCATGGCGACTCCGGTCAGGCGCACGGCGTTCCACGACCAATCCGCGCTGCGGGTGAAATGGCCCAAGTTCTCCGCGACCGCCTCGGAATTACGTCCGAAGACGATGCCTAGTCCGACCAAACCAAGCAAAGCCGCTGTCTTGGTGAACGTGAACGTATTTTGCACCGCCGCGCCCGCGCGGATGCCCCGCGTGTTTATCCAGGAAAGCAGCGTGATGACGGCGATGGCCAGCAGTTGTTGGGTGCTGATGCGGAGCGGCCCGGCGTGAAGCGGGCAGTTGTCCGCCGAAATGGCCGGGAAGAAAACTCCGGTGAACTTGGCGAAGGCCACGGCGACGGCGGCGAGGGTGCCGGTTTGAATGACCGTGAAGAGCGTCCACCCGTACAGGAAGCCGGCCATCGGTCCGAAGGCCTCGCGGAGATAGACGTACTGGCCGCCCGCCTTGGGCATGGCCGCGGCGAGCTCCCCGTAGCTCAACGCAGCGATGATGGTGAGCACCGCCGTGATCACCCACGTCATCATCATCAGCGCGGGCGAATCGACCTGCCGGGCGATGTCTGCCGGCACGATGAAGATGCCTGAGCCGATCATCGACCCCATGACAATGGTGGTCGCCGAGACCAGGCCCAGCCCTTTGATCAGCCCCGTATCTGCCTTCTTTTGGTCTTCTGCTGGCATTGTTCCATCCTTTGTGGGAAGCCGGTCGCGGTGCCGGAATCCGGGCGCGGGTGTAAAGGCATTATTTCAGATGTTTGTCGAACCACGCGGCGGTGCGGCTGTAAGCGTCGATCAGCGTTTCGTCCCGCACGAAACCGTGGTTCTCCTGCGGATAGTAAATTTCGTCGAAGCTCTTACCTTCGTGGATGAGCTTCTCGGTGAGTTGCACGGCGTCCTGAAAAAGGACATTGTTATCCACCATGCCGTGCACGACGAGCAATGGGTCTGTGAGGCGCGACGAGAAATGAACGGGTGAGCTGCGGCGATAAGCTTCCGGATTTCGCTCGGGGGTGTTCAGCCGTTCGGTAGTGTAGTAGGCGTTGTAGTTCTCCCAATCGTTCACTGCGGCCCAACCGGCGCCGGCCCGGAAAGTGCCAGGCGACTGGAACATGGCCGCGTTGGTCATGAATCCGCCGTAACTTACACCCCAGATGCCGATGCGCTTCATGTCCACATTGCCCAAACCGCGGAGGTAATCGACGCCGCCCAGGACATCGTCCAGGTCCAGGCCTCCCATGTGCAGGTAGACGTCCGTGCGCCAGGCGCGGCCATATCCGGAACTGCCGCGGTAGTCCATGTCCAGCACGACATAGCCCTGATGCGCCAGGTAGCAGTTGAACGCAAAACGCTTCTCATCGTAACTTCCCCACTGCTTCAAGACGCTCGTCGCATAACCTGCGCCGTGTATGAAGAGCACCGCGGGACGCGGCGGCGCGCCCTTGTCTTCAAGGTGGTAGCCGGGCGGCAGGAGCACCTTGGCGGAAACCATCTTGCCATCGCCGCGGGAGGGGAACTGGACGAACCGCGTTTCCGGCCAGTCGTACTTGACGAACTCCGGACGCGGAGAGGTAGTCACACGGCGTTCGTCCACGTACAGGTCGAAAGGATTCTTGAGGTCGGCGACCAGCCATGCGATGTGCTGCCCGTCCTCGGAGACCTGCGCGATGTTGAGTCCGGCGCGCGTGGAGAGCCTGCGCTTGTCCGAGCCGTCCGGCTTGATGCGGTAAAGGTGCCGCTCATTGGGACTCATCTCGGTCGAAGGGAAATAGATGTATTCACCGATCCATTGCGGATCGAAGGAGAACATCTCGGCGCGGACTTCGAACGCGCCGCTAGTCAACTGCCGCGCCGCGCCGCCGCCCGAGGACACGACGTGCAGGTGCGACCAGCCGTCCCGCTCGCTCGAGAACAGCACCTCGCGGGAGTCCGGACTCCACGCGGCGAAGGACTGGCTCACCCATTTCTCGTCTTTCTCCTCGTGCACAAGGGTGGCCTTTCCCGTCGCGCGATCAATCACCAGCACCTGCCGCTGCTTCATGGCGGGGTGTGTAGCGCGCAACAGTAGTTTGGATGAGTCCGGCGACCAGTCAGGCAGGTCCATGTAGACGCGGTTCCCCAACGGCCCGCTTTCGAGGCGCGTGGGCTTGCCACCTTCAGCTGCGACTACGAACAGTTCCACTTCCCGCGGTTCGTCGCCCGCCACGCTGCGCGCGAATGGGCGAGCTGCGACGAAGCGCCCCGAGTATTTCGGGATCAGTACTTGCCGGCCCTCGCCACGCTGCACCATGTAGACGAACCAGCGGCCGTCGTAAGACCACCGCCATCCGGCCAGGTGGCCTGACTCGATGTCGGTAGCCTGCCAGAGCCGGCCGTTTGCCAACTCCTGCACGTATAGTTCGCCGCCTCGCGTGTAGGCGATTCTGGCGCCATCGGGAGAGAATCTTGGGGAGGTCTCGGCAATCTTCGTGCGTGTAAGGCGGAAGAGCGGCCGCGAGCCGCCGGTGCCTGCCAAGTAAAGGTCGCCCCGGTAGCTGAAAGCCACGCGGGACCCGTCGCTTGATATGTCGAACTCCCGGATTCCATTCGCCGGTGCCAGGTAATTGCGCAACCGGGCGTCCTTCTCGTCCTCGCCGGCGTTCAACTCATCCTTCACTTTCTCGAGATCCGTCAGCCGCACGAGTTTCCGCTGGTCCGGGTGATATGCGTAAAGGTCCATGAAACTGCGACCTTCGGCGTTCCAGGCGAAGACCAGGGTATGCCCCTTCTTCGACCAGGCGAGGTCGGAGGGGGATGTGCCCCAGACGAAAGGCTGTGTGTAGAGGCGCTTTAGGGACCAATCTTGAGCAAGGCTCAAGACGCTGAGGGAAAGCAGAGTGACGAGAAATCGCATGAGGCTAATTTGCTCATGATAGCGCTGTACACTAGAGATTTCGGAGGCGCCTTGCATACCCAGCATCAGCCGCGCACCACCGGCAGGGTCCTGAAGTGGTCGCTCGCGCTCACGATCGCGTTCGTCATCGTGGAGTTCTCCGCCGGACTGGAGGCGCACAGCCTGGCGCTCCTATCCGACGCCGGCCACAACCTGACGGACGCGCTGGCGTTGCTGCTGGCCTGGTTCGCCTTTCATTTCGAGATGAAGCCGCCCGACGAGGTGAAGACTTATGGCTACCACCGCGCGGGGGTGCTGGCGGCTTTCGTAAATGCCTTGGCCCTGCTGGTGCTTTGCGGCTTCATCTTGTATGAGAGCTATGAACGGCTGATGGCGCCGCCCACCGTGAACGAAACAACCATGATTCTGGTGGCCGCCCTGGGGTTGCTTGTCAATGGCGCCATCATGCTGGGTCTCCGGCGCGACAGCGCACGCGACCTCAACATTCGTGGCGCGTTTCTTCACATGCTGGGCGATGCGCTGGGCTCGGTCGCCATCATCGCCGGGGCAATCGGAATCCGTTATACCGGCTGGCAGCACATCGATCCGATTCTCTCGATTCTCATCGCCCTGTTAATCATATGGACGGCATGGGATATCACCAAGGAGTCGCTCAACATTCTGCTGGAAGGCCTGCCTAGGGGAATGAAGCTGCGCGACGTGTCAGCGGCTATCCAAGAGGTGGACGGCGTGCTGGGCGTACACGACCTGCACATTTGGAGCCTGGGGTCGAACATCAACGCGCTGAGTTGTCACGTGCTTATCAGGGACCTGCCGCCTTCGGAAAGCGAGGGCATCCTGAAGCGGTTGAAGGACGCCTTGCGCCAGCGCTATGGCATAAACCACACTACCGTGCAGTTCGAGCGGGCCAATTGCAACACATTCACCAATGGCTGCGCGATTCCTTACGAACCGCCGTCGTAAGGCCGCTTGCGACCGTTACCAGCGATTCAAGCCGTCGGTCAGTTCGATGTAGGTGCCCCAGGGGTCGGTGAGGAACGCAAGGCCGATGTTCAGGGACTCGACCCGCTTGTACGGCACATCGAACTTCACACCCGCGGCTTCCAGTTTCTTGCAGAATGCTTCGAGATTCTTCACTTCAAAGCCGATGTGGTCGAGCGTACGCCCGCGCGTGGGCGCCGAGCCGGCCTTGAAATCCGTGAAGGTCAGGTTCACGCCGGGGATTTCAACCGCCTCGAATTTGTTGCGCATGGCTGGCTTGCCGCCGAAGGTCTTGGCGTACCACTTCTGCATGGCCACAGTGTCCGCATGGCAAAAGTGAATGTGGTGGCTGGCGGCGTTCGCTTTCAAGGCTGGATTGTGCATCACTTCCACCTTCACGCCTCCGGGACCGTAAATGAAGACGCCCGCCGCGCCCGGCTTGGGGGTCGGCATGTCGAAGCCCGCAGCCTTCAGTTTCTTCAGCGTGGCGCCCATGTCGCGCACCTCGACGGCGAAGTGGTTCACCACGGAACCTTCCGAGGCGCCCGAGGAGTCGGCTTTCTGCAACAGCAGCAAGCCGTCCTTGAAACGGTAAACCTGGAGGGGGCCGTGCGTGACCGGCGTAGTTTCGAGCAGGATGTTCCAAAACTTCTCGTGGGTGGCGATGTCCTGCGTGCGGATGTGAACATGGCCCATCGACACGCCTGCCTCATTCGGCGCGGACAACTGCGCGAGCAGCGCTCCGGACAGCGACAGAAATCCCATGATCGCGAACGTGATCTTCATAGCTATCAGGATAGGTTATTTCTTCGCCGCAGGGATGGCATCGCCCAGATTCATGGACCCGCCGCCTTCGCTCACGTAGTTGCGGTTCCAGGCGGGGATCTCCACCACCACATCGCCCCTCACCACGCTCTGGCAGCCCAACCGGGAACGCAAGGTCAGGTCCGCGGCCATGTCCAGGCGGTCCGCCTCGTCGTCGTCCATGGACGAGAGGTTTGCGCCGCCCTCCTTGACGACGACGTGGCAGGTTGTGCAGGCGCAGTTGCCGCCGCAGGCGTGTTCGAGATGAATACCGTGGTTCAGTGCTACATCCAGCAGCGACATCGGCTTGCCATGCCCGCTGTAGGGCATCTTGTCCGCGTCGACCTCCACGGTAACATTGGCTGGCAGGAAAGTGACTCGTGGCACGACTCCATTATATCTCAATATGGGACCAAAACAGTCCAAGTTTGCTCGGCGAGGTGCTCGACCCGGTCCGGCCTTTGGTGTAGTATTCTGTCTACGCGGCGCGCCGCCGCCGGGAGGCAGTCATGGTGTTCGCATCGCAACTGCGCGTGGGGATGGCCATCCGCTTCGAAGGGCAACTCTACCGGGTGGTCTCCGCCGAGTACCATCCGGGTCAGGGCCGGATGGGGGGCACCACGCACACCCGCCTCAAGAACGTCTCCACCGGAACGCAATGGGAGCACAGCTTCCGCTCGGATCTGAAATTGGAGGAATTGCCGGTCGAACGGCGGCCGATGGAGTTCCTTTACGCCGACAACGAGAACTGCCATTTCATGAATCCGGAGACGTACAACCAGGTGGCCATCCCGGCGTCGCTGATCGGTCCGGCGTCGCGTTTTCTCGCGCCCGCCATGAGGCTGCCGGTCGAGTTCATCGACGGCGCGGCGGTGAGCGTGCAGTTTCCCGACATCGTGGACGTGCGCGTCGCCGACACCGCACCGCCCTCGCACGCTCATGAGGACAGCACGTGGAAGCCTGCGCGGCTGGAAAACGGCATCGAGATCATGGTTCCGCAGTTCATCAAGACGGGAGACATGATCCGCCTGGATATGCAAACCTTAAAATACGCCGTGCGGGCTAAGCCCACCGCGAAGTGAGGACGAACGACAACTATGAGCCAGACACAGCAACCGCAGATTCGCATCACGCAGCGCGCCGATTACCGGGAGAGCTATTCCAACAGCGTCCAGGTTCGCGCCAATCTCTGGGATTTCTTCCTCAGTTTCGGCGTGCTCGACCAGGCTTCTCCCGAGGGCGTTTCGATCCAGAATTTCCAAGGCATCTACCTCAGCCCGCAGCAGGCCAAGGCGCTGTTCAACATTCTGCAGCAGAATCTCGCGCAGTACGAAGCTACGTTCGGCGAACTCCGTCTGGAAGCCCAGCAACCGGGCGGCGTAATCCAATAACAACGCCGACGATCAGACGCGCAAGGTGGGCGACGGAAGAGGGACACCCTCCTGGCGGAAACGCTCGAGTATGCGCATGCGGATGGCGGATGCCACTGTTCCTTGCTGAAGCTTGCTGGCGGCGGCGAAGAAGAGCTTCGCCTGAATGTGGGTTGGAGTGACGCCGGGGTCGAACAGGAACAACGGCGCGGGATCTTTTAGAACGCCTTCGATTGAGGTGGCGGCTTCCATGGCGATGCGGGCGATGGCGGACGGGTCGGCATCCAGCGCCGCGACGATCCCGACGTCGCCGATTACCCGCTTATCGGGCAGCGAAAAGTTGGTGAGGATGCTCGATGTCACCTTTGTATTCGGAATCACCACCAGGCTGTTGAGCGACTGCAAGCGCGTGGTGCGCCACCCGATATCGCTGACAGTTCCCTCCTCGCCGGTGGAGATCCTGATGTAATCTCCCACCGAAATGGGCTGTTCCACCAGGATGTGGACGCCGGCGAAAAAATTGGCCAGGGTGTCCTGAAGTGCCAGCGCGACGGCCAGGCCGCCCACGCCCAACGCGGTCAGCAGCGGCGTGATCGAGTATCCCAGCTTGTGCATCAGGACCATGGCGCCGATACTGAAGACGAAGACACGAATCAGGGTCTTCGACATGCCCGACAACACCAGCGACAAGTCGCGCCGCTCTCCGTAGCCGGCCACCAGGCGGACGCCGATCGAAGCCGCGACCATGCTCAAACTGACGATGACGAAGATTTCGATCCAGTCGCCCGCCCGCCGCATATAGACTTCATTCAGCCTGGCGTACCGGAGTGAGACATCCAGCGCCGCTGCCAGACACCACAGCAAGGAAGGCATGCCGAGGGTGTCCGCCGCAACCGCGGCGAGCGAAGATGGTCCGGTTGAGACGCGGCTAAGCCAGTGCAGCGTGAACCGGCGGATGAGCCACCCGATGGCGAGCGTGACGGCGAACGCGATGAGGGCGGGTGCAACGGCGATGAGCATCTGTTGATAGGGTTCCCACCGTGCTTGAATCATGGACATTCCCGGCACCTTTTGATTCTCTCATGATGATGGCGCGGTAGAATATGGTCCGATGGAAACAAAAAAAGAGACACCCAAGCGCATCCTGGCGATCCACGCCCACCCGGACGATCTGGAGATCTCCTCGGGCGGCACGTTGATCCGCCTGGCGGCGCGCGGGCACCACATCACCATGGTGACTCTGGCGCCGGGCGATTGCGGCACCGCGGAAATGGGGCCGGAGGAAATAGCGGCCGTGAGGCGCCAGGAGGCCGCCCGGGCCGCTGCCGTGATTGGCGCCGAGTACTTCTGCGCCGAATTCCGCGATGTGGCCATCTTCAGCGACGATCCATCGCGGCGGCGCGTGGTCGAGGTTCTGCGGAAGACTCGTCCGGACCTGATTATCACGGCCCCGCCTGTGGATTACATGTGCGATCACGAGGCCACCAGCGAACTGGTCCGCGATGCCGTCTTCGCCGCTCCGATTCCGAACTACGACACGCGCGATCCGCACCCGGCCGCGCCGCTCGCCGCCATGCCGCACCTGTATTTCACGGATCCGAACTCGGGCCGGGACCGCGAATTCAACGTAGTAATGCCGGACTTCCTGGTCGACATCAAAGACGTTTTCGAGAAGAAGCGCGAAGCGCTATCGCAGCACGAGAGCCAGCGCAACTGGCTGCGCAAGCATCATGGCGTGGACGAGTACTTGATGATGATGGAACGGGGGGCCCGGGAGCGCGGCGCGTTGGGCGGCTTGGAACTGGCCGAGGGATTCCGGCGCTACAAAGGACACCCTTATCCGGAAACGCCGCTGCTCGAAGAACTGCTGGGCGACGAGGTCATCGTGAGGCTGAAGCGCGCGTAGTCTACCCGCGCGCCGGGGGAGCCGCCTGGCTGCGCAGGCGTGCGAACATGTGGCGCAGATCCTGGATGCCGCGGACCAGCACGATCACCGCAATCCCCGCGAACGTCGTGCTGGCGATGGCGAAATTGATCATCCAGAACCAATACCAATATTTCATGCCGGGCGTATCCTCGGAGACCGAGTTCGAATTATAGCGCTCCCAGCGCTCCCGGCGCTCGACCGCGGTCCAGAATCCCGCGAACGGCCGCCAGCAGACGGTTCGGCGTGAAAGGCTTGGGAAGGTAATCGACGCCTTCCTCGAGTATTCCGCGCTGGGCGATGATGTTGGCGGTGTAGCCCGACGTGTACAGCAGACGGGTCGCTGGGCTGAGTTCGGCGACGCGGGCGGCGAGATCCCGACCCGTCATTCCCGGCATGACCACGTCTGTGAACAGTAGATCGATTTGCGCTCCCCCTTCGCTGAAATACTGCAGTGCGGCCGCGCCGTTTGCCGCTTCCAAGACACGGTATCCGGCATCGCGCAGAACCGAGACGGTCAGTTTGCGAACCTCCGGCTGATCCTCGACCACCAGCACCGTTTCCGAACCGTGCGCGAATTCGGGCGCCTTCCCCTCCGGCGCGGGCTGCGGACCGGAGACTGTCCTGGCCAGGTAGATCTTGAACGTGGTTCCGCGCCCCGGTTCGCTGTACAGCCAGATCCATCCGCCGCTCTGGCGCACGATACCGTAGACCGTAGCCAAGCCGAGCCCCGTGCCTTCGCCCGGCTCCTTGGTAGTAAAGAACGGCTCGAAGATGCGTTTCTGGGTTTCCAGGTCCATGCCGGTCCCGGTGTCGCTGACGGCCAGCATTACATACGGGCCGGGTTTCACTTGGGGATGCCGCTCGGCATAGGCCTTGTCGAGATCCACGTTGGTGGTTTCGATGATGACCTTGCCGCCTCGCGGCATGGCGTCGCGGGCGTTCACAAGCAGGTTCATCAGCACCTGGCTCATTTGCCCGGGGTCAGCCGTGACGGCGCCCAGGGCCGGATCGAGCCGCGTGATTAACTCGACATCTTCGCCAATCAGCCGCTGGAGCATCCGCTGTGTTTCGGAGACGACGTCGTTCAGGTTGATAACGCGCGGTTCCAGAACCTGCTTGCGGCTAAAAGCCAGAAGCTGCTTCGTGAGGTGGGCGGCCTGCTCGCCGGCCTGATGGACACGAGAAATCTGCTCGCGCAGGGCGTCGCCGGCCGGCAGCTTTCCGAGCATCATCTCGCAATAGCCGTTGATCACCGTGAGGTAGTTGTTGAAGTCGTGCGCCACGCCTCCGGCGAGCCTGCCAATTCCCTCCATTCTCTGCGACTGCACCAGTTGCGCCTCGCTGCGCCGCAGCGCCTCCTCGGCGCGCCGGCGCTCGGTGATGTCGAGGATCAAAGCGAGGAAGACGCGGACGCCGTCGTAGTCGAACAGTTGCAAGTGGACCTCTACCGGGTAGAGGCTGCCGTCGGCGCGACGATGCGCCGTCTGGAAGATCTGCAGCTTCACGGTGCTGGTCAACAAGGGCCGGAGCAACGCCTCGAACTGTTCCCGGTTGAACTCCGGTTTAATGTCCAGCGGTGTCATGCTCTGCATCTGCTCGAGCGTGTACCCGAGGTTGTCGAGGGCGGCTTGGTTCACGTAGCGGAACTTCAGGGTTTCACTATCGAACAGATAGATCTCGTTCAAGCTGGCGGCCAAGGTTTCACCCAGGATCCGCTGCTCCCGCTGGATGCGCTTCCGTTCGGTGATGTCCAGCATGACGCTGACGGTGCCCACTACCGCGCCTTGTGCGTCGAGCACCGGTGCCGCGGAGACGCTCAGGTCGACGATCGTCCCGTCCTTGCGTGGACGCCGTATCTCCGTCGGGCCGGTCGACTTTCCGGCCAGCAACGCCTGCCGCCGTTGAGTCCAATCCTCGGCTGTGGCGAACTGATCCGGCAGGGGACGGCCCAGCAATTCCTCGGAGCGATAGCCGAACATCTTCTCCGCCGCCCGGTTCCACAGGGTCACTTCGCCGGCAACAGTCAACGAGATGATGGCGGCCGGAGAGGCATCCACCAGCGCGTTCAACGTGCTGACGGTCTTCCGCAGTTTCTCCACGATGGTCTTGCGCTCGCTGATGTCGCGGAAGATCCCCTGATAGAATTTCCGGCCCTCCACCTCGATAGTCCGCATGCTCACTTCGACTGGCAGGGGGCTGCCGTCCTTGCGCCGGTGGATCGTTTCGAAGATGAGGCCGCCCTGCTGAGCCGCGTGGTGCCAGTCGTCTTCGAAACTGTCCACTGTGGACGGGTGCCGCAAGTCGCGGCCCATCATTCCGATCAGTTCCTCGCGAGGATAGCCGTAAGCGGCGACAGCGCGATCGTTGGCCTCAATGATGCGGCCGGATTCGTCCGACAGCAGGATGATGTCGTTCGCGAATCGCGTGAGATAGTCGTAGTGGCCCAGCAGCGCACGGCGCTCGATTTCGGCTTCGTACTTCTCCCTGTAGAAGCGGACCTGCTGCTTTCGCCAGAGCAGCAGCAAAACGGCGCCGGCGGCGAAGATCATCAGGGCTGCGATGAGCGCCATCCTGATAGACCGCCAGCGGATCGGCTCGTACACCTCACCCTGGTCGACCTTGGCTACCAGAATCCAGGGCGAGTCAGGCACTCGACGGAGGGCAGCCAGGATCGGCACGCCGCGATAGTCGACAGCCGATACAACGCCCTCTTTCCCCAGAACACCCTGGACAGCGGCTACCTCCGTGCGGCTCACTGGGATCCGCAGAGCGAGCGCGGTGCCCTTGCGATGGCGCAATTCGTTTAGAAAGACGGCATCATCTCCTTCGCGGCGCACCAGGAGTGTCTCCGCAGACTGGCTGGGCGCCGGCCACGATTGAATGATCTTGTCAAGCTGCTCCTCGGGATTGATCCCCAACACAAGGAAACCGAATTCGGGGGATTTCGGGCGCCTGGAGAGCGGCAAGCTCAGGCCCAGATGGATGTGATCCCTGCCGCCGAGGTGAAAGTCCCGCAGAATCGGCGTCCCCGTCTGAATCACCTCCCGGGCGGTCTGTTCGAAGTGTCCCTCCGACCCCATGGGTTGGCCCACCTGCAACACGACCGTGCCTTTGCGGTCGGTCAGAAACACATTCGTGTAGCGAAGATGCTCGCGGATCTCCTGCATCCAGGCCAGAGCTTCCTCGCGTTCCCGTTTACCGGCCCGGCCTTTTACTATGCGCTCCAGGGCCGGCATCATCATCCTGTTGGACATCAACGCGTGGGCGTCGCCGAAACGTTGTCCCCGCCAATCTGCCAATTGCTGAACCTTGAGATCCGCGATGGTGAGCAACTGATTGCGGACCTCCTTGTCGACGACCTCCCGCACGGTCTCGTGGTACCGATAGGCCCCGATCGAGATCGCGACCGAGGCCAGCAGGAAGAGGGCTACCGGTATATAAGGAGATCGGCGAGGTGCGGGCTCCATGTCAGTATCCCAAGAATATGAATGTAGTTTCGCACAAAGATGGATACCACGTTGCTGTACCGCAAAGACGCTGTGTCAAGCGCCATGCACCACTCCGCGTCGCTTGACAGCCGTGCCGCCGCCGCAGTATCCAGGGTATTTACACTCGGAAGGTCAACTTGAATTTCACCGGTCTGGATTGGGGCATCGTCGTCCTGTATTTGGCCGCCACGCTGGCGGCCGGCCTGTACGGCAAGAGGTTTGTCTCGGGATTGAGCGAGTTCCTGGTCGCCGGCCGCGAACTCGGCACATTCATCGGCATCGCCACGCTGGCAGCCACCGAGATCGGCACCATCACGTTCATGTATTACGCCGAACTCGGCTACAAGACCGGGTACGCCTCCTTCGTCAACGGGCTCATCGCCGGCGCGGCGATGATCTTCATCGGCCGGACGGGCTTCATCGTCAAACGCCTGCGCGCGCTGGGACTGATGACGGTGCCGGAGTTCTTCGAAGTCAAGTACAGCCGGAAGCTGCGTGTGCTCACCGGGATTCTTGTGGCCACCGGCGGCATCCTCAACATGGGCGTGTTCCTGAAAGTGGAAGGCACATTTCTGGCGCTGATGAGCGGGGTGTCGCTGGACTACCTGAAAGCCATCATGACGGGCATACTGCTGCTCGAGTTGGTTTACACGGTTCTGGGCGGCATGATCTCCATCGTCATCACGGACTTCATTCAATTCGTAGCGCTCAGCATCGGGGCCATCCTGATCACTGTTTACTCGGTTTGGGTGGTGGGCCTGGACAAGATGTACAACGTGGTCGCGAACACGATGGGCGAGGCCGGCTTCGATCCGTTCACAAACCCGGACTACGGCTGGAGCTACATCATCTTTCAGATCCTGCTCTGGATGGCCGTGGATACCTGCTGGCAGACTACCGCAATGCGCACCTTCTCGACGCGGGATCCGGAAACCAGCCGCAAGGTTTTCTCCTGGACCGGCTTCATCTACCTGGGCCGCGGCATGATGCCCATGATCTGGGGTATTGCCGCGCTGGCTTACCTGGGCACCAAGGAATCCTCGCTGAACGCGATGCCGATCATGCTCTCGAAGATCCTCCCGCCGGGAATTCTGGGGATGGTGGTGGCCGGTATGCTGGCGGCGACGATGTCGGTGAACAGTTCCTACCTGCTGGGCTGGTCGAGCATCATCGCGCAGGACATCGTTTTGCCGCTGCGCAAGAAGCCGCTTACGCCGCGGTCGCAGGTGCTCTTGAACCGCGTGGCGAACGTCTTCGTGAGCCTGTTCGTGCTTTTCTGGGGAGTCTGGTACACGCTGCCCGGCCCCACGTATTTCTATCTCAACATCACGGGAACCATCTTCCTGGCCGGAGCGTTTTCGGCTGTGATCGCGGGTCTGTACTGGAAGCGCGCGAACACGACCGGCGGCTACTGCGCCATGATCGCCGGCGCGGCTGTTTCGGTGACGTTCTTCTTCTTCAAGGTCCCGGCCAACTGGGCAGGATTCGGCGCCTTCACGGCCGCGGCGCTCGGGATGATTATCGGGTCGTTGTTGGGAAAACCAAATGACCGTCCCGCTCAGTCTGCCTGACATCCGCGCGGCCGCTGCGCGTATTCGCGGAATTGCGCACCGCACGCCGGTGATGACGTCGCGCCTGGTGGACGCCGCCTGCGGCGCGCACGTGTTCTTCAAGTGTGAAAACCTGCAGCGCGGCGGAGCTTTCAAGATTCGCGGTGCCGCGAACTTCATCCTGTCGATCCCGCCGGAGGATCTGTCCAAAGGCGTGGTGGCGTTTTCAAGCGGCAATCATGCGCAGGCGGTGGCCATCGCCGCCGCCCACGTGGGAACGCATGCGACGCTGGTAATGCCCACCGATGCGCCGCGTTCGAAGATCGAGGCCACGCGTGCGCGGGGTGCGGAAATCGTGCTCTATGACCGGCTGCGCGAGGACCGTGAAGCGCTGGGAGCGAAGATCGCCCGCGAGAGCGGAGCGACGCTGGTGCCGCCCTACGACCATCCGCGGATCATCGCGGGGCAGGGAACTGTCACTCTTGAGCTGCTGGAAGACGCGCCCGAGTTGGATGCGCTCGTTGCTCCGATTGGCGGCGGCGGGCTGCTGGCAGGCTGCGCCATCGCCGCCCACGCCCTGAATCCGCGTATCCGCCTGTTCGGCGTCGAACCCGAACTGGCCAACGATACGTACCTGTCGCTCCAGGCTGGCCGGCGCATCGAAATCCCCCCGCCGGCGACCATCGCCGACGGCTTGCGCAGCCCGCATCCAGGAGAAATCACGTTCCCCATCCTGCGGTCCCATCTTGAAGCCGTGCTGCTGGTAAGCGAGGAGGAGATAAAAGAAGCGGTGCGGTTTCTCCTTACGCGCATGAAGATCCTGACCGAACCGAGTGGGGCCGTACCCGCCGCCGCGGTCCTCCGCGGCAAGTTACCGCACGATATTCAAAACGTGGGGGTAATCCTCTCGGGCGGGAACGTGGATCTGGACATGCTGGCACTGATTGCGAAGTAGCGTCCTAACCCTGGTTGACACGTTTCGACTCCTCGTACATACTGCAGACAAGAGCATTGGGTAAACCCTGGGGGTGATTGTGTCTCGACCAATTCTTGTGTGTATCCTTGCCGCGCTGCCGCTATTGGCGCAGTATCGCGGCACCATCAACGGTGAACTTACCGGTGCTACCGGCTCAGTTGTTCCCGGCGCCAAGGTCAAAGTGAGGGGCGTCGCCATCGGCCTGGAGCGTGATACGACTTCCAACACGGCCGGTTTCAACGCGAAGGCCGCGGTGCTGCCCACTCCTTTGGAACGCAGCGGCGATTTCAGCGCCAGCGCGGTGAAGCCGCTCGACCCCGATACCAAGACGCCTTTCCCGAACAACGTGATCCCGGCCACCCGCATCGGCAGCTTCGGCAAGGCGTTGCAGAAGATCTATCCCGATCCCAACTGGCCCGGCCCTGGCGGCAACTATTACGCCGTTCGCAACCAGCCCACCGAAAACCGGGACCCGATGGTTCGGGTCGATTACAATATCAAGCCAAACTGGCAGTTGTCAGCCAAGGTGCTCAAGGGCCAGCAGGATTTCACTTCACCGTTCGACAACACGGGCAACAACATCCCGCTGTTCGAGGTCTATCGCGACCGGCGGGGCAACAATTACAGCCTGGCGCTCAACACCACCTTCAGCCCGACGACGGTCAACGAATTCACGTTTGGTTACTCAGATTTCCGTGAGGACTTCCGTATCATCGGCGACGGTGTGAAGCGTGCGACTTACGGCTTCAACTTTCCTGAGATTTACCCGGGCAATCGCGAGGATCGCATCCCGAACGTGAGCATCTCCGGTTACCAGGGGATCAGCGGATCGGGCCAGCCGAGCTACACGCGCACGCCCACGTTTACCTTCCGCGACAACTTCACAAAGGTCATGGGTAGCCACAACCTGAAGGCGGGGTTCTACTGGGAGGCCATGAACATGAACGAACTCAACACGGCCAACGACAACGGTTCGTTCAGTTTCGGCAACAGTTCGAGCAATCCGCGCAATTCCGGCAGCTCCTGGGCCAACGCTCTGCTTGGCAACTTCGATTCCTACAGCGAAAGCGGGCCTCCCGCGCAGACCATCTACAAAGCGTACGCCCGCGAATTCTATGCGCAGGATAGTTGGCGCGTGAGCCGGCGATTCACCGTCGAGTACGGCATGCGCTATTCGCTCATCTCGCCGTGGTGGGCCAAGTGGAACAACATGGTTGTCTTCATGCAGCGGTTCTGGGATCCGGCCAAGGCTCCGCAACTGGCGGCGAACGGATCGATCATTGCCGGCACCGGCGACATCTATAACGGCCTGGTGCTGCCGGGCGATGGATGGCCGGACTCGGCCGCCGGGCGCGTGGCCGTGGCCGGGGACTCCGATATCGCCAGGCTCTTCCGCGGCATTCCGAAGTATTTCAATCCTCTTCGCAAGACCAACTTCCAGCCAAGGCTGAGTTTCGCCTGGGATGTCTTCGGCGATGGCAAGATGGCCGTCCGGGGCGGCGGCGGCGTCTTCCACGGGGTAACCGGCATCGCTTATTCAGGATGGTATCTCGGCGGCAGCCGCGCGCCGTTGGTGCTCAGTTCCACGATCACGAATGGAACGGCCGACAATCCGAGTGGCGGGATTCCCAACACGACGCGCTTCCCCATAGACGCCGGCTCGCTCCCGGTCGATTACAAGATCCCGACCGTTTACATTTACAGCCTGGGCATCCAGCGGCAGTTGCCCTTCAAGACCGCGCTCGATGTAAGCTATGTGGGCAACACCGGCCGGCAGCTTTCGATGAGCCGTTCGCTGAACTTCCTGACGCCGGCCGAGGCCGCCGCGCACCAGGGGGTGGACACGCGTCCTTTCCTGCCCTATCGCGGGCTGGGTGGACTAAGCATTACCGAGCCGTCGGCCACATCGAGTTATAACTCGCTGCAGTTAGCCGTCACGCGGCGCAGCGGCGATCTCACTTACAGCCTGGCTTACACACTCGGCAAGATCATCGGCTACGGTAATGAAGGTGTGGCCGGAGGCATGCAGAATCCGCTGGACCGCCGTTCGGAGAGATCGGAGCTCGAGGAAAGCCGCCGTCACAACATCGTGGTGCTGCACACTTATGAACTGCCGTGGTTCAAGGCCCAGCGCGGACCCCTGGGCCGCGTGCTCGGCGGATGGAGTGTCTCCGGAATCTGGACATGGAATACGGGCCGGCTGTACTCGCCCGGCCTCACCAGCGCCCAGAGGCAGGTAGCCTCCCGGCCCGATGTCGTAGGTGAGTGGCGCCTGGACAGTTCCGAGCGGACGCCGTTCCGGTGGTTCAGGAAGGAAGCCTTCGCCCGTCCCAAGGACTGGACTTACGGCAACGCGGGCAAGTGGGTGTTGCGCGGTCCAGGCGCCTTCGACCTGAGCGCTTTCGCGCTGAAAGACGTCAAGATGTACGAACGCTTGAAGCTTCAACTGCGCGTGGAGGCGTTCAACGCGCCTAACCATCCTTACTGGACGGATTTGAACACAACGCTCGGCAGTAGCGCCTTCGGGCAGGTGGGCGGCATCAGCTCGATGCGGTACATCCAGCTCGGAGTCAAGCTGCTCTGGTAAACGAAGACGGCGGGGTGCCGTTGCGCTCCTCGCCGCCTCGACATATAATCGAATTTGATGCATTTGGCCATCGCCAGCTCGTTTAGCTTTTATTACTGGCGATTTACGTCTGCTCGCTAAGAGTGGCGTTGGTCCAAAGGGCATCAGGATAAAATCAGGCCGGCCGACCCACTCGGAAGAGTGGGTTTTTTGTTTATGGACGGCCGGAAATGGGGAGGCACCACCATGATCGTTTCCATGCGTCTGCACGCCACACAGGCCGAAATTGATGAAGTCTGCGACCGGATTCGGGAATTCGGCTATAAGGTGCATTCCATCGAGGGCGAGGAACGCGTCGTGATCGGCGCGGTGGGTGTCGGGGATGTTACCCCGTGCCTGGAGTCGCTCGAAGCTATGCCACAGGTTGAGAAGGCCGTCCGTATCTCGGCTCCTTACAAGTTCGTGAGCCGCGAGTTCCGGCCGCACAAGTCGCAGATTCGCGCCAACGGCTCGGTCATCGGGGGCGACGAATTCATAATGATCGCGGGCCCGTGCTCGGTGGAGAGCGAAAAGCAGATCATGGAGACGGCCGAGGCGGTGGCCGCCGCGGGCGCCAGGATGTTACGCGGCGGCGCGTTCAAGCCGCGAACCTCGCCTTACGATTTCCAGGGGCTGGAAGTGGAGGGCCTCAAACTGCTTCGCAAGGCCAAGGAAGCCACCGGCCTGCCTGTCGTGACGGAACTCATGTCGGACAGCGACATCGACGTGGTCGCCGAGTACTCCGACATCATTCAGATCGGGGCGCGTAACATGCAGAACTTCGCGCTTCTCAAGGCGGTCGGTCACGCCGGCAGGCCCATCGTGCTGAAGCGCGGCATGAGCTCGACCATCAAGGAACTGTTGATGTCGGCCGAGTACATCGTGGCGAACGGCAACCCCAACGTGGTGCTGTGCGAGCGCGGAATCCGGACCTTCGAGACCGAAACCAGGAACACCTGCGACATCGCGGCGGTGCCCGTGCTGAACGAACTAACCCACCTGCCGGTTCTGGTAGACCCGAGCCACGCCACAGGCAAACGCAGCCTCGTGCCGGCGCTCGCGCGCGCGGCGGTGGCCATCGGCGCGGACGGCTTGATCGTCGAAGTCCACCCGCATCCGGAAAAGGCTTTCAGCGACGGCGCGCAATCGCTGACCATCCCGCAGTTCCGCGACATGATGCGGGACCTGAAGCCCTACCTGGAGATCTGGAAACAGGTGCGGGCCGCCGAGGCCGCACCGGCGTTGTAACCTGAACATATCGTGAAAAAGCGTTTCTCTCCCTGGTGGCTGGTTGCGCTGCTGGTCGCCATCTGCGTCGGTGTCGTGGCCGTCGCCACCTATTTGCGGTCGCGCGCGGTGGAAAGCAGCGCGCAGCGGCTGCTTCAATCCGCGAGCCCCGACGCCGTGGTTCTCTACATCGATCTCGACGCTTTGCGCCGCGTGGGAGTGCTGGACGCGATCGCCGGCAACCGCGTGACCGAGGAGCCCGAGTACAAGCTGTTCGTCCAGCAGAGCGGCTTCGACTACCGGCAGGATCTGGACAACGTCGCGGTGGCATTCCAAGGCGACGAGATGCTGGCGCTGGCGCGCGGCCGTTTTCAGTGGCGCACGCTACGCGATTACGTGGCCGCGCAGCAGGGAGTGTGCCGGAATTCGTTTTGCCGTATGGCCGGCAGCCTGCCCAACCGCCACATTTCGTTCTTCCCGATGCGTTCGGATATGCTGGCGCTCGGCGTGGGCACGGACGAGTGGGTGGCGGGAAACCTCCAGACGAAGCGTGGCGGGGCGCTGCCGTTCGTGGTGCCGGGCCGACCCGTATGGCTGCACGTGCCGTCCGCCGCTCTGCGCAAGGATCGCGATCTGCCGGCCGGCATGCGCCTGTTCGTCAAAGCCATGCAGGACACCGAGGAAGTGACGCTCTCGCTCGGCCGCGAGCAACTCTCGCTGGGTGCCTTCCTCGACGCAACCTGCCGGACTCCCGAGGCTGCATCGGTGCTGGTCACCGAACTGCAAGGAATCACTGCCCTGCTGCGGGACCTGTTGGCCAAGGAAGGCAAGACGGCGAATCCCCGAGATCTCAGCGGCGTCCTGGTGGGCGGTGTTTTCCAGGCGGAGGGGCGCGTCGTTCACGGGCGCTGGTCCGTGCCCACCGAATTTTTGGAAGCCCTGACCGGAGGTTCGCTCTAGACCATGCCCCTGTCGATTCCGGGCGCCGTCGTCTGTGCCGGCAACATGGTGTACGACGTGCTCGTCCGCCCTGTGGACAACGTCGAATGGGACACCACCACCTGGGTGGAATCCGTTGAACCGAATTTGGGAGGCAATGGCGCGAGTACGGCCACGGCCCTGGGCGTTTTGGGCGTGCCGGCACGCCTGATGGCTTGGGCCGGCCGCGACGCGTTCAGCGACTTCCTGCTTGCAAGACTGGCTGCCGCCGGCGTCGACACCGGTCACGTCGTGCGCTGCGAAGCGGCCACCGCAACGACCATCGCGTTGGTGAACGGTGAAGGGCGCCGCGCTTTTCTGCACCGGCCCGGCGCGAGCGCGGTCGCGTTCCCCGCGCCTGTGGAACTTGCGGACGAGACAATCGGCCCGGCGACGCACTTGCATGTCGCCAATCCCTACGGGGTTCCCAATCTTCGCCGTCACGCGGCTGCGCTGCTGGCGGACGCCCGCGCGGCCGGCATGACCACTTCGCTCGACACGGGCTGGGATTCGCGCGGCGAGTGGATGAGCGTACTCGCGCCGTGCCTGGACAGGCTAGACGCGCTGTTCGCGAACGAGGCCGAAGCGCTGCATCTGGCCGGTGCCGCGAATTATACCGATGCGGGGCGCCGCCTGCGCGAAGCGGGTCCGGGCGCCGTAGTGTTGAAACTGGGTGGGGCCGGCTGCGCCGTGTTTACCGCTGAGGAGGAGTTCGTCGAGCCCGCCTTCGACGTGACCGCGATCGACACCACCGGTGCCGGCGATTGCTTCGTGGCGGGTTTCCTGGCCGCCCTCCACCATGGGGAAGGATGGCGCGGAGCCGCCCGCTTCGCCAACGCCGTGGGCGCGCTCAACGTGCAGTGCCTGGGCGCAACCTCTGGGGTGCGCGGCTACCAGGAAACGCTGGATTGGGCGAAGACCGCCCCGCGCCGCTAATTCAAGAACAGCGAGCGGTACAGCGTGTCGCGCTGCTTGGGGATGAAGCCCGCGTCGCGGATCAGGCGGCGCAGGTCCTCTTCCTCGGCCGAGTGGTGTGCGCCCGCGGCCGAGACCACGTTCTCCTCGATCATGGTGCTGCCCACGTCGTTGGCGCCGAAGCGCAGGCCGATCTGGCAGGTCTTCAACCCCTGCGTCACCCAGGAACACTGGATGTTCTCGACGTTATCCAGGTAGAGCCGCGAAATCGCCAGCGTCTTCAGGTACTCGACAGCCGTTGCTTCTTCTTGCACAGAACGGCCGAGCGAGGTGTTTCCCGCCTGGAACGTCCAGGGGATGAACGCGGTGAATCCGCCGGTTTCTTCCTGCAGGCGCCGGATATGGTCCAGGTGGTTCAGACGGTGCTCGATGGTCTCGCCGGCCCCGAACATCATGGTGGCCGTGGTGCGCATGCCGAGCGAGTGCGCCACGCGATGAACCTCCAGCCATTCCTTCGTATTGCACTTCAGGCGGCTGATGCGCCGGCGCACCTCGTCGTCCAGGATTTCCGCGCCGCCGCCCGGAATCGAATCCAGTCCGGCGTCGCGCAACCGCACGATGGTCTCACGAAGCGAAAGGCCGCTCACTTCGGCGATGTTTAGTATCTCCGGCGAGGAGAAGCAGTGCAGGTGGATGTGGAAGCGCTCTTTGATCGACCGCAGCATGTCCTCATACCACTCGATCTTCAACCCCGGGTGCAATCCACCCTGCATGAGCACGCCGGTGCCGCCGAGTTCGATGGTCTCCCGGATCTTCTCCCATATGGTTTCCTTGGGGAGGACGTAGCCCTCGGCGTGCCCCAGCGGGCGGTAGAAAGCGCAGAAGGTGCAATATTCGGTGCAGAAGTTTGTGTAGTTGATATTGCGGTCGATGATGTATGTCGCGACCCCTTCGGGATGATGGCGGCGGCGCACGGCATCGGCCGCCATGCCGATTCCGATCAAGTCGTCGCTTCGAAACAGATCAAGCGCTTCCTGGCGTGTCATTCGAGTGTCCCGGCAAGTTCCAGGAACCGGCGCAGTCCCGCATATTCCCGCTCGGTCAACTCATTGATGATGTTGTGAGCGAAGTACTCGCGCACGAATTCCTGACTGAACCCCCTAGGTTCACTTTCGCACACTACGATGTCGTCGATGTGCTCGATGCCGAAGCGGGCCGAATCGCGGAAAGCCTGCTCGATTTCAGGGGTGACGGTTCCTGGCCGTCCAGCCCAGACGGCGAAAACCATCGGCAGGCCGGTCATTTGCAGCCACTCTTCGCCCAGGTCTAGCGCCGTGTGGGGCGCTTGGCGTGGATCGATGTGCAGCGCCGGATCGCCGATCACCAGCGCGGCGTCAGCTTCCGCGAGCATGGAAGGAAGATCCGGCGGCATGCTGACGCACTGCGGCACGACTCCGTAGCGGTCGCGCAGGACGATGCGGACCAGTTTGACGCTGGTGCGGGAACTCGTGTCCAGCGCCAGCGTCCGGATCTCCTTGACGGGGACCTTTGAAATCAATAAGATACTACGCACCGGGCCGTACGTCGCGATGCCTGTGCCGGGAAGGATATCGAGTCCGAGTTCCTCCAGCGCCGCTACCGGAACGATCCCAATATCGGCCTCGTTTGCTCCCAGTCGCCGCGCGCAATCGGCCGGGATGTCGAACGTGAGGTCGAAGAGGCCTTTCTGCGCACCATGCAGCATGCCCCAGACTAACGGGACTGTATTCAGGTAACTGACAGCGCTCACGCGGCGCCGGGAGGAAGAGAATTCGTGGTTTTTCAAGCCACAAGTTTATCATTGGCTCAGGTATATGCGCGATTGCGCGTTTCCAGAGGCCATGATAAGGTTCTAGGAAGGCGTATCCCGCGGGCGCCAATCATAATTCCATGAAAAGAATGCGACTTGCCGCTATCGTCCTGTTTTCGGCCCTCGCAACAGGCTTGCTCCAATCAGACACGACGTTCAACCCGAGTCCTTCACGCATTGTCGGTCACCCTCAGCTCGCCCTGGTGACCAGTGCGCCGAACCTGGTGGAAGGCCGTGAATTCAACTCCCCGCAGGGCATTGCGGTGGATACCAGTGTGACACCTCCCATCTTGTATGTCGTCGATACCGGCAACAACCGGATCCTGGCTTGGCGTAACGCAGCAACTTTCGCCAACGGTGCGTTCGCGGATCTCGTCATCGGGCAGGCGAGCAAGTACGCGACCAGCGCGCTGGGGCCAGGTACCAGCGTGAGCACGGGCATGACTTACCCGACTGGCGCGGCTGTGGACGCCAAAGGGAACCTTTACGTGGCGGACTCCGGCAACAACCGCATCCTGCGTTTTCCCAAGCCCTTCGAACAGCCCGCCGGCTCCATCCTGCCGGACATGGTGATCGGCCAGAAGACATTCAGCGCCAACTCCGCCAATGAGGGCCAGACGCTGCCGTCGGCGAAGACGCTTGCGCTCAACCTGGGCGGCAGCACCGTTTACCGATGCGGCCTGGCTTTTGACAGTTCTGGGAATCTTTACGTTTCCGACGCCGGTAACCACCGGGTGTTGCGTTACCCTGCCGTCCTGCTTGACCTCGGATCGAGTGAGCCAGCGGCCGACCTGGTTTTGGGGCAGGTCTCGTTTGATTCCAAGAACAGCCAGGTCACCAACGGCGACCGGAGGATTAAAGGCGGCCTCGCGACCCCGTCGGGCTTGGCGCTGGACCAGGCGGGGCGCCTGTTTGTATGCGACGCGCTGAACCGCGTCCTCGTGTACACTCCGCCGTACTCCACCGGCAAGTCTGCCTCCCGTGTTATGGGCGTTGTCCCCAACTCATATGTGGCCAGCAACACCAGCCTTGGAGCAGTGGCGAACAATTCCTACTACCCGCCCGAAGGCGTGTTCACCATCGGGTATCTGTCCTTCGTCATCGACACGTACAACAGCCGCATCATGCGGTTCCCGAATTTCGATTCCTGGTCGGATGAGACGCCAACGGCATTCTCGCCCGCCGCCAACGGCGTGATGGGCCAAGTGGATTTCAGTTCCATCACTGCCAACCGCGGCCTTACCGAGCCGAACGCTTTCACTCTGGCCGGGCCCATCGCCGGCGCATACGCGGCCGGCATGCTCTTCATCGCCGACTCGGGCAACCACCGCGTGCTGGTCTACGGCGACCCGAGCGGTTCCAACGATCTGCCCAGTTTCGGGGCCCAGCGCGTGCTGGGACAGGACGGCTTCCAGTTCAATACGGTGAACCTCATCGAGGGTCGTGAGTTTCGTTTCAGTTCGAGCGGCGGTGTCGCCGTGGACACAAGGTCCGATCCGCCGCGGCTCTATGTCGCCGACACGGGGAATAACCGAATCCTCGGGTTCAAGGACGCCCGGAAAGTGCGGCCTGGCCAGAAAGCCGACTTGGTGATCGGCCAGGGCAGTGACGACTACCGCTTCCAGCGGTCGCTGGTGAACTATCCCTCGAACGACTCCACGACGCCGAACCAGTCCGGGCTTAACAGTCCCATGGGCTTGGCCGTGGATTCCGGCGGGAATCTGTGGGTAGCAGATTACGGCAATGGCCGGGTGTTGCGCTTCCCAACCCCCTTCCAGAAGCAACAGCAGGCCGCCGACATCGTACTCGGCCAGACAGGCTTCAACATCCAGCTGACCGACCCCACAATTCGCACCATGGCACGGCCCTTCGGCCTGGCGTTCTCCAACGACGGCAGCCTGGCGGTCTCCGATCTGGCTCACAACCGCGTGCTCGTGTTCCAGAACGACCCCGTCAAAGGCTTCCAGAACGGGCAGTCCGCCGCGAAGATTTACGGCCAGAACGATGCGAACAGCATCAGCTCGGGATCGACGGACAACAAGTTCAATGCGCCGCGCGGCATCGCCTTCGACACCGGGGATCGTCTGTATGTGTGTGATGCCGGCAACGGCCGGGTCTCCATTTTCGGAGCTCTCTGGCAACAACCGCAGTTCGGTGGTTCGGCCGCGGAATTCATTAGGGGCCTCAGCACCCCGCAAGGCGTCTTTGTGAGTCCGGCGACAGGGGCGATCTGGATTGCCGAGGCGGGCTCTTCGACGCAGACGCGCCGCTGGCCCAGTTACGACAACCTGAGCGTCGGGGGGTACGCGAGCAACGGCTACGTGTACTCCGTCTATCCAACGGCGGTCACCATGGACGGGTTCGGCAACCTGCTGGTGGCGGAGGCCACCAACCGCGTGGACTTCTTTTTCCCCTCTCTTATTGTCACGAATGCCGCCAACTACAGTACGCGGGTTACACCGGGCATGATCGGATCGATCTGGCCCGCGGGCAACACTTACGGGACCGTGACCAAGGACTTCAACGAGCTGGCTAATCCGCTGCCGTTGCCCACGACGCTCGCCGACATACAGGTATTGGTGAACGACAAACCCGCACCGCTATTTTTCGTTAGCCCGGGCCAGATCAATTTTCAAATGCCTTCCACCATCGCCGATTCGGGCACTGTTGAAGTGCAGGTGGTAAATCCTGCCAATGACCAGATTCTTGGAGCGCGAACGATTACTGTTTTGAATTCCTCTCCCGCCTTATTCACCAACGACGGTTCAGGCGGCGGACAAGTGGCCGCGCTGAATCAGGACAACTCCCGCAATTCTCCGACGAACCGGGCCAAGAAGAACCAGGTCGTACAGTTGTTCGGCACCGGTCCGGGTAAAGTGCCCAACTCTCCGCCGGACGGGACGCTTTCCAGCGGATTAGTCCCAACGGAGGGCGCCATACAGGTGTACCTGGATGGAATACCTGTGGAGTGGAAGGCCATTGAATACACAGGCTTGGCCCCCGGCCTGGTCGGTGTCTGGCAGATTAACGTCCGTATCCCGGAGAAGTTCGTACCGGTGATTCCCAACGCAGTCCCTGTATTGCTCCAGTACCGCGATCGGTTCAGCCTTGAGCAAGGCATGAAAGTTACCACCATCGCTGTGGAGCCTTAGCCGGCGCTCGCGTAGTACGATTAGGAGCATGCAACGGCGTAGCTTCCTCACACTGCCAGCGGCCGCTTTGGCTAGCCCTGCTTCAAAGCGGGAGGCGCGGGCCGTCTGGATCCATCCGGAGAATATGTTCAAAGCCCCCGAAGCCGAGGGGCGCAAGCTCGTGCGGGAGGCTGTGGCGCGCTTCGCGTCAGCCAACTTCAACCTGATTCTGCCATGGGTCCCAAGCGATTTCCTGGTCGCCCTGGAGAACGATCTCTACCGCGAGGCTCATCCCACGGCGCGCTGGGACGTGCTCGGCGTACTTATCGACGAAGCGGCCGCGCGCGGCATTCCGGTCGAGATCTGGTATTCCTTCACGGCTTACCGGAATCGGGCGAGTTCGGACTTCGATCCGAGGGTGGGCGGCGATCCCCAGTGGGCTGCCGTTCGCCTGGACGAATATCGTCCGGACCCCAAGACCGGCGTCAAGGTGCCGCGGCGGTGGAACGATTGCTGCCCGCAGCACTTCGCCGCCCGTCGCTGGCAGCGGGAATTGTTGTTGCGGATTTGTGCCCGCTACCCAAAACTCGGGGGCGTGCACATCGAGGAACCGGGCTATGACTACCCGAACAACTGTCTCTGCGACCTCTGCCGCGAGGTGTTCGAGAAGCTCCACGGCGCGCCGCTGGCGGACCGGTTAGCGACGCAGGAAGCCGAGAATTTCCGCTGCCTGGGGACGAGCGCTTTCATGACCGAACTGCGCACGGCGCTCAAGGAGCGCTTTCCCAAACTCGTCTTTTCCGCCAACGGCGGTTTCAATTACCGCCGCGAGCGCGCTCAAGGCCGCGACTGGGGTCGCTGGGCGAGAGCCGGCTGGCTGGATTATTACGCTGCGCAGGTTTATGTGAGCGACACCGCCAGATTCCGCGAGCGGCTGGGTATGACCATACGCGACATCGGCTCGGATTGCCCGGTGTACGCGGGCTTGGGCTTTGTCTGGAGCGGCGGCAAAAACACAGTGGCCGAGATTCTGCTCCAGATCGACGCCGCGCGGGAAGCGGGCGCGGCGGGCTTTGCACTGTTTCACGGGGGCGCGTTCACGCCCGAACTGTTTGACGCCTTGCGTACAGGTCCGTTCCGCACCCCGGCCTAGGCTGCGGCGCTGCGTGCCATGTGCACGATGGACGGGCCTACGATCCTCTCATAATCCCGGAACTTCATCAGGATTACATCCCGATGTGTACCGGCATTGAAGGCGATGTACTCCTCGGCGGCCAGTTGCGCGTCGACATACACGCTCATTCCACAGAGGTTTCCGAACGGCGGCATGGCTCCCAGGTCGCATTCGCAGAACAGACTGGCGAGTTCGCCCTCGGTGGCTAACCGGATGCGGTTCATTCCAAGCAGGGCGCGGAGTTCTTGAAGATCGATCTTCCGGTCGGCCGGCACGACCGCCATCGCATACCCGCTATCGCCATGGAATACAACGGTCTTGGCGAATTCGTGCGGCGGCAGATGCTCGAGCGACGCCACCTCTCGCGCTGTGAATGCAGTGGGGTGCTTGTGATGCGTGTAGGCTACCTGGCTCTGGGCCAGGAAGTCGAGAAGCCGTTCCAGCAGGGCCATGACAGTCCTCCCTCAACGGCCATTGCGGCCGCGACGAGGGTCCACGAAGAACGTCCACCTACAGTGTAGACCCAGATGGCGCGGGCAGAAAGTGGAAAATGATCAGGCCCCGTAAACCCTTTCGTAGTATTGACGGTACTCGCCGCTGCGGGCGCGGCGGACCCATCCAGCGTGATCCCGATACCAGGCTACGGTGGCGCGCAACCCTTCGTCCAGGCTGATGGAAGGCCGCCAGCCCAGCTCGCGCTGGATCTTCGAGCAATCCACCGCGTAGCGGCGGTCGTGCCCCAGGCGATCCTTCACATGGGTGAGGAGACTGTCGCTCTTGCCCAGGACGGCTAGCAACCGCCGCAACAGTTCCAGGTTCGGGAGCGGATGCAGTCCTCCGATATGGTAGGTTTCCCCAGGCTTGCCGCTCTCGAGCACTCTCCTCAGCGCCTCGCAGTTGTCGGCCACGTGAATCCAGTCGCGCACTTGCATTCCATCTCCGTAGACGGGGATCGGGCGGTCCTCCAACGCGTTGGCCAGGGCCAGCGGGATCAGCTTCTCGGGAAACTGGTACGGTCCGTAATTGTTGCTGGTGCGTGTGATGACCGCGTCCATGCCGAAAGTGTGCGCGGCCGCGCGCACCAGATGCTCCGCCGCAGCCTTGCTGGCCGCGTAAGGGCTGCTGGGCGCCAGCGGAGAATCCTCGGCGAACCACCTCTCCGGTTCGATGCTGCCGCCGACTTCGTCGGTCGAGATGTGCAGGAAACGTTTCACGCCTTTGGCGCGCGCGACATCCAGCAACACTTGCGTGCCCAGGACGTTGGTGGTCACGAACTCGGCCGCGCTTAGAATGCTGCGGTCCACATGGGATTCGGCGGCGAAGTGCACCACGGCGTCGCAGCCGTCCGGCATGGCCGCCGCCACGGCTCCGGCGTCGCAGATGTCGCCGCGCACGAAACGGTAAGATGCGCTCGTGGCCACCTCCGCGAGGTTATCCAGGTTGCCGGCGTAGGTGAGCTTGTCGAAGTTGACGAGCGGCTGGTCCGGGTGCAGACCAACCCAATCCCGCACGAACTGCGAGCCGATGAATCCCGCGCCGCCGGTCACAAAAATGGCCATTTCGCACTCTCCTGCCGCTGCTATGATTTCGGCCACGGCTTGGAAGCCGCCACCGAGATGCCGCGCCCACGTTCTTTCGACACGGCGCAATAGAAATGGTACAGCACTCCGTCGCGCCACACGAGGGACGGTTTGTGCGCATATCGGGAGTCGACGGATCCGGGCGGGCCCACATCCACCAGAACGCCGTCGCACTTAGTGACCGACTTCAAATCCTTCGATATGGCCAGCAGGTCCCGGGCCACTCCGCGCTTGTCCAGACTGTAATAGAAGATCGCCCACACATCTCCGTAGCGCAACACACACGGGTCGCTGGCGAAGATCTCGTCCAGACTGCCGGCCGGCCCGTTCACCAGGATCGGATTGCCCGGATATCTGGTCCAGGTCTTCAGGTCGGAAGAGGTAGCCACGCCGACCTGCTCGTGCCAGGGTGTCGCTTTGTTCTTCGCGTTGTAGAACATGTAGTACGTCTCGTCGTATTCCACGAGACACGATTTGTACAAGCCGCCGCGTTCCCAGTCCGCACCGTCCTCGCTGGTGAGGCACGGCGGATCAAGCTTCCACTCACGCTTGTCCTCGCTCCAGGCCAAGCCAATCACCGCCGGGCCCTCCTCATAGCCGGGATTCGGGTAAGCGTGATAGGTGCCCAGGTAGCGTCCTTTCACTTTCTTCAGATGTCCCCGGTCGAACAGGTCGTTTTCCCGTACAATCCAGGTCAGCGCCACGTTATGGCGCGTCACGGGATTGGAGGGATCTCTCCGAAGGATCAACCCTTCCTTACGCCAGCGCATGAGGTCGGTGGACGACGCCAGTCCCGTTTGGTAACCCGTACCGTCGAAGCCGACATAGGTCATCCAATAAAGGCCCCCGTGGTAGTAGACGAATGGACAATCGACGCCCTTCGAGTCGAATTCGCCTTCGCGGCTGCCCGGCGCAACCACCAGACGGTCCAGTTTATAGGGGGTCTTGAGATCCGAAGGGATGTCTCTCGACTGGGCGCGCGCTCCCCACGTACCGCACGTCCCGGCCAGCAACGCCCGCCTCGAAAGGCCAGTGGAGGCGCGCCGCCCGCTGATGATCCGTTCAGCCAAGCCTGTAAGTCTCCCGGGCCAAGTTGGCGGCCAGGTCCGGCATCATCTCCATCGCCTCGTCCATTTCAATCTGATGACGCGCTACCAGGCGAGCCAGGAAGTTCGCGTCCATGCGGCGGCTCAGGTCGTGCCGGGCCGGAATAGATGGAAACGCCCGCGTATCGTCGTTGAAGCCGGCCGTGTTGTAAACGCCCGCCGTCTCTGTGACCTGCTCGCGGTAGCGAATCATGCCTTGCAAGCTGTCGTGGAACCACCAAGGCGGTCCCAGGCGAAGCGCGGGATAGTGCCCGGCAAGCGGGGCCAGTTCGCGCGAGTAGGTGGATTCGTCCAAGGTGAACAGCACCAGGCGGAACTTGGGATGGTTTCCGAAGGCGTTCAGCAGCGCGTGCAGGTTCGCCGTGTACTCGGTGGCCACCGGGATGTCGCAGCCCTTGTCGGCGCCGAACATACGCTGGATGCCCAGGTTGTGGTTGCGCCAGCAACCGGGATGAAGCTGCATCACCAGGCCGTCTTCGGAGCTCATGCGAGCCATCTCGATGAGCATGTGCGCGGTGAAGCGGCGGGCGTCGATCGCGTCGGCATGGCCGGCCAGCGCGCGTTGCAGGATGTTGTCGGCCTCACCGGCGCTGAGTTGCTCGGTGTGTGGTGCCAGACAGGCGTGGTCGGTGGAAACCGCGCCCATGGACTTGAAGAACGCGCGCCGGTTTTCGAGCGCCGCGATGTAAGACGGAAAATCCACGATTTCGCGTCCGGCAAGCGCACCCAGTTTCTCGATCTCCCGCCGCCAGTCGGGATGGAGGATGTCGATGGCAAGGTCCGGACGGAACGTCGGAACCACGCGGCCCTTCCACCCCGATTCTCGGATCTTGCGGTGGAATTCGAGGGTGTCGGTGGCGGCGTCGGTGGTGCACAGCACTTCGATGCGGAAACGCTCGAAAAGGGCGCGCGGCAGGAACTCGGGTGTTGCCAGCTTCTCGCAGAGCTGGTCGTAAATGCGCATTCCACTGGCCGCGTTCAAAGGTTCTTCGATGCCGAATACCATGGCTAGTTCATCCGCGATCCAGCAACCGGTCGGCGTGCCGCGATAGAGCCGGAAGTTCTCGGCGAACAGTTGCCATATCCTGCGCGGGTCCTGCTCCACCGCTCCGCCGTCGGTGCGCGGAACGCCCAGCCTTTCCAGGGCGATGCCCTGCGAATAGAGCATGCGGAAGATGTAATGGTCCGGGATGACGATCAGGGTGGCGGGATCCGGATACGGGCTGTTGTCGGCGAACATGCGTGGATCGACGTGTCCGTGGGGACACACCAGCGCCATGTTAGCGACGCTTCTGTAAAGCTCGCGCGCGATGCCGCGCACGG
This sequence comes from uncultured Solibacteraceae bacterium, assembly GCA_964384215.1. Taxonomy (GTDB): domain Bacteria; phylum Acidobacteriota; class Terriglobia; order Bryobacterales; family Bryobacteraceae; genus JAJFUV01. The sequence goes on along the minus strand of CAYLLB010000033.1, from coordinate 107 downwards.
TGGGGTCAGAATCGAAGTACCGGTCTGGATGCCGCATGAGGAGATTTTCGCATGTCGGTAGCACGTCAAGATGTCCGGTCTAACTAGCAAGTGAATTGTCCGGTATT